>JBCBPW010000081.1:0-31768 GCA_039820545.1 Bacteroidota bacterium | reverse complement strand
CTTAACGAAAGGAAAGGAATAAGCAATAAGACAATGAGATGAAACTTTTGCATACACTTCAAAGCTGAAATAACCGAGCTATTCAAACGGCCCCATCGCTTGCGTCTAAAGTATAGACAACTCCCACCTCTTGTAAATTGAATGCTTCTTTTCATCAGATCTTCACTTTTATCCAAATGTGTAAGGAATCGAGTTTACTCCCTTCTCCCTGAAAAGGAAGGACTTCGATCAACTTGTTATGTATGTTCAAAGAATCGGCCATAGCTAATCGATAAAAATATTGGTTGCAGGTCATCCGATCTAGCGTCAAATTATCTACAGAATCTGTATGAATGATCATGGGTACGCCCGTATGATCTGGTAATAGTTCTGCTAACTCACTGAGTTGCTCGTTAAAATCAGCCTTTTTACGAGGGTCTTCTCTGTGGGTACTTCCATTTTCGAATATATATTTCAAACTCAGGAAAATCGGCCCGTACAAACCGTTCATTGTATTTTTTTCCTCAATTCGAATCTCCTTTCTTCCCATTAACTTCAAGGAAGAGATTCTTTTATGAGGCAAACAGGCAAGTCTTCGTAAGTAAGACCTGATATTTAGCCGCCCCTCTTCCATCCTACTCCTAAAGGAGATCGTTACCCCCTCCAAATGGTGATCATCGATTAGTCGATTGATGTCATTGGAACTCTTAGGGGAGGCATTTCCTATAAAGAACTTGTTTAAAAAGTTTTTGAGATGTTTGGGATTGGTTTGCCAGCTCTTCTTCGTTGTTGTTGAGTCCTTACCATTTGCTAGATGGTCAGAAGGCTCTTGCTCTTCCTTAGCTCCTCTTTCCTCATGATTCACACTATCTTGGGCAACCTCTGACTCTTGTTCTCCCCATGGTTCTGTTGGAGAAAGACTAGTTTTAGGTATAGGATCATCATTCCATCTATCCTTATCATGAAGTACTAAGACGATTCCAATGGAAATTAAAATAACCAGAATCGTTATGAGGTAGACATAAGAAGGGATGAGAGAAAATGGAAGCCTTATACTTGGAGGCTCTTTCGTAATAATGCTAATTAAGGCCTTCGTGATTCTATTATATTCCCTCGGGTCGAAATCTAAGCCCGTATGCTTCGCCTCCTCAAGAGTATGATATTGATTGGAGAGAAGGATGATTTTTCTGTGGATGATTCTATTCTGCCTATACAATATACGAGACTTATCCAGCGCTTCTTCTGTCTGCCCAGTTTGGATTAACTGTATGATCTCTTCATTATCTAGCATTACAAATAGGCAGGAGGTCTTGGTTTTACAAGAACGTAAATTGGAAAGGCTTAAATCTTGTGTAAAATCACATTTTTTCGAAAAAAAAACAATTCTATATAATAGTATCTTTCATTTGTACAATTATCGTATTGGATAAAAAATTCATCCTTATACACCTAAAAATATTTCTTAACCCAAGGACAAGAAGTATTCTAAACCTCCCCCCTCTCCCTCAATAAATTTTTTTATCACAAACTAAATTCTTAGTTTTACTACTACACTAAAGCAGAAGGGACAGACGAATGGAACAAAAACTATTGACGCCACTAGAACTGAAAGTAATGAATATCCTCTGGCAACTGAAGCAAGCCTTTGTCAAGGAGATCATCAATGAGTGGCCAGAAGAACCCAAGCCCAAATACAACACGATCTCGACCATTGTGCGTATTCTGGAAGAGAAAGGCTACGCAGGACATGAGGCGCAGGGTCGTAGCCATCGCTATCATCCTTTAATTACGAAGGGAAAATATCAACAAAAATTGGTGCGCAACGTACTAGACAATGTATTCTCAGGCTCACTTACAGGAATGGTTTCCTCCTTGATCAACCAAGAGCAAGTTTCTTCCGATGAGCTAGATGCCTTGAAAAAATTGATAGAGGATAGCGACGAAAAATGATCACTTACCTCATTACGACTACCCTACTCTCTTGGATTGGATGGCTGCTCTATATAGCATTTGTCCGAAACAGAGCCACTTTATACCAACAAAAATTATTTATTTATGCTGTATTGGTTCTGAGCTTGACGGTACCGCTAGTCATGGCAAGAGGACCCCTCTTTCATCCTCATCCTGAGGTCAAACCCATGGGCTGGGCAAATTCTATCAATCCGATTGCCCTTCAGAGCTATTGTAAATGCGAAAGACCTGATTATACCCACCGCATTCACTATCGCGCCAATGCTGCTTACCAGTTTCTATTCACTTATAAAGAAATGTTGCTTTGGATGATATTGCTTGCCATTGGGAGTGTTTTGATTCACTTCGGTCTCCAACTTCAGTATCTTCGCAAGCTCATCAAAAACGCTTCTAAAGAAATCCGTAGACTAGACGGACAATCATTCTACCTCCTTTTTCCTCAGAAAGAACATGCGGTAGGCGCATTTGGCTTTCGTCACAAATACATCATCTGGCAGGAGGGCCTCAGTGAGCTGACATTACAAGAGCAGGAAGCGATCTTCCGACATGAGCTTTCTCATCTCCGTCAGTACAATACCTTCGAGAAGTTCGTCCTTCGCATCATCCAATGCCTCTGGATTCTGAATCCTGCGTTTTATCTGTTTAGGAAGGAACTACATCTGCTGAGTGAATGCATGGCAGATCAAGCGAGCCTACAGCAGCTTTCTCCTAAGGCCTATGCACAGCTACTTATCAGGGTCCAAGAGGGCGTACTCGCGCCACTCGCTACTTATCTGAAAGGGAGCGTACTCAGTGTACGTATCCATCGACTCATTCAACCTCATCGTCCTTCTCGTCTGGCATTTCCCATTGCCTCTACCCTCTTACTTTCTGCTCAGCTTTTCCTCGTTCAGCCTGTCGTCAGCAATGTCTCTCAGACCCTGGATGAGTTCCAGACCATGGAAAAAATCTACCATCAGACACCTGACTCTGAAGAAGCTATTTATTGTACAGATTGTGAAACCGTATGTACGCCAGATGTAGATTATTAGCCCTAATTCTTACGTTTCATTTTTCATTCTACCTCTATCCATCACACTTATATTTCTACTAACATCTATACCATGAGACAGCTATTTGTTTGGAGTATCCTCTTCATGATAATCGGGACAAGCTATGCCCAAAAGAAGACCTATCACAACGACTTTGCGGTCGGCATCTCATACCGCTCCATCAAAAAGAAAGACGCACGTTTCTACCGAACAGTCCAGCCCCAAGCAGAGGGTCTGTTTGTCCAGCAGTACTACAAAAGTACAGGAAAACTCGCCATGGAAGGAAAGACGCTGGCTCAAACTCCTGATGAGGAAAACCCAGAGTCCATGCCTCGTCGAGATCAAGTCAAACACGGGACATGGACATATTATCACCCCAATGGCATAAAAGCCCTAACAATCACCTATCAAAAAGGGGAACCAGTCGATACAGCCTATCAGTGGCATTCCAATGGGCTTAAGGATCGGATCGGCGTCTTTGGATCAATGAAACCCTACATCTATCAACCCGATTTCTACATTTTACAAGCCTGGGACAGAATCGGTAATCCCCTTGTAACAGACGGAAGGGGTGAAATAACATGGGCCAACAGCATGTATCCCAATCCTGAAAGTTTATTAGATCCATGGCCTACTTGGTCAGGAAAAATAGCAAAAGGAAAAAATACTGGAGCATGGAAAAAAATGGGCTCATCGACCGATGTATTGGCGGAAATGAACTACAAGGAGGGGAAACTAGATGGTCCCTACAAAGGATATCGTGCTGATGGTTCCCTTTTTTCACAAGGTCAGTACAAAGAAGACCAGCTAGAAGGATATTGGGAATATCTGGGATATGATGATATACCTTACCATGTCGATACATTCGAAGTAGAAGAACCAAAGAATGATTCGCTCGCCATCGAAACAGAAATCGAACCTTCACCGCTCAATATGCCTGAAGTAGTAGCCGCTATCGGATATCCTGAATTTGCAAGAGATAAAAAAATTCAAGGTCAGGTCATCGTCAAGCTAAGTATCAATGAAAAGGGAAGCCCCATCCGAATACATATAGTAGAAGATATTCATCCCGTACTCATCACACAGGTGCTCCAACACATCAAATCCCTTAGATTTAGCCCTGCCAGTATCAATGGAGAGCCTATTCCGTTTTGGGTAAACATCCCGTTCAACTTTAGATTAATTTATTGATAGGGCATCAACGATACACTTGACACGCAGTCTATCACGTATTGCTGCACCAGTTAGCAGCTAGCGCGTCTAGCTGCTCTTCTTTTTACTCGAAATTGATGTTAATGGAAATAACTTGGGAGCTCAAGCGAGAAATGGCTTCGGCAAAGGTTGTGTTACGAGGTACATACACATTTTGAAGCCCCAGCTTGTAGAGGATTTCTGGGGAAAGTTTGATTCGATCCCCATAGAGGTTCACGCCAAAACCGAAGGTCAAACCTGTATTGGTAGTCGTGATTTTGAGCAGGCGCTCATCATTTTCTACACGGGCATTGGAGATCAAGTTTACGCCTACAAAGCCTCCTGCCAGTACATATACACGTGTCCGCTTGTAGTAGCCCGTCTTAATCTGAAACATGAAAGGAAGATCTACATAAGCCGCTTCTACCTTGCGTGGCTCGATGTAGCTCACATCTCCATTGTTCACAAAAAGGCTAAAGTCACGTTGCTCTAGTGAGATGGTGGGAATCATGCGGAAGGCAAGCTGCTTCCCTAGATTGAAGTTGGTGATCATCCCCAAGTTGATGCCTGGTCTTGGCGTCAACTGCATACTCCTGAGGGTATCCCCATTGCGGGGTTCTACCACGTTGATTTGCTGCTTAAGGTTATAATCTGTGTAAGTCAATCCCATCAAAAAACCCAAAGAAAAGCCTTTTTGATCATGTGGATGACCGTTGAGATAGTTTTGGCTTAGGGAAACGTTCCAGCAAATAATGCTCAATAGTGCGAAGAAAAACGCTTTTTTCATCCGTATATCGTTCTTTAACTATTACAGTTGCGTAATGTAAAGCTGCTCTATAGTAGTTTTCTATTGATGGTGAAAATGAAACAATACGCTAATAAGATCACGAAGGAAACATATTAAATTGAAAATACGGAATGTATTTTAGACTTAACTTAACGAATAGCCCGATTTTTTTCCTTTTTGATCGTAAATAGCCAAGCGTCTTTCTACATAACGAAAATAATTGGTCTAGGACCTCCTATAAAACCATAAACTTTCATTTTTCCCTACTTCAAAATAAAGATAATCGCTAATACTTCTTTGGAGGCTTGAATAACATGTAATGCAATAGGTACGCTACCGCAGATCGAAGCACCCTCTTTAAAGAGATTGTACTGTAGAGGCTATCTCCATTGCGAATATTTAGAAGATATTTTCGCTCGTGTCAAAAGCTTAAAATTCTTCTTTACACCCCATCAGGCTAATTGTACATTCGACCAGTCGGATATCATGCTCCTATCTTATTTCTCCATGATGTACATAGAGCAAATACCAAAGGTGAGCGGTTTATAGATGGCTTTGGAGTAGCCGACCTCTTGGCAGATTTGCACAAACTCATCTCCATTGGGAAAGGCGCGGACAGATTGGGGCAGGTAATCGTAAGCTGCTTGATCACCAGAGATCATTTTCCCAATGAGGGGTGTCAAGACCGAGAAATGAAATTGGAACAGTTGCCTGAGCGGAAATACAGTAGGGAAAGAAGGCTCCAGCACAATGGCTGCCTTTCCAGGCTTGAGTACACGGAGCATTTCACCCAGGCCTTTGCGCAGATTCTCAAAGTTGCGCACGCCAAACCCTACGGTGATGCCATCGATCGAGTTGGTCTCCAAGTCCAGCCCTTCGGAATCACCGATTCGCATGTCGACGATATGGGACAGCCCTTTTTTCTTCATTTTCTCCTTCCCCAGATCTAGCATACCAGGAGAAATATCAATTCCAATCACTTGATCAGGATGAAGTGCCGTAGCCGCCACCGCAAAATCTCCTGTTCCTGTCGCCAAATCCAAAATTACCTTGGGATTATACGCACCCAGACGCTTGATCGCGTACTTTCGCCAGGACTGGTCTATCCCAAGGGACAGCGCGCGATTCAAAAGATCATACTTAGGCGCGATGTTATCAAACATTTCCGTTACCTGTGCCTTTTTGGAGGCATCCTGATCTTCGTATGGTCTTACCTGCTCAGCCAATATGCTATGTTTTTAGGATCGAAAAAAAAGTGTGATGTTTGCAGTTCACAACAAAGTTAGGCATAAAAAGGTTCTTAGCCCTCGTCCAAATTCGAGATTCGTATGGAAATTACACAGGCAGAATTTATCAAAAGTAGTCAGAATGTCACGCAAGTACCTGGTCCAGACCGACCAGAGTACGCCTTCACGGGAAGGTCTAATGTAGGGAAGTCTTCCTTGATCAATTACCTGTGCAATCGCCGCAATCTCGCGCTGACCAGTGGCACACCTGGCAAGACCCAGCTGATCAACCACTTTCTTATCAATCAGGATTGGTATCTAGTGGACCTTCCTGGATATGGCTACGCCAAAGTATCAAAAACTCAACGGAATCAATTTCAAGAGATGATGGGGGATTATCTCCTCAATCGCCCCAACTTGATGAATACCTTTGTCTTAGTAGACAGCAGGATTCCCCCTCAAGAAATCGACTTACAGTTCATGGAATTTCTAGGAGTCCACAGCCTGCCTTTTTCCATTGTGTTTACAAAGACCGATAAACCTAAACCTGCTGTCTTTGAGAAAAATCAGGCGCTTTATAAGGAGAAGCTATATGAAACTTGGGAAGAGCTTCCCCCGATGTTTTTTACGACCTCTACCAAAAAGAAAGGCAAGGAGGACATACTAGACTATATCGATAGGTGGAATGCGCATTTCTAGATGAGATGAGAGACAATAGGAGGACAGAGGTCAGACTCTACTCCCCTCAGTTTGCAACAGAATCAAAAACAGGAAACAGCAAGTATGTGGAATACTTGCTGTTTCCTGTTATATGGATACAAAACGCTTTTAATCTTAGCTTATCTCACCAGGGTAATCGTCCCCTTCTCTGTGATCTGTTGCCCACCTTCTGCCTCATAGGTAAGTACATAGACATAGACGCCCATTGGTGCTGCACGGCCATTGGGTAGGACTCCATTCCAAGCCTCACCGATCGACATACTTTCAAATGCGACCCCTCCAAATCGATCAAAGACCAAAAATCTATAATCTAGTGGAGAAATTCCTTTCACCTCCAAGAAATCATTTTGATCATCTCCATTGGGGGTGAAAGCTGTCGGAACATAAAGATTGATGTCGCTCGTCACGACAACTGGACCCAACAGAATAGAGTCTACACAGTTTCCTCCATCATTAAAGGCTTTGAGTTGGATAAAATATCTACCTGAGTCCAAGTATGTATGGGTAGGGAAAGCTTCAGTAGACGTGCTTCCATCGCCAAAGTTCCATTCATAAAACTCTGCTCCCTGAGACTCATTGACAAACTCAATCGTAGCTTGCCGTAAGGGTACGATCCGAGGCGAGTCTGGCTGGAAAGAGAAGTCGGCTTGGAGGAAATCCTTTCCGTCAATTTCGACAAATTCTCTACGCTCGCAGCCTTCGGCATCTCTTACAATGAGATCTACTACACCTCCTGGAAGGTTCGATGCCTGCGGGCTCCTTTGTGGTGGATCTGACTGCCATGTATAGCTGATAGCCCCACGTGCATTATCTACGATGGCAGTAGCCGTTCCATCTTCCTTGCCATAGCATGACTCATCCGTCGTCGTAATATCCAACGTAAAGCCTTCTTCGTCCTGAATAATGACTGTATCTCTAATAACACAGTTGAAGCTGTCACGAACAGTCAGGGCATAGGGGCCTTCAACCAGATTCGAAGCTGTGGCTGTCGTCTGCTGAGGTGTCGTCGTCCACGCGTAGCGGTAAGGCAAGGTTCCTCCAGAAATGCTCACAGAGGCTTCGCCATTGGCCAGATCACAATAGTTATTTTCAGATTCAAGATTGTCAATACTCAAGGGGGGACGTCCTGGCATGAAAAACTCCTGAGTTTGAAGGCAAGAATCGGCATCGACGATGATGACAAAATAAGTATCCAACCCAATGAGTTCTGTCGCTATGATAGAAGAATTATCATCCTGTAAGGGATTGGTCCGCCACTCGATAGAATAAGGAGGCGTCCCTACTGTGATATTGGTTCTAGCAATCCCCTCTCCCAATCCACAGTTGTCACCTTGCAGAATCTCTACATCAAAGAAGGGTCCTGCCAAGCTCGTCAAAATAACCTCTGAACTGGCAGAGCAACCATTGTCATCGGTGACATTGAGTTGATACTGATCTGCTTGAAGGCTATCGACAATCTGTGTCGTATCGATGACGACAGAACCATCTGCATTTGTCCATTCGTAGGTATAGGGAGCGGTTCCGCCTGTAGGTAAGGCTGTCAACACGCCATTGGGGGTACGACAACCCGTCGTAGGATCTGTTGAGAATGACGGTTGGATCTCGGCTGGCTCGGAGACCGTAAATGCAATACTATCTGCACAAGTAGTTCCATCTACAATCAGGACAGAATACAAACCTGCTCCTAGGTTACCGATACTATCTATGGTTCCCAGTACACCTCCGTTTTCGTCACGCCATGCTACTGTGTACACGGGTGAAGCTCCTGTCACCTCCACGATGGCTGATCCATCCGTCAGTCCAAAACAGGAGACATTCTCTCGACCGAGGGTAAAATCAAAACTTGTAGTCTCATCTCCCACGATCCCAGCCCATGTTGTTTGACATCCATCGGCATCCGTGATCGTGACAGTGTAGACGCCAGCGGTCAAGTTGATCGCTGAGGGTGAGACCTGACTATCGGCGGCGGCATCCCACTGGTAAGTGTATGGGGGCGTACCTCCACTAATAGCTCCTAGGGGGACGCTCGCGACTCCAACCCCTCCTCCACAAGTATCAGGTGTAGTCGAACCGTTTACATTGATGGGAGAAAAAGCAGGAACAAAGACTAACTCTGTAACCGAACAGCCCGCATCATCATTTACGGTGACGGAATACACAGTCCCTCCTTCCAGACCTAGTGCGATGGAGTCATCCAACATCACATCGTGGGACCAATCGTAGGTAAAGGGAGCCGTTCCATTGTGAGAAAGTACGATAGAACCTCCACGACCGCAGGTATCACCCACTACCACAGAGGTGACAGTCGTGACACAAGAAGGATGATAATCAGCTTTGGCCCATCCATGAGAGGAAAGAATCAAAAGTCCAGACAGGAAAGCAAAAAGAGAGACGAGGTATTTCATGCGACAAAGTATGCTATTGATCGAAGCTAGGGCATAGGGCACCTGAACAGTACTGAGAAACAAATAGCCATGCATAGCTCATTTGTTTCAACCATTGATGAGGTTCGCTATCTTTAAGATCGGAATATCCCTCCTTAGAAGGCCCCATCTCTGCGATGTGTAACTCCATCTGATGCACCTTTATTATATTTATCAGAGGCGACAATTCCCTAGTTTTTATTCTCCAAATCTAGTAAATCTTTCCTTTTACAAAGGGGAGTGTGATAGGAATAGACCGTAATTTTTCACAGGAAACCTACAATCCTTTCCCCAAAGCAGACGTATATTGTGATTAAAAGAAGATTGGATAGACTCGGCTTACATGTATTGGTAGAATACTATGAGATAGACCCAGCACTTGGATCAAAGGCGGCTTTTGTAGAAGAGGTTATGCTATCAGCAGCACAAATGGCTGATATGCAGTATCTCCACCATTACTTCCACCAATTTTCTCCCTTTGGTGTGACAGGAATTGTAGCGGTACAGGAAAGCCATCTTAGCATCCATACTTGGCCTGAATATACTTATGCAGCGGTAGACGTCTTCACTTGTGGAAATGAAGATGCATTGAAAATGGCTATTGAAGAAATTGGAAAAAAATTAAAGGCGCAGCACTGGAAAATTTTGGAGGTTCCAAGAGGAGGCACACATCCATCAAGCTGGCCTCAAGCCATTCAGGCGATGGAAGTTTTTCCAGAAAAGCTCCAGAACTGGAAAGAAAGTGGCTGATAGCCAATGTATTTATCTCACGACTGTAATATAGTCAGTATAGACAGCTCCATCTGATCCAGAAATAGGCTGGGCCAAGTTTCCGTCCCTGTCATACAGCTTGATTTGATACCTAACCTCCTGGCTATCAACAAAAAAGCTAGTCAATGCAGTAAAATCCAGTGAAACGGTCATTTCACCTTGAATTTCAGGTTTTTTGTTATTAGAGCTTAGATCGGGTAAGCGAATGACGTTGGTTGCTTGGATCGAGTCCAGATCTCCCGTCTGTAAACGAGAATCGACTAAGAAGAGGTTGGCAGGATCTGCATCATCGAGTATCCCAATATTACCATCCCCATCCTGAAACCTAAATGTGATCAGAATGGAATCTTGTAATGACCTCACCACCTTGGGTTGGATGTCCAAAAATTCAATCTTGGGCTCCAAAGGAAATACCGGCTCTGTGTTGCAGGCACCCAACAAGATCATCAAACTCACAAGGACAATACCGAAATCAAACCGCATGATCATACATTTATTCTAATATAAGGGATCCAATCCGTTTTCTCAATGATAATTTCTCAAGATATTACCTTGTATAGCAAAGACTAATTTAAGCGCAGCTTTCCATAAACCTTCCCATCCAATTTTCCTTTTTTCTTATTCTTTCCATTTCTACATAAAACCGAAAGGGATTTCGCTACACCTAAGACAAAGGACGTAACATGTTGCTCTTGAAGATTTCCTGTTTCATTTATACCTCATTTCCTCTGTCTACTTACTCCTAGTTAAGAAAGAAAAGGCTGTATTGCTACAAATCATCTGTTACTATCATATCAACCTTTTGTCTACCCAAAAGTTCATCAAATTTGAAAGACGTAATATCCAACTCTTTTGTCCTTCTTCTCATGATCTTTGATTCTATTTACGGACAAAAGGTTACTCGGTTGGAAGGATAATAGAAGCTTCTAAATACAGGCTTACCTTCAACAAGATAGCAGATATTTCATCCTACCCCTCATCGATATATATCACATGCAGTATATCAAAATCTATACCTGACAAAGTACATGTTTTGCTGAACGACATTTTATTCTATATTAGGCGCACTGCTGTATAAAATACTCAAATTTTTACTCAACTACGACCTCTCCCTATGCGCAAGTTTGAAAAAGTGCTTGTGGCCAACCGCGGGGAAATTGCCATCCGCGTACTTCGTGCCCTTTCTGAACTTCATATTAAAACTGTAGCCATTTATACTTTTGAGGATCGGTACTCTCTCCACCGATACAAGGCAGATGAAGCCTACATGATTGGAGAACGATCGGAACCGCTCAAACCCTATCTCGACATAGAGGGTATCATCTCAATAGCCAAGCGAAAGCAAGTAGATGCCATCCATCCAGGCTACGGATTTTTATCTGAAAATGTAAATTTTGCCCGTAGATGTGAGGAGGAAGGGATCACCTTTATCGGTCCTAGAGCGGAGGTGATGGAGAAACTAGGAGACAAGGTCAAAGCCAAAGAAGTGGCCCAACAGGTAGGGGTTCCCTTGATTCCTGATAGTAATTTGTCGCTAGAGACATTAAAAGATGCTGCCAGTGAAGCCGAGCGCATAGGGTATCCCGTCATGCTCAAGGCTGCCGCAGGTGGAGGAGGACGTGGGATGCGTGTGCTACGAAATGAAGAACAAATGGCCAAGGCCTTTTTCGAAGCGCGAAATGAAGCACGAAATGCCTTTGGCGATGATACCGTTTTCCTCGAAAAATTTGTCGAAAATCCCAAACACATAGAGGTTCAAATACTAGGGGACCAATTTGGCAATATTGTCCATTTGTATGAGAGAGATTGCTCTGTCCAGCGCCGATTCCAAAAAGTTGTAGAAGTAGCCCCCTCTACCCTCCCCCAGAAGACACGCGAGGAGGTGTATGACTATGCCTTGAGGATCGCCAACCACGTAGGATATAGTAATGCAGGCACAGTGGAATTCTTGGTAGATGCGGATTTCCATGTCTATTTCATTGAGGTAAATCCAAGAATTCAGGTCGAACACACCATTACAGAAGAAATAACGGGAATCGATATCGTACGATCTCAGGTCCTGATCGCTGCAGGATGTAAATTGAGCGACCCTCAGATTTTCATACAGAAGCAGGAGGATATCGAAATCAATGGCTTTGCGCTACAGTGTAGAATCACGACAGAAGATCCTGCCAAAGGCTTCAAACCTGATTATGGACGCATCTTGGCCTATCGCAATGCAGGGGGGTTTGGCATCCGACTAGATGAAGGAAGCTCCTATCCTGGTGCGGTGATCTCCCCCTTCTTTGACTCCATGATTGTCAAGGTATCTGCTTGGGGCCGCACGCTGAAAGGAGCTTCGCAGCGCATGGAACGCACCCTGCGAGAGTTTCGGATTCGAGGGGTCAAAGACAATATCCCCTTTCTCCTCAATGTCATCAGCCACCAGCGATTCAGAGAAGGGAAAGCAACGGTAGGATTTATCCAGAACTATCCCGAAGTGCTGGAAATCCGACGCACGCGCGACCGTGCCACCAAAACGCTTCGTTTCCTAGCCAATATTCAGGTAAATGGAAATGTGGATGTCAAGTATGTGGATAGAGACAAGAAATTTCGTGAGCCCATCATCCCTCCAGTAGATCGCAATGTAGATTACCCCAAAGGGACCAAAGATAAGCTCACGGAGTTGGGAAGGGATGGTTTCTTGCAATGGCTCAAGGAAAATCCACAGATTCAATATACAGATACGACCTTCCGTGATGCGCACCAATCTCTCATCGCTACGCGGATGCGCACCATGGACATGTTTCAGATCTCGGAGAGTTTTGCCCGCTCACATCCCGAAGTATTTAGCATGGAAGTATGGGGAGGGGCTACATTTGATGTGTGCCTGCGATTCTTGAAGGAAGATCCGTGGGAGAGGCTACGTATTTTCAGGCAAAAGATCCCGAATATCTTGCTACAGATGCTCCTGCGTGGCTCCAATGCCGTAGGATACAAAGCTTATCCAGACAATCTCGTAGAACGATTCGTAGAGGAGGCAGCAGAAACGGGGATCGACATATTCAGGATTTTTGACTCGCTCAACTGGCTGGAGGCGATGAAGGTTAGCATCAAAGCTGTACGTGAGCGGACGCAGTCCCTAGCAGAGGCTTGTATATGCTATACAGGAGACATCATGGACCCTGCACGTACCAAGTATACCCTCGACTACTACGTAGAATTGGCCAAGCAGTTGGAGGGTGAAGGCGCGCATATCCTAGCAATCAAAGACATGGCAGGACTGCTCAAGCCACGTGCGGCGCAGGAACTCATAGGCGCACTCCAAGATCAGATTAGTCTTCCCATTCACCTGCACACCCACGATACCTCTGGCAACCAACTCACGACCTACTACCAAGCCATGGAAGCAGGTGTAGACATCGTGGATGTGGCCATTAGCTCTATGTCAGGGCTCACCTCACAGCCTAGCTTCAACTCCTTTGTGGCTATGACAGAGAAACACGCGCGGGCGGGTAAAGTGGACCTTGACAGTCTCAATCAATTTGCCAACTACTGGGAGGTTATTCGTGAGTACTATTATCCCTTCGAGACAGAGCTACGCGCAAGTACAGCAGAGGTCTATCAACACGAGATCCCTGGGGGGCAATACTCTAACCTGCTACCTCAAGCAAGATCACTGGGACTGGAGGACAAGTTTGAGACGATCAAAAAGAACTATGCCGTCGTCAATCGCATGTTTGGGGATATAGTCAAAGTGACGCCTTCTTCTAAGGTGGTAGGAGACATGGCATTGTTCATGACATCCAACGGACTGGACGAAGCTGAAGTCCTGAAAAAGGGAGAGGAATTGTCGTTTCCCGACTCTGTGAAATCCTTCTTTAGAGGAGATCTGGGTCAGCCTTATCTGGGTTTTCCTAAAGCGCTACAGTCGATTGTCCTCAAAGACGAAACACCCTATACCGATAGGCCCAATGCGCATTTGGCACCTGTAGATTTTGATCGAGCCTTTGAGGAGTTCAAGAAGGATTTCCCTGACTTTAGGATGCAGTTCACCGACTTTCTCAGTTATCAGTTATATCCCAAGGTATTTGCTGGATACTATGACCATCTCCAGCGGTTTGATGAGGTCATGAAGCTACCCACCAAGGCATATTTCTATCCTTTGGAATCCAACGAGGAATTGCTGGTACGCATCGACCCTGGCAAGAAGCTATTGATCCAATATTTGTACAAATTGGACGCAGACGAGGAAGGAAACTGTGTCGTATTCTTCCGTCTCAATGGTCAGACGCGCTCTGTCGTGATCCAGGATGAAAATCTAGCGATTGAAAAGGTCTCCAACCGAAAGGCCACACAACCTCATGAGATAGGAGCACCCTTGCAGGGTCGTCTGACACAGATCCTAGTAGAAGAGGGAGGAGAGGTCAGCAGAAACCAACCTTTATTTGTCATAGAAGCCATGAAAATGGAATCTACCATCACAGCCAATGTGGAGGGAACCATCAAAACCATTCACTTACAGGCAGGTCAGATGGTAGAACAGGACGATCTGATCATGGAGTTTGAAGCATAAAAAAAGGTGGCAGAAACTGCCACCACATTTAGGTAAGGTTTAGTATTCTTCCTGTACAAAGTTCCCCCAAACTCAATGTGCAAGAAGAGAGGCATACGTTAGATATACGTTCAATTATGTACATATTTTCGATGATTCAAAAAATCGACCATCAGGACCTATGTAATATTTTCCTCAATCTTGTATAGATATTATATGGGAGAGAGGCTGTTTTCCTGGGTAAATCTGGGAAATTATTGACTTATAGCAGGTATATCTGGGAAGTAAACCCTGGGAATTATTGGGTTGTGGGAGAATTATGAGCTCATTCTGCAGCTTTACATACATTCGGAGCCTCAACGATTCTTTTTTTTTGTTGAAAGAAAGTGAGGAAAAGTGTCGTTTTTTGGCCTTATAGCCTAAATACGGTGCATTTGGGGGTTGTAATATTCAAAGAGGATTGAGGATGTAAGAAAATCCATTCATCCAACCTGTAAGTAAATCGGTCTACTTATTAGTCGTCTAGGCTGTAATTGTATTTTCGGTAGGCAATGTTGTATCCTCCCCGCTCAAGCTCCGTTACGATGGCCTCGATCATGGCTTCTTCTTCGGGATCGTACTCTTGCTTCAAATTAATTCCAAAAATCAACCCAATGGATTGCCAAAACATGGCAGAAGCACCCGACTTGTGGTCTTTGATCAGGTGGAAGGTTGAAGCACCTGTCTGACGGTAGACAAGCTTGACAAGGACCTTGCCTTGCGAACGTGTCATTTTCCGTATGTCATCTTCATATTCGCCAAAAAGAGAAGCTTCCTTCGTTTTGACATAGTCGCGCCTATCTTGATCTGTTTCTAAGGCATCCATTTCCCGCGCTACCTCTTCAATCATCTCAGACAGCTTTTGCGCATAGGGATACACTTTATGAACGTTGTATCTCAGGCGCGTATATCTCCTCAGTCTTTTTTGTCCGCGTCTCAGTTCGCGCTTCGAAGGCTTGTCACGCGTAATATCAATCGTGTCCAACCTACCAGACATGAATGTTTTTCCTTCATAGGTGTAGACCTTGAACCTAGGGACATAGGTACTGTCAATGATCTGTGCTTGAACACTTGCTGTCATTGTCCACAAGCCCATCAAAACAATCCATATGTATAGTTGCTGCCTCATAATTTTTTACTGGCTGTGCTCTTTTCTTACGAACAGAATAAGATTTCGGTTGGGTTTCGCTTTTTACCTTACTCCTCTTACACTCTTTTCAACATACTCATTCTTTGCTATTCGTACTAAACGTTTCTACGTGAAAGTAACATTAGTGGAGGTTTTATTTGCATTTTTAAGCCCAAATTCCTCCTATCCCAGTTTTTCACAATGGTGTATGCGCTCAAATTAGTACACTATTCGAAGCAAGAACTATACACCATTCCAAAATAAGGTGTCGAATTGTAAGTATACTTCCCCAATTGATTATTCCTGAATTGAAAATAATTTTACTTTTGAATAATCAACTCACTAATCAATGAGCGAATGAGTAAGTCATGGGGGGTTATATTCTGGGTTTTCTGGCTTGGAATTGTACCAATGCTTCACGCACAGGACTTCGAGAAAGATGGAAAGGCCTATTCGACATTCGTCAAGGATAGTGTCTACGTTGCTCCTGCTCAATATACTGCTGGTGAGCGTAATTGGGATCTTGCCTTAGGAGATTTTGATCTGGACGGAGATCTGGATATCGTAAGTGCCTCAGATAAGGACGGAAAAGTGGTTCTCCTATACAACGACGGTCGAGGGAGGTATCCCAAACAGAAGACTTTCTACACCCAAAAACAGAACAGAGGGATATGTGTCCTTGACGCCAATAGTGACAACTGGCCAGACGTGGCTACGAGCACTCGCTCAGGCAAGCTTTGCGTGCTCATCAACAATCAGGCCGGAGGATTCTTGGACAGCCTTCAGGTAATTACTACTGGACATATGGCACAAGATGTCCTGTCAGTAGACATCAACCGAGATGGGGCACCCGACCTTGTTACAGCTGTCGTTTCAGATCATGTCGTAAACTTCCATCTCAACGATGGAACGGGTCGTTTTGGGGAAGCACAACATGTATATACGGGACACAATCCGCGCTCACTCACCGCAGGGGACTTCGATTATGATGGATACATGGATCTAGTGGTCGGCTGTGACAATGGATACATCTATCTACATAGAGGAGAAAAGGATGCAGGATTTAGTGAGGGAGAAATCCTAAAAGCACGTGCGGCATGCTGGGGGATAGGTATAGGAGATTTTAATGGAGATAAGCGCCCCGATGTAGCGGCAGCTTCCTATGACAATCACTTATTATATGTCCAAATCAATACGGGAAATGGCAAATTCACCTACGATAAACCTTCGCTTTCGGGCCATCACAATATGGATCTGGCGATAGCAGATATGGATCTCGATGGAGATATGGACATTGTCACGTGTTCTCACAACGACCATAACATCAACTATCACCTCAACTTGGGAAAGGGTAAATTTGGATATGGAGTAGGCCTTCCCTCGGGTAGACGTAATACGGGCATTGTAGCGGCTGATCTAGATCGCGACGGAGATCCTGACATAGTCACCTCTTCTATCAGAGATCATTTCATCAATGTCCACCTCAATAACATCATCAACCAACCACCTGTACCCACTGTAACCGTAGAAGGGATAGTCCTAAGTGAAGAAACAGGCCTTCCTATTGCAGATGCCATTGTCCTCATCGAAGATTCTGCAGGCCGAGTGGTTGCACGAATCCAAACGGATCCCGAAGGACGATATGTACACCCCCTACCGATGAATCAACCTTATACCCTCAAGGCAGACCATCCCAATCACATGCCAGAGGAGATTCCTTTTTATCTAGCTGATCAGCCCCTCAAACAAGATGCAGAGCTGGATCGAGCGGTTCCCTTCGAGGCTGAAGTTATGAGCGAGCGAACAGGCAGATCCATCCCTGGTGCCATGGTCGAAATCCGTCCTAAAGACGCCCCCCCTCTTTATGTCCTCGTAAGTGGACCAGATGGTAAGGTAAAAGGAAAACTCAAGCCGAACATGCCTTATGAGGTCCACACGACCCATCCCAACTATGCACCTAAAGATATTTCCTTCACGATGCCCGATCGTCCTGAATCTAAAGAGATTCTCATGGGCCGCCCAGTCGAAATCCGAGGCGTCGTACGCTCCAAACGCGATGGTGTCCCACTATATGGCGCAGAGCTCGTCATCACAGATCCCAAAGGAAAGGAATGGGTCCGAACGCCTACGGGTCGAATCGGTAATTTCAAGAAGACGCTCCCTCCAGGTAAAGACTATACGCTGACAGTCAGTCATCCAGACTTTCCTCTCTACAAGGAGGTCTTTGATATGCCTGATAATCCTTTAGAGAAAAATATTTACCTAGATCAGCCATCGACTATTCTTGTGAAGGGTAGGGTCTTTCATACATTGACCCAAAATCCTATCCCAAAGGCCCAGTTGAGGCTCCTCAATGGTAGTGGGCGTATCCTCGAAAAAATACCTGTAGATCCCAAGGGATCATTCGAAATGGAACTTCCCTTCGATGAGTCCTACCAAATTGCTGCTCAGGCTGAAGACTTTGATGATACCGTTGCTGTATTTGATCTGTTGCCTACAGACTACCCAGGCCCCAAGGAAGTCGATGTACCGATGTCACCCAAGCAAGCGTGGGTGCGTGTCACGCTGCTAGACAGAGATACGCGCGATCCCATCCCAGATGCTACTGTCACCATTACCGATCCAGCGGGTAAGCCGCTACTTACATTGACTACCGATCCCCAGGGTCAACTCAAGACAGGTCTCCCTCCTGGAGATTATGTTCTAGATATCCAGCATCCTCAGTATCCTCCCCAGAAGGAACCCCTGAAAATGGACATGCGCCCATTGGAAAAAGAGATTACCATGGTCAAGCCCTACCGTGCCAAAATGCGCGGACAAGTGGTAGACATCTACAACAAGCAACCACTACCAGATGCACTCGTAATCCTTCAATCTCCTGAAGGAAAACCCCTTCAAAGGGTTCCTGTAAATGACGAGGCCAATTTTGAGCTAGCGATTCCGTTTGAAAAAGGGTATCGACTGGCGGTAAAGGCACCTGCCTATGAGGATACCTTGGCTGTATTTGACCTTACCCTGGCTGACTTTCCAGAAAAAGAGAAGATGGAGATTCCACTTCGTCCTATGCAAGTGGCCATCTCAGGAGCTGTCACAGATAAAGACACAGGAGAACCTATCCCCAATGCCTTGGTAAGTGTGCAAGATCCTCAAGGAAATGAAAGATTTCAGATCCCTACCGATCCCTTGGGAAGGTATCAATCCCAACTGCCACCTGGCGACTATCAACTTATGGTCACACATCCTGAATACCCTGCTTTTGAGGAGCCTCTTGTAATGGGAGAAACGCCCCTGAGGAAAGATGTAGCATTGCAAAAGCCCTTCATAGCCAAAGTGAAAGGCCAAGTGGTAGATAGGGAAAATGGACAACCTATTCCCAAAGCCAATCTGCTGCTCAAGTCTCCCGAAGGAAAAATATTGCAGCGTCTCCCATTAGACGATGAGGCCAACTTTTCGGTGGAACTACCCTTCGAAATGGGCTATCAACTGGCTTCTGTAGCCCCAGGATACCTCGATACAACTGTCTTATTTGACCTCACCATGCAAGATCACCCTGAAAAAGAAGGAGTGGAGGTCAAAATGGAGCCCATCAAAGCACTTGTCAAAGGAGAGGTATTGGATGAGGATACTGGTACGCCTATTCCTGAGGCGAAAATCACATTTGTCAATCCCAAACGAAAGACAACAGATGAGACGGGCGTAGATGATCAAGGAAAATATGCGATCGAGCTGCCCTTGGGAAAATATGAACAATCGACGACGGCGCCAGGATATTTCTTTGAGACCCAGGAAGTAGATATATCAGATCCTGTCAATCCAAGGAAACAGCCTGTGGTATCAGATCGGATATTCGTGCGAAAATTGGCCAAGAATGCCCGTTTCGTATTGAAAAACATCTACTACGATGTAGACAAGGCGACCTTGCGACCTGAATCGAAGGAAGAACTACGGCGTCTACTCGCCATCATGAATGCCCATCCTAGCATGATTGTGGAGATCTCGGGACATACCGACTCTGATGCACCTGCAGATTACAACATTGTGCTCTCTGAGGCACGCGCCCAGTCTGTGGTAAACTTCTTGATTGGAGAAGGAATTGAACCTGGACGGATGGTTCCCAAAGGTTATGGAGAGTTCCTTCCTTTGGTCCCTAACAATAGTGCTGCCAATAAACAGCTGAATCGACGGACGGAGTTTCGGGTACTAGATATGGGAATCGATCAGGTGAGTGAACGATAGAGGCAGGGAGCAGGCTGAACAGGAGCTTACATTCAAAAATAAAACCCTGCGGAGTCCTCGAACTGCGCAGGGCTAAATATTTTTAGGCTTCAAGCATCACGTCTTACGCTTCTTCTTACGCGCGGCAGGAAAGAGTACATTATTCAAGATCAGGCGGTAGCCTGGCGAGTTGGGATGCAGAGCCAGATCTGTCGGATCTTCCCCCACAAAATGACGGTAATCCTCTGGATCATGTCCTCCATAAAATGTCCACATGCCACGACCATAATTTCCATGAATGTATCGTGCTTCGTCATAGGCTTTGAGTTCTCCCATGATAAGGACTTCTGGCTTCAATACAGACTTGCGAAAAGCCGTTGTTTGTCCCATGAATCCTTTGACGGTGCTTGTATGATTTTGGCAAAGCATCGTCGGTACGGGGTCCCACTTGGCGGAGAAATCGAAAAGTGTAAAGTAATCCAGATTCTCTGTGATCCTCCGTGAGTAATTGGCGTCGATATTGGAGAACTCGTACTGGAGGGGAGAGCGCGTGATGATAAAATTTTCGAAGGCGAGGGAACGGTCAAAATCCAGTTTTGACTGCGCTGCAGGATCGGCAGGGTCACCGTCAAACATATGGTCGCAGATGTCCACCCCTTCTGCCGCTAAGGCAATGTCATAGGTATCTGTTGCAGAACACATGGCAAAGAGGAAGCCACCATTAGCCAAAAAGGTCTTAATCGTCTTAGCAACAGCTAGTTTCATTTGGCTTACTTTTGTATACCCAAAAATTCGCGCTGTAGCTTCCTGAGCTTTAACTTCATCTTGATACCATTTATGATTTCGATAGGAAGCATAGAATTTCCCATACTGGCCCGTAAAATCTTCATGGTGAAGGTGTAGCCAGTCATATTTATCCAACTCTCCTTTTAGTACTTCGGGATCGTACACTACATCATAAGGGATCTCTGCATATGTCATGGCCAAGGTCACAGCATCGTCCCAAGGCTGAGCACTTTTAGGTGAATAAACAGCAATTTTGGGTGCTTTTTCCAGCTTGACTGCATCCATATTGTAGTCATCCGAAGTCACCTTTGCAATAATCTGATTCGATTTAGCATCAGAAATACGCTCATAACGGATATTTTTCACATTCAACTCCCCCTCAAAAGCAGATGAGTATTTGAACATAAAACTCCCCCCCCGATAGTTCAGGAGCCAATCTACCTCCACTCCATATTTGTCCAGAATCCAATACGCAATCCCATAGGCTTTGAGATGGTCGGTCTGCGCATAGTCCATAGGGACCAATAGATAATCTGCTTTCAATCCTGTATGAGAGATCAAAAGCAAGGAAAAAATAAACCAGATTTTTTTCATAATCGTCCTCAATTTACACCTGCATTCTTCGGTAGTTGTTCAGGAGTGAAAACCTTCTTTAGAGGTATTAAGTTCTCTATATACGAAAGCTCACTTATACAACCTATTCCATTTTACGTCTCTAAGTGTACCATTCATTATAGGGAATCTTAGAGACAAAGGTTTTAGAAAGCTTAAAAAGAAAGTCCTGAAAACAGGGTCAATAATAGCTCAATACGTACAGTATTTAAGATTTAGATGGTGTTTGGGAACTTCCCTGTGCTGAAAAGAAGCAACTTTTGACACCCAAAGCAGGCTTTACCAGTTAGAAAGTAATGAAATTTCTCTAAAATTTAGGAGGGAATTTGTAGAATCTAACGACATCTGTGCAGATTTGTTAGCGGTTTGTTATTTTGGAGGCATGAATATTTTTCAATTCTTGGGAGAGGGTATCAGGATGGCTTTTAAGGCCATTGGCAGCAATAAAATGCGCACATTGTTGACGATGCTGGGAATGGCAACAGGTATTTTTGCGATTACAGGTATTTTGACGATGGTGAATTCGCTGCAAACATCTGTCTCCCAGAATCTTTCCTCATTAGGGAACACCACATTTTTTGTTCATCACTGGCCATGGGCAGAAGACAGGGACGACTGGTTCAAATTTCGCAATCGTCCCAAGGTCAGCTATCGCGATTTTCAGCGGGTGAAGAGCAATTTAGACAATGTCGTAGGGGTCAGCTATGAGGTCACTTCTAGAAGGCAGACGATTCAAGCATCTGGCCGGAGTGCGAGTGGTGTAGAAGTCATTGGGGTGACCCACGACATGGCCAGGGTAAAAAACACCTCTTTTTTCCAGGGACGCTACTTTTCGGAAGTAGAAAGCCATTTAGGCAGTCCTGTATGCATCATTGGTTACACCATAGCTGAAACGGTTTTCCCCAATAGACCTGCTGTAGGGGAATATCTGATGATCGGGAAAAAACGGCTCAAAGTCATCGGTGTCCAAACCAAACAGGGGGGCAACCTTTTCCCAGGCTTCCCTTCTGAAGATGAGCGCATATATGTCCCCTATCGCGCACTCGCCAAGATGTACAACCTCCAAAGTAGAAATATCGACAAAGTCCTGATCATCAAAGCCAATGACTACGAAAAGCTACCTGCCGTAGAGCGTAATACCGTAGGGCTTATTCGCGCCTCTAGGGGTCTCAAACCACGAATGGAGGACAACTTTGCGATCAATAAGCAAGAAGCCCTGATGAGTAGACTCGAAAGTGTATTTGGCTACTTGGAAACAGGCGGCTGGGTCATCAGTATCTTTTCGATTTTGATCGGAGGATTCAGCATAGGCAATATCATGTACATTTCTGTAAAAGAGCGTACGAATGAGATCGGCGTCCAAAAAGCACTGGGGAGTTCGCAAGCTTTTGTGATGTATCAGTTTTTGACGGAGTCTCTGCTACTCTGCTTCATCGGCGGGCTGATCGGTATCCTGATGGTCGTCTTGATGGGCGTCACAGCTGAAGCAGTGTTACAAGCTGCCAACGTCCCATTAGAAGTGACCTTTGCTCCCTCTGATATTTTGATTGGTGTAGGAGTTTCTCTATTAATTGGTTTGCTAGCTGGAATCATTCCTGCATCTTTGGCAGCAAAACTGGATCCTGTCGTAGCGATTCGTCAATAATCACCTACTCGCATAAACCCATACTTCAACCCAAAGGATTCTCAATTTCAAAGACATGCACGTTGTTGACCATTTGTTAAATACCAAAAACCCTACGGTGAGCTTGGAGATTATCCCTCCTAAAAGGGGAAGAAATATCACTAAGTTATACGATGCCATTGAATCGGTCATTCCTTTTGATCCGCCTTTCATCGATGTGACGAGCCATGCAGCAGAGGTTGTGTTTGAGGAAATGCCAGGAGGGATTTTCAAACGAAAAGTTAAGCGGAAAAGTCCAGGTACATTTGGACTTTGTGCGGCTATCAAATACAAGTACAATCTAGAGCCTGTTCCACACATCTTATGTGGAGGTTTCACCAGAGAAGAGACCGAGGATGCCTTGATCGAGCTCAACTATCTGGGGATAGAAAACATCCTGGCGATCCGTGGTGACAAGCAAAACTCGCGCCCCATCCCCAAAGATCGCTCGGTCAATGAATATGCACTCGACCTTGTCAAGCAGATCAATGACATGAACCATGGACGCTACATTGATGACTTGATCGATGCAGCCAAAACCAATTTTTGCATCGGTGTATCTTGTTATCCCGAAAAGCATTTCGAGTCACCCAATATCGAGTTTGACCTTCAGATCTTGAAGGAAAAACAAGACAATGGTGCGCACTATGCTGTCTCTCAGATGTTTTTCAATTCACAGAAGTTCATCGATTTTGTACGTAAAGCGCGAGATTATGGCATCACGATGCCTATCATTCCAGGGATGAAAATCATGACCCGCCAGCACCACCTGAATGTTTTGCCTTCCATCTTCCACATTGACATACCGCTAGAGTTGACGGAGCGTATGATGCATGCCCAGACAAAAGAGGCACAGACACAGGTAGGGATAGAATGGGCGTACAAGCAGTCTATCGAATTGCTAGAGGCAGGCTTCCCTTATTTACATTTTTACATCATGCAGAACACACGTCCCTTCCTCAGTCTGATGGATAAGATTAAGGTAACGGCTTAAGAAATGGCAAAACCTCAGATAGAAACCATTTCCAAACATCATATTTCCTATACCAAAGGAGAGCCTATATCTGGGGGCTCTCCTATTGTTTTGGTACATGGTGCGTATAGCTCAGGTACACTATGGAAGGAAAACTTCTTGCCTTACCTAGCTGAAAAAGGTCACAAGGTTTATGCAATTCATCTCAAACGACCCGAGGACGATCACGCGATTCGTACCCTATTCACTTACACGCTCTCTGATTATGTTGCACAACTCAAAAGTCTCGTAGATGAACTGGGAGTTCCCCCACTCCTTATTGGCCATTCGATGGGAGGACTTGTTGTGCAGCTATTTTTGACTCAGTACCCTACTGCCGCTTCAAGTGTCTGCTTACTTGCTTCCCTTCCTCCCTTTGGCCTCAAACATACGCTCTGGGAGATGGTCAAGTCTCCTAGACGCTTGCTCATGTATACTTTACTCACCCTTTTTCCCGCTGTAGCGCGAAGCGGTCCGCCACCAGCAGGACTCCTTTCCTCCGATGCCTCACCTGCCAAAAGGGAAAGATTCCCCTCTCTGATCAAACGAGAATCGATCCGCGCACTATGGGGCTGTTTATTCCCTAAGATTCAACCAGATTTCGCCTCCCACATGCCCATGCTGATCCTGGGCGCAGAACTCGACCACCTAGCTTTGCCAGAAGATGTGGTAGCTACGAGCGTCTTCTATGAAAAGCCCTATCGCATCTACGCCAACCGTGGTCATTTCCTGATGATGGACAAAGACTGGGAACAAGTAGCAGACTACATTCTTCAGGAATTGCCCCCGAAAGTTATCCCATAGCCCAATCAAAGTAATTTTCTACCACCTGCTGTTTATTTTCCTCTATAAACCGAATCAACTCTACAGAAGCAGGAAGTAGTTGTTTTCCCTTTGGATACACTAAATGCCAGCGAGTGATGATGGGCAGCTTTTTCATGGAAAAAATATGTAGACTCTCCATGGCCAATTCATTTCGCAGTCCAATCAAAGGCATGATAGAAAATCCTAGACCAGCATTTACGGCTTGTTTTACAGCTTCATTGGATACCAGCTCCATGGATTTATAGCCTTGGATTTTTTGATCTTCTAGATAAGCAGACATCGCATTGCGGGTAGCGGATCCCTCCTCACGGAAGATCAATGTCAACTCTGAGAGTCGTTTCTTCGTGAGTTTCATATCTCGAAATCGGCTACTGCCCACCATGTACAACTTGTTATCCAAGAGTTCAACCTTCTCTAACGGAATGCCATCAGGAAGTACAGAGACCAGATAAAAGTCGCTGTCATTCTTCTGCAATCCCTTTACGACGCTTTGCTTGTTGGAAACATTGATGATGATTTCGACACTAGGGTATTTTTTCATGAAATCACGCAAGAAATAAGGAATGACATATTTCCCTGTTGAGACAACCGAAATCTTAATCTTACCTGTCAGGAGCCCTTTATAATGTGCAGTAGCTAGCGAAAGTCCTTCTGCTTCATCCAAAATTTTCTTACTCACGCTGGCTACCTCCCTTCCAAAATCTGTAATGTGCAGTTGTCTTCCCATGACTTCTGTAAGAGGGATTTCAAACTGATCTTGAAATCGTTTGAGCTGAATGGAAACTGCTGGCTGTGTGAGAAATAGCTCTTCTGCCGCCTTCGTCACACTCTTATTTTCTACGACTTTCAGGAATACCCGAAGTTGGTGGAGCGTAAAGTTCATTTACAAATAATTATGCTTAAAATAAATAATATAAATAAAAACTTATGAAAATAAATATGCACATTTGAGCCAACAAAAGAAAAAACATCATGAACATTCGTTTTACACCCGTCGCAGAAGACAAACCCGATGTAGCCTGGCCAAAAGAGGACGATGCGTCCTTCCAGGACTTTTGTATACGTATTCGCATGGAAGAAAATTTTTTGATTAGCATATCAGAATAGAATGGAGTTTTCTCAACTAACAGAAAACCTCACCAACCCAGCCTTACTGTTCTTTCTTTTGGGAATCTTTGCGGTTCAAGTAAAAAGTGATCTCAAAATTCCTGAAACATCATCTAAGTTCATTGCCATATATTTATTGCTTTCCATTGGATTCAAGGGAGGACAGGAACTGTCTCACAGCGGAATCAATGAGGAAATTATATACAGCTTACTATTGGGAATCATGATGGCAGCAGCCATTCCCGTGCTGAGTTTTTTCCTCTTAAAAAATAGGTTGAGTGTGGAAAATGCGGGAGCTATTGCAGCTTCCTATGGATCAGTAAGTGCTGTCACCTTTGTGACGGCCATATCCTTCCTAGATTTTCAGGGTATCCATTACGGTGGTCATATGATTGCAGTCATGGCGGGGATGGAAGCTCCTGCTATCATTGTCGGAGTAAGTCTCATTCATTTTTTCAAAGGTGAGAAGCATAGACGCCCCACCTTGGATAGACCAGCACAGTCGTTGCTGGGACATTCTTTGACAAATGGAAGTGTACTGTTGATCCTTGGTAGTCTAATGATCGGTTTTTTAGCCAGTGAACAGCAGGCAGAGGGAATTCGCCCCTTCACAACGGACATTTTTAAGGGTTTCCTTGCAGTATTCTTGCTTGATATGGGAATCACGAGTGGCCGTCAATTGACAGCTATACTCAACAAGGGATTGTTCCCTTTCATATTTGCTATCCTGATGCCCTTTATGCATGGTTTACTAGCACTCGGTTTGAGTACACTGATCACGGATGATCCAGGCAATCAGTTGTTATTTTCTATCCTAGCTGCAAGTGCATCTTATATCGCAGTACCGGCAGCCATGAAGCAAGCCGTGCCAAAGGCCAATCCTAGTTTGTACTTGCCGATGGCACTCGGAATCACCTTCCCAGTAAATGTGATTTTAGGGATTCCATTCTATCATTCATTAATCCAGGCATTTGGATAAAACTCATAGATAATTATTGTACTCTTGGTCAAGGGTTCACACATATTTGATTCAAAAGTTTAGTGTGTTTAGTTAGTAGATAGGTTTTTTTTGACTTGAATTTCACTTGTTGTATCAGGAGGGGTGTCATCGACGATGACACCCTATTTTTGTTGTGCAATTCTTTGGATTTGGGCTTGTCTTTCGATAGCATTCCTCATATCATACTATTTTTCCTACACATCAACGCTTGTCACTTATGTCCATCCTATCTGTCCTTTTGCGCTATATCTTCTGTATCATTCTCTTCTTCGGCAGTCTTCATACCTTTTCCCAAGAGTCCCGTCAGGGAACATTTTATACTGTTGAAAAGATGTACCCCGATAGCCGATTGGATGGATATAACCTTTACCTACCTCCTAGTTATGATGCAGATTCGAGCGACTTCCCCGTCATTGTTTTTCTTCAAGGCGGACTGGGTGTAGGAGGAGAAGTGGACATCATATTTAATTGGGCACTCCCGCGGATCTTAAAGGAAACGCAGACTTTGACGACAGATCTGGATCGGATGCGTATGAATACCTTTGTCTATGTCATGCCGCATATTCAAAAAGGACAGTTTTATGAAAATGTGCCTGCCATTTCTCAAATGTTGGACGAGCTGATCTCGACCTACCGGATAGATCCTCGACGGATCTACTTGACAGGTCTCAGCAGAGGCGGACATGGTACCTGGGGAGTGGCGAGCAAGATGCCCGAAAGATTTGCGGCAATTGTTCCTATATGTGGAGACCAGCAGGGTGTCACAGACTATCAAAGTCTCGCAGAGCTTCCCATCTGGGCGGCTCATAATCCCAAAGACAATATCGTAAAGTACGATTATACACAGAGTGCCGTAGCAAAAATTGAAGCACTCTCAAAAACCAATTTTCACCAGTCAAAAAGTATCGCAGCGGCAGATTGGGAAAACCATAAGCGAATCTTTACTTCCTCCTCTAATCCTAAAAAGCCCCACGATGCATGGACAGAGGTCTACAACGATATGGGTTTTTATCGTTGGTTGCTTCGATTTCAAAAGGAATAGAAAAGATTACTCCATGAGGTAAATGAATCTTACGTCTCTAGTCTCTAGTCTCTAGCCTAATGAACATTATGTCATTCACTTTACCCATACTTTCATGTAAGCAAGAGATATTTGCAGCTTCTATACATGCTTTCTTTTGTAGGGAACAAAATGAAGGCTTAAGGAGTATAAAGATCAACTATTTCAATCTAAATTCTGCGAAAATGAAAGCTATTTGGAAAGGACAGGTGCTCGCCGAAAGCGAAAAAACCGTAGTCGTAGAAGGGAACCACTATTTTCCTGCAGATTCTCTCAATAAAGATCATTTTGTAGGAAGTGACCTACAGACTACTTGTCCTTGGAAGGGACAAGCTTCCTACTTCCATGTGAAAGTAGGCAATGAAGTCAATCAAGACGCTGCATGGGTATATAATTCCCCTAAAGAAGCCGCGAAAAAGATCGAAGGATACGTAGCCTTTTGGCGTGGTGTAGAAGTTGTCAATTAATCATTTAGCAGCATTCAGCTCATAAATTATGAGTTGCATGCTGTTTTTAACCTCTCTTCTCTTCATGGCAATCAAACCCATCAAACCTCAACCAGGACAAGAGTCTGTTTGGGACTATCCACGCCCTCCTAGGCTGGAAGCTGTGACCAAGCATCTACGTGTGGTCCACCAAGGGATACAGATCCTCGATAGCAACAAAAGCTATCGGGTGCTAGAGACAAGTCACCCACCGGTGTATTATGTCCCTCCTTCAGATATTGAGATGACGTACTTTCGTCTGGTCAAGGGGCGATCTTCTTTTTGTGAGTTCAAGGGAATGGCAGTATACTATGACCTCGTCATGGGAGATATCGTTGTTCCTCAAGTTGGTTGGAGCTACCCCAATCCCAGTCCGCGCTTCGCTTCGATCAAAGATTATATTGCCTTGTATGCCTCTAAGGTGGATGCTTGCTATGTCAATGATGAGCAAGTTCAAGCCCAGCTAGGAGATTTTTATGGAGGATGGATCACCCAGGACATTGTGGGACCCTTCAAGGGAGGACCTGGTACATGGGGATGGTAGCCTTTCTTACTTTCTTCTCACTCAAGATCCCATGAGGAGGATAAATTGACTTGCAGAAAATTCCGTACTTTCGCCCCCATGTATTCGATTTCAAGATCTCTTAGCTTATTTAAGCATCTATGACCGCTACGTGGATCAACGCAGGTACTATCCTCATAGGGGGGCTACTGGGTTTATTGATCAAATCCAGACTTCGTAAAAGGTACGAAGAGATCGTCTTTCAGGCGCTGGGCTTGTATACCCTATTGCTCGGCATCACGATGGGACTCAAAGGAACAGAAGTGATTCCGATCATCCTCAGTCTTGTGGTCGGTGCCCTCATAGGAGAATGGCTCAGGCTAACAGATCAATTTGAGGCTTTTGGGAAATGGGTGGGTGACAGGATACCTGGTAATCAAGCTGCATTTTCCGAAGGGCTGTCCACTGCTTTTCTCTTATTTTGTATTGGTCCTATGTCTACGCTAGGAGCACTAGAAGATGGACTAGGACAAACGCCTTCCATACTTTATACCAAGTCAATCCTTGATGGCGTCACTTCTATTGTACTTACTGCAGGATTTGGCATAGGGATTTTGGTCTCTATCGGTCCGCTAATCGTCATTCAGGGTGGGACTTCATTGCTCGCCAGTTTCTTAAAACCCCTCCTAGACACAGGTCTCATCGATCAGCTTTCCTGTGTAGGCGGTGTCATGCTTATAGGTTTGGGAATAAATATTTTGGGCATTGCGAAGTTGCGCGTTATGAATATGCTCCCCGCACTTTTGTTAGTCCTTTTATTTGTAAAACTTCAGGCATTGCTCCCCCTCTAATACATGCTTACTCCCTCTTCCTCTTTGTTGATACTTCCTTTTCCAAAGGCGTAATATTCCTTCTTATTAGGTCTTTCTTAGTCTCGACATTTTTTATACACTTGCTGTATAATTTTATTATTAAACAAAAAAAGTGTCACCTTCATGAAAGGAATTGTTTTTACAGAATTCCTAGAAATGGTAGAGGAAAAGTTTGGGATGGAGGTGGCAGATCATATTGTCACGCAATCAGATTTACCCTCACAAGGGATATATACTGCTGTGGGCACGTATGACCATCAGGAAATGATGTCTTTGGTCACAAATCTCAGTCAGACGTCTGGCCTATCCATATCCGATTTACTCAGGGTATATGGTCAACACCTTTTTGGGAGATTCAGTCAGTTGTATGGAAGATTTTTCCAGGAGATCCCAGATGCCTTCTCCTTCCTTGGCCGCATCGAAGATTACATCCATGTAGAGGTAAAAAAGCTCTATCCTGATGCTGAGTTGCCTCAGTTTGCGATCAAATACTTAGCCCCTGATCGCCTTCAAATGATTTACCAATCCAAACGTGGTATGGCAGACTTTGCCGAAGGACTGATACAGGGCTGTATAGACCACTTTCAAGAAAAGATCCAAATCAGTAGGGAACCCTTGGGTGAAGGGAATCATAAGGTCAAATTTATCCTTACACGGCAAGCTGCTTGATGGAAAGTTTGGACCATATCAAGAAGATTCTACACAGGGAGCGACAAGCACGTAAGGTCGCTGAGCAAATTATTGAGCAAAAAGCACTTGAACTATATCTGATCAATCAAAAGTTGACCAAGCTCAACGAATCCTTGGAATTTAAGGTAAAGGAACGGACTTGGGAGATCGAACAATCAAAAGAGGACCTGCAAAAGGCCAAAGAGCGAGCTGAGGAAGCGACAAGGGCTAAATCCCAGTTTCTCTCCAATATGAGCCATGAGATTAGAACCCCTCTAAATGCAATCATAGGACTGACAGATCTCGTAGCAAAAGAATATACCGATCCTTCTTTGTTGGAGTTCATCCAGTCGATCAAGTTTTCAGCAGATAATCTCTTGGGGATCGTCGGTGAAATCTTAGATTTCTCCAAAATTGAATCTGGAGAAGTGATATTTGAACGCATTTGTTTTTCTCCACGTAAGGTCTGCAATGCCCTGTACCATACATTTAGACACCTAGCAGACAAGAAAGGGATTGTCGTAGAAGTAGAATGTAGTGAAGAGGTTCCTGATTTTCTTTGGGGCGATAAGACTAAACTCAATCAAATTCTCAATAATCTCCTCAATAATTCTATCAAGTTTACAGATGAGGGGACTATACGTCTCAGTGTTTTTTTGGAACAACAACATGGAAATCAGTACTGGTTAATGTTTTGTGTAGAAGATTCTGGGATCGGTATTCCTGAGGATAAGTATAACTCCATTTTTGAAAGCTTTAGACAAGCAAACTCTAGTACTACACGCGAATATGGAGGAACAGGGCTAGGCTTGACAATTACACGCAAACTCATCGAATTACAAGGAGGATCTATCGCTGTACAAAGCGAACTGGGAATTGGAACCACCTTTTCAGCCCTTCTTCCTTTTGAAAGAGCAGAAGCCCCCACTAGTTCACCCCAGACCATCACACCTAATCAGGTACCTATCATGGAAAATAAAGAAGAATCGCTGAGCCAAATGCGTGTCCTTGTCGTTGAGGATATGAAAATGAATCAATTTCTGATGCGCCAGATATTCAAGCGAAAAAAGATACCAGTAGATATTGCCTCAAATGGAAAGGAAGCTATAGAACTATTAGAAAAGCAGGAATATGATGTCGTATTTATGGATCTGCACAT
>JBCBPW010000080.1:1848-31818 GCA_039820545.1 Bacteroidota bacterium | reverse complement strand
TTTTTCATTTTTCATTTTTCATTTTTCATTTTTCATTTTTCATTTTTCATTTTTCATTTTTCATTTTTCAAGGTGTATCCGACTCACCAGCATAAGTTTCATGAAGAATGAAAAATGCGCGCTATCTATTTGGTCATATTCTCCTCAGTCGCTTCGGGAAGTTCTGTCAAATCCATCACCATGAAACCATCGAGTGCATCGTTGAACAACGGATCGACATTGAAGCCGATGATCCGCGCATTTTGGCGAATGTATTTTTTGAGGAGCACAGGTAAACGAAAATGACTAGGTTCGATCTCTTCTATCAATCGATCGATCTGCTTGAGGTTATCGCCTACCCCATCGAGTAGATCATTGAGGTCAATTTTCCGAATTTTGGGACGAAACTGCTTCCGCGGCTGGATATACTGAGATAGCTCAGGATCGAAGAAGTAGCGTTCGATCATCGCCACCATCAGACTCTTGGCTACATCGGTGTAATCGTTGCTGATACTCACAGGCCCGATCAGGTAGCGATATTGGGGCTGCCCTTTGAGGAAGGTGTAGATCCCACGCCAGAGTAGAAATAAGGGCAGTCGCTTGCGTTGGTACTCTTCCATGATAAAAGATCGTCCCAACTCCACAGACTGGCGTAACACAGGAACCAAGTCATCCTTCATGTGAAAGAGGGAAGAGGTATAAAACCCTTGCTTGCCATACTTCTTGATGATCAAATCTCCTTGCCCCATCCTGTAGGCACCTACAATTTTTTTATTTTCCCTATCCCACATGATCAGATGTAGGTAGTAGAGGTCAAACTCATCCAAGTCTTTGGACTGTCCTGTGCCCTCTCCCACGCTACGGAATGTGACCTCGCGAGATCTCCCGATCTCCTGTAGCAGGTTGGGAATCTGCTGCGCTGCGGCTACATAAATATCAAATTCTGCTTGTGATGTGAGTTTATGCTCCTCTCCAAGTGCCTCGATTTCCCTCAGGATCAAGTGCTGGGGTCTTGGATCGACGATGGGTTGTTCTTTTTGTGTAGGCTTGTTCCTATTGCGGTTGCCGAAAAATGTCCCTACTTCCAGATTTGATCCGATAGAATACGTTCGGGCACGCAGGTATCGTCCGAGACGGTCTACCCCGTCGATTTGCTTGATGTCTCGTACGGAGATGGGGGAGCCTACGCGTACACGGACTTTGGAATGGGCCATTTTGAGGCTTTCGCGTGGGATCTGGGCTGTACGAAACAGTGGATGAATCATGCCCATGAGGTGAAACAAAGGGCTATTGGCACCCGAAAAATAAATGGGAATAACGGGGACACCTGCTTTTTGGATCAGTTTGACGGCGGGGCGCTGCCATGCTCTGTCAGAGACCGTAAGTGACTTGGGCTGGAAGGTAGATACTTCTCCCGCAGGAAAAAGTCCTAGCGGATGCCCAGCCTTTAGGTGCTCCAAGGCATGTTTCATGCCTGCGACATTGATAGCGGAGCCTTGTGCTTCCATGGGGTTCACCCAAATAAAATAGTCCTTGATCGGCTCTACTTGCTGGACCAGACGATTGGCCATAACCTTAAAATGTGGGCAATCTTTGGCGAGATGTTTCAATAAAATCAACCCATCCCATGTCCCAAAAGGGTGGTTGGATATCGTAATAAAAGGCCCTTCTTTTGGAATTTTTTGCAATCCCTTTCCTTCCCATTCTACCTCTATATCCATTCGCTCCATGAAGGCATCTATAAATTCCAGTCCTTCTTTCTCCCGAATCTCTTGATATAGTTTATTGAACTTAAATAAACCTGTCAGGCGCATCAAAGGACCTGCTACTCCTGCCATTCCATACCGCTCGAGCTGTGTCGCTCGAACAAATTCGGCCTTACTTACCAATTCCTTCATGAATCTTAATCCTGGTTGATCTGTTTAGGGGAAGTTAAATTTTTTCCAAGAAACTCAAGATACTACATATCATTCGTTTTTGATACGTGCATCCTCACTTTGCCTCCTCCTTCTTTTCTCAGTCTTCATAATCTAGCTTGATGACTTACGCAAAGAAATAACAATTATATCCAAGTTCATACATTTGAAAGCACCCGTAAATATCGAATAAGACAAAACTTGCCTCTCCAATTGTTCGCTAGACTTTCTTTGGATTCATTTTGTAGAGACGATATAAGGTAAAGATATGTGGTTAGGATACCCATTTTACCACCGCTTGCCAGGATGTATACAGATTACAGATTCAAACGTCAAAGGAAGATTTCGTACGTTTTAAATGTCTAGACTTTTCGAGCAAAATCCAGTCATGTGATACATTCATCGGCTCGTCCCTCAATTTAGACCACTACTTATCCCTTCCTGATTTTCCCTATCAAAAAGCAGTATATATGTATTGTCAATGAGTGACACAACTAAGAGAAAATAACTAAGATGAAGAATCCATTCGCTCCCAGAAAAAGAGAATATGTCCTGACAGCTACAGAGCGTGTACATGAAAAAATGGTACTGGGCTTTTGTATGCTGATCTGCCTAGGCTTCTTTACAAAGATCGTATTTTTCTAGCCTTATGATAGGCGAAAGGAATAAGCCATTTCCGCTATATTTCCTGATCTTTCACATTCGAGATAATCATACGTTCAGAAGATAAGACTTCCATCTGAGGGAGATAGCAGCAGGAAGTATCCATACTTCTATGTCCCTACAATCAAGGTGAAAGCCCACTGAGGCAATGAATCCCCCGACATGCACCTCCTTTCTGAACCTATCACCTACAGGTTGATTGAAAATCTGTACCTTTACCCTTACTCAAACCCAACACCCCACCAATCCCCCATCAGATGTCGTCTTAGAGACGGCTGGCTTGTGCTTCGCGTCTATGGGCTGGTGCCAGACAGAAACGAAGAACTTACATGCAACCCTTTCTTTTTCATGTTTCCGACGAAAAACCCACATCAGATCCCCCTTCCTTGTCCTTGAGGCAGTGGATCAAGGATCAGGTGATTCGATACAAGCTAGAGACCCCCATTGGCTATTTATTATTGACTTGTTTGTCGATGGTCATGGCTTGGCAAATCGGTACATTTGGATGGGTATCGGGTGCTATTCTTCTCGTTTCTCTCTTCATGTTTCCCCTGCTGATGGGTGCCATGTTCAACCTTCGGTTTGGGGTATACCTTTGCATGGTGGCGGCTTTGCTCCTCATGGGGATCAAGCGATTTACAGGAAACATTCCCCTGGGATTATTTCTGGATGCTTCCATCATTTTTATGCTCTTCGGCCTCTTCATCCAGCAGATACGTCAGCACAAGTGGGATCCTGCGCAGCATATCATCAGCCTCGCCATTTTTATCTGGTTTGGGTACAATATAGTCGAGCTATTCAATTATGCAGCTCCTAGCCAGGTTGCTTGGTTCTACGCTATACGTGATACTGCGAGTCGATTCTTCCTATTTTTCATTCCGTTGTACGCCCTCACGCATATGCGACATGTCAGCCTTATGATCAAGATCTGGCTAGGTATCGTCGTACTGGGTGCGCTCTATGCCATCTTTCAGGAGGTCGCAGGTTTACAAGCATTTGAGAAGGAATGGGTACTACGAGAGGTGCCGAACATTGAGCGTATTTTTATCCAAGGACGGTATAGAAAATTCTCCTTTTTTGCAGATCCAGGTTCCATGGGCGTCATCATGGGTGCCAGTGCGATTTTGGCCATGGGGCTCCTCCGCATCCCCAATCTCAAGACTTGGCAACGGGTCAGTCTTGTTGGGAGCATAGGGTTGATGCTAGTCGCCTTACTTTTGTCAGGTACACGTACGGCTTTTCTGGTATTTCCGCTGGCTGTGGGCTTCGGCATCTTCCTCAGACCTTCCAAACTATGGATTGGCGGAGGAGTAGCCGTAGCAGCTATCTGGCTGCTGATCATGTTTGGCCCCTTGGAGCATCCTATCTTTTCGCGTTTTCAAACTACCACAAGCCCTATGGAGGCTCTGTCCTTTCAGGAGAGGGAGCGCAACCAAGACTTTGTGCAGCAAGATATACAGGATCATCCGATCGGTGCAGGATTGGGAACAACGGGGAAGCGTGGACAAAGATTCTCTCCTTATACACTACTCTCTCAGTATCCTGCGGATAGTGGATTCGTCCAGATTGGTATTGAGACGGGCTGGTTAGGGCTCTTGATCTATTGTGGGTTCTTATTTCTGATTTTGGCTGTGGGCGTCCGCAACTACTTTCGGACTGTCAGTCCACTCTTGAAGGTGTGGTATGTGGCTATTTTAGCCTCCATGATGTTTCTGATTCTCACCAACTATGCACAACCTACCCTTGTATCTCCCCCTATGAACATCTTTTTTATCCTGTGCATGTCCTTATTGGTCATACTTAGGCGATTGGATAATGAAGATCTTACCTTCAAAGTACTCCCCTAATTTGGATTTTTATAAATATGGACATAAATTATTTTATATATACAAAAAATATCATAAGAAAGGCCCTTTTTATTTGATTTTTTATCAAACATTTGCCTGATTTTCAGTGTAATTAATCAAAAAATATAAGATCCAATATTTATGTGATTTCTTTTCTCATAAAAGTTTATATATTTATTTCAAAAACGAAAACATATGGAGGTATTAAACAGAATCACACTTAACCCTGAAGTGTGCAATGGACGGCCTACCGTACGCAATCAACAGCTGACCGTAAGTCAGATTCTAGAATTGCTGGCTGGGGGAAAAAGTACGGATGAACTTCTTTCTCAGTTTCCCTTTTTAGAAGCCGAAGATATCCAAGCCTGCTTGATGTATGCAGCGCGTATGGCCAATTTTTAGGGAAACTTTTTTTATCCAAAAGACCAGCAGATCATCCACTCTCCTCCACATGTGATCATCTGCTGGTTTTTTGATTGAAAAATCCCATCTACCAGAGCAGGTAAGCATTTTGGAAAATCACACGCTTCTCCCTCCTTTTCTTCACCCACCTTTCGCAATTTTCCCCTGTACAAAAACGCATTTTTGTGCATCCTTAATACTTTTTTAATATTAGGACTGTAACACAAGTAGTTAGGTGCCGTACACTCCTTTCCCTCATATACTTTTCTCAAGTCAACTCCATCTCTCTACACCTGGGATATATTCCCTATCGTACGGTGGGTTAGGAAACAAAACCTATACCCATGATCAATGCTATTCGAAAACTTTTTGGCTTGCTCGGCAGGTACCAAAAGCTGTACCTCATGTCGGCCCTGCTCCTTATGCTCTCCATTGCATTTAGGAGTCTGGAACCCAAAATCCTACAGATCACCATAGACCATGTGGTGGTACTCGGCGCATCTGATGCAAGCCTTGGCAATGAAGATCCTGACGCTGTAGCTTCGGCCCTTCTGAACCTGCTTCCTCCACTAGATGTCGCGAACCTAGGCAGTCTCCTTCTAGGAGTTGCCCTGATGTATGTCGTGATCGCCCTGATGCGCGGCGGCCTCCTTTTTTCTTCTGATGCACTCAAAGCTTGGTGCGCAGAGAAAGCAGGCAAAGGCCTACGCGATAGACTATTTGACCACGTACAACAGCTCCCGCTCAGCTATTTTACCACCACCACAAGAGGTGAGCTGATCCAAAGAATCACAGGTGATGTAGATACCGTCAGAGGTTTCCTCAAAGGGCAAATCATCAATCTGATTCGCATCGTGACTATCTTCATCTTTGGCTTCACCTTGATCGCCATGATCAACTGGGAGTATGCCCTGATATGTCTTACGGTATCGCCATTGATTGGTATTTCATCTTATCTATTCTTCAAAAAAGAAAGAAAGATCTGGAAAGAACACGAAGCAGAGCAAGATAAGCTCAACAACCTCGTACAAGAAAATCTCAATGGCATCCGTACGGTGATCGCCTACAACAATCAAGACTATGAAATAGAAAAGTTTTACGATCAAAATGAAAAAAAGCGGGGCATGGGCCTCCGACAAAATGTCCTCCATACCTTTTTCTGGCCGCTCTCAGACTTCTTGGGCTTCCTACAGATCTCGGTCTCGATCATTGCAGGAGGTTACTTCGCGATGAAGGGTGAAATGAGTGTCGGGGAGCTTCTGAGTAGCTACTCCTATCTAGGCATGGTCGCATGGCCGATGCGTCAGTTGGGACGTACCCTCTCCGAACTGGGTATCGCTACAGTGGCGATGGAACGTCTTCGTGAGATAGAGGACGCAAAAGTCGAATCCAAAGCTGGCGAGAAGCCCGAAAAACTCCAGGGACATCTGCGATTTGACCATGTATACTTCCGCTACAAGCCGACAGACGAATGGGTGCTAAAAGATGTATCCTTCGAAGTACAAGCAGGTGAAAAGATTGCTTTTGTGGGTCCTACTGGCGCAGGTAAATCGACCTTGATCAAGCTATTGCTTGCCTTGTATAAGCCCCAGAAGGGACAGATCTACCTGGACGGCAAACCGCTGGATAGCTACGCGCCTGAATTCCTGCGCGAGCAGATCGGACTGGCCCTACAAAAGGCCTTCTTGTTCTCCACTACCATCAAGGACAACATCGCTTACGCAAAGCCTGAAAGCCCTTTGGAAGATGTCATGGCAGCGGCTCAAGTCGCACAGTTTAGTGAGATCTCCAATCTATTTACCGATGGGTATGAGACGATGGTAGGAGAAAAAGGTGTCACCTTATCTGGAGGACAAAAGCAAAGAGTCGCGCTAGCCCGAACGCTTTTGCCTGCTCCGCAGATGTTGATTCTCGATGACATCACCTCTGCACTGGATACAGAGACTGAGCAAGCCCTTTTTCAGGCCATTCAGGATTCGCTCCGTGAGAAAACGGCTTTCATCTTGTCGCACCGTATCACCTCAATCCAGCAAGCAGACCGCATCCTGGTTTTGGATGAAGGACAAATTGTACAGGAAGGCACGCATGAGGAACTCCACAAAATACCTGGCTACTATCAGGAGATCCACCAGATCCAAACAGCTGTCGAAGCTGAAATTCTTAAATGAGACCTTGAGACGATAGACTGGAGACTTCAGACCAAAAGTATGAGTATTCAGTCTCATTTTCCCTTCATTTCTCCTAATCTCAAGCAAGCAAGATGTACATAGAAGATACAGACTTTCAGAAAAAACGGGCCTTGTGGCCCTTCTTGCGCCGGATTTTTTCCATGGCGTTTCAATACAAAAAGTGGGTGGTGCTCCTTGTTTTGGGAGCACTCGTCACCGCTGCGGCTGATGCCGCTATTCCCTGGATGTGGAGACAATACATCGACACCTGGATTACGCCTGTGGTCGAAACCTATCAAACGACTGGAGATACACAGACTAGTGGGTTCTGGCTCTTTGGTGCAGGTTTTCTCGGCATCTTCCTGGTAGAAGGCTTTGCTATCGCTGCTTTTATCTATGCGGCGGGACGGCTACAAGAGTATGTGATCTTTGATCTGAGGAATCAGATGTTTCGCAAGCTCCAGCGGCTACCCTACGCTTTCTACGATAAGTCGGCCATTGGGCACTTGGCCATTCGCCTGACTTCAGATGTCAACAAAGTAGCACGCGTCATATCTTGGGGAATTGTAGATCTTCTCTTTGGTGTGTTCATGATCATCGTCAGTATGACGACCATGATTGCCATCAACTGGAAGCTTTCGCTGAGCGTACTCTTAGTGATTCCGATCCTGCTTTTTCTGGCGGTCAGGGTTCGCCTGCTTCTGCTGGGATATTCTCGCAAAGCACGCAAAACCTATAGCCAGATGGCGGCTTACATGACCGAGCATATCAATGGGGCTGAAGTCAATAAGACCACCGTCCAGGAGCATCGTTCGGCACAAGGTTTTGATGATGTGACAGAGACATTTCGACATTCGGTCTACAAAGCCTCTTTCTTTTCGGCTTTGTACAATCCCATTGTAGTATTTACAGGATCGATTGCTGCCGCACTGGTCATCTACTTCGGTGGACACTTGGCTCTGACAGTAGAGACAGGCATCACAATCGGTACTTTGGCTGCATTCTTTCTGTATGCACGTATGATTTTTGAGCCGATTTTTGACATCACGCGGTACTATACCATGGCACAGGACAGTCTCTCAGCTGGGGAGAGGATCTTTTCTTTGATAGATGAACCTGTCGCTATTAAGGATGAGGGAGAGGTTGATGATTTTGGTAAAATAAAGGGTGACATTGCATTTGTAGAGATGGATTTCCACTACAAACCAGACAAGCCCATTTTTCAAAACTTCAACCTGCGCATTCCTGCGGGTCAGTCTGTCGCGCTTGTAGGCACCACAGGGAGTGGCAAAACGACACTTTCTAGCTTGATTGCGCGCTTCTATGAGCCTGTCAAGGGTGAACTTCGCATAGACGGAGTGGATTACCGCCAGCGGAGCCTGGATAGCTATCGGGAGCAGTTGGGTGTAATTTTGCAGACGCCCCACTTATTTTCGGGTACACTGCGTGAAAATCTAGCTTATGGGAAATTGGGTGCGACCGACGAAGAGATCAAAGCAGCACTTGACCTGATCGGACTGGGAGACTATGCGCATAGGCTGGATGAGCAGGTCGGAGAGGAAGGGAATAATTTCTCGGCTGGCGAACGTCAGTTGATCTCCTTTGCTCGAGCTTTGCTCAAAGATCCTGCGATCCTGATCATGGATGAGGCGACTTCGTCGGTGGATACGCTAGCGGAGCTACAGGTGCAGCAAGGCATCAATCGCATGATCGAAGATCGGACGGCCATCGTGGTAGCCCACCGTCTGTCCACAATTCGAAACTGTGATCGTATCCTGGTGGTGGACCACGGCAAGATCATCGAAGATGGAAGTCACGAGGAACTTCTCAAGCGCAAGGGGCACTATCACCAGCTGTATACTCAGCAGGCACGTGCGATGCAGTAAGTACAGATTAGAACATCTTATACCACAAAAGGTCAGGGGATATTTTTCCTTTGGCCTTTTTTACTTTTCCCTTCTTTTTTCCAAAGAAATCTCTACTTCCATACGCTTCTATAAGGACTTTTCTCTTCATCTATTTCCCTTGTACCTCACTTTATTGCCACAACTTTTCCTCTCATTTTTCCATCGAATCCTCCCTCATGGTGTAGATATTCAGGGTAATATTGCTCACCAACCATGAAACTGATCGCCCGCGCTCCCTTATTTTTTGTTGCTCTCCACCTTTTCTCAGGCATATGCTTAAGCCCCTACCTAAAAATGGGAGGGTACTTTCTCCTCATTCCCCTACTCTTTCTTATTCTATGGGTATTTTCTTATCGGTTCACCCACCTTTATCAAGGGGATCTTATCAAGCATAGCGTACTGGCTATTTTCTTCGTCTGGATAGGCATTGCACTACCCCAACTGAGCTTCGAGACCCGACAAGCTCCATCTCTTGAAGCGATCAATTGCCAGGAGGTAGAAATCATGGGTGTGGTAATAGGAAGGGTCCGAGAAAGTCCCTACGGCAAACAGGCATGGGTGGAAGCTTTTGCTTATCAGTCACAAAAAGAATGGCATCGAATTCAGGGAAAATTGGACCTTAGATGCAAACTAAAGGATACACTTACCTTCCAGCAATATGACAGTATACAAGTGAGGGGTTATTTGACGACGATGTATACCTCTTCTCAAGGCTACGGCACCTATCTTCAAAGGGAGGGAGTTCTCCATAGCCTATATCTAGAACAGGGATGTATACATGGTATTAATCACAGCTGGAAATATGCGGCATGGTGGATGCAAAACTATCTCTCCGATCGGCTAAGGATACTTTTTGTCGATATCGAAGCGGGGAATATCGCCAGGGCCATGCTGCTCGGTGACAGATCAGCCCTCGACCGAGATACCAAAATGGCTTTTTCAGATGTAGGCATCAGTCACATCCTGGCAATATCAGGGCTTCATGTGGGGATCATTTTCCTCTGTCTGGATTTCTTAATGATATGGCTCCATCGGTTTCCAGGAGGGAAGCGAATCAAGCAAGGAGTCATTTTGATGCTACTGCTAGCCTACATGTTTGTCTCGGGTGCGAGTCCTGCCGTCGTACGAGCAACGCTCATGTTTGGGACGATACTGGTGATGCGCCTGTTGCGAGAACGGTATGTGATCCTCAATGTCGTTTCGCTAGCCGCCCTGATTCAGATGATCGCGGAACCTTCGGTCGTTTTTTCTTTGGGCTTTCAACTTTCTTACGCGGCTGTGGTCGCCCTCGTGACTTTGTATCCTGCGTTGAATGCTTATTTCCAATCCGATTATATGCTGCTCAATATCCTCAATGGATGGATCGGTGTCACCTTAGTGGCGACCTTGGCTACTGCTCCCTTGATCTGGGTTCATTTTGGTAAGTTTCCGACTTATTTTCTCCTGAGCAATGTGTTGGTCAGTGCTTTTGCATTCGGCGCTGTACTCACTGGATTTCTGACGATCCTCTTTATATGGATTCCTGGTCTAAACGCTTTATTGGCCCAAGCTTGTACTTTATGCGTTCGATGCATCCATCTGATCGCTCAGTTGATCTCCTCAAGTCCCTACGCAGTGATTCAGGATCAAGTCTTGCCATGGGAGGCCTTTATGATACTGGCGATTCAGTTGCTAGTTGCTGCTGCTTTCCTATTTTCCTCTAAATACAGATCTTTCTTTTCATTCTCCAGAAGATAAGTCAAAGCCTCCAAGTAATAATAATCTGCATAGATCAAGGGTCGGTCTATATCGTGCGCATGAGGGACACTACCCACAGCATGAGACAGGATAAAGGGATCACTCAAATCTCTGTATGGGGCTTGAGAAAGTCGAAAAAATGTCTGCTTAGCTGCCGATCTATAACGCGGATCATCTGTCCAATCTGCTAGTCGCAACAAACCCACAGTCGCTATGACTGCTGCCGAGGCGTCTCGAAAAGGCGGATCTCCCGCTGCCAAGTCAAAATCCCAAAACGGCACCTCATGATTGGGCAGCCGATTCAGCCAGTAAGCTGCGGCAGCCTGTGCCGCCTGCAAGAAGCGTACATCTCCTGTATACTGATATACCATACCCAGTCCATATATGGCCCATGCCTGTCCCCTACTCCAAGTAGTATTCTCCGATTTTCCCTGTCCAGGAAGATTGTCACTCCACTTTTTTTCTTCCTTGTTCCACACGACTACATGAATTATACTCCCGTCGGAACGCTGATGATTCTGCAAGGTAAAATCTGCATGTTGCTTCGCTATATGCGCAAACGTAGTATCTCCTGTCTGATTACTCGCCCAAAAGAGGAGCTCCAAATTCATGAGATTGTCAATGATCACTGGACATTCGCGCGCTTCGAGAGAACCATAGGACTGGAGAGCACCTACAGTAGGAACAAACCTTCCTTTGAGGGTCTGCGCTGCTACAAGTAGCACAGAATCCCAAGCAGGATTTGCTTCGCAAAGTACACCCTGCCCAAAACTATTCATGATCATGAATCCCAGATCGTGAGTGCTACTATTCAGACTCTGTTCACGCATGGCCCAAGTATAGGTCCGTGCCTTCGACAGCCAAGTAGTGTCTCCCGTAATGGCATAGGCTTTCCAAAGACAGCCTGCATAAAAACCCGAAGTCCAAATGTAATCAGGATCAAGAATCAAGGATTGCTTCTCCCTATCCCACGAACGTGGAAAGCGCGTAGTATCTACATGCATAAGGGAAAGCTTCTTCAAATCAATTAGGGCCGAATCTCTTACTTCAGACAGGTCAATCTCTTGCTCAGAAAGTGCCACAGCATCAGGCAGAGGCTCTAACTGACAACTCCAAAAACTTATCAATATACTTAGCAGGGTATATCGGCTTATGAACGTTAGGTAACAAATGTTCAGACTCTCCATTTTTCACAAAAAATTCTTCTAAAAATCTACTACACAACTCCTCTTCCTCCGTGGATCCGAAGATCAAAAGCGATTATTTGAGGATAAGTGGAAGAAATTTTCAAAATGAAAATTTTTACTATTTTTGATATCGAGGCAATGGAAGCAAATGCTTGATAGAGACACGTTCATACTATAGATGAAAAGTCATTCTAGATCTAAAAAATCTATCCTGTTTCATCTTACATACATCCCTATCTATCCTACAGGATACTTATGTCTGTTCATTCTCATTCCAAACTAGATTTTTTATATATACGAGTGCCTAAATCGTAGGACCGTCCTAAATATATTGACATATTTGCACAGCAACCGTCCTTTTGCGCTATGATCAAAGAAAAAGAAACGCTGATCCAACCTGCTAAAATCCTGATTGTCGACGATGAAGAAGACATTCTGGATCTGCTTGAATACAACTTCCAACAGGAAGGCTATGAAGTCATCCGTGCCAACGATGGAGAGGAAGCTCTCAAAGTGGCAGCGGAAGAGCAGCCTGACCTCATCATACTAGATATTATGATGCCTAAAATGGATGGGGTGTCTACTTGTTTGGCGCTTCGATCTACCCAGGGTCTAGAACATGTATCGATTGTCTTCCTCACAGCGCGCTCAGAAGAATATTCTGAAGTAGCTGGATTCGAAGCAGGGGCAGACGATTATATCTACAAGCCGATCAAACCAAGGGTGCTCAAGAGTCGTGTTAAAGCCATGCTCAGAAGACATCAGATACGCTCCAAACGAGACCCTAACGTCATTGTGATCCATGATCTAGAAATTGTAAAAGACGAATACGTCGTCAAACAACAAGGAAAAACTATTTCTCTTCCTCGAAAAGAATTTGAACTCTTCTACTTTCTCGCTTCTAGACCAGGAAAAGTTTATAACCGCGAAGACCTTTTGGTACGGATTTGGGATAATGTACATGTGACGGATCGTACAGTCGATGTCCACGTACGGAAGCTCCGAGAAAAAATCGGTGTGAGATATATCGTTACCGTCAAAGGTGTTGGATACAAATTTCTTCCAGAGTAGTTTTTACAATTATTTAATCCGGGCTTAATTATCCAAATACAGAAAAAAGCTCAATTGGAAGAAGTTTTAAATTTGGGAAAGACGGATGGCTAAGCAGCGTTTAATCGTCATCATCGACGATGAAGAAGATCTTTTAGATCTGTATGAATATAACTTCATCAAGCACGGGTTCGAAGTAGCTACTTTTAACCGAGCAAACAAAGCTTTACAATATATCAAAGAGGAAATGCCTATGGTTATCCTCTGTGACTGGATGATGCCCGAAATGGATGGGCTAGAACTTTGTAGAAAGATCAAAAGCGACATAGAACTGGCAGAAATCCCCTTCCTCATGGTCACCTGCCGCACCGACAAAAACTCCATCAAACAAGCGCTTGCCAGCGGAGCTACTGATTTCATTACCAAGCCTATCGGAATGGCTCAACTCATCCAGCATGTCAGTGCCATCATCACTCAGGGTACGAACACTATGACAGGTTGATTTTTTTGTAGTAAATTCACTGTCACATAAGGCAATCCATATGCTGGCAAACGAACTTCATCTCCCTTTTCACATCAATAATGTCTACGAAGGCTTTGCACAAGCCCAAGGTATTGTACATACCTCTTCTGATAAGATCAGGCTAGAATTCCAAATCAGTGATGCACTGGGAGGTTTTCTCAAGTCCCAGCCCAAAAACGTCATCATTCCCCTCTCGGATTTACTGGAACTTTCATTCAAATCCACTATATGGTCCAGTAAGCTGACGATCAATGTTTCTAGTTTGGGATCTGTAGAGGACTTACCCAAATCTGCCAAAGGCAAAGCGGGAGAAGTTATCCTCCGTATCAAGCGCAGCGACAGGGAAATGGCCAAAAGACTAGTATCCAGAATGAATTTATTGATCTCTGAATATCGTGTCAGAAGATCGGAAGAAGGAGATTTGTAATCTTACGAATGCCTGTTCAAGATTCTCCAGGCTCAAGCAGCCTTCCCAGCGTACGCCATACGTTCTCCGCTACGATGATGTGACCTTCGGGATTGGGGTGGATCCCATCAGGTAAATTCAGATTGGGTTCTCCCGCAACGCCTTCTAGTAGGAAGGGAATCAAGGCCGTCTGATTGATCATGGCTAGTTCGGGAAACAGCGTCTCAAAAGCCATTGTGAATGTGCTGCCCATATTGGGTGGGGCTTTCATACCCGCGAGGACAATCTGGATCTCGGGATACTTCGTGCGGGCAATGTCGATCATCTCCTGGATATTTTTTCTTGTCAAAGCGGGATCAATCCCACGTAGTCCATCATTGGCCCCCAAGGCGAGCACCATCACATCGTATTTGCTTTGAAGTACCCAAGATAGGTTCGAGAGTCCATCTGCTGATGTCGCGCCACTTTCGCCTTGGTTGACTACGTCATAGTTCATGCCCAAAGAATCAATCCGAGCCTGAATCAGATAAGGAAAGGCTTTGCTGCGGTCTGTCAGTCCATAACCATACGTCAAGCTATTTCCATAAAATAGAATCTTACGGTTATTATCCATTTTCTCCTCGATTACTTGGGTTTCAGTCTTTTCTGTTTCTTCCTGTGTACCTGAGTTTTCAGAGTTACACCCGATGAAACATAAGCTCAAGAGGAGTAGGAGATGAAATAATCTGGACATAAGACAAATTTTTCCTCAATATAAAAGGAAATACAAAAGCAAAGACTATCGAATACAAATTCGTGCGTCGAATGCTCATCGAAGTTCTCTGGGGACGAGTTCTCCATTGGCTTCTTGTGCAAGTGGACAAAAGATTCCTTCTTTCTGAATGAGTTCGTCTAATTCTAAGAGTGTGGCAAGGGTGATCTGTGAGTAGTTTTGGGAGGCATTACCAAATCTGCGTGACTTCGTTTGCCAGATCTTGGTGATGAGCGTTTGATCTCCCTTCTTGGGACGAATCTTCCGGATGACTCTGCGCACATTTCCGATGCCTGCATGATAGATATGCATGGTCAATAGGCGAAACCACAGTTCGTGCTCTGCATAGTCGAGTTTATATTTTTCGCACAAGCCACGAGCTTTGGGTAAGCATACCCTATGTATCAGACGTGCAGCTCCTTGTGCGGCCTTGTCAAACTGCGCCCTTTCATCTATACTGTCATTCACAATCAGTCCTTGCTCACGTGCTACCCCTTCCATGAGCTGAAAAGCGCCATAGGCCCCCTCCGTCGAAAACTGCAAGCGTCCTGGGCTCTCGATCAGCAAAATAGACTGTGCATACCATGGATCTGTTCCCTCTTTTTGGAAGATCTCAATGGCACGATCTATTTCAGGCAGCACTTTGTCAATATGGTAGAAGTGCTTTCGGCCTGTAGTGAAGAAGATCTCTCCTTTTTTGCCTGCTCCATAAGCTGTCCGTAAACTGTCCTCATAAGCTTTTTTCTTTTTTTCCCCCCAAGACCGAACCGTAGCAAGGGGCAAAACTTCCACAATTTCTCTCGTCTTCGCAATGTTGACGATGACTGTATCAGGTCCGAAGTCCATCGCATAACGCCAAAATCGTGGCTGGATCAGGGTATCCCAACTCTGTGTATAGATGGTAGAGTCGATGATGACCTGTGTACAGAAATCCGAGCTGGCTAAAGAATATCGGCGGATCTCCGTAGCGTCAGGCACTACGATCCCATCGTCCCAAAATCCTGTGTAGATCAGCGGCCAACACGTGATCAAGACCAGGATAAATCCCCCATACAACATCCGCTTACTTCTCATGCAATAAAAATAGATACTTTCTTCATCATACCTATCTCGAAGAGATGAAGTTGCATGCTTGCTATACAAAAAGTGTGCAAGGGAACGGATAATTTTTCTCTAGATTTTCTGGGGGTGGGTAAATACTGATTCATCGAGGACTTTCAGGTAGGGCCTTCCCTCAGTATCCATAAGCATTACCCATTAAGATTTCTTCAGACAGAATAACCATTGGCTACGCTCCCAATTGAATTCTCTAAACTTTTTTGCGACTAGAAATATTCAATGACAAGATACATTTTGGGTAAAATATTTGACACCAAATAGTCTTAATAAATGAATAGTTTAGCATAGGTCACATTTATCATATATTTTGCTTTATCTAAGATGAAGTGGCAACATGAATAAAATTCAACCCCCTGTCTTATCATTTTACACCATCAAATAAACCTACATGAAAAACATCACGAGACACCTTTTCTATGCTTTACTACTCGTAGGCATCGTCGGTTTATATTCCTGTAGCGAGCAAGTTGAAGTATCTCCCGAGAAAGCCTCAAGCGTACAAACAGCCCCCGAGAATGCCTCTCCAGCCTCTACACAAAACTGCGTTTTAACCTGTGAGGACTGTACCAATCTCATTACCAACGGAAGTTTTGAGACGTTTACAGGGAGCTTAGGATCGACCAATGCGCTCTCTATCACGAACAACACCGTACCACCGTGGTATGAGGTCCGCGGGACACCCAACATCATGGATGGGACGCTTCCCATGACTTCTTCCATGTACACGAATCCAGGATTCGATGGAACAAACATTCTACACATGAATGAAAATCCATTCCAGAACCCCGATCTTGGCGAAGCGGCAGCGATTGATGTAAACGTACGCAGTGATGCAGACCTCACGTATTGCCTCAGTTTTCGGTATGCCTTAGGTATACGTTTATTTGATAATCAACCCAATCCTCCAGGACAAGTAGAAGCGAGGTTAGCTAATGGAGTACCTCAAAGTACACAGAAACCAGAGATCGATTGGACAACCTACACGAATCAATTAATAGGAACAGCTACTACCTCTACCACTTGGCAAACCACCACCTATCAATTCAGTGCGAGCCAAAACTACTCACAGCTTATTCTGGATGCCCAAGCAGTGAATCAAGGCTCAGGAAATGTAACAAGGGTACTTGTAGATGATGTACAGCTTAGCTGTCAGACAGATGCATTGCAAGGAATCAATATCACGCAAAATACAGATGGTACGATCACCTTGAGCGCAGACTTGCAAGGGCTACCTGCCAATGTCAACATTGTATCCTATGAGTGGTGTGGCATCTCTCCTACTTCTAACAGCCCCACGGTCACCATCCCTGCGCCTAGCCAAGCAATAGATGTATGCCTAAAAATCAAAGATTCGCGTGGATGCTGTGCGAGCGTGTGTGAAAAAATTGAGATCATCGAATGTGATTCACTCAAACTCAGCTCCTGCTGTACGATCAATGTAGGGTCAGGAGGAACAGGTATCGTCGGAGGCTCTAAAAATCGTGAAGCTGCCCTTCAATCTATCAGCGCGAGCGGACTTCGTAGCATCAGCGAAGCAAGTCCTTTCCCAGCGGTATGTGATCCATGCGTGGACGGGTGGTATCCTGTATGGGTAGAAGATGCTGGAAACAATCCTGTAGGGATACCAGGTGACCCATGCTACGTAGTCGAATGGTTTGACGATCAAGGGAATCTCCTGTATACAGGCTGGTCTTTCCCAGCGAATGTAGACGAAGTGTATACCGTGCGCGTGACGGATAATTGCAATGACTGTATATGGGAGGAGAAGTTTTCCTACAGTTGCTGTACGACGCCTGAAAAACCACAATGTGTCGTTGACAGACGAGGTTACTCAGTCTTGACCTGGAATCCCGTCCCAGGTGCTACAGGTTATCAGATCATGATCACCATCAATGATCGCAAGTGCTGCAAAGAACCTACAAGTCTACCCTACTCTTTGCCCCTCATTGATGTATCAGGTACCTCTTACACACCACAAGTCAGCTATCTTTGTGCTTCATGGAGCGTACGCGCCGTTTGTGCAGATGGGACTTATTCAGAATTTACCACGCCACAGTGCATCTGTAATCGATTCTCTAAAGAAGATGAAGAAAAATAAGTTATCCGCCTTCAGATCAATGACATCGAACTCATAAACAGGCACCACATGGTTTTATCCGTGTGGTGTCTTTCTTATGCTGTAACATCACTCCCAACTTTTTTACCCAAAGAGGCTGCCTTACAGTAAGACAGCCTCAGATTGGGGGATTAACTTGCTAACTTTTCAGTACGGGAGCTTCATCAGCAGGATGGTCCCTCTATTTCTTTCTTTCTCCTTATCTCTTGAAAAAACTCTTGGCATCTTGATAATCGAGGAAGTAGATCATCCGCAAAGAGAAACTATTCAACATATTGTCAGACGTCAACATCGTCTCCCAGTTTTCGCGATAAGAAACCTGTGTGTCTCGTCCTGAGGTATTGATATTATTTTTCCATACGACAGACAAGAAACTACCAGGCGCAAACTGCCAAGAGTATACAAGGTCAAGAGAGAAGAAGTTGAAATTCTCATCGTGGCGAGGGACTCCTTCTGCATCTCGAACTGTGTAATCTGTATCAAATAAGTACCCATCTTCTGAGACCTGCCAGAAACGATCATAAGCCACCCTACTCCAATAATGTCGAACTCTCAGCGTAATTCCTGCAAATGGATTGAAAGTATAACTCCCAGCAAATGTATTCGTCAAATTTCGCACTTCACGATCGCCAATGATGATCTCTGAAAGATTCCCGTTGTCATCAAATCGCTTGGTAGCAAAACCATACTCATTTCTTCTGCGCTGAAACTCAAAGCTATGCTCTAAGGTAAACTTATCGCTGAATCGGAAGCGCGGATTGAACTCAAACCAGTTGTCTAGCGATTTCCACTCAGGGCGCGTCCAAACACCCCCTCCCATGCCTATACGAAAAGCTTTACGACTATCTGTACTCAACCAAAAGTTTTGGCGGAAAGAACCTGGTTTACGAAATACATATCCAGCCGTACGAGCTTCAAAGTGATCCACATTAGTAACAGGATTTACCCCTGAACCCAACCATAGATACCAGAAATTCTTGAAGCCCATGTTAAAATTCCAGTTGACATTGAAGTTGTCAAACTCGTCAGGAAGATGGGTTCGCGTATAGTTGACATTCGCGTTGATATTGGCATTATTAAAAATAGAGAAGGGCTCACTCTTTTGGACCATCGCCCATACGTTGTAGGAGTTCTCATTGGGTGCAAACAGAAAACCCATGTCATTGACGTTGTAGTTGTCTGTCTCACGGGTGTGATTGACAGAAAACTGGAAGGTTCCCGATTGCTTACCGAAGTTCAGGTTGTAGGCGTAGCCAAGATCAGGAACCATTTTTCCCGAGTCCGAATCATAGTCCAAAATGTAGCTATACGCCCCAAATCCACGCGTGTACCAAGTATTGTTCTTATCGTTGAAAGTGAAATCTACCCGTGTTGCATTTGCATCTCTCCCTCGACCTTCACGCCATACGTTGGTATTGGTCAAAGAAATATTGGAGTTATTCTTCAAGTTCTGGTCAAAGACTAAGGTATTGAAGTTGGTGATAGGATCTGCTAATACCTGACGTACATCCTTATAATCGCCTTCCTCAGAAGTAGTATGATTTTCTTTGCCTACGGCTAGATAAGTTCGATTGGTGACTGCATTGAATACACCTACTCCCAATCCTCCACGGGTACGCCCCGATACTTTGGTCGCATTGAGGAGGGGTGCCTGGCTAGGACGGCTGATGATTTCCTCATCATCATACACTTCTCCCAGTCGCTGGGTCGTAGAACCTACTCGACGCGAATAGAATAAATTGGTTCGGTTGAAAAGCTCTGTTCCTTCCGTAAAGAAAGGGCGATTCTCATCCAAACGCACCTCAAAGGCTGACAAATTGAGTACAATGTTGTCTGACTGCACCTGTCCAAAATCAGGGATCAAACTCATATCCAGCGTAAAACTTTCATTGATTCCGTACTTGAGGTCCATACCTCCGTTGATACTGGGTTGCATGCCGCTTTGCCCCTGCTGGTTCATATAAGCAGAAACATAGGGTGTGATCGACAGACGTAAGGGAGGCTCAATATTCTCGATTCCTGCCACATCTCCATACTGGTTCACCAGACCGTCGACGTTGGCATCCACAAAGTTCCAGAAAGATTCTTCTTGATAGCGTCTGATTGAGCGGTAGAAGTTGATCCCCCAAGTCTGAATTTCCTGTTTGGGAAAACGCAGCTGTGAATAAGGAATCTCCATCTCGATGGCCCATCCTTCCTCATTAATCTTGACTCCACTCTTCCAAACTGCATTCCAGTTGTCATCCATATTATTCGTAGTGGAGTAAGAATCACCTTGTACTCCAGCAGCCGTCAGCCAAAAGACGAAGGCATTTTGGCGTTTGTGATAAGGATCAAAGCCTACCCCAAACATATCTGCATTTCGGTTTCCATCATCCCTCAACCCTAGCTCAGTAAGTATGCTATCGGGATTGTCATCATACAGTTGAGCAGCAATGTAGATGGCGCGATCTGTGTAGGCGACATAGACTTCAGATTCGAAGGCACTAGGTTCCCCGTTGTCAGGACTATTTTGGACAAAGTAGGTTCTCTGAGAGCTCACCTCGTCCCTCCAGGCGGGATCGTTCAAAACCCCATCTACTTTGGGAGTTTCTGTAATGCGTACCGCCTGTATCGTCAATCGCTCATGCTGATTGAGGGACATTTGAGCAGTACCCAGAAGAGGAGGAAGTGTGACAAGTAATACGAGGAAAAAATTTCTTACCTGTTTCATCAGATGGAATATCAAATAGTAATAGTATGTATGTAAGTAATGGATTGCTAAAAGGAGATCGACTCCCTAACTACATATACAACAAAAGTTACCCGAGGATCGATTAAAAAGATGGCAAACATAGCTAATTCTTGATAACCTAAAAAGGACTTACTGATTATCAATACATTAACTATCTAGGCGAAAGTTGCGTAATTCACATATCTTACAATCTCTTTGCAACGCATTCGTCTATTTTTCCTTCTACCCTTATTCGGCATCATGAAAAATCATTTGCTTAACCTCAGTCTAGACTACGCTGCCTGTATCGAACTTCTCGACATCTGGCAAACCGAGCTGCCCGAGGGAAGGTTATCGCTTTCGCAGAAAAAACATGCCATTATCTCTACAGACGAGAAAGGAGCGTCGATATTCGAATTTCGACTCCCCCTTCCTATGCCTGCCATCCTGGAAGAGGAAGAGTTGGAGGACTACATCGACAGGCTCGAAGAGGATATTCCACCTTACACGATGATGTTGATGCAGATGGGAGCTGCCGCACTGGGCTACTTTGAAGATGGAGAACCCTACCAACACAAAGCTTTCAAAAAGTATATGAAGCGCCATGGGCAGGGAAAGGCTCAGATTTCCTATTTAAATACAAGGGGTAAATCGAAAGCGGGTTCACGTATTAGACTAGCCAATACGATCCGATTTTTTGAAGAAGTAAACGAGCGAATGACGGACTGGGAGGAAATGTATGAACCTGAACGTATCCTTTACAGTTGCACCCCTCAACTCTGGGGCTTGTTATTTCAATCCAAGGTTTCTCCCCCATTTGAAAAAAAGGATCATAGACTGATCAAAATTCCCTTACACGTTCACATCCCCGACTTTGAAGAGTTGCAGCGCATCAACAAACAGTGTCTTAAAGGCTCGCTAGAAGTGTATCAATCTGTAGAGATACCAGGGGTTCATGGATAAAAGAAGAGATGATAAATCTGATGCGCTTATGAATTTCGAGTATAGTAGTCCGTAACTTAATTTTCGTAATATTTTCCTGTCATCGTCTCGAGCGTTGAGTATTGGGATTTTTAGGTAAAAATAACCCATCCTGATGATGAATATAGGGACGGAATTTTATCGAAGATCCCTAATCCGAACGTTAAGCTCAGAACCCCAAATAGCCTGGTACTATGCAGAACTCATTTATATGTAAAATTAGATGGATATTTATTGAACAATAAGCTACTTTATTCACTTATATAAAATATGTTTTAGTATTATATTTCACCAAATCGTTTCAGTTGAAATCTTCCAATCGCCACACAGAGTATACCTTTGAATTCTCTTCTGATGGTCAGATGCTTCTCATCGATGTTAAAAGAGAAATGGAGCTCTCTTTTTCGTTAGAATTACTGACTCAAAGCGTAAATCTAGCAGAGTCTAAGGACTGCAAGCTCTACTTATTTGATTTAAGTAAAGTAGGTACAAAGGACTCTGTATTGAATCAGTATATATATGCGCAGAGATTTCCAGAAACTCTTTTTCCACATGATGGCAAAGCAGCAGCGTTTGCAGGTGGCTATTACGAAGATCACCGATTTATGGAGACCTTACTCCGGAACGTAGGGGTAAATGTCCGCTTTTTTCATTCGAAAAATGAAGCCCTCACTTGGCTTTTAGGCTAGCGTATTTCTTTCTGTTGAAAAAGACTCACTCTAAGAGTTTTTAAATCAGAGCTCCTATCATCACATCAAGTGTACCTTGGAGCAGTTCAGTATTTTCATGAGTCATAGAAGAAAGCTTGACGCCTTGAAAGTAAGAGAAGATATAAGCTGCAAGGACTGCTGCACTTTTCGATGAATTGACTTCTCCCTTTTCCTGTGCCTTACGAATCAGTTGCTCAAACAATCCCTCCATGTCTCTCTGATTGCAACGGATGATTTCTTTTACATCCTCATTGAGGGTCTCCATTTCTGATGTACTGTTGACCATGAAGCAACCTCTGTTCGTAGCTCCTTCCGCATCTTCCTGAAGTCCCACTGTCAGGATTCTTTTGATGGTCTCTAGCGGAGAAAGTCCTAGCGAGATCACGCGTTCGATCACGCCAGACTGCGTGTTTCTATAGCGTTGTAAGACCATCTGGTAGAGCGTCTCCTTGTTGGTAAAATTGGTATAAAAACTGGCCCTACTGAGACCCATATACTTGAGCAACTCATCCATCGAGGTAGCATGATAGCCCCGTGTCCAGAACATTTCCGTTGCTCTGTCCAGTACAGTTTCCATATCAAATGCACGGGGTCTAGCCATAGTTTCTCCTTTTCTTCTATGTACGAATATACCAAAATCAGGGTTTTACACAGATTTTTTCTAAAAACTTCACTTAACTTTCTACTGATAATCAAATAGATATATGAATTCTTTTCATTTTTATCAAAAATAAAGGAACGATTATTCCAAAATAGCGTATCCCATTTAAGAACATTCATTCTAAAATATAATTACTCCAATCAGATGAAAAAGTTAAACAATAAAGTAGCAGTAGTCACAGGCGCTACCAGTGGTATGGGATTAGACACGGCCAAACTATTCTTAGCAGAGGGTGCCAAAGTAGTTTTGACGGGAAGAAGCGAGGAAAAACTCAAGGCGATCGAATCGGAGTTGGAAGGAGAATATCTTTTGTATGTGGCGGAAGCGTCGAGTATTGCTGACAGCAAGCAATTGATACAAAAAACGGTAGATACATTTGGAAAAATAGACGTCTTATTTCTCAATGCAGGTATTTTCCGAATGGAAGCCATCGACCAACTCACCGAGGATATATACGACGAAGTACACAGAGTCAATGTTAAAGGACCTTTATTCACAGTCCGTGAAGCCAATCCTTACTTGAACGAGGGGGCAAGCATCATCTTCAACACCTCCGTCGTCAATATCAAGGGATTCCCTGCGATGACAGCTTACGCATCCAGCAAAGCCGCACTTCGTTCGATCACGCGTTCACTAGCCGCAGAATATGGTAGCAGAAATATCCGTGTAAACGCGATTGCCCCAGGTCCTATTGACACGCCGATCTACGGCAAGCACAACGTCCCTCAGGAAGACATCAACCAGATGGCGGGAAGCTTTCCTTCTATGGTGACTTTGGGTCGATTTGGGAAAGGGGAAGAGATTGCCTCTGTCGCCTTGTTCTTGGCCAGTGCAGATAGCAGCTATATCACAGGGGCGGAGATCCCAGTGGATGGCGGGTTTGCACAGACGTGATCTAGATTTTGTAAAGAATTCATGTAAACGAATATAGGGCCTGAGCGTAGTGTCATTCAGGCCCTATTTTTTATGGCCAGGGTGAATAGTCATATTGATTGAATCTAGGCAGATTAAAGATAGAGTCTAAATAGTCACGACTAGCCGCTTTCGTCAGTCTCTCAAATTCAATCTCTGTACTGAGGGGTAGATCTGCTCCTAAACTTTTCACAAACTGAACCCTCACCTCCCAAATAGTGAAAGTAGGCTCCCTTCCTTTTTGGAGGAATAGAAAAAATTGGTTGAGAGGAAATATATTGATAATGGGATAAATCGGCACGGAATCAGGATAACTGCGATCAATCTCTATCAAACTGGTTAAGAGGTCAGCATCATTCTTGAGATTAAACACAGGATATACTGTTTCTTCTCCCTGCCCCCTAAACTTCAGTGTGATGGCCCCCTCTGGCGTGATATCACTCACCTCTGGGAGAATCTGTAGGTCAATCCCCTTGATCGTTTTTAATATTCCATCTGTCAATAACACCTTCCCGCCTTTCTCAGGAGAAATAGAATCCGTCTGCGACAGCTCTGAGAGAGATATATAGTTAGCTCTATCTTTCTCTTCTAGAGAGATAATCTTCTCTCGATTGGTCTCAACCCCTGTCCACAGATAGTATCCAAAACCTATCAGACCTATGATCGCCGCCCAATAAAATACGCGTTCTAAGGTCGAGATCGTCCGCGATTCTCCTCCCACGTCTTTAGTGGCAATAGGCGCTTTGAACAAATCGTGTACAAACCGTAGGGATTCTTTCCGAATCGCATTTCGCTCTGTATCGGATGTATGTGTCCCTTCAAATCGCGCATTATTATCCTTTGCGAGACGGCCTTTTAGAATGGAAAGTTTCTCTCGATTGCTTTTGCTTAAGTTTTCCCATTCTCCTAAGACATCCATCACATCCTCCAGCGCGTCTTCCTCTATCAGTGCCAATAATTTTTCTTTGGTGACCATAAGGGTGGATTCTGACCATTTTATGTATTCGAAATATCTAAAATTTGTCTTCGATATACAATCCTAGGGGAAAGGAAGGCAGAATCTATGAAATAGAAAAAATGAGGGCTCCCTCTTACAGAAGCTCTCATATATTCTTTATTCCATCCACTGTTCTTATCCCAAAGCGGCGATCCCTGGCAAGGTCTTGCCTTCCAGATACTCGAGCATCGCGCCTCCGCCTGTAGAAATGTAAGAAACCTGATCCTCCAAACCTGCTTTGGCGATGGCCGCTGCGGAGTCTCCTCCACCGATGAGTGAAAAAGCGCCTTCCTTAGTTGCTTGCACGATGGCTTCGCCCACCGCAAATGTCCCCTTGGAGAAAGAATCCATCTCAAATACTCCCATGGGACCGTTCCACAAGATGGTCTTCGATCCTACGATACAGTCAAAGTAATACTGGAAAGTCTGCGGTCCGATGTCCAATCCCATCAGATCGTCCTCAAACTCTTCGTTGCGTAGCACCTTGATCGTGCCCCCTTCGCCAAACTCGCTAGAAGCTACACTATCCACTGGGGTCAGCAATTTCACCCCTTTCTGATTGGCTTTTTTGATCAGTCCCGCTGCAAGCGATACCTTGTCTGCCTCAAAAAGCGACTTACCGATTTTGTACCCCTTGGCACGAAGAAAAGTATACGCCATGCCGCCCCCGATCAAGAGATAGTCCACGCGATTGAGCAGATTCTCGATGATCATCATTTTGTCAGAGACCTTGGCACCTCCCATGATGGCACAGACAGGCTTTTCTGCATCGTTCAGGACCTTTTCTGCATAGTCAATCTCTTTCTTTAGCAGGAGTCCGCAATACTTTTCTTCAAAAAACTGGGCAATCACTGCCGTAGAAGCATGGGCACGGTGAGCGGTACCAAAGGCATCATTGACCCAATAATCTCCATGCTGAGACAATCGCTGCGCAAAGTGCTCGTTTCCTTTTTTCTCCTCACCATAAAAACGCAGATTCTCCAATATCAGCACCTCGCCAGGCTTAAGATTGGCACTCATCTCGACGGCTGCCTCGCTCACACAGTCATCCGCAAAGTGGATAGGGGCGTCGACATACTTTTTCAGCGTAGAGACCACATGCTTCAAGCTGAATTTTTCATCTACGCCCTTGGGACGACCAAGATGCGACATCAGGACGCATGAACCTCCATTGGAGAGGATATGCTGAATGGTAGGAACAGACTCACGGATGCGGCGATCGTCTGTCACTTCAAACTGGTCGTTCAAAGGCGCATTAAAATCCACTCGGATCAAGGCGCGACGACCCGCAACAGCTGCTTCGGTGATGTATTTCATTTGTGTGTAAAATCAATGTGTGTATAACCCAAAAGAAAAGAGAAAGGCCACCTGCTTTCCTCTAGCAAAATAGCCCTTCCCCTCATATGTTCAAAAATAAATAGCTTTTCGGTTTTCGGAGACCATCAGATTTGCTACAGATTATTCTTGGGCTCCACTTTCAGTTGCATTGTCATCATCCGCTCCTTCCATACTTTCTCCTTCTTCTATCATCAGGTTCATCATGTCCATGAGTGCTTCTTCTTCTCCTTCAAAGACAAAGGGTGTCACGAAGTAAATGCCTTTGGGATCTTCCTCATCATTGGGTTCCACTTCTACATCCAGTACCTGCAAGGAATCGCGTCGTACCTCTTCGCGCTCAAAATCTTTGACGATGGCCATCGCCTCTTCTGCACTGTCTGCAACGATGGCATAGTTTGTCACAAAGGCAAAAACGTCATCCTCTTCGCCTTCCTCTTCTGCAGGATTGACCCACTCCCCTTCTACTAACAGGGAATAAAACTGACTTTCTTCGGAATAAACAGGATGTAGGCTACGTAGTAGATCTAGTGCTTCGATATTGGTGCGCTCAATATCCAATGCCGCCCGTAAGTATTTACGCGCTTCTTCCTCATCATCCTTGTCAAACCAAAAGGCTTGTGCGATGTAGGTCAAAATCTGAGAGAAGGCTTCCTCTTCATCAGGCGTCTGTGGAAGGGGCAATACGCTGAGGTCTTCATTGGCTAGCTCCATGACCAGATCGTATCGCTGGATCGCCGTCAAAATCATCATCTGCTGGCGAAATGCTTCGATGATGAGATCTTCATGATCGATCCCCTGAAAAATATTCAAAGCTTCCTCTACATCTGGCATCTCCTGATTGAGATAAGTCAAGGCACGATAAAAATCAATCCAGTGCTTTTCGGCAGATTCCTTCGTCTCGGCTTCGTCAAACACCAGCATCGCGGTCTCTATCTCTCCTGTCTGCGCATAGATCTTTCCCATCTCTAGCAACAAACGCCAGGATTCGGGATAGTTGGCAATACCTTCTTTCATGTAGGCCACAGCCGCAGTAGGCCCCTCTTCTGCCAGTAGGACCTGTCCCATCAGGGCGTATCCTTCTTCTGCTTCATACGAGAGCAACTGCTCTGCAATCTCGCGCGCCTCATCGTAGGCCTCATCCTCTAGGGTGCGCCATCCTTCCTCTACTAGGATAGAAATCAATTCTGTATTTTCTTCTGACATTCTTGGATTTATAGATGACTCAAGGGAAGTTTTATGGTTTTCCCCCTCTGTCATTGATTCGGTGCAAAAATACAGAAATGAATGAAAGGCCCATGAGATTCAACAGAAAGTTTTGCTACTTTCTTTCTGGGCCATTTCCAATAAATGATTCATGATCAACTGCTTATATCTAACCTCCTAAAGCATTATACATCTAATTTTGCTTATTTCTCACCTTCCCATTTTATATCTACCCAGTTGACTATCTAGATGTACGAGGATTTTCTTAATTTTCGGGACTCAAAAATTGGGATATACTATTACTTATGGCTACTTCTACCAAAGATTCTGCAACTACCCTATCCATAGATACGCTCAAGCGCGCATATGAGCTCATGTCTACGGCCAAAGCTATGGCTGAGCTATTCGAAGAACGAAAAGACATCACCTCCAAATATGTGCATGCCACTTCGCGTGGACACGAGGCCATCCAGCTGGCCCTGGCGATGCAATTGCTGCCACAAGACTTTGTCTCCCCCTACTATCGCGACGATGCGATCCTCCTGGGAATCGGTATGAAGCCACACGAACTCATGCTCCAGTTGATGGCCAAGCGAGACGATCCCTTCTCGGGTGGTCGGACCTACTATGCGCATCCTTCTTTACGGAGGGACCATATGCCCAAGATCACACATCAATCTTCCTCTACAGGGATGCAGGCCATTCCGACTACGGGCGTTGCTCAAGGCATGCAATATCTGGAAAGTCAAAATCTCGCCACATCCGATATCCCACCATTAGCTGTTTGCTCCATCGGAGATGGAGCCATGACCGAAGGCGAGGTGTCAGAAGCCATGCAAATGGCTGCCCTCCATCAATTTCCTATTCTGTATTTGGTGCAGGACAATGGATGGGGAATCTCGGCACATAAGGGGGAAATGTATGCCCAAAATGCAGCCGAGTTTGCCAAAGGATTCAAAGGAATAGAGGTATTGAGCATAGATGGCAGTGACTTCGAGGAGTGCTATCAAACCCTCCAGCAAGTGCTGAATATCATCCGCAAAGAGCGTAGACCCTTCCTCTTACACGCGACAGTCCCCTTGCTGAACCACCACACATCGGGCGTACGCAAGGAGTGGTACCGAAACGACCTAGAATCACATCAACCTGAAGATCCCTTCTTCAAACTTCAAGCTGCCCTCAAGGAACGTAATATCAAGGACAAAGCGTTAGAGGATATTGAGCGACAGGCACGTACCTATGTAGAGACAGAATTCGAGCAGGCCATGGCCATGGAAGACCCACGTCCAGAGGACCTTTTTGATCATATCTATCATCCTACGCCTGTCACAGAGGAAAAGGGAGAAAGAACCCCTGAGGGAGCAGAGGAAGTTGTGATGGTAGATGCAGCGCTTCATGCCGTCAATCAAATCTTGCATGAGTATCCTGAAGCACTGCTGTATGGACAAGATGTCGGCGGAGAGTTGGGAGGTGTGTTCCGTGAAGCGGCATTGCTAGCAAAAAGATATGGTGATCAGCGGGTGTTCAATACCCCCATTCAGGAGGGCTATATCATCGGCAGTACGGTGGGCATGTCAGCTGTAGGCTGTAAACCCATCGTGGAGATCCAATTTGCAGATTATATCTGGCCTGGTGTCAACCAACTGTATGCCGAAGTCAGCCGCAGCTACTATCTCTCCAACGGCAAATGGCCTGTTCAATCTCTGATCCGTGTACCCATCGGAGCCTATGGCAGCGGAGGTCCTTTTCACTCTTCCTCAGTCGAGTCGGCTATCCTTACCATCAAAGGCGTCAAAGTAGTCTATCCTTCCAATGCCGCTGATATGAAAGGGCTGTTGAGAGCCGCATTTTTAGATCCTAATCCCGTCGTGATTTTTGAACATAAGGGATTGTACTGGGGAAAAGTTCCTGGTTCCAAAGCCTCCAAAACGATCGAACCCAGCGACGATTACGTCATTCCTTTGGGAAAAGCCCGCATCCATCAAGCAGCTGATCCAGAGATGGTGGAAAATGGAGCATCGTGTCTCGTGGTGACTTATGGTATGGGCGTACACTGGGCGACCCATGCCAGCAAAATGTTCCCAGGCCAAGTAGAAGTGCTGGATCTGCGTACGCTGGAGCCCCTCGATTGGGTGGCCATCGAATCAGGCGCGAAAAAACACAACAAGGTCCTTTTCCTCACAGAGGAGGTATTGGCAAACTCCTTCATGGAATCGCTGGCAGGAAGACTCTCTTTTTCTTGCTTCCAATATCTGGATGCGCCTGTGCACACGATGGGAGCAGAGAACACGCCTGCGATTCCTCTCAACTCTACGCTAGAATCCGCCATGTTACCCAATGCTGACAAGGTGGCTGCGAAGATCGAGGAACTACTGAATTATTAAGAAGAAAAATAGCTAAAACAGAAGTACCCATGGATCGACAAAACGATCCGACGCTAAGGCTCTACGTAGTCATCAAACTACGTAGCAATCAAATCTATTAGTTTCCTAACTAACAACACCCGCGGATCGGTAAAACGATCGGAAGCCGAAGCTCTACGTAGTCATCAAACTACGTAGCAATCAAATCTATTAGTTTCCTAACTAACAACACCCGCGGATCGGCAAAACGATCGGAAGCCGAAGCTCTACGTAGTCATCAAACTACGTAGCAATCAAATCTATTAGTTTCCTAACTAACAA
>JBCBPW010000080.1:0-1748 GCA_039820545.1 Bacteroidota bacterium | reverse complement strand
CGCCTACGGATCGGCAAAACGATCGAAATCGAGCCAAACATGCCAAATACGCTCAGCCATTTTTCCACACAGAAAATAGAAAGCCTCACTTTATTTCGAGAATAGGGTGTAATTATTCGGAGAAAGCCTCATATTCAGGTTCTCATTGATCCAAGGCCTGCTTTCATGTCCACCATTTACCCCCGTCAGATTCTCGAACATATACATGCATACACAGCTGCACAGGGTTTCTTTTTTACCAAGCAGAACATTGCCAATCTTTATCTCTGCCTCAAAAGTAAGCCCTTTGTGATCTTGGCTGGCATCTCAGGTACAGGAAAAACCCAATTAGTACGACAGTTTGCACGTGCAATGGGACATGGTGACCGTTGTTTCTTGATCCCTGTACGCCCCGATTGGACCGATCATACCGACCTCCTGGGCTATGTAGACATGCAGGGAAATTTCAGAAAGCAGCCTTTTCTCGAAGTACTCCTACAAGCACAGGAAAATCCTCAGCATCCCTATTTTATCATTTTGGATGAAATGAACCTGGCACGGGTGGAGCATTATTTCAGCGATGTACTCAGCATCATGGAAACTAGGGAAAAGAAAGAGGATCAAATCGTTTCAGAACCTTTGATGCCATATGGTGTGGGGAGAAATGAAAAAGAAAACGCGTCTATACAGGACCTTACCTTTCCTGGAAATCTCTACCTCATTGGCACCATCAATGTAGACGAATCGACTTATCCTTTTTCTCGTAAGGTCCTTGACCGGGCAAACGTCATCGAGATGAATGAGGTCTTCCTGGATTGGCCACTCGTAGAGGAAGCGGTGCCTCCGCTTGATCCTGTGCCACATGCATTCCTCCTCAATCCCTATGTACGCCTCATCGATGTGCCCCAATCGGAGCGTCCTGGCATGCAGCCTGTCATCCGTCTCTTGACAGAGATCAATGAAATCCTATCCATTGCCGACATGTCGTTTGGCTATCGCATTCGTGACGAGATTCTTTTTTACCTCATCAATCGCCATGACATACGCGAGTTGATCTCCCATCAGGAGGCCATCGACTTGCAGATCGTGCAGAAAATCCTACCCAGAATCACAGGTGCGACAGCTAGCATACAGCAGGTCATACTGGGGCTTATCAATCTCTTTCGCCCCGAAAAGGTGGATGTCTTCTCCGAAGGAAGCACCTATGTGCAGATCCATCAATCGCTGGGAGATCCTCGTAAGAAAGGCTATGCCTACGCACGTAGCTTACAAAAGCTACTCAAGATGTATCGTCGATATGAAGAGGAAGGCTTTACTTCGTATTGGGGGTAGAATAGATGGGTGAGTTCTATCACAGGTGCGTTTTATGATTTTACCTCATCTGCCTCCTCCTTGAATAATCAAACGAATGCATTGGTTATGGAATTAAGACTCCCCGATCAGGCCTTATTCACTTATCACTTCGAGTTGGGATGGTATACTAAAACTGAATGACTGGTCAGAACTGCATTTCAATTTTAGAGGTATGCTGGGGTGGAACAAAAATCTATTAGCTGATGTCAGCTATTATGATATACCGCAAGATTTGCTTGATGGAATATTTGTAGATCTTCTGGCATTGAGAGAACAAGAACCTGTTTTTATAGAATCCTTTAATCTTATCCTCAACCAGCTCAGTGTGTCTGTCACCTAGAATGGACGCATCTACAAAGCGGTCTTTTTTCTCCTTTTACAAATAAAAACAGCCTCCCGCATCTGCAAGAGGCTGT
>JBCBPW010000079.1:0-31964 GCA_039820545.1 Bacteroidota bacterium | reverse complement strand
ACGCAGAGCGGTATTATGCGTTGCATGCTGGTATGGTTAGACGGGAGTCTAAGAGATCTGGGTGCTGCGTAGCTGGACGGCTACGCAGAGCGGTATTGGTATTGGAAGAAGGAAAATCAGAAAATATTTGAAAATGAACAAACGTTTGTTTATTATGGTTACATAGAAAGTCATATGCCAAATATTAAGCTAAGCAAAGAGGAAATTATACGCATCTCAATGGAAGAATTCTCCAAAAGAGGATACGCCAATACGTCTATGCAACACTTGGCAGATGCTTGTGGACTCAAGAAGGGGAGCTTTTACAATCATTTCAACAGCAAGGAAGAACTGATGGAAGCCACACTTCAATATGCATATGATCAGTTCAAAGAGTTGATATTCTCTATTGCGTTTGAGACGGATCGAACTGCTTTAGAACGCTTTATACATATGGCCAAACGCCAGAGAAAGATTGTTCGCAATTATTATAAAGGCTGCTATTTCGCGGATACCCTCACTCAGGTTGCGTTTCAAGAGGTAGGATTCAAAAGAATCATCGCCAACTTCTTCGACGATTGGAAAAAGGCGCTTGCCCACTTGTATCGAGAGCTACATGTAGCACATCCTGAAATTCGTGCGGAGCGTTCGATACAAGAGGTTGAAGGAGCTATCGTGATGATGAAACTCTACGAAAATCCAGATATCCTAAATCAAACAGTGGACCGCTTAATCGCAGAAGTCTCATAAAATTTTTTCTCCAAATATAAAACAAACGTTCGTTTTGAATAAAAATATAAAATCATGATGAAAACCTATTTTCAACTCCTCGATCGATGGATGCCTACCCTTGCAGCACAGCAAGTATATCGTGTCATGTCTCAACCTAGAGTTCGCAAACTGCGGGACTTTGAGGAGCGCATCCTGGCCCAAGCCAAGTCGAGTCGAAGGAAGTTTCGCGATTTCACCTTGCAAGTCTACGAATGGGGAAGAGTAGGGGACCCCGTAGTTTTTCTGGTTCATGGATGGGAGGGACAAGCAGGAAACTTTGGCGGGATGGTCGATCTATTGGTAGATAAAGGATGGCATGTTATCGCATTCGATGGACCCTCACATGGCAAAAGCTCCAGAGGTAATACCAGTATGTTTGACTTTGGCCAATTTGTAGTGGAGATGATGCGGCAGCACCTTCCCAGAGTCATTATCAGCCATTCTTTTGGAAGTGTCACAACGGCTTTTGCCTTGCGTGAAAATCCGAATATATCCATTGATCAATGGATCATGGTGACTACTCCCCATAATTTTAAGGATCGCGTCAAGCAAGTAAGAGATTATCTGGGAATCTCAGATCAAACGCTACGACTCCTAACGCAAAAAATCGAGGAAAGCACGGGCGAAAGCCTGGATCAACTTAATATGGATGCAATTGGGGCAAGCTTAGAGAATGTAGAGCAAATATTAATTGTGCATTCTAAAGACGATAAGATCATCCCTGTTGAATGGGCGAGACGCACCCAACGGGCTATAGCAGGGGCAGAGATGATCGAGCTAGACCAGTTAGGGCATTACCGCATTCTTTGGTCACCAGAACTCAAAGTGATTCTGAAGGAGAAATTACTTCCTCCTCCTGTTTTCATTACAAGGGATTTGTGGACCCTTTAATTATATCCTATTTTCTTTCTTCAATTAGTTTGGTTAAAAAGGAAATGGATGGAAACCCAAGAAGAAAGAAAAGCGCGATTTGAAAAGGCAGCTAGGATTTTTGCAGATCGGATGAAAGCCCATCCAGAAGTCATAGGGGTGATTAGTTCTGGGACATTTATGCACGATCAGGTAGATCCCCATTCGGATATAGATGTACATGTTATTCTAGAAGAATCCGTTAACCAGCGCGAACGTGGGAATACTTGGGTTGAGGATGTGGAGATAGAGTATTTCATGAATCCACCTCAACAGGTTCGCGCTTATTTTATCAAAGAAGTCAAAAGTCCGCATACAGCGCATATGCTTATACATGGAAGAGTCGAGTGGAAAGCTGATCCAATATTAGATACGTTGATTGCGGAAGCCCATGAGATTATGAAAAATCCTCCAGCTTTTCCCAATGCGTTGTCTTTGAAGATGATGCGCTACCAACTGGATGATTTATGGAAGGATTGGCTAGACTGTATCTACAGAGAGGATGCATTCGCAGGGGGATGGGTGAAAAACCATTACCTCGATTTTGCCATAAATTCCTTTTGTCAGGTACATAGGGTATGGCGAACAAAGGATAAACGACTGGAAGAACAACTGGCTAGCATTTCACCTGCATTCACCCTTTTATTGAAGAAATGCTTTTTCGCTACGTGGAATGAAATGCAGGTGATGAAGGATTTGCATGAGATGATGGCAGGCTATGCTGGGGGAAAACGAAGCCGCGAATGGATTCTGAGAGGAGGACTCGATTTGTAGGAAATTAGAAGATAAATCCTCTTTTATAGGGGGTAGGTGCATCTACTTCTATCCCCAATTCACGCTGTGCTTGAAGCGCGAAGTAGGGATTTCGGAGAAATTTTCTTGCCATAACGATGAGGTCTGCTTTTTCGCTTGCAAGAATCTTCTCTGCTTGCTGCGCCGTCGTGATCATGCCTACAGCACCTGTAGCGATCTGCGCTTCACGTCGGACACGCTCAGAGAAAGAGACTTGATATCCAGGATATATATTGCTTTTATTGGGATACACAAACCCACCACCTGAAGTGGTAATCAGATCTACCCCTACATCCTTTAGCTTCTTTGCAAGCGCGACAGAATCTGTTAATGTCCATGCACGAGGATCATCAGAAAAATCCACAGCAGAAATACGCACAAGTAAGGGCATAGCCGAGGGGAGAGACCTTCGGATTTTTTGAGCGATCTCAACCAAAAAGCGTATCCTGTTTTCAAAACTTCCACCATATTCGTCTACACGTTGATTGATCAAGGCAGAGTAGAATTGATGCGCCAGATACCCATGCGCCCCATGTATTTCGATCGTATCAAAACCTGCAGCAATGGCTTTTTGAGCCGCAAGAACAAAAGCATCTTGAATCAGGTGGATTTCCTTGATGGACAGTTCCCTAGGTGTAGGCATCCCAGGCATGGGAGGTACAGCAGATGAACTAATGGTTTGCCAACCTCCTTCAGAGGGAGACATAGATCGAAATCCATCTTCAGGATGTGTACGACTCCCTTTGCTTCCAAAATGACCCAATTGAATACCGATTTTGGCTCCCTGGTCTTGTACAAATTTGACGATGGGAATCCAGGATTCCATTTGCGCTATATTCCAAAGGCCCGTATCAAAAGAGGTCGCCCTTCCTTCAGGTAAAACAGCCGTACTTTCTGCTATGATAAGCCCCGCTCCCCCTACTGCTCGTGATCCTAGATGCACCATGTGCCAGTCTGTTGCTAATGCGCTAGGACTGAGGTATTGTTGCATGGGAGAGACCGCAATCCGATTTCGGAGGGTCATCCCTCTCAAGCGAAGCGGAGTGAACAGGCGTTTCATAAAGGTGCAGTGACTGTTATGGAATGTTTGGAAGCTGTAAATTAAGATTCCTTGGGATAATTATTCAAATTTTTGATAAAAAATTGGAATACATACATATGGCCTTCCGATTAAAATGCATGCAAAAGATGATTTGGCAGAAAAAAAGACAGCCTAACCCTATCTTCAAAAGGCTAGACTGTCTTGTTATATACAATGAAGATCCTTTAGGTAAATATGAGAAACTACCTCACCTGATGAAAGACCCATCGTACAGATATGATTTCTTTTGTCTCAAGAAAACTAAGCATGCGCAATTTCTAGAGGCTGAGCCTCTGGAAAATCAATGGGTACTTGGGTCGTTCCGTGAATGAAGTTGCTGATGATTTTGTCCCCAATGACCATAATGATATCAATCAGGTTAGCCTGAGTATATCCAGCAGCAAACAATCCATCTACGACTGCTTCGGATGGCTTGGAGCGATTGATCACGATGTCGCGAACGAACTGCGCCAAGGCATCGAACTTAGGGTTGAAAGTGGCACGTCCTGAGCGAATTTCTAAGATTTGCTCATCGGTAAATCCATTCATTTTTCCCAATGCTGTGTGAGCAGACAGACAGTAGTAACACTGATTGACTTCACTGACCACCAAATTGATGATCTCCCTTTCTTTTCCTTTGAGTGTGCTCTTACGATTTTGTAAGGCAAGGTAATCTCCCAGTGCCGTATCGTTGTAAGCGTAAGCCGCATAGAGGTTTGGAACAAAACCTACACCTTTTTTCAGGTTGTCAAAGATTGCCTGATTGTCGGCAGAAACCTCATCTCTTGTGGGAACATTGAATGTAGTTGACATAATATTTAGTGGTTTAGATGTCTGAGCGATGAGGGGAAAGGAGACTTGGGCATAGAGGTTTCTGCTCAAGCGAAAGTCTCGCCTCCCTTCTCAGCTGCTCTTAGATTGTTTTGTTATTTGATTACAGTACAATATTACGCCATGATATATGTCAGGTGAGGGGCGACATGTCCCGATGGATTGGTCATTTTTCCCGAAGTAGGCACAATCAGGAACCTGTGATTCCCTTTTCTCTAAATACTTGGGGAGTAACACCTGTCATTTTTTTAAAAAGCTTGTGAAAAGTGGCACTCTCCTCAAAGCCTAATTCAAAGGCGATTTCCTTGGCACTTTTGTCCGTATATAGAAGCAAACGCTTGGCTTCTAGTACGATACGCTCATGGATAATCCTTAAAGGTGTCTTTTGGTTGTAGCGTTTGAATAGGTTGGAAAGCGTCTTAGGGGACTTATACAGTTCGTCGGCATAGGCTTTGACCGTCTTTTTGGTTCGGAAATGAACGTCTACCAAAAACTGAAACTGACGAATGATTTCTACCTGAGAGTCATTGACGGCTAGTGTGACGAGTTGCTGCTTGGCCAATCTTGTAGTAATGATGATCAATCGCTTCAACAACATGCGGAGCATCTCACCTTGGATATTGTCACGTGTTTCAAATTCATCGAGGAATACACGATACAATAAGTCCATTCTCCTCTGCTCGCTTTCATCCAGCTGGATGATGGGAAGATCTTGTGTGCCAAAGAAAATGATTCCATTGCAGGAAACCTCCTCATCATGATCGTGGATACAATAAAAGGCACGGTTAAAGCTAAAGGAAGTCAGTTCAGACTGATGCGGAGGAACATCGATCTGATGGAGAAAAGTAATCGTCGTCAGGTGCTGGGGAGGAAGGACCAATGGACGGCCATCTACGTTCAGCTGTACCTTCACATCATGTGGATTCCAGAGGATATGAATCAGATCCTTGGGAACTTGACTTTCTACCAGTAAAGAATGAAAATCTTTGCTAAGGCTTAGGAAACCGTTGAGTGTGGGGTCTTGATAAGTAAAATGTTTGAACGTCATAGATGAATTCCAAGCTAACTTAAATGTAGCAGGAAGAAAGGGAAAAAGAAGCACTTGAATTGGTCTCCTAGGTTACGTTTGAGTGAAAACTACAAAGGTGGACAGCCACCAGGTCTTCATGGATTAGAAGCTTCTGAAAGTAAGTGTCTTTTCCTTTCATTTTTCAAAACATATAAAAACGAATTCCCGTTTGATATAGGAAAGCATTTTGTCATTTAAACCTTGTCAAGCCATGAATCATACCCTCATTTTTCTCGTGGGCTTCCTGCTTTCCTCCCCTCTTTTGGGGCAGTTTACCTATGAACATGTCACAGTAGACTACGCAGCAGCCATTACTTATAAAAATCTAAAGCTTGTACCGATACGAGCCAATAAGAGCTTTTTTGATGCAGCAGCCAACCCTACGATACAAGGCATCACGAATGCTCTCTCCTTGCGAGATGCACTGGAATCGGGACAATTAGAGATCACAGACCGAGCTGGCGTCAACAGATTATTGATAGACAACCTATCTAATCAGTCTGTGATTTTGATGTCAGGAGAAGTCCTCAAAGGTGGCAAACAAGATCGCGTGATCGCCAGAGACATGGTGCTTCCACCGAATTCCAATCGTAACCGTGTACCCGTTTTTTGTGTAGAAGAGAAACGCTGGTCAAGCCCTAAGCAGTGGACCTACTACCATGAGGGCAGCATGCACCTGCGCCGTGTAGTGGATCAGGCTCAAAATCAAAGAAATGTGTGGCAAGAAGTGGCCTACGAATTGAAAAAGGACAACGTACCGAGTAAAACGAGGGCTTACACCAACCACAGCAAGAACCCACAGTACGCAGCACTGGAAGCCGAGTATTTGCAAGCGCTCCGTTTTGATAATTTTTCCTACTCGAACAACATCATCGGCATCATCGGTGTATCGGGCAGTGTGGTCATTGGCTGTGACTTGTTTGCTTCAGCGGATTTATTCCAGCGGGAGTATCCAGGCTTGATCTTTAGCTACATCGACGAAGGGATTACCTACGGGCTGCCTGTAGATATCACAGATGGCGCCATCAGGCAGTACGCCAACAAGCTCCTCAGCAATACGCGGATGCAGCAGGCATTCATTGAGCAATATGGCAAAGCTTTCATGGTGGAAGGGCGGATTGTCCATATTACCACCTTCAATGATCGCGTGACCTTGAGCGACTATGAGGGGTTACGTAGTTATTAGGTAATAAAAGTACTTCATGATTATCTGCTGATGCCAACGTGAGCTTTTAGGGCGCGTTGGCTTCGCTGTTTGGGTTTCTACCTTATTTACACAGCTTATAACATGCTGATCACAAAAATAAGTACGCCCTTCTACTCATTCCTTATGAGATATATTTCCACATTTTGAATAAGGTCTGTCATTATTTAACTTTCTTTTTTAAATCATGACAAGAAATGGATATTGTCACAGACCAGAAAATACCTGAGAATCCCGTAGACTGGGATTACATCATCCGTACGATCAAGCAAGGGAAGTGTATCATCGTGATGGGGCCTGGATTGGCTCGGACAACAGCCAAACAGCGTTTTCTTACCTCCTTTGTAGAGTCTCTGGATATTGATAAGAACGAGCGTATTACCTCCTTTTATGCGCACGAAGAGTTATTCCTTTTTCCCAATGTCCAGCAAAAAACTCGAATTGTCGTGGATATGGAGGAGTTTTATGAAAAAGACTTCTTTCGTACACCTTATGAAATCCTCAGCCAACTACCTGTCAGGCTATTCATCAACGCTTCACCCGATCACTTCCTCGCACGTGTGATGGAAGCGAGCCATCCTGCCAAGGGGATGTTTCACAAGGGAGATCCCCAGCGAGATTTTGATGCGCCAAGTGTAGAGCAGCCTTTGATCTACAATCTGGTGGGGGATATCTATCATGAGGAATCCCTGCTTTTGACACATGATGACCTCTTCGAGTTTATCGAAGCTGTACTAGCCAATCAAAAGCTACCACAAGTCATCAAGGACGAATTATTTTCTGCTCGAAGCCTCATTTTTCTGGGTTTATCCTTTGACAAATGGTATGTCCAACTCTTGCTCCGTCTCCTGAAGGTCCATGATCCCAACACGAAGTTTACCACCTACTCGACCTTCGGGACCTACAATGAAGAGACGCTTTCGATATGTACCCAGCAATTTCGCATCGAGTTCATCGATCATGGAGTGGACGCCTTCCTCGATGAACTTGAGCAGAGGTGTGACCTGGAGGGGGGGATTTTATTGGATAGGGGGGTTATGCAGGAAGAGAGAATGGAGCGGAATCTCGAAAAACAAGCGGAAGTGAAAAATCTGATTCGTGAGGATAAGCTAGAAGAAGCCTTGGAGGAAATGGAAACCGAGTTTAGGGAGCGAAAGGATCAAGATAAATTAGATGAACTCCTCGCCCTACAAGGCAGAATGACTGGCTTGGACAATGAAGAAGCCTTCGGTCACACAGATCCAGAAGCCCGAAAACGAGAACGAAATGCCATACGCTTAGCCGCCATCAAACTTGCCAACCATATTTAACCACATGCTTACTTATCGCTATCCAGGTCCTAAGCCATTTTCTACTGAAGAAGCCTCCATCTTTTTTGGGCGCTCAGAAGATGTGGAGAAACTTATGCGACGCATCCAGCAAGAGCAACTTCTGGTTCTATATGGCAAGTCGGGTCTAGGCAAAAGCTCCCTGCTCAATGCGGGACTCATACCCAAGATCCACGAACAGCGGAAAATTGGAGAACTGACCTATCATCCGCTGAGTATCCGCTTTAATGCTTGGACAGAGGAAAGAAAAGAACGTCCTGTCACCCGTGTGAAGAGTTATCTGGAAGATATCCAACAAAGCACCTACCTAGACAAGTTACTGCCTGACGATAAAAGTCTTTGGGGATACTTCAAAAGGTACCAGATCCTCCACCCCTTACAGAGCGACTTCGTGCTCCTGTTTGACCAGTTCGAGGAACTGTTTACCTTTCCAGAGGATCAGATTCAAGATTTTCGTGATCAACTCAGCGAGTTGTTATATGCGCGCATCCCTCAGCGATATCGCAACGCTTACAAGGAACAAAAAGGACGATTGACAGAGGAAGAGCAGGAAGCCCTTTTCAAACCCCTCTTCAAACCCCTCAATGTAGGAGCGATTTTGGCGATCCGATCCGATCGTATGCACGAGCTAGGGGAGCTATCAGATAAGCTCCCAGCTATCTTGCGCGAGCGCTATCATCTACAGCCCTTGTCTCTTGCACAGGCACAGGCTGCCATTGTAGCCCCAGCAGAGCAGCAGGAGGAGGGCATCGACTTTTACACGCCTACTTTTTCCTATCACCCTCAAGCACTCACCCAAATCCTGGATCACCTGAGCCAGCAGGGAAAGACCGAAATCGAATCTTTCCAGCTACAGGCAATTTGTCAGTATGTCGAGCGGAGTCTGGTGAAGGGAAAAGAACTAAAGGAAATTCAGGCAAATGACTTGGGGGAGCTCAGTCAGGTTTTCAAAAACTACTACGATGAACTGGTCGCCTCTCTGGGTACGGAGGAAGTACAGGCGAGTGTAAGAAGCCTGATTGAAGATGGCCTGATCTTCGGGACAGAAGAAAATAGCCGAAGGGTATCTCTCATCGCCGAGCAGATCCAGGTGCGATATAAGATCGACTTACCCTTGCTCAATCAACTAGTCGATAGCCACATCATCCGTCGAGAACCCGATGTCAAAGGCGGCTTCTTGTATGAGCTGGCGCATGATACCCTCATGACACCCGTACTGGCTGCAAGAGAGAGACGCAAGGCAAGAGAGGAAAGAGAACGCCTGGAGCGAGAACAGGCGAAAGCCCTCTTGGAAGAAAAAAAGCGTAGGGATCGACTCACGAGGATCATCAGCATAGGAGGAGTGATCATTGCTTTGCAGGTTATGTTGATTACATGGGCCTTTCGCAATCAGGGAGAAGCACAGGCAAATGCCAAAGTCTCAGAAGCGACATTGAATTTTCTTGTCCAAAAAGATTTCTCGACGGGTTTGCGCAACTTGAATATAGCAGCCGAAAAAAGATGGGACAAAAATCAGATTTTATATGATTATGCCATGGGGTACCAGCGTGCCTTTGATGCAGACAGCATGGACATAGGGGCGCAAATGCTGATCAAAGCTACTCAAGCTACCGTCGCGACAGATTCCTTCCAACGTATTTATTTTCAAGTAGCTAATTATTATCGAGATATTTTTCGGTTTGACTGGGTGGATACCTTTTTGATGGTGGCCAAAGACCAATCTTTTGACGAAAAAGCCATCATAGAGCTTTACTTATCTACTGCTTTCACAGCACGATGGGTGAGAGAGGATGGAATCGCGCGCAATTACATGGAAAACTTGGTCGCTTGGAAGGAGCCTAAGGTGGAGTTTACAGGTGATATAGACGGTGATTTGGAGGCTCTTTATGAACGGATAGGAATCCCTTATCAAAATCCAAGAGAAGTCTTGGTCGCAGGAGGGAAATTCATGCTGGGGAGAGATACCTTGCTAGAACCAGATGGAGACATGGACGAGTTGCCACGACATCTCGTATGCCTAGATACCTTTTGGATGGGGAAGTATGAGGTTACATGGAAGGAATATGTGGCCTTTTTGAATGCTGTGAAAGATACCCTGGATTTTGGGAGATTGAGTAAGAAAAGATGGATATACTGGGGAGATGATTCAATATCTAGAAGTAGGTATCTTGCAATATGGAGGCTGAAGGACTCCACATTAGGTATGGACACCTTTAGGGTAAGGAGGGAATATGAAGCCTATCCAGTGTCTCGTATTTCCTGGTTTGGGGCAAGGGCCTACGCGCAATGGCGTGAAGGAGATCTGCCCACAGAGGCTCAGTGGGAATATGCAGCAAGAGGGGGGGGGAGTCCGAGTGATACAAGCTGGATTTATGCAGGAGGAAATGAATGGGACAAGGTAGGTTGGTTCAGTAATAATTCAGGTAGTCATGTCCATTTTATTGGCAAAAAAATAGCCAATGACTTGGGATTATACGATATGTCAGGTAATTTATGGGAGTGGTGTTTGGATGCTTATGATTCAGATTTCTATACTCAGCTTACTAGAGATTCCATTTCAGTTAATCCAGTAAATGGGAATTACGATAATAGGCGCGTTGTCTTGCGTGGCGGCTCTTGGAACGACTATCATTACCTCAGCCGCGTTGCCGTTCGCAGCAGGAACCTTGGTAACTACAGATTCAATCTTATTGGTTTTCGTTTAGCCCGAAACTTACCCTAGAGCTGTTTTACTCTTTCCCGGAGCGTAGCGGAGGGAAAATTTTTATTTAATCCATAAGTCAGACTGACAACTTCCAAGATGGGTCTGTCAACGCCCATGTCGGGAGACAGAGGTTGAGCGATGAATGCCTTGAGCCAAGGGGCAGAGATGAAACCGATCACTTTAACCAGCGTGAACCTCTTGCTTGTATGCTTTCCCCCGTTACCTCCATCCTCATCTCCCGTCCCAATCACATCTGATACGAAAAATTCCTTTTCCCTCCTGCCTTTTCTAAAAATTTGTAATTTCAGGCTATCGGAAAAAACACACGAACAGATTCATGAAAGAAGCGTTTCTGCAAAACATAGAAGAAGGATACGGCTCCTTCAAGGGAGATTCACTCCAACTCGGCGCGGCTATGCTCGACGGGGAGACTCAAACAGGGGCTTTTATCCAAGTTCCTCTCAAGACCCTTAACCGTCACGGCCTGATTGCAGGTGCCACAGGGACGGGTAAGACCAAGACTCTACAGATCCTGGCCGAGCAGCTCGCCAACAAGGGCGTTCCCTCCCTCCTGATGGACATCAAGGGCGACCTCAGCGGCATTGCCCAGCCGAGTCCAGGACATCCCAAGATCGACGAGCGACATGAAGCCATTGGTTTTCCTTTTGAGTCGGCGGCTTCTTCTGTAGAGTTGCTGAGTCTGTCAGAAGAACCAGGGGTGAAATTGCGCGCGACGGTTTCAGAGTTTGGGCCTATTCTTTTCTCCAAAATACTCAATCTCACAGAAGTACAGACAGGGATCGTGGCTGTATTGTTCAAGTATTGTGATGACCATAACCTGCCCTTGGTAGATCTGCCCGACTTCAAGCAGACGCTTCAATACATGACCAATGAAGGCAAAGAAGAGGTGCAAAAGGAATATGGCCGCATTTCTACAGCCTCTGTAGGGGCAATCATGCGCAAGCTCCTGGCATTGGAGCAGCAAGGAGCAGATAAGTTTTTTGGGGAGCCTTCCTTTGATGTAGACGATCTGTGTCGCATCGACGATCAAGGAAGAGGGTATGTATCGATCCTGCGCTTGACCGATTTGCAAGATAAGCCACAGTTGTTTTCGACCTTCATGATGAGCCTACTGGCGGAGGTGTATGGGTCCTTCCCCGAACTGGGAGATCCCGATCAGCCTGAACTGGTGATCTTCATCGACGAGGCGCATTTGATTTTTGAGAATGCTTCGGATGAGTTGCTGGACCAGATCGAGACGATCATTAAGTTGATTCGCTCGAAGGGCGTCGGCATTTTCTTCTGTACACAGAATCCTGCTGACATTCCAGATGATGTCTTGGGGCAGCTAGGCCTGAAGATCCAGCATGCGCTACGTGCTTTCACTGCCAAGGACCGAAAGGCCATCAAACTCGCCGCGCAAAACTTCCCTGAGACGGAGTACTACGATGTAGAAGAATTGCTGACATCTCTGGGGATTGGTGAGGCCTTTGTGACCGTGTTGAACGAAAAAGGAATTCCTACTCCTCTCGCACATACGATGCTGCGCGCCCCACAGTCGCGTATGGACATACTTTCAGAAGGAGAAATAGAGCAACTCATCCGTGGTTCCCGTTTGATTCGCGAATACAATAAGGACATAGACCGAGAGTCGGCCCATGAGATTTTGAAAGCGAAGATCGAACGCGCCAAGGAGGACGAAATTCAAGAGCAGCGCGCGAAAGAGCTGGAAAAGGCACGCAAAGTGTCTCGTCGTTCCTCAAAAGCGAAGCAAGATCCCTCGCTGATCGAAGAACTCTCCAAAAATACCATGGTGCGTCAGTTGGGACGTACCGTCGCAAGGGAATTGACGCGTAGCTTGCTAGGTGTCATGGGACTGAGTAAAAGGAGAAGGCGATAAGGTAAAGATCTAGATCTTCTGACAAGTTCACCATGTAGAGACGCCCATTTATGGTGTCTCTACATAGGATGGTTTTCTCTACTCCTTCATCTTCACATCCAAGGCAGGATTTCTATCAAAGAAGTGATAGGGCCTCAATGTAAATCCGTGATACATCGTAGGCAAAATTGGCCAATCCTCTGCAATCGTCAGGTGATGGAATCCTATCGTATACCATAACACGATGTCTTTGTCAGCTACCGATTCCTTATCTGCCACCCAGCGAGGGATACCATCTCCTCCTTTGTTTTGGTTGGGATATTTGCCCGCAGGATATAGCTCATCTGCATGATAAGGCGTCACCCACAGATGGTGCTTGGAGAAAGCGGCCCGCTGCTGAGGATAGTCTTTATCTTCCAGAATAGATAAATGCGAATGCCCAGGACGGAGGTGATAGCTTCGGGCGTTGCCCATTTTGTTCTTGGCAGTAGAATGAACCACCCGCCAATAGGCATCATGATGATGTCCTTTTCCTTGCATGACAGGACCTTCGGTCTCCTGAATATGGGGCTGAACTCTCCAGCCACTGATGCGTGGTGAGCTACCCTTAGGATATTTTTGTGGGACGATGTGATCTTGGAGAAAGGAATTACTTTGACCTGCCACGTCAATATCCACCCTGAAGGATAGGTAATGATCATGATACACCCCCACCAAGCCTGGTGCAATCAACGCACCATGTTTGGTATCCTCTGCCGCCGTAGGATCAGACATATGTTGTGTACGGACACCTTTCACCGCATCGATGCCAGTAGCGCCGATTTCAACCTTGAACTCACCATTTTGGGTAAAGATATAATCGATGAGGTAGTCGTAGTTTCCTACGGTGGCGATCATCCGGACGACCAGCTCGACAGAAGCGCGGCTCTGTAAGGAGAAGTTGACAACTTCAAAATGTCGCCAGAGTGGGCGTCCTGTATTTCGCTCGAAGATAGCAATTGTCTCATCTGCCTCAAAGGCATCTCCTTGATCGTCAGAGACCAGTTCGTTTAGGAGTAAGGCATCTTCGGGACAATCCTTTCCTATGGTCAAGGAAAGGGGGGACAAAGCATTCGAAAGCCCATATTCTCCCACATCCATATAGGAGCGATAATACCAGCCTAAATCAGGGTCCATATAGGGGACAAACATTTCATTGGCAGATATTTGATAAATGATCGACTCGTCATTGAACTTGATCAGAGAAAGTATTGTGCCCACCCGCTTATCCAGGCGCACATGAAACTTCCACAAGTCCCATTCGATCATGCTGCCGTTTCGTTTGATATTGGAGTTGGGAGCCGAAATGGTCACGGGATTCATTTCAGGGCGATCAGATCCTTTTCTGGCCACAGACTCGTTGTAGTCGTGATTGTCTTTGTTGATAGGAATGACGCCTGTATCAATGACTTCAAGCACCTTTCGCTCGTTGAGGTCAATGACGACTGTGAGCCCTTCGATGGGACGCCCGTAGACGTGATCTTCTACGCCTTCTACATCAAAAAAGGTGAGTTTGGTGATGCGTTTCTCTGCCTCCGCCTCTTCTCCAAAGTAGCCCGCCGATAGATTGCTGGCAAAGATCTCATCGTATGAGGTATATCCCCGCTTTTCCATACTGGCTTTCCATTCCTCATTTTCGGCGCATATTTCTACCATGCCTTCATATTCTTCATATAAAAAGGGCGGCTGTATGCCTTTGATTTCCTCCCAACTATCCACTTTCTCTGCACTGAGATTCACCTGACCTTCAAAGGTTTTGGGACCTTGTTTGACAACCACAAAAGCCGTTCGCTGAATAGGGTCACCTGTTTTCCATTTGAGTACTTCTGACTTGGGCATCTCCTTGAGATGGATAATAGCAAAGCGTGAGTCTTCATCTACATGTCCCGCTTCTGAAAGAATCTTAACGGTTTGTTTGTATTCTGCTTTGGTCAATGCGTCCATTGGATGAGCAGAACTGGCAGATGGGTTTTGGGAAAATGAATAAAAGGGTGAGAAAATGGCGAGAATCCCAAAGAAGATGGGTAGGTAAATACCTTTCATGAGCAAGAAGCTTTGATAGATGAAAATATTTTATCTAAGGAATCTCTTAATTTATCGAATAAGTCCCAAAGAAAAATGAAAGTTTTTACATATGTTTTTTGAGACGATCCGTAGAACCACCGCCATGGCGTGGACCCCCTGCCAGCGCCAACGTCTCGTTGGTGCTATCAAAGCCACCAATAAAAAAAGGCTGTCTCGTCAATACGGGACAGCCTTTAGCCTGTTCAATAAGTAAACTTTTCAAAGCCTATACATACATAAGTGTAGGCTGGAGGCGTTCACCCTACTCCACAATCAAAATTTTGAAAACATAGGGATAGGGACCTATATAGACTTTGAGGGAATACTGTCCCATAGCCAATTCTGCTATATCTAAGGCGCTCACCGAAGCTGCTTCTTTTTCTCCCAAATCAATCGTCCGAATGAACTGCCCCAGATTATTGTGAATGTCTACCTTCACGTCTAAAGGCTCAGGTAATCTTAATGAGAGATAAGCTAAGTCATCCACGATAGGATTGGGATAAATGCCTACTTGCACATTCTCAATCTCCGCATATAGACTGATTTGATTGGAGAATACTTCCTCAGACTCAGTCTGCACGCGCATGCGATAGATGTTGTCTTGGCCATAGATGAGCTGATCATCTACATAGTTATAGGTGTCTTGCTCATTGAAGGTAAAGGTGTGAATGCCCATCCATTTTCCCGCTACATACTTTTCCATGATCCCCTGTCGGAAGTCTCCTTCTACCTGCCACGTCAAGAGCGCGGCTTCGTCACTCACGAGTACTCCTTCCAGATTCTGGTTAAGGAAGGGGAGGATGCTGCAGTCGGCCACATTGATGGCGCGGGTGATGGTGTTGTTGCAGCCGCAGACATCGGGCAAGGTCATGGTCACATCATAGGTGCCAGGACCCGGGAATAAGTGGGTGGGATTCACAGCATTCACCGCAGGGCTTCCATCGCCGAAGTCCCAAGTAATCAATCCATTGGTGGTGGTTTCGTTGGCGTAGATGCGCAGTTCCTGTAGATAGGGCGCTGCCGCCTCAGGTGCTTCCAGCTCTAGCTTCCAACGCTGGGCGTACTTATTTTGGGTTTCACATAGCGGGCCCGAGTCAAACTGAGCCGCTTGCAGATCCAGTGCGCCGAATACTTTGGTCAATACCCAAGGCCCTCCATCGGAATAATACAAACGACCTTCAGTTGCAAACTTGGTGGGATACGCAGGGTCCTGCCACAGCTCGATGCGGTCGACCGACTGCGGATCAAAGAACTGCCACTGGATCCATACAGTACCTGCTGCCGTATTGTTAAATGTGACGGCTGCATTGCTCAGATTGTCATTCAGCCTAGAGAAATTCGAATAACTGGTGCCTGAACATGTAATCTGGTTGAAACTCGCGGCTTGTCCCTGACTCCCAAAGGCTACCAACTCAGTGTTTACTTTCTGGTCGGATGCACCTGCCATAAGGGTCTGATTCGCAAAGAAAGAAATAGTCTGCGCACAGTTGATGGTGGTCGCATAATCCAGTCCCAATGTATCAATCACATGCACAGTGGCGGGTGTCCTGCCTGTGCCGCCGCAGCCATCTTCTACATAGACTTGTGTGGTCTGGTTGATATTGGCCAGAATGAGCGAATCAATATTGACAGCGATCGGAATCGCACTGGTCAATGTGGGGAACCAATCCGTCAAGCCTGTACTTTGGAGAATGGCTGTATCTCCCAAGCAGAGAAGCAGATTATTGAGGGAGAGGGTGCCATAGCCATTCTGAAGCCTGTCAGATCCATCAAAAGGCCCTCCCGTAAAGAAGTTGACAGTATTACAAGGTGTGTCATCCTGGATTTTATCTGCACCATCGTAAGGTCCTCCTGTGAAGAAGTTGGGAGTGATACAGGCCGATTCGTCTAGATCCTGATCCGATCCGTCATAGGGTCCTCCTGTAAAGAAGTTGATTTCCTCACAATTGGCGGCGAGTGTAGCGGTTCCCTCCCCATCCAAGGGGCCACCTGCCCAGATCGACTGCACAGGACAATCTAGGAGAATGTCGTCATTTCCCTCTCCGTCATAGGATCCGCCCGCAAAGATCGAAGCCATTGGAACCACACAAATCGTGTCATTGAGGCCATCTGCAGCTCCATCATAAGGTCCCCCCGTATAGAAGTTAATGGAGGTACAAAGGGTATTCTCTCTATCTGAATCTGCTCCATCATAAGGACCACCTGTGAAGAAGTTGAGCTCTTGACAGTTTTCATCATAGCCTTGGTCAGCCCCATCATAAGGTCCTCCTGAGTAATAATTTAAGGTCCGTACCACAATAGTCTGACAAAGGGTATCGTAGCAATTGCCGTTCCCCATCGTCATACAAATCTGATACGTCCCTGGTATATCATAGCTAATGGCAGGGGGTATTTCTCCGCTATAATTTGGACTAGAAGCACTACAAAAACTGTTATTGGCACAAAACGCCCAATAGTAGGTAGCAGCGGAAATGCTATTGGAGGAGGTGTTGGTGATCGTAAATGGATTACCTGCAATGACCGTATCAGGAGCTGAAAAGCCTGCGGTGGGTATGGGAAAAATGGTCACTGCACGAATGCTGCTATCCACTAAGCTGTCATAGTAAACATATAATTTCACCAAGTAGGTATCGGGAGTCGCATAAATGTGAGTTGGATTGAGGAAAGTGGAGGTAAACCCATCTCCAAAGTCCCACAGGTAAGTCAAGCTATCCCCTACAGAAGACTGGTTAGTGAATGTGACAACCTCATCCTCACACGCAGCCATAAAGTCGAAGCTGGCATTGGGAGCAAAGGGATTGATAGGCTCACAGCTCTGATCGGGCGAGATACTCGCATCGATGTTCAAGGTCACATCTCCGGTCGCAGCCTCTGGCAGGAGGACTTGGATCCACAATCCACTATCCTGACGACATTTGAGGTTGAGGGTAATGAAGGCATCATCGACGCAGTTCTCAAAGTTCATGAGGTTGCAGGTCCCATTGGCTACGCGGTAGCTGACTTGCAAGCTTGTGGCGGTGGTATTTTCTGTAAGGCTAATGTCCAGATCGAGTTTGTCTGTACTGGAAATGTTGACGTGAAACCAACCCGATTTTTTGCCAATAGGAGATCCCGCACAGCCGAGATTGGGTAAGTTTTCCCCTGGTCCTTCTCCTATACTCCAACAGTTGACCACTCCCGTGGACTGATAAGTTCCTGGTCCTGGAATGGTGATCCCCAAAGAATCATAGCAAAAGTCTCCTGGATAATTTTCGAGCCATACATTTGGATAGACTGTGGCATTAGGAAAATTACAGCCTGTGATCATGATGTAATAGGTTCCCTCTGTGTAGCAAGATTCGCCCCAGAAATTATAACCCGAAATGCTGTCGTTGGTATTGAGGTAAACCTGGGAGAGGGGAATACGCTGAATGCCTGTAGCGCTAGAATCCCCTGGAATGATTTGTCGATACAACTGGATGTCATTGGCATTGTAGCCTGTGGTACCATTGTCTGTGCGGGTGTAGTTGATGCGCATCAAGCCCCCGCTTTCTACATGGAGTTTGTACCAAATGGTTTTGTCTCCGCAGGCGTTTTGATCTGTCGCGTCTTTCGTCGCACAGGTAAGGTTCCCTTCGCAGCCAGAGAATGTGCCCGCTCTCAAGGTCGTATCCTGATAAGGTGCGGTGCAGTCATCCGTAGGAAAATCTGAGATGAGATTGGCTTGAGAGAAGTGGTCATACAGGACCGATGTACCTGGGATATTGGAAAAGCGAACCCCCACTTGTACCTGCATATTGGGCCAATAAGCGGCTGTATTGAACTTGGCATTTCGATCTACAAGTATAACATATCGGTCTGTTGTCACGCCTGCACAAGGATCGCGGAAGATATTGACACTAGATGTATGGTTGCAGTAATAATTGATGTAAGAGGTTGTAATGAGCTCAAGATCAGATAAAGTAGAGTCTGTTAATGGGTAATTGTTGTTAGTGACTCTGTAGACAGCAAAGGGCAGGGTTGTCACCTTCCCAGGCGTGAGTGGGTAAACTGAGAGGTCAATGGAGCCTGGACCTGTCACTTCAAACGTATACCAAAGGTTCTGCCTAGGGTCCGAGGCCATGGTACTGTAAGGAAGACTTTGTGCGCCCAGCCGACAAGTACTAGCAGGATCTGTAGCCTGCGCACCCGTAGAACAAAAGATGAAGTCGTTACTTCCAGGACGACCGAGTGCATCTAGTCCGCTCCCTGGTGCACCCAGATATTCTGTCCCATTGAGTGGGATATTGCCGAAGTCGTAGGCCGCGCTGGCATGATCGTAACGAGACGTACCCAAGGAATCGATGTATACGATCGGTGTCAAACTAGCACCTGCTGCAGCATCGGTCGCAAAGGTGACTAGCGTATAGGTCCCAGGACTCATACATTTCCAAAAATCACCTGGAAAACAGTCTTCATTGATCGTATAGGGAGGCGCCAAGGAGGTGATGTCTCCTTCGTAGAGTCGATGGTTGTAGCCTCCAAGCGCAGAGATTCGAATGTAAGCGTCTTGCGTAAGGGAAAATACGCGATAACTGACACGGTTTTCGGAGGGATTACAACTGACGATGCCTGTGGGAAAAGGAAGATCGTTTTCACAGTTAAAGTATTCTGTTCCTAATGTGTAAGTGGTATCATTTTTAGGTATGGTGTCCGTATGCCCCAAGTTGTATCGTGGCGCCCAAGTCAAAGGGAACGTACCATTTACTTGCTCTGCCTTCAGAAAGGTATTGAATCTAGGTTCTTGATAGGGAGGATTGATCGAAATGGTAAAAGCCGTCTGGTCACCGATAGATCCTCCTCTGGTCGTGCAGTAGGTGGGATTGGTAAAGGTTTCTCCTGTTCCATAAGCTACGACTGTATACCATCCAGGTCCATAAAAATCACAGGCACTCATCGTGAAATTAACGAAGCAGTCTCTCACAAGGGCAGAGACAGAGCCGTCGCTGACCCTTCCTCTCAATAGACGATAGCGAATATTGCCATCACTCCATAGGGTAGGGACATCCTGATTGATGAAGCGCATAGATGCCGAATCTGCGAGATAGAATTCGCGATAGACTTGTTTGGATGCATTGGGACAAGGAGCATTCCCCAAAATATCCATAGGATTATCCAGGCAAGTAAACGTAGCAGGCGTAGCACTGATACTGGCGGCAGCAAGTGCCAGTGTATCCATGACCTCTGGATTAAAGGGATCTGTAAATTGGGCAGGAGGAAGGGCATCAAAACGAATATTGGGTTGATCTACTCGTTGGATATCGATCGAGTCTGCATAGGTGACGAGGGTGTAATACCCAGGTGTCACGCAGACTTTGATGGGGGAAAAATAGTACAAGCTTTGGCAACAAGCCTGATCGACGAGCCCTTGAATCTGTCCGTTGACTACAGGTGAGGTGGAAGCATTCCCTCTGAATAATTTATAGCTCAGATAGGGCCATGTGCCATCGCTGATTCGTACGTATCCGTCTTGGTTTACGAAAAATACACGGTACATCGCGCGGTCATTGTCTCCACATGAATCCCCCGCAGGCATGATGGTCGTCTGGCAATCTACGGCATTGGCTCCGCCCTGATAGGTGGTTCCTGGAACCAGCGGATTTAAGTCGTTGATGGAATCTATATCTGTAGGGGTTCCCAGCGTGTAGGAGTTAAAATTCTGCTGGGTGATCTCTACATTGAGGGTAGCCGTATTTCCTAAGTTGGTGGTAAAGTAAGGCCAAGCAGGTGCATTGATTTGACCCAATACTTGTACAGAATAGGTGCCTGGTGCCAGACAAGGAACCGCTATAGGAGTGGAGGCAATTCCTTCGGTGATTATGCTCAAGTTACAGTCTGTCGTGACATCGCCTGCAAATAGTCGAATGTAAGGATTGGGTTGAGAATAGAGGTACCCCATCGAAAGGTTGATATTCTGTTCTACGCCAATCTCAAACGTTACCCACCAATTCAGCTCGTAGTCGGTATTGCCGACCGTCACCGTGTCAGGCATGAGGTTACCACAGGTATAATGGGACATCAAACCATTGCAGGAGAAGTAATCGCTGACAGAGTAGGTTCCAATGGCGTTGAGTAGGCCGAGTTGATGAGATGTTGGCAGCGTTGCAGGATCAGGTCCATTGGTTGGCTGAGAACCATATTCTGCTACCCCTACTTCGATATTCCCAAAGTAATCGGTGGGGAATAATAGCTGGATGGAATAGGTCGTATTGGGTTGTAACTGACAAGGGTAGAAAACGGCTTCGTATACACTAGTACTAGTTTGCCGTAAGACCTGGCAACTGTCAATCAGTGGAAGCCCTGTAGAGTCTTGAGAGATGTCTCCCTGGTATAAGTTGTAGCCAAATTCACGGGCTGTCGTATTTGTCCCGTCAAAGGGTAACTCACGTGCAAAGAACCGGATGTAATCTACGAGGTTGTCTGTGGTAAAGGTGTGCCAAGTACTTTTGGTATAGGTAGAGTCAGGGCATAAACGTTCGCCATCAAATACAGATTGACAGCCTACTTCATAGGTCGAAGGGGTATTGTTATATCCACTGACAATCTGGAAATTGAGAGGATCTGAGGCAAAATCATAAGCATTTTCAATGGCAGAGGAAGGCTGAAAATCTAGACTCAAAATCAAGTTGCGCGGGCCTGCATAAGGGACTGGTGGATTGGCACCAATCTGTATAAGATAGTCTCCCGCACGCAGGCAGGCGTGCGTGAATCCCTCAATATTGAAAATGGGAGGATCGATACGGTCTATCTGATCGGGATAGCAACTGTTGCTCTGGTATAAGGTCCAACCTGCATCCCCAGGATTGAGGAGGGTGCTGTCTTGCTCCAATAGAATGACGACCTCACGGGTAGTGGCCAGGCTGAATCGATACCAGACAGATACACCATTGGGCACACCCGCAGGAAAGGTCTCCCCCAAGCTCGTCTGCGCGGTAGCTTGGCTAATGTCTACTGTATCTGCGACGACCAGTCCATACCCGTATCCATTTCCTGGGACAGGGATGTTGATGGCATCTACACAGTTGTCATTGGGTGGCTGCGCCATGGCATAGCTACATAGTCCACCCAATACATACAGAAGTAGGATAAGGCGTTTCATATCAGCCTAGGTTTTGCAAGTTCATGTTGAGAGAGGGAGATAATGGTCTGTTTCAGAAAAGGCTTGTGTTTAAATGCCTTCTGTCTATAGTACTAGCAGTCTTTGGGCCTCCTTATCTTGCTCCGCGTCCTCCTACACTCCGCGTCCGTGTGGTCGTGGTATAGGTATAGTAAAAACGGTCTGAAATACGGAGCCGAGTGGCAGCATCCGCGTACGATCCTCCTCTTAAGGTACGCAAGCAGGAGCCTGTACAGTTGGTATAAGGCCAGTTGGTGACATCGGCTGTACCCGTAGCGGATAGGTTCCCGTCTCCCCACTGTCCGTCATAGGCAAGCGTAGCCACGTCAGGATTGACAGGGATGCATTGCTCCCAAAGATTTCCACTCAGTTCCATGATGCCGTAGTAGGAGGCACCTGTTTGTTCGCGAGAAGTGGTACTGCTCGTAGCAAAAATTCCGACTCTCACGGGTCCATATCCGCCATCTCCTCCCGATAAGAGGGTATTGGAATAACTGGCATTGGCGTTTGCATTGAGGGCGAGTTCAGTTCCATCTTCGGGTGTGTCGAGTTGGGATACATTGGTAATGTTGGTACTGCCCCATGCATAGCCTCCTAGATAAGGCGCTTGTCCACGCGCGGCTTTTTCATATTCCATTTCTGTAATCGGACGAAGGGCCGCCCAATCGAGATAAGCGAGCAGATCATCCCATGTGAGGAAGTTGCACGCCCGGTCATTGCGGTCACTAAAGTAGATGTCGGGGGGCGTCCCACCTGAGTTGACGCGGTTGCGGTTGGTGTTGAAACTAGCGAGAAAGCGTGCAGATTGTCCTGTTGCGTCTATTGTATTGAGGAAAGTGGAATATTGACCCTGTGAGATCTCATACTTCATGCAGTAAAAAGCCTCAAAACCTTTGGGAAAAGCAGCGGGCAGATTGACAGTGGTAGTATTGAGGTAGGCGACTGTCATAGCATTTTCAGAATTGACAACAAAGGGCGCACCGTTTATACGCAATGGCTGGGATTCGCTCTGGCCCCCCGCTACATAATCACCTTGTGGAACATAGACCATCTCCACGCCGATGACTTTTACTTCGTAATCACCTGTAGCAGGGAAATTATCTAATCGAAGGGTCACATTGGTGGTACCTGCATTGGTGAATAAGCCTGTAGCATTTCTCCGAAGCATCACACCTGTATTGTTGGGAGCTGCATCTATGCCTACAGCTGATCCATCTGCAAGCGTGGGCTCCAGCGCTCCAAAACTATGACTTCCTATAGTGGTACTGATGACGCCATGCGTCCAAGGCACAGAAGCAGAAGCACCACAAGCGCGGATCTTGACGAATACCCAGGCAGCATCCCAATGGTTGGGGGTGCCCAGACCATCTATTCGCCAACTGTTGTCCCAAGAGATGGTGAAGCTGACCTCACCCGCCGCCTGGTTTTGCCCTACATTTGAAATCTGTAAGTTATTTGCCCAAATCAAAAACGGGCATAGTACGACCAGAAAAGAAACGATGTATTTCATCACTAGGGTATTTTGAATAGTCTATTTCAATCGAATATGGATATGCTGAAAAATGAAAAATGAAAAATGAAAAATGAAAAATGCCTCTGTCAATCTCTCACGCCTCGACCTCCTGTCGCCCGATCTCTCGCGCCTGACCAGTTTAGCTGACTACGGTCAGATGTCCTTATGAGGGTCGCACCGCTGTTCCAGCCTCCGCCACGTCTGATGATGGCATTGGATCCCTCGCCTGGCCAGGTGGCTTCGTTGGCTGCACCATTGGCGTCCAGCGTGCCGTCTCCTTCTGCATGATCAAAAGCATAGGTTCCCGTGGTGGAGGTTTCTGTTCCGATCTGTATACAAGGTTCCCACACATTGCCACTCAGCTCAGTTGCCCCAAAGTATCCTGCTCCCGACTGCCCACGCGTCGTATTGGTTGGTAGTGCGAAGATGCCCACGCGTACAGGTCCGTACCCTCCATCTCCTCCTGCGAGCAATGTATTACCTGAGCGAATGTTGGAGGGGATATTGCCAGGAATTTCGCTTCCATCTTCAGGGCTTGTCACAGTCGAGAGGGTGAGGGGAATGTCAGAACCCCACGCCAACTCATCTGCCAAGCTTGGATCATAGCCTCGGCAGGCTTTCTCGTATTCCATCTCTGTCATCGGCCTGAGCGCTGCCCAGTCCAGATAGGCCGACACATCCGTCCAACTCAGGTAGTTTTGCGCACGGTCGGGACGATCCGCTTGGTAGGGGGCAAGTGCATTGTTGCTGCCACCATTCAGGGTATTTCTGTATGTGTTGTAGTTTCCAGGGTATCGGTTGAGCTGCGTAGCAATGGAAAGCGTATTGAGAAAGGTCGCATATTGTCCTTGGGAGATCTCGTATTTCATGATGTGAAAAGCACCATATCCCTTGGGAAAGTCAGCAGGGAGAGCGACCGAGCCATTGGCTCCCGAAGCATGTGAAGTGAGCGTTTGCGCATTTTCAGAGGCGACCGAAGCAGGCAAGGCGTTGGTGGGGGAGGTGGTAGAAGAAAATGCATTGCTGTAAGTGACGGCTCCTAAATCATAAGCCCCTTCGGTTACAAATACCATTTCAATTCCTACAACGCGCACATTGTAAGCCGTATTCGTATTCATATTGGGGACAGAAAGGGTGATGGTACTGGCAGGTTCATGGGGATAAAGGCCGGCTGCCTGACGGCGAAGCATGACGCCTCTCAAGTCTGCATCTAGTCCTGTAGCTGTTCCATCTGAAAGTACAGGCTCCAGTGTCCCAAAGTTATGTGCAGCTAGGCTACCATTTAATACCCCATGCTCCCAGGGAGTTGTGATGCCACTGGTACATTCTTGAAATTTGACGAAGACCCATGCTGCATCCCAGTTGCCTGGGGCAGTAGAAGAAGCCAGCCGCCAGCTGTTGTCCCATGAGATGTCAAATGTCACGGTCTGCGCAAGGGAGTCCCGCGTCAGATTTTCTATGGTGAGGCCATTTCCTACAGCATGTAAGCTGAAAAGGAGCAGTATGAGTGTCCAAAAAGAAGCTTTCATGGATTAGATGGTTAGGTATATCGGCTTCCTGTTGATGATATATAGAATTAGTCGAAAGGATTTTTTTCTGATCACCTAGTTTTTCAAAAAAATGAATAAAGACCCCCAAAAAGTTCAAAATAGATGATTCGAGAAAAAGAGATATCCATATGACGAAACGCTAATATCCTGAATTTTTTGATTTAATGCTTTAGTTTTTGAGTATTCCCAAATCAAAAAAACAGCTCCCAGAGGAAGCTGCCCTATTTTCGAGAAGCAAGTGCTGCTCACAATGTATGTTTCTTGATATGCATTTCGCTCAGGGAAAAGGAGCAATATCAGTCTTTTTCTGCGTCGATCACCCAGCGGAAACCATCAATATTTCCAGAAAGCTCCATGTCGCTATCCTGTAACTCCAGATCGAAGTCTACAATCTCTCCTGTCAGACTCCCCGACTTGAAAGAAATCTCTACCTCGGTTCCATCGTCATTGAGCTGATAATCGCCTGTTACAATCGTCGAAACTCCAGTAGTAGCCAGGAAAGTCCAGTTGGTCTCGCCTTCTGTCTCACCATACTCCTCAAATTCTATCTGAACGGAAGTAAAGATCGTTCCCATGGTTTCTACTCCATCTTCTGTAAATGATTTTACATCCCAGTCTCCCTCAAGGATCATCAAGATGGGGCGAAGGGGATTACAAGAAGAAAATGTAAGACTGAGTACAAAGAGTGAGAGTAGGGCAAGTCTTGTTGCTTTGAAGTTCATAATGCGTTGTCTTAGATAATTGTTGTTATGGAATTGTTGATTTAACGAAGATCGTTTCTGTTTATTTCTCTATGTCATTTTTGTCGGAAGGTAAACAGCTCGATCATCCGTTTAAGTCCACTTTCAATATAAAAAAAATGAGACAGTCCCATAGACCGTCTCATTATCAATGGATTATTTTTAATACGTAGGGAAAGGAAAAATTACATCTTACCAGAAGGCCCCTACCATAATCGCCGTTGCAATCAAGAGAATGATGGAGATGATGCGGTAATTCTTGTACCAAGGCAGACCCTTAAGCTCAACCGTTTCCTCATCCAGCAGCTTGCGCTTCCATGTAAACTCTTCTACCTGCTTTGGGTCAGGTGGAGGTGTCATCAAACTGACGAAGATGTGGATGAATAGTGCAGTAACCATGAGATAGAATGCTTTGTGGAGGAAATGAATCTCTGCCACTTCATAGAAGATTGGATTGAGTCGTTCCTGTAGCATGCTTTCCATATTTTGGGCAAGTGTCACCGCATCTGCATCAGGCATTGAGACCGCCAACTCTTTGCTGATTTCTGTCTCGACGCTAGACTTTTCGATGTCTGAGTAGAGCATGAAAATGGCCAGCACAAAGCCGATGACCAGACTGACAATAGCACCTGTCCCATTGCCGCGCCTCCAAAATAGACCCACCAAGAAGGCCGCTACGACAGGAGGAGAGGTGTAGGCAATCACTTGCTGTAGGTATTTGAAAAGGGAATCGAATTGTTTGATCTGCGGAGCCCAAGCCGCCGCCAAAACTACCAGAGCAGCAGTAGCGATTTGACCTGCACGCACCAGTTGCTTACTGGTCATATTGGGGTTGAGCTTATAGACAAAGTCCATCGTGATCAAGGTCGAGGCAGAGTTGAAGGTGGCAGAAACAGAGGACATCATCGCTGCTAGCAATCCCGCCAGTACCAGCCCCAACAATCCTGTGGGCAATTGATAAAATAGCAAAAGCGGATACGTGTAGTCGGTACAGTCTGCAAGGTTTTCACAAGTGACGGTTGTTCCTCCTCGTGGAATCTGGAAATTGTAACCTGATATATCTACGCCATCAAACAAAAGGATCGCCGCTGTACCAGGAATCACCATGATGAAGATGACAGGCAGCTTCATGAAACCCGCCATCAAGGCTCCCCAGCGACCATGATTCAGGTCTTTGGCACTCAGTACGCGCTGCACCATGAACTGATTCGTAGCCCAAAAATAGAATCCCAGCAAGGGCGCACCCAGTAGCAAGCCCGTCCAGGGCATAAATTCATCATCAGCTGGCCGCACCAAACTCAATATTTCATCTGCGCTCATGCCATTGACAGGGGCACGATCCCCATAATTATTGAGTCCGTCGAGCATACCCTGCCATCCGCCGACATCTTGTAAGCAGAAGTAAGTGAGGATGATGGAGCCTATGATCAATAGAATTGCTTGAATGACCTCTGTATGTATCACCGATGAGAGACCGCCAGGAATCGTGTAGGCAGCAGCAGCTACAGCGAGGATGGAGATGATGATCCAAGTATCTACTTCAGGGAAGACAATCTCAAATACCAGCATACCCACATAGAGTCCAGCAGCAGTATCTACGATGACGTTTCCTATGATGGTGATGAATGAAAAGTAATAGCGGGAACGTGAGTCATACCGCTTTTCCAGAAATTCAGGCATGGTATATACACCTGATTTTAGGTAGAATGGCATAAAGAAGATGGCAAAAAATACCAAAACCACTGTGGCGAGCCATTCATAGTTGTATACGTGTGTATTGGTTTTGAATGCATCTCCTGCGAGGCCTACAAGGGTCGAACTGGAGATATTGGCGGCGAATAGGGAGATCCCTACAATGGGCCAGAGCATCGAGCGCCCTCCCAGAAAGTATTCCTCCGAGTCTTTGCGCTTGGCTTTGAATAGTCCGTAGCCAATGATGATCACTCCATAGAGGATCATGATTGCCACGTCAATTGTGTCTAAGCTTAGTTTCATGCGAGTAAGTTGTTAATGTGAGGACGGCTGTTTCGAGCCTTCATAACTAAACCATAAGATATATATATAGCAACAAAGAGAAAGCACATAAGAAAGATGTAAACCCACCATATCTGCCAATAGGCCATGGATCTGCGAGATGACCGCTCCCCCTACTGCAGCCATCATGACCAAACTCCCCGCATCTTGTGTGCGGTCTCCCAGTCCGTTGACAGAGAGTGCATAGATCGCAGGAAACATCAAGGCATGTCCGACACCCAGCCCTAAGGCCATGTAACCAGAAAGAGTTCCTGTACCCATAATCACAAACACAATCAAAATCAAGCTGAGGAAGACAGAGAGTCGTAGGAGTTGACGCGCGGAGACGCGATGGCCTAGGGGAGCTGCCGCAAGGCGAAGGACCATGAAACTCCCCCAGTAGATACTCACAAAGGGCGCAGCATTTTCTTTGCTGATCTTCCAAGCATCTACCAGATAGTCCACCATCAGACTCCCTACGCTGACCTCAGCTCCGACATAGATAAACATGGCCAGGACCCCAAATCGTAGCGGCTTATGGCGTAGGGTCCCAAAGATTTGAGCAATGGATTGCTTGCGAACGTCCAATTCGGGAAATTTGAGAAAAAGCGTCGCGATGAGGGTTGCCAGGGCCAGCGACGCAAATAGCACATACAGGGTCAGGCTATCGATCGTTTGAGGTTGTACGCCTTCCTCCATTAGGATCCGTCCTCCGAGGGTCGGCCCCAGGATCGCGCCTAGCCCGTAGAAAGCATTGACCAGATTCAAGCGACTTGCTGCTGCTTTGGGATCGCCTACCTGTGCGACGTAGGCATTGATCATGACGACAATCACAGCGACACCCGAAGCCATGACAAATATCGCTACCAAGTACAATTCAAATACGCCCCATATACTCGCTCCCATTCCAATAGCTGTGCCTACGACCGTCATAAAGGTGCCGAGTGGAATCGCCTTGCGATAGCCCAGACGGCTAGCCAATCGACCCCCAGGAATTGCCATGAAAAAATACGCGACAAAGAAGGCAAAATGGGCTAGGGAGGACTGCTGTTGGGTCAGATCGAATATGTCCTTGAGAAAAGGTTTGAGGACATCATTGGAGGTCGCAAATAACCCACTCATGAAAAATATCCAGGCCGATATAGCCAAGACCATGATGTAGATGCTACGAGAGGGTTTTTGAGGATTCATATGAAATACAGCGACAGACTGAAAAAGGCCATCCCGTAAGGGATTTCACTTCGTTCAAGATCTTAGATTTTAAAGTGTTGACAGTCAGGATCTAATCATATTAGATATGCCTGATTTCTTCCGTTCACTTCCTTGAAAAAACTGAGAGAAAAGACATTACACACCCTTGACCAGCCAAGGATGAAGCTCAGAAAGGACATACCCTTAACCTTTAGGGAATAGATCTTGATCTCCTTTCCCTTCTACCAGCCTTTAAAATTACGTAGCAATATATGTGAGGAAAACAATGTAAGTAACGCTATTTTTTGGAAATAGCCTCGACTTCTTCTTCTGTTTTTAAGTTCTCTATGATGTAGTTACCGACTTTCCTGCCTTGGGTGACACCTTCTTCGATTGCTGGCATATAGTGGATACCCCCATACAATCTACTGATGGCTGCTTCTTCAGATGCCGCTCTAAATGAAGTATAAGACCTAGCAGGTAGTCCATATATCAACTCTGATGTATCATTGAAAGCGAAATTATCTCCGTAAATGGCTGTCAAAGCCTCTGCCGCTGCCGCAGAAATGACGCTGTGTCCTGAGGTATACTCAGGGAAGGGAGGCGTCTGCAAGACTGGGCGCCAGTCTTCGTCTATATGCTGATTGATGACGGTCTCAGGGCGGATCAGGTTGGAACGGTATTTTTCATCCCAGCATGAGATAAATCCATCTGCAAGTGCGATGGAGACACGCATATACGCATGGACCGTCTCTGCAAAGTCAGACTTAGCCTGACGAGTGGCGATGGCAGTGATACCCTGCCAGTGTCCACCAGGCGTGATTTTCTTCGTGGCAAACATCACATGTCCGTAGTGCTGCGTCGCATAGGGATTACAATCCCAAAACTGGGCAATCGCTAATTTTTCGGCTGCGCTGCTGTCCTTGTCTGCTTTCTGCTCGATTTCTTTGCCCACATCATAAACCTCCATCAAGTCTTTGTAAAACTTGCTGCTCTTATCCATCGAGAAGGATGGAGGTGGAACAGGCGCAAACTGTGTGGCAGAGTCAATCACAAAGGGGCGGATGCTGCTCCAGTGAGGTTCGATCCCATCCATGTAGTCAGGTGGAGTCGGAGCCCAGCGGCCCACTTGATCAGAAACGACCTCATATCTAGGAGCTGTTCTTGTTTCTTTATAGTTGTCCCCATCAGACCAAGCGATGACGTGAGCCGCCATTTCTTTTCCGAAGGCAGTCGAGCGTGCAAAAATATCCTGTGGAATTCCCATCGCTTTATACTCCGCATACATTTTGGCTTCAAACGCATTCATCCTCGCCTCTGAAAAGATAAAATGGCGACCTGTACTGATGTATGCCTGAATAGCGGCTAGCGGAAGGCAGTAGGCTAGTGAAGGGTCAATTTGAGGTACGTCTTTTAGATCACTGACTTGCCCTTCGAGACTGACGAATTGGTTGGAGTCTTGCGCCATGACCTCATAGGCTGCGATGCTGGGGTACGCATAGTTGCGGCTAGCCTGTGGGGGTGAAAAAATATCGAATACAATGATGTCTGTCAGTTGCTGTACCGCTCTTCGATAATTTTCAGGTTGATACACCTGTTCTTTTTCGTAGCCCTGCTCTGCACATCCGACCGTTCCGATCATCACAAGAATGGCTATGTAAATCAATCGTTTCATCCGAATTCACACTTTGTTTCTAGACCTCAAATCTACGAGACTTCTTATATATATGCTAATGTAAATGGGAGCCTAGAGACAAATGAAGTGCATCATCTTGAAAACAGATGAGGTCTGATTCAGTTGGGTTAAAAACATTTCGTTATCATCTTTATAATCTGGGGTGAGATGATCTCACTTGTTGTAGTTTTGCTCCATTATTGAGAGCACCACAACTATTACCTATACCTACTAAACCTATGCGCTTATTTTTCATTTCCTCCCTCCTTACTTTTCTGCTTAGTTGTCAGCCGAGCGAGGCACAGCAGCAGACAGAGAACACCCCTTCTACTACCATAGATACGACCCAGTTTGCCCACGTCTTTCAGCCTTGGGATGGACATTGGAAAGGGCAGTTTATGGTGTATGGACACGAGGAAGGGCAAGTAGAGGGTCCCGTTCAACCTAGAGAGATAAGCAAAGCTACATTGGATCAAATGCCCCTTAGAGAGAATTTACGAATCGACGTTGAGCAACATTATGTCTCCACATCTCCCTACTATCAGACAGTAGCCATCACAGATACGTATAGGGATAGCAATGACAGCTTGCGCATAGTCGAGAGTAGTGGATACAATCAAGTGACACCAGAGGGAATGATCTGTGTAGTCAATAAACCCGATGAGCAAGTACGTCATCAGGGTAGCGTACTTCAGCCTGGTACCATTACATGGGAGAGGCATCTGTCCCATCCTGTGAAAGTGGAGTATTTTTATGAGACAGCCACAGATTCCTTTTACACGATTATAGGATGGGGTTACTACGGAAGCGATGATACAACCCAAGCACCTCAGACATGGTTTTTTGGACAATACGCAAAGCAATAGTGCATCAAGAATGAAAATTCTACGGGAAATTTGGCAGCAAAAAGAGAAAAGGCAGGAAAATAACAATCCGGTGGGATAAATCTTAAAGGTAATTTATATCAATATTGGTATAATTAGTCTCTTTTAATGGAAAATATAGTAGAATTATTCACCTAAAATGTGACTATTTTTATTAACATTAGCATTTATCTTATGCAATTTTATGATCAAAAAATAGCGTGTTTCTACTCAAATATAATTACCCATTAAATTATTTAATTTTTGTAAAAAAATATCATTAGGAATTGAATAGTTCTGTGAAATTAACTAGTTTAAGACTCAGTACAATGTAACAAAAGTTTTAGACTATAATTTTCGAGCTTAGTAACAGGCAATCTGGGGGCGTTGGAATTTGGAGATAGGGGTCCCGAGGTTTTACGCTCGGGATTGGGCTGAAATACCATCCCGAGATTCATCACCGAGATTGGTTCTTTTTGCCTAATAATCCCAAGTCTAATGCTCGGGACACTGAAATCGACTGTTAAATATTAAAAAAGTCATGTTACAGCGTACTCAGTACACTGTGTAATAAATAAACATATAAATTGTGATCCAAATGTGACTCACAATGAAAAAACAACATATTGAATTA
>JBCBPW010000078.1:0-32029 GCA_039820545.1 Bacteroidota bacterium | reverse complement strand
CCATCCTCTATCTTATTCACAAACCAAATTTGATCCTTGCGGAAAAGGCTGAGATCCAGGAGATTGGTGTTGTGGGTAGAAAATAACAGCTGGGCCTTAGCTCCTGCGTGAAAAATCTTGATGATGTATTCTACGATTCCTGGATGTAGGCTATCTTCGATTTCATCTATCAACAAGAACTTGTCATGCTCGAGAATCTCTAAGATGTTGAGCATCATAAAAAAGAAATGTTGGGTTCCCTGAGATTCTTCTGTCATGAAATCAAAAGCTACTTCGGGATGTGATTTATGGTAGGTCTTGATTTCGAGGTTATCTATATCAGGTAGAAGACGTTTGCCCGTCAGGATCTCAACAGTCAATAATTGAGGTGGGGGTGTTTGGTATCGTTTAAGTTTGATGTCTACGATGTCACTATCTGCAAATTGGAGTGCACCAAGTAAGGATTGCTTGTATTTTTTAACCATTTGCTCTATGTGGCTAATGGTGTAACTAGAATAATCACGTATAAATTTACGATGGAAAAACTGATAAATTTCTTTAGGTAACGCTCTATCCATTTGGCTTGCCCTGGAAAGAAAGAGATTTTTTTCAGATGTACTTTCTGCTACAACCATGGGACGACGGACCACTGAGGGGCTGAAGCTATATTTCTCTTTTTTGGTCTGTCCTTTCTTTTCGTCACGCGCAAATATCTTCGCCCGCCTTCCATTTGGATAATAAAATAGACTCTCTTTCAGAATCTTCTCTTGTGTTAAGGAAAAACTGTACTCGTATTCTACTTCGTTCAAGACAAAGCGAATGAAGTAAGTGCTAGGTTTATCGGGATAATGATCAAACTTAAAGGGGCGAAAATTAAATGTAACATCCGCATTATGAATGTGTGATTCAAATATCAACGCCTGACAGAATCGGATAGCCTCTATGATATTACTTTTTCCTGAAGCATTAGGACCATAGATAGCAGCTACTTTTAGGATTTTATCCTTCTTAAAATGAAAGCAATTATCTTGGAGACTCCTTGCTTTTTCAGAGTTGAGATTACCTGCGCGAAAATCAAGGATAATTTCCTCTTTGATGGAAAAGAAATTACTTAATCGAATCTCTAAAACCATTTAAGTCTGCTTTTTGTAATTTTATTGCAAATAACGGCTTATAAATACATATAACATCTCATTATTCCTAATTAATATGTCTAGGATGAGAGAAATGAATCCCATTATTTTCATTTCCCCAACTCACTCCTTTACATACACCTTTCGCATACCTGCCGAAGTCAAAGGCCAAGTGTCTGATCGAAACGGCACCGCAGGCAAACCCTCCCTGTTGTACAGATTGACATCTCCTGGGTTTTCTGCCCATGCATAGCGGACAGCCACAGGTTGTATGACTTTGGGAGATGATACTACGACAAACTTCCCCTGGATATAAGCCTCTGCTGGGTGGAAGATTTGATCCTCTCCCGCAACGAGAAATCCTATCAGTTTTTCTTTTCCTTTGCCCATAAGTAGACCAGATGCTGCATGATCAAATCCCACAAAGATCTTATTGTCATACACTTTCATTTCCCTAAATGTAGGTCCCTCATATGCCACATCCCTGCCATAGTCTTTGGCCAACGCATGGTAAGCCAATCTTAGTCCTACATCTTCCTTATTCTTGGGGTGAATGTCATCGGCTTCCCCTATATCAATCGCGACGGCCATCCCAGTCCGCGGCAATTGAAGCGTCTTTATCTGAGCTTCTCGCAACTCCGCCCAAGGAGAATCCCCCAAAGTTTGGGCCTTGCTACCATAATTGGCGAGCTGTACGAAATAAAAGCTGAGTTCTTGCTGCCACTGTGTGCGCCAGTCTGTAATCAATGTAGGGAAGAGGGTCTGATATTCTTCCCCTCTATTGGCATTGGATTCGCCTTGGTACCAGATCACGCCGCGCATAGCGTAGGGGACGAGTGGATGGATCATCCCATTGTACAGGAGGGTCGGTAGCGCATTGGGATCATCCGCTGCACTTGTGGGATTGAGATCCTGTGAGCTGATCCTATATTTCCATTTTCCTGCTAGGGGCAGTTGGAAGTCCTTATCTTCCAGATACAGCTTGTCAGCTTCGCTCCATAGGCCGCCGCCGCCGCCTGTATCGTCTACTCTGATGGCAAGTACATTATTTCCTTTCTTCAAAACACTTCCTGGGACTTCATACACACGTTCTTCATTCCATTTTTGGGTCATCGCGCCTACCAGTTTACCGTTGATCCAAGTAAGGTCGCTGTCGTCAATTTTTCCGAGAGAAAGGGTGTAGGTTACATTAGGATCTACCTTTTTCAGCTTAAATGTATGTCGAAACCATACCTTCCCATTGAGATTGGGTAGTCCTTGGGATTCCCAGAGGCCTGGAACTGGGATGAGCCCCCACTTTTTATCATCATATGTTTCGCCCGCCCAGACAGGGAGATCTTCTTGCATACCACTTTCAAAAGGGTTGCCCATTTTCGCCATGAGCTTACGATAATACTTCAGGATGATGGCACGGCCGCTGTTCATATCTAATCTTGACAGCGAATCTAACGCGGCGCTGTAATAGGGTATGTTGGCTGCGGCTTCTGGGCTTATCCAGGTTTCAATGACTGTCCCGCCCCAGTTGCTACTGATCAATCCTATGGGAACATCTAGTTCATCTCTGAGTTTTTTGCCATAGAAATAGCCTACAGCAGAGAAATCCCGTGCAGAAGTAGGGCTTGAAGGCTCCCACTTCCCCTTTTGAAGGGAGTCTACAGGCGTAGGTGAGATGTGTCTTGGGACTTGGAAAAAGCGTAAAAGGGAATCTTTTGCCCGACTGATGGCTTGCGTCTTGTCTAGCATACCCAATGTATACTCCATATTGGATTGGCCTCCACAGAGCCACACTTCCCCAAACCAGATATCTCGTGCTACGACTACTTCTCCCTGAGCAGATACTTCGATCTTGTGCGGTCCTCCTGCGGGTTGGGGAGGGAGGTAGTCCATCCATTTACCCTCTGTATCTGCTACAGGATAGATGGTAAGCTCTCCCATCTTGACTTCCACATAAGCACCAGGCTGAGCAATTCCCCAGATGGGTGTTCGCAATTCACGCTGGAGGATCGCATGATCAGAAAAGAGAGGGGATAGGGAGAGTTGAGCTTGGGAGAATGAAAAACTAGCGATAGCCATAGTGATGAAAAGCAGATGCCTAATAGTCCTATTCATGGAGATATATTTTCCTAAAAATAGGGAAAACATATATATAAAGGTCCCTTTTAGACTATATACAAAGGATCATTTTTATATATCATATTATATAGAAATGAAAATTTCATTATTCGAATGTTTTTAATAGTCAGAATACTCGTTTCGTCTAATGAACTGTAGTGTTCAGTAATTGAAATGATAAATTCATAAGAAATATTCACTTATTGAAAAAGATTTCTGCAGAATCACTCATCAGAATATACAGGATTGGAACATTGGGGAATATATGTTCATACTGTATATAATCATCTCATTATCAATTACTAAAATCAAATCCCATGAAAACGATTCATTATTCTCTCGGGGTAATCTTGATTATCCTTTTCAGCACAACTGTATCTTATGGTCAGCAATTGCTACGTGTACCACAAGCTATTAATACAAGTGGGCCTGCCAATAAAGTTCGTATCGGAGACCAAGGTCCTGCACAGCACCCAGGTAATAATGCTGTCTTAGAGGTCATTGGTACCAGCAATACGCAGTCTCCTTCCTCCATCTTCCTCGGAAGACAAGGGTGGCCTGAGAGTGCCAGATTTTCGATTACAGGTGTGAATGGCCCAAACAGAGGACTTGCAATTACCATTGAGCAGCAGACCACGAGCTCTGCACTTGCCCTATTTGCGACTGAAAAAGGATTTGTAGGAATCAATGGTGTCAATGATCCTATTGCGCCGCTGGAAGTCCGTGGTGATAATATGACACTGACTTCAACTAATCCTACCACTACTCCTTTTCCTCAGCTGAAATTCGCAGGACTGGGAGAGTCAAACGGTATGATGGGTGCTTCTAACAATGGTTGTGACTTCTACGGTTTCCGTGCGCAGAATGGACTAGATTTTACTGTTAATCTAGGGATTGAATCTGTCAGTGGATCTCCTGAGCGTCCAGCGCTGACTTGGAACAATGCCAATGCAAATCAAGAGTTCGCCTTTATCTATGACGATCCAACGAACACAACCTCTTGTGGTAACTTGATTGCAAGTTTTTGTGGAACAGGTGCATTCCAGTTCCTAGTAGAAGGTGACATCAAGGCTACAGGCGCGACATTCAGTTCTTCTGACCGTCGATTCAAGAAGGAAATCCGCAGCATCTCTGATGCCCTTTCTATGGTATCTTCTCTCAATGGTGTGACATACAAGTACCGTACAGAAGAGTTTGCCGAAAAGAACTTCACGGACGGAAGATCTTATGGATTCATCGCACAGGAGCTTCAAAAAGTAATGCCCGAAGCGGTAAGGGAAGACAATGACGGATACCTAGCGGTGAACTACTCAGCTGTCATCCCTGTATTGACCAACGCGATTCAGGATCAGCAGGCGATCATCGAGCAGCAGGATGCCGAAATGGATGCTTTGAAGGACCGTTTGGCTCAGATCGAATCTCAGCTCAACATCGAGACACCTTCTTCTACACGTAAAGCGCAGTTGATGCAGAATGTACCCAATCCTGCATCTTCTAGCACACGCATCAGCTACGTACTACCCGACAACGCTAGCAAGGCTACGATTCAAGTACTAGACCTGAAGACAGGGGCACTTGTGAAGGAGCTTCCGCTCACGCAGGCTGAAGGAAATGTAGAGCTTTCTCTTCGCGACTTGAACACTGGCATGTACGGATACACATTGATCGTAGATGGTCAGCGTGTAGACAGCAAGCTACTGGAAGTAAGCAAGTAATTTATATTAGATCCTAACACTTTCCCATGAAAGCACGAGAGGCTGTCTCAGATAGAGGCGGCCTCTTTTTAGTACATCCTGGATGAGTTTGAGCTGATTGATGATGCTATTCGACTCATATTTTGAATATTTTTGAGCCGAATAGCATGTAAATTCGGCTCATGACCTATAATTGGGAACAAGAAGATTGGCCAAACTTCCAGTGTTATCTCCTAGATAGAGGCTCCAGATACAATCTGGAGGAAGCAGTGTTCCGCTTTCTATTTGTGTAGGTACCTAAATAAAATTCATGTCTACATCAGGCCACCCCATTTGATCTCTGTAGGCATAGTAGACCAGCTCAAAGGCAGCTTTGAAACCGCTTGCGCTGTCAAATGTAGGTTTACCAAGCGTTTTCAGATAGCTTTTCCAATTGTTCGCATCACGACCTAAAGCTTCTGCCTTGGCGAAGGCACCTGTAAACTCTGCAAAAGGGTCAAAATTGAAGCGAAGCATGGTGACACCTCCTGTATCATTCTTGAGGATAAGGCCATTAAGCTCTGCCCTTTTGATGGGATCAAGACCTTGGTTCATAAGATCCGGAAATACTTCTTTGAGCTTTTCTTCCGCCTTTCTCAAGGGAAAATCCGAAGGAATCAAATCCTCTCCTAAGGATAGTTCTCCCAAGCAATTGACAACTTGTAGCATCTCATCATCGCCAATAGCATTGTCTAAGCCATGATTATTGGGGTTAGTCTGGCGGATGTACTGATTGTACATATCAGGGATGGAAACGGGAATCTCCTCGATCAATTCTTTGGGACTGATATCCACTTGATGTTCCCGATATACATTGAGTACATAATCTACCGCCACCTTGACAAGCAAAGGGGTAACAGAAAGGTATGCCCCCTTGTGCTGGATGAGCTCAATGATCTTTTTGGCGAAATCAAGCTGGTCAGAGGGGTCCTTAAAGGGATTGTCTTCTGAATCTCGCAGTAGGCTCACAAAGTAATTCAGGATGATATCTGAACTCAATGGCTCAGGATATATCTTCTGACTTCCTCCTGCTTCGAATCGGAAACTATCATCCCTAGTGGAGATGATGAGGGCATTGACTTCGGAGGCGATGCCATGAACTTGTTGGATGTGCTTTTGTGTCTCCAGGCTTCGCTCAGAAAGGGCATCCACGATAATGAGCAAACGCTGCTTCTTGAGCAATTGCTTGACTAATTGCTCTCCAGGATCTTCTCCTAGCCAGGCGGTTAGCTTTTCTTTGACCAGTGTGGGGAGGTTTTGGGTATCTGACTCTACCAGGATAGGTACTCGCCTGATTCCCCCAAATTGTTCCTTATACTCTGGATCAAATGCCCAACGTGCCATTTGCAAGGTAAGCGTCGTTTTTCCACTGCCTCCTCTTCCAATAACCTGGATGAGGGTGCGGGCAGGATGAAAGGCTTTCCCGATGGCACGTACATCTGGCTTTTCAACTAACTCCCCATTGAGGGGATCTTTGAGGCGCACAGGAAGAGATACATAGGATTTCCTGGCCTGGACGGTCGTCTCATCATCAAAACGCTCCTGGATCTTGGGCGCATGTGCTGATATCCACGCATCTAAGCTTCTCGCTCGATAGGCAAACAGAGATAAGGGGAAAAAGATATGGAGTATAACGGCGATCCATTGAATACTTTTGGGAAGGCTTGTGATCGCTTTCTCAAGCTTATGGGTTTGGTGAATAAATGAAATAGGTGAGATGAGGGACCATAATAATATGAAAATATAATAAGCAAAAGGAATGAGTAAGTAGAGTATATATTTTTCATAAATCCCCTGGGAAGTCCTGTATTCAAAGGTATCAGACGAGCCGATGATTTTCTTATTTTTCAAGTCCACATCCCAAGAGCGTCTTCCTTGAGTCATGGCAATCCGAATCCTGTAGGCCTCACCTTCGCTTAAACTCGGAAGTTGTTTTCCCGGAAACTCACCTTGCCATAGAGGTTCACCCTCTTGCTCCATAACAGCTAACGTATCCCATCTTCGATTTCCTTCTTGTCTAGATTGGTATTCATCTTCTGTAATCCCCAAGGCAATTACTTGCATGGAGTCTCGAATGACAAACATGGAATCTGGCTGTTGAAATTTTAGTCTTATTTTTTGTTTTGATGGATTTACCGATATGCCCACTTCGCAAGAGGCTATTTTAGGATGCTTTTTATAGACCCTTCCAAGATAGATTCCAGAGTATCCCACGGCCCAAAGCTTCGAACCATCTCTAAGACCATAGATGCCTAATAAATCACTAGAACTGGGCGTGCTGACTTGCTCCCATTCTTGCCCGCCCTCAGAATAGAGGATCGTACCACCTTCACCTACGGCCCAAAGCTTCGAACCATCTGGTGTGCCATAAATAGAAGCAAAGTCTGTAAAGAATAGGCCATCCTGATAGATCTTATTTAAGCCTACCTCTGGCACAAATAAAGTGTCTTGCTCTATCCAATTTCCATCAGAAGAACACCCCCAGAATAAGAAACCCAAACTACCCAGCAGAAAAAAGAGGAATTGCTTTTTCATGATAATACCACTCTGAATGCCTAAAATATTCAGAATAATGAAGGAATACGATGATATGAAGAGCCTATGATCTGTAAAGATGTAAGCTCAAAAAGGAGGGAAGGGCGTCAAGTAGAAAAGGAAGTTACAATTAACTATCAAAAATAAAAAAACAGCTACCTGAAAACTCAAGTAGCTGCTAAATTAACCTGCATCCCGTAGGGGAATCGAACCCCTGTTGCCAGCGTGAAAAGCTGGAGTCCTAACCGCTAGACGAACGGGACGTTTAATAGCTTTTTCTATTGTGGGCACAAAGGTAGAAGCTTTTTGGTCTCATGTCAAGCTTCTTGTGAAAAAAGATCAAATTTGTGCAAAACTTAATAGAAAATAGTGCTTTTGTAAATCACAATCTCTTAACGCTTCTATAAGCCAAAGGTTTTTGAATAGAGCGAAAATTATGCTCAAAAATGTGCAACTTGCTCTTTATTAATGGATTGTAGTTAGATTTTGTTCCTTTTTTCGAAGAATCTCCCAATGGTTAAAATCTCTTAACCTAGAAACCGTTACTTTTTGGAAAAGGACTGCGATATTTACCAGCCGATTTGTAGGACACAAAATGAAGCGGCTCCTGATCACACAACTTTTGATTCCTACTTTTGCTTGATATTTTGCAAGCCGTTCTCCAACAAGTGAATTCGATCTATATATCTGCTAGATGAAAGCATTTCTACCTATACTTCTCATACTTCTTATTCTTCCTTCTACACTGTGGGCCCAATTGGGAACCATCCAAGGACGCGTGACCGACGCCGAGACAGGTGATCCCCTCACAGGTGCTTCGATTGTCCTGATTGGTACGTACAAAGGTGCCTACACCGATGGGAAAGGGAATTTTCGCATCGAAGGCATCAAAGCAGGAGATTACTCTGTCAAGTTCTCCTACATCGGCTATGCCGACAAGATCTTCAATGGAATCTCTGTCAGTCGCTCAGACGTGACCACACTCAATGCACCCATGACATCGGCCGTGAAGACGTTGGGAGAAGTAGAAATTGTAGGTAAGAAGGCCTTGATCGATCTGGAATCGGGACAATCATCCGTAGAGCTAGGCCAAGAAGATCTCGCCGAGATTAGTGCTACCAACATTCAGCAAGTAGCTGCCCTGACGGTCGGTGTGTCCGAAAATCCCGATGGGATTCAAATTCGTGGAGGACGTGTTTATGAGACAGAATATGTGGTAGAAGGTATCTCTGCACAAGATCCCTTGGCAGGGACAGGTTTTGGAGTGGATGTAAGTGCCAATGCCGCGTCATCTGTGAAAGTAACGACAGGTGGTGCCAGCGTAGAGTATGGAAATGGGAGCTCGGGGGTGGTCGCCACCCGCATCCGTGAGGGAAGCGACAAAATCAATGTGAATATTCAATACAAGCGCGACAATTTGGGGACGAATGTCAACCAGGGCGCGAGTTGGAATACAGACGACGCCTCGATTTCCATCGGTGGACCGATTATCAAAAATAAACTGACCTACTTCCTGTCGGGGAGCATGTTCATCTCAGATACCTATTATCGCGTCCAGGCCGACCAGCTCTATGCTTCGCTCTTCACCAACGATTCTATGTGGGCACCGCGTCAGGACAACCGCTGGGCCAATACCGCCAAGCTTACCTTTCGTCCCCGTCCAGGACTCAAAATCTCCCTGACAAACGTCCACTCGCTCAACATCAACCAGTCTACTCGGACCCTACAGGTCGCAGGTAACGATGCGATCGTACAGCCAGGATTTCAATACAACTTCAGTCTGCTTCCCAACAATGCCAATACGTATACGCACCAGTCCAATCTCTCGGTGCTCAATGTGGTGAGCATCCTCAACGAGCAGTGGAGCATGGACGTGACCGTCGGTCGTTTGTTTACCAACCTCCGCGTAGACGCCAATGGCCGCCCTTACCGAACCGAAACGGTAGACCAGATATTTGATCCTGCCTCTATCGTGACCGATCCTGTGACGGTCTTCGAGCCTGACAATACCATTGACAGCGTCCTATTCGTCTTTCCTGGCCCAGGCTTGGTGAACAATGGTGGATTGGCGACACGCTGGCACGACCACTACACACAAGAATATACGTTCAAACCCAAGCTCACTTATAAGTCGCGCAACAAGATCCACTACATGCAGATGGGCCTTGAGCACAAGGAGCAGGAGTTTCAATGGATTGAAATCAGCCGTCCCTGGGTAGGAGCGCCGATCCAGATCAATGATACCCTGACCTCACCCGCGACACGCTTGGGAGCTAGCGCGGATGTTTGGTCTGTACGTCCTGCGCTCGGAGGATTGTTCTTCTCAGACGAGATCGAGTACAAAGGGATCATCGCCAACCTGGGCTTGCGCTTCAACTACTGGGCACCAGGGAAGTTCATTGACGATGTCGTCGCTGACTCGAATTCACTCGTACTCGATGCCATTCGCCAGGATTATATGAATGAGACGGTACGCTTGTTTGGCAAGCGCTGGAAAGCGCGCCTGCTTCCTCGTATCCGTGTTTCTTTCCCCGTGACAGAAAATAATGTTCTCTACTTCAACTACAGCCATGCGATGCGTATGCCACAGGCTCGCTTCGTCTACCAAGGGCTAGATCCTGTCTACCAGGACCGCTCCTTCCTTTCCTTCCTCGGCAATCCCAACATCGACCCTGAGGTGACAGTTTCGTACGAAGTAGGACTGAAGTCTCAGCTTTCGAAGGACTGGGCCTTGACAGCAACGGCTTTCTACAACGATAAGTTTGATTATATCGTAAGCCGTCGCATCGAGATCCGAGATCAAACGGGGCGCTTTGTGTCCAAGCGATTCTTCATCAATCAGGATTATGCCCGTATCCGCGGCTTAGAGGTTGCGCTGACCCGAAGGATTGGTGATTGGTTTACAGGGACCTTGAGCGGGGCTTATCAGATTGCTACTGGGCAGTCCAACTCTGCCGCAGAATCAGGTCTTCAGATCGTGCAGCAAGGATTTGTGAATACCACCAAGGAGCAATTCCTAGCTTGGGACCGGCCCTTTGATTTCAAACTCTTGATGATCTTCAAGCCCGATGAGACAGTAGAATTATTCGGATTGCCGCTCAAGGGATTCCGTGCAGTGATTACGTCTACCTACAAGTCAGGTCTTCGTTACACGCCCTTCACATTGGAGCGCATCAATCCTGAGACAGGCCGACCCGAGTATGAGCCCATCCAAAACCAGCCTTTTGCCTCCGTGGGTTCTCCCTGGTTCTGGGCTGACTTTAAGCTGAGTCGAGACCTCTTTATTGGTAGAACAGGTCGTCTCTCCCTGACATTCGAAGTCAAAAACTTCACCAATTATCGTTCTGCTGCGATTGTGAATCCTGTCACGGGACGTGCCTACGAGGAAGGGGATCCATTGCCTTTGAGCTTCCGAGATCCGTTGTATCCAGACCCTCAAAACAACGGAGCACCTCCATTTAACCCTGCGCGTTTTACAGCTCCTCGTCAGATTTGGTTTGGCGCACAGGTGCAGTTTTAGGAGGGTGGATTTTGGGGAAAGACAGGATTGCGCTTTTTTCATTAGATTGATGAAAATCTCTGACCATTTCTTATGTCTGAACCTGCTGCTGTAGCTCCTGCCCCAAGTCCTTTACGTAGAATTCTCACGATGGCCTCTCTTGTCTTGGCAGGAGAAGCCATTTTTTTTCTTCCCTTTGTGATTGTACGAATTTTTCGTCCGACGCTGCTGGAAGTTTTTGGGATCACCAACTTCGAATTGGGGACTGCTACTTCTGCTTATGGTGTGGTGGCGATGGTCGCTTATTTCATTGGCGGGCCGTTAGCAGATCGTTTTTCTACCAAAGTATTGCTTCCATTTGCTTTGATTGCGACAGGCTTGGGCGGTTTATTCATGGCGACCATTCCTTCCATTGAGATGCTCACCCTTCTTTACGCCTATTGGGGTCTGACGACCATTTTACTTTTCTGGGCGGCACTGATGCGTGCGACACGTGAATGGGGAGGATCTAAAGAGCCTGGGAAAGCTTTTGGGTTGCTAGATGCGGGGCGTGGGGCTCTGGGAGCGACTATAGGATCTGTTGGGGTCTTGTTATTCGCGCTGGCGGTAGAAGGAGAGGTCGCAGAAGCATCGCTTGAAGCCCGTACGGCAGCATTTAAGCAAGTACTTTTGATGGTTTCGGGTATTGTGGTAGGCGTGGGTATTCTGATATACTTTGTCCTTCCTAATACATCTGCCGCTGATTCCATTTCTCCAAAGAAAGATTCACAAAGCCTATCACAAGTACTAGCAGGCATTCTCCGTGTCATCAAGATGCCTACAGTCTGGCTACAAGCGGTCATCATCCTATGTGCTTACGTGGGGTACAAAGGAACAGACGATCTCTCTTTGTATGCCAATGAGGTGATCGGTTTGGATGAGGTAGACGCTGCCAATATGGGAAATCTATCCCTCTGGATACGACCGATTGCGGCGATCTTGGCAGGAATTCTTGCAGATCGCGTCAGTACGTCTCGCATGACGATCATCAGTTTTGGCCTGATGCTGCTTGGCAGTTTATCCCTTGCCTCAGGCTTGATCGACGCCAATGGATACATATTATTTGTATTTACGATTGTTGGAGCAGGATTGGGTATCTATGCTTTGAGAGGCTTGTATTTCGCGATTATGGAAGAGGGGAATGTCCCGCTGGCAGTAACGGGAAGTGCGGTAGGATTGGTCTCTGTGCTTGGGTATACACCTGACATCTTCTTTGGTCCTTTGATGGGGTATCTGTTGGACGAAAATCCAGGAGTAATAGGCCATCAATATGTTTTTATGGTCGTGGGGGTATTTGCCCTGGTCGGACTGTTAGCTACGATTACATTTCGCATAGTCAATCGAAAGCATCATACACCTGCTCATTTTCCTGACTAAAAACTGATCAAGGGACTCAAAAATCTTTCAACAGTCCGCCATTTCTCCCAATAACTTCTAAATTTGAAAGAAGTGAGAAAAGCCTTTGCCTCATTTCAAAGTATCTCTTTGAGCCCATGAAAAAGATCGTATTTAGCCTCTTACTGCTCAGTATTTCCAGCCTTCTTTTTGCTCAGACTCCCTTCATCCTACTAGAACCTGAACAGTCGGGCATCACATTTAACAATAAGCTAGAAGCTACAGCGCAGCTCAATGTCTACACCTATCTCAATTTTTATAATGGAGGGGGTGTCGCTGTGGGAGATGTGAACAATGATGGATTGCCCGATCTTTATTTTACGGGAAATCAAGTGCCTGATCAGTTGTACTTGAACAAGGGAAATATGCAGTTTGAGGATGTGACAGCTCAAGCGAAGATCAAAAATGAGGGTGGATTTACGCTGGGAGTGAGTATGGTGGATGTGAATGGCGACAACTTACTCGATATTTACATTTGTAAAGCAGGATCTTTTGAGGAGAATTCCCCTTTGCTGACCAATCAACTGTGGATCAATCAAGGAGACCTGACCTTCAAGGAGGAAGCGAAGAAGCGTGGCTTGGCGGATAGAGGGCGCAGCGTGCATGCGACTTTTTTCGATTATGATCACGACAATGACCTGGATGTGTATGTATTGAATCATCCCCAAGATTTTTATGCACCTGTAGATGTACGGAGTAAGCTGGAACGTGAGCGACCCGATCAGGATACGGATCGATTGTATCGCAATGATGGAGCAGGTGTGTTCACAGATGTGACAGATGAAGTGGGCGTTCGTAACTGGGGTTTTGGGTTGAGCTGTACGGCTGCGGATTTTAATCGAGATGGGTGGATGGATCTCTATATTGCCCAGGACTACTCCGAAAGAGATAGCTACCTGATCAATCAAAAAGATGGTACTTTTCAAGAGCGTCTATTCGAGTCCTTTATGCACACGTCCAATTTCACGATGGGAGCTGATGCAGCCGACTTCAACAACGACGGATTGATGGACCTGGTCACAGTCGATATGGTAGCAGAGGATAATCGTAGAAAGAAAGCCAATATGTCGGGCATGAATCCTGAGACCTTTTGGGATAATGTCAACCGAGGAAGGCACTATCAGTATATGCAGAATACGCTTCAACTCAACAATGGCAATGGGACCTTCTCTGAGATCGCAGAACTGGCAGGTGTCGCATATACAGATTGGAGCTGGGCACCTCTCTTCGGGGATCTGGATAATGATGGGATGAAAGACCTCTTCATCACCAATGGGATGCGTCGAGACGTGCGCAATGCCGACTACATGAAGAAACTCCGAGCAGCCCCCTATATGGACATTGAAAAAGAACATGCAAAGTGGGCAGAGAAAATTCCTGTAGAACCCATCTCTAATTATGTCTATCGCAACCAAGGTAATTTTACCTTTGCCAATGTAGCCCAAGAATGGGGATTTGACTGGAAGGGCTTCTCGCAAGGGCTGGTACTGGCTGATCTGGATCGCGATGGTGACCTAGACGTAGTGATGAATAACCTGGACGATGTATCCAGAATCTACGAAAATGAAAGCCCTAAGCGGCATTTTCTTCAAGTTAAAGGCAAAGGACTGGGAGCCAATACACAGGGGATCGGGATGCGGGTCGAGATGATCACAGAAAATGGAGGGCAAATGCAGGAAATGACGACCAGTAGGGGCTACCTATCCAGTGCTGATCCGATCCTACACTTTGGATTGGGAGAGACAGAAATCGTCAATCAGGTAAAAGTCATATGGCCGAGCGGGAGGGTACAAATATTCAGAGATGTACCAGCTGATCAACTCTTAGAAGTATCGGAGGAAGCGGCCACAGAAGAAGATTCCTTTACACTGCCCAATCCCTGGTTGCGTAATACGACGGCGCGTACAAGGTTGAACTTTACCCATGAAGAAATTCCGTTTGATGACTACAAGGAGCAAGTCTTACTTCCTCATAAGTATTCTCAGCTTGGGCCTCCTATCGCCACCGCTGATATAGATGGGAACGGCTTAGTAGATGTGTATATCGGAGGGGCAAATGGGATGACAGGCAAGACGTTCGTTCATGAACGCAAGCGTAAGTTTGACGAGGGAGCCATCCAATCTTGGGAGGGAGATGTGCAGGAAGAAGATACGGGGGCCTTATTTTTTGATGCAGATGGGGACGGTGATCTGGATTTGTATATCTGCTCAGGTTCTAATGAATGGCCCATCGGAAGCCCCCATTACCAGGATCGACTGTATCTAAATGAGGGCAACCAAAAATTTGAAAAAAGTGAGAATATGCTGCCTGCCCTGTCCATCAGTTCGTCTTCTGTTGCGGCGGCGGATATAGATGGAGATGGAGATCTAGATCTGTGTGTCGGGGGGCGTATGATTCCAGGCCAGTATCCTGCTCCTGCCCCCACTACGATTCTGGAAAATAGAGATAAAAGATTTGTAGATGTAACAGCAGATTGGGCTCCAGAACTAGAAGCAGCAGGACTCATAACAGATGTGCAATGGGTAGACTATGACAAAGATGGAGATCAAGATCTATTTTTGGCGGGGGAATGGATGCCCATTAGAGTCTTTGAGAATGTAGGGAGTAAGCTCGTGGAAAAAACAGAGGAGACGGGCTTGGCTGCGTTTAAGGGATGGTGGTACAGTCTGACGCCCTGTGATCCTGATCAGGATGGAGATATGGACTTCGTAGCGGGCAATCTGGGACTCAACAGCAAGTATCAAGCAAGCATGGAGGAGCCTTTACAGGTATATTACCATGACTATGACGGAAATGGCAGTAAGGACGTCGTATTGGTATACTTCAACGAAGGCGAAGCGTATCCTGTGCGTGGTCGCTCCTGCTCCTCTCAGCAAATTCCTGAGCTAGCCGATCAGTTTCCAACTTATGATGCGTTTAGTAAGGCGACGATGAAGGAGATTTTTGGACCAGATCTGTCCGAGGGACTACGGTTAGAAGCTACTTGGATGGCTTCTTCCTACATAGAGAATCAGGGCAATGGAAAGTTCAAGGTCATTCCACTGCCTATGGAGGCACAACTCTCTACGGCCCATGCGGTCGCAGTCGAAGACCTCACAGGGGATGGCATCGCAGACATCGTGCTGGCAGGCAACATGCTACAAGCAGAGGTCGAGACCTGCCGTCATGATGCGTCCATCGGTACGATCCTCAAAGGTGATGGTAAAGGCAATTGGTCTCCCCTTCCTTGGCTCATTACGGGTTTCTTCGCTTCAGGAGATGTGAAGGATTTGGCCGTCGTGAAGGACGAACAGCAAGTACCTATGATCATTGTCTCACGAAGCAATGGATCTGTGACGGTACATACTTTTCGATGATAAATAAATTAATTACCCTATATTTCAATCAGCCCAACAATCGCCATCATGCCTCCTTCAACTTTTCCTCCACGCGTGCCCAAAAATGAGTTTTTCAGCAGCCAGCGTGCAGTCATCAAAGATATTCTTGCTGCTTATCTGGGATATCAAGAACGGTTCGGAGATATTTTTGGGATACGGATTGTCAAACGTAATTACTACGTCACCTCTGACCCCACCTACATCTCCCATGTGATGGTCAAAAATCATCGAAACTACATCAAGGATCGTCCTACCAAGATGATCGGCGACATTTTGGGAAATGGAATTTTGGTGAGTGACGGGGACTATTGGCTTAGACAGCGAAGACTCATCCAGCCCGCCTTCCACAGGCAGCAAATCGCCAATCTCTCCCAGCTCATGGTGCAGGAAACCGAAAAATGGGTAGAAGAACTCGCTGCACATCAGGGACCTGCCAAGCTCAACGACTGGATGCCCAAGCTGGCACTACAGGTCGTCACGCGCACGTTATTTGGGGAGGGAATCAAGCAGGAGGGGATCGACATGGTCAATGAAGTATTGACAGATCTGTTGCATCTGATGGCTGTGCAGATTCGTGATCCTTTCACCTTGCTCAAGTATAAGCTCACGGGGAAGATGAATTTTTTCCGTGAGCAACGCGCAAGATTAGATCAGCTAATATTTGACATGGTGGACGCCCGAAAAACCAAAGGAGTTGGGAATGCAGATCTCATGGATATGCTGCTGTCTGCACTGGACGAAGAGACAGGGGAACCCCTGACAAAAGAAGAGATTCGACAAGAGCTCATCATCCTGTTTACGGCCGGACATGAGACCTCCGCCAATGGGATGACATATGCCTTGATGCTGTTAGCAGATCATCCTGAGATATTAGAGAAAGCTACTGAGGAAGTGGATCGTGTGCTGGGGAAAGGTCCGATTGATTTTACCCAACTTCGCGAGCTTAGGTATTTGAAACAGGTCATAGATGAGAGCCTTCGGTTGTATCCTCCTGCATGGATCACAGGGAGAGAGGCATTGGGCGCAGATTCCATCGGAGAACTAGAGTTGACAGAAGGAGAGACAGTGGCCGTATTCATTTATGGCCTGCATCGCAACGAAAAATACTGGGAAAACCCCAATCAATTTGACCCTGCACGCTTCCATCCCGACCGTAAATCGGAGATCCAGCCACATACCTATATCCCCTTTGGCATGGGGCCTCGCCTCTGCGTAGGGAACCAGTTTGCCGTCGTCGAAATGCAGATCGCCTTAGCGATGATCCTACAGCGATTTCGTATACAGCGTACGAATCCAGGAGAGTCCATCGAATTGATTCCTTCTATTACGTTGAGACCTAAGACGGAGATTGGGATGATGTTTGAGTTGAGGAAGTAGGTGATTATTCTCCTCCATATTTCGCATGTAACCTCTCTCCCAGATCCACGATGTCTTCCATCCTCGCAGTGGATACAATCCAATACTCTGGGATGCCATTCGACGTATAGTACAATCCTGCTAAGCCCCCTGCAATGGCCGCCGTCGTATCTGTGTCATGCCCCAGATTGATGGCTGTCAATACAGTCTGCTCGTAATTATCCTTTTGCAGGAAACACAAGAAGCTCGCCTCCAAAGATTCAATGACATAGCCTCCCGAACGAAGATCTTTCCAAGAGATGTTCCGCACATCCTGTTGGATGATCCGACGGAAGTGTTTACGTTCTTCGTTCGACAATTCCAAGATTCTCCAGAAAGCTTCTACTTCCTTACGCGTCAGACGATATGCTTCCTCTTTCTTTTTCCCATCCAGTAGATGTTCTGCGAATTTCAAGTAGATAAAGCAAGCCATACCTGCGCGTACATGTCGGTGGGTAAGTCCCGAAACTTCCCAGATACATCTCCATTGAGTTTTTAGGTCCTTGCCTTTGAGATAAAAAAGCAAGGGCAAGATCCGCATGAGGGAACCATTCCCATTCTCATATTCGTCCCCCAAATTCTTCTGTATAGGCAGCATATCCCATTCCTCTTTATCGAGGATTTGTGCCAAACGAGAAATAGCTTGACTGGTGGTGATCCCGATGTCGAACAATTCATTGTGTGCTGTCCAATAGTTGCGCAGCTTCCAATCAATGAATCGCTGGCTCAGGTCTGCTAAGTCATAGCCTGCATGTACAAGGGATTCTGCCTGACAAAAGGTCATAGAACTGTCGTCCGACCATGTGCCCTGAGGTTGGTTGTGGGTCCCATAGCCAGTCATGTCCTTAGCAGGGCTTAACTGCATATCGATCCTGGTCTTGAATTCATACGGTACGCCGAGCGCATCGCCTACGGCTACGCCCAGCAGTGCATCTATGGCTGGATTGGTTTTCATCTATCTTAGTCTACAATAGGTAAGGGCTGAATATCAGAAGGGATTCCCAAAAAGTCGCTCATTTGATGAATGAGATTTTCTCCTTCTCCATACTTTACGAAGGGGACCAAGATGTGTTCTTTTTGCTGAATCATTACAATTTCTCCCATTCCATAATCATCTTCGTCTTCCGAATCCAAAGGACGTAAGTACAGCTTGGTTTGCGCATCATAAAAAACAGGGGTTTCTTCGTTGAATTGGACCTGGTGAGAAGCGCGATCGAGTATAAGTCGAAATCGGTCCTTGATGCCTTTGTACATGTAGCGACCTGATAAGCCCAGAATCGCAAGCACTCCCAGCACTTGGAGTGAAAAACTGATGGGGCTTAACTCTCCTCCAGAAAATCGGTAAGCCAATACGCCAAAAATCCCTACTCCGATCAATACCATCATCGCCAGCACGATTTGCACCTGCTTGACAGAGGGTTGAATGCGCAACTGATCCTTTCCTTGTGGATGAATGTCAATTTTAGCCATACTGGATGTCAGCGGTTGAGTTTTCTGGAAAAATGAGACGCAATACCTTGAATATCATATTCTGGAGATATAATCAAGGCTCACATAAGCTACAAATATACCACCTCTGTATCGAAAAGTTTCGCCTTTTCTAGGTAAACAACCTGCTCATACATTTCACGAGTGAAAAAAATAGCTAATTTCAGCCTATGAAAATTTTGTTACTCGGTTCGGGCGGTCGGGAGCATGCGCTGGCTTGGAAGCTCGTTCAATCTCCTCGCTGTGAGCAGCTATTTATCGCCCCTGGAAATGCAGGTACAGCTCAGCACGGCACCAATGTCGCCATTGGCGTATCGGACTTCAAAGCCCAGCATACCCTCGTGCAAGAAGAAGGAATTGACCTCATCGTGGTGGGGCCTGAACAACCGTTGGTGGATGGCGTCTATGATTATTTTCAGGAGAAAGGAGTAGCAGTCATGGGTCCTTCCCAAGCTGCGGCGGAACTGGAAGGGAGTAAGGCATACTCCAAGGCATTCATGCAGGAATTTGGTATTCCTACTGCTGCCTATGGGGCTTTTTCGCAGGAGCAAGTGGAGGACGCGGTCACATTTGCACGAAGCCAGTCTCTACCTGTGGTGGTCAAAGCGAGTGGCTTGGCCGCAGGGAAAGGTGTGTTGATCTGCGAAAGTCATGAGGAGGCAGAGCAGGCGATTCGCGATATGCTGTCTGGAGAGAGTTTTGGTGGCGCAGGCTCGACAGTAGTCGTGGAGGAGTTTCTCAAAGGAATTGAGATCTCTATCTTCGTCCTGACAGATGGAAAAGATTATGTGATTTTGCCCTCTGCCAAAGACTATAAACGTATTGGAGAAGGAGATACAGGGCTGAATACAGGAGGGATGGGAGCTGTTTCTCCTGTGCCATTTGCGAATAACGAATTTCTACAAAATGTAGAGGAAACCATTGTTCAACCCACCATTCACGGTATCCAAAGCCGAGGGCTGGATTATAAGGGATTCATTTTTATCGGGCTGATGGTGGTCGAGGGCAAGCCGTATGTATTGGAGTACAATGTCCGAATGGGAGATCCCGAAACGGAGGTGGTTATTCCGCGTTTGACTTCTGATCTCGTCGAGTTGCTCGAAGCCACCCGAGATGGACAACTAGCAGACAAATCATTGGCTGTAGATCCCCGTACTTGCGCTACCGTCATGTTGGTAAGTGGAGGATACCCACAAGCATATGAGAAAGGAAAAGTGATGACAGGTTGGGAGCAAACGAATGGCTCTATCTTGTTTCATGCGGGGACAAAGTCAGTAGACCAGACGGTGGCGACCAATGGAGGGCGCGTGCTGGCCGTTACGTCATTTGGCGATAGCATTTCAGAGGCCGTCCAGCAATCGCTTGAAAATGCAGAAAAGATCGACTTTGAAGGGAAGTATTATCGGACAGATATCGGGAAGGATCTGCTGAGTTGAGCATGAGAAGGGAAGTAGGGTTAACGTTTGAGTAAAAGAGAACATGAAACATTTATTACAATATATTTGGGTGATCAGCCTCTTGGTGACACTTTCAAGTTGCGATTCCTCACAGCCCCTCATGCCGCAAACAGGCAATTGGAATTTCTCTTTCGATTTGAGAGAAGGGGTAGATTTAGAGGTGAGTGCCCGTTTATCAGAAGAACAAGGTACCTATCGGCTTTCATTTGACAATGGAGGAGAAGACATTGTGATGGATGAGGTCACGATGCACAATGATACCCTTCGCACACAGTTTCCTGTTTTCCTCTCTTATCTAGAGGGTAAGTTGGTCTCTGCGAATGAATGGAAGGGCTACTTTTATGATCCTTCTAGGGGGCCTGATTATAAGATTCCTTTTTCAGCTCAACTAGGAGAAAAAAGTACGCCACCAACATCCACTGCTGTAAGCTTGGATGAGACTTGGGACGTTTTGTTCAGCCCGGGTACAGAGGACGAATATCCTGCTATTGGCAAATTCCAAATAGCTAGCGACGGTACAGCTAGGGGAACCTTCCTTACGGAGACAGGAGATTATCGCTTCCTACATGGGATATTGGTAGACAGTCAGCTTACACTGAACACCATAGATGGTGCTCACCTCTTCGTTTTTGAAGCTCAGCTTCAGGTAGATGGCCAGTTGAGTGGCTCTTTTTATTCGGGCAAGCATTGGCAGGAGCCTTGGACTGCCAAGGTGAATCCTGAAGCTACGCTGAGAGATCCTGATGTGTTGACGGTCTTGAATGAAGGCTATGACGCCCTATCTTTTTCATTCCCCAATATGGCAGGAGATTCTGTGCGCTTCCCAAGCGATGCCTACAAAGGTAAAGCCGTCGTCGTACAAATTCTCGGTTCCTGGTGCCCCAACTGTATGGACGAGACACGTCTGCTGACGCAGTGGCATCAGACCTACCATGACCAAGGCTTGGAGATCATCGGACTTGCCTTTGAAAGAAGCGAAAGTACAGCAGGAGTCGAGCGCATGAAAGAGTCGATGGGCGTTCCTTATGAGATTTTATTAGCCTCTACGACGACAAGTAAGCGTACGGCTGCGGAAAAACTACCCATGCTCAATCACGTATTGTCCTATCCTACGAGTATATGGATCGGACGTGATGGCACCATCCGCAAGATCCATACAGGCTTCAATGGTCCTGGTACAGGAGTGCCTTACCAGCAGTTTGTGACGGAATATCAGGCGTTGATTGAGAAAATGCTGGCAGAGGAGGCGTAGCTATTTATAGCTTTTCCCTTAACTCCAGCATCGGCTTTTGATTCATGTGATAGGGATCTTTGAGGGTTTGGTACAAAAACAGCTTACCTACACAATTAGGAGTGAATGCTAGCCTGAGATACAATAAGCCATAGACCGTCGAAAGGGCGAAATGATCAGCTGTGGGCATAGGAAAGAGCTTATTTTGCTTCAACCAATCCCTTTCTGTCTCCACATACATAATAGGTGTTCCATCTGCCTCTGTTTTGATTTCCCCTGCATAGGTCTCGACTCCACCATCCAATCGATTGTTGAGCACTTCCAGTTGCTTGGGAGGTGTTTCCCATTCTTCAGGGGCTTTCGCTTCGTGTAGGAAATACTCTGCGATGAGGTGGGCCGTTTCTTCAATAAAGAAGGTGCACTTGGTATTGATCATGATAGAAATGGCGAGATCCTGTTCAGGATAATACACGATCACGGTTCTCGCGCCTTGCCAGCTTCCTGCATGCTCTATGGTGGGGTTTCCACTGATGTCACGATTGATGCGCCATCCGATGCCGACCTGTGTATCTTCTCCTGTACCTAAGCGATGGCTTCGAAACATCTCCTGGACGACCGTTTCAGAGATAAATCCATTGGCGTAAGCACGCATCATATGGACGAGATCCTCCGAGGTGCTTCTAAACCCCGCACCTGCCAACTTGTAGCTTCCATCCTGAATCTTCTTCTCTTGCTTTAGCTTTCCCTTCTTGAGATAGTACATTTGGGCATCCTCTTCAGAAAAGACTGTGTGATCATCAGGAGCTGTTTGATTCATGTGCAAAGGCATAAAAATATCCTCTTTCATAAAATCAGCATAAGGCTTACCTGAGATTTCTTGAATGAGGATCGCCAAGAGGTTGTATCCAAGGGTAGAATATTTATACGCCATATCAGGCTCAAATAACAAGGAAACTTTATCAAAGAAGGGAAGTGTTTCTTTTACATCTGTATAATGCTTGTTTTGGGCTTTTTGAGAAGCGGGTCTATGCGGAATGCCTGCTGTATGCCCTGCGATTTGTCGTGTGGTGAGATTGGCATAGGGTGCGTTTAAATAGGGAAGATAGGATTTGAGGGGTTTGTCAAAGTCGAGTTTTCCGTCTGTCGCGAGTTTTCCCAAGGCCGTGGCTGTTAAGACCTTCGCAACCGAGGCTGTCCTGACGCGTGTCGTAGGCTTCATGGGAATCTCCCCTTTTGCATCTGCCATTCCCCATGCTTTGGAGTAGATCATGGAATCTGATTGACTAACGGATAGTGCCATGCCTGCTACCTGTGTTTGCTCCCATAGATCCTCCATAAGGGCATCCAGTTGAGTGGCAGAAGTTTGAGCTGAGGCTGTAGGAGTGTAAAAGCTTAGCAGGAGTAATACACAAATAGTAGATAAGTAGTGCATATGTTGGGGAAAAGAGGGTGAGATAGAAAGACCCTCTATTTGGGGTGTCGTTGCAGGAAATCTCTAGGAGGTGCTAATTAGCACTTGGAAAGGGCGACAATTGCATATTTCACTGGAATCTTTCATGAATCAGGTGGCCTAATTTTATTTTTGAAACATAGGCTCTTGGCATTCCATAGGCATAAGCTTCCAGTTCATAGGCATCAAAATTGAAAGAAATGGAGTCTCCTTCTATATTGAATTTTACTGGATACACTTCCTTGATAGACAGATGTGGATTTTGTAAACCTTCGTTGATCAACGCCAACAACAGAAGCGAATCTTGGGCAGAACTCAGGTGAAAGTAATCCTCGAAATATATCTCTGTTAGCGTTTCTTTATCGAAGTTGACAGTGTAGTATTCAGGCAAGCCGTGGAAGCTCTGTTCAAGCCACGTGGCCCAAAATCTGATGCTGATACAGGTGGCGTCTTGATATATGGCTTGAGGATGAAAGTCAAAGCTACAAAGCTTGGATAATTCTTCTTCTAAGTTATCAGGATCATTAGCAAAAGCTTCTTTTATCCCCCATTGCCGTTTTTCAGCTCGTGCATACATGATCTTTTGGATCTCAGTAAATCGTTTGTCAATAAATACATTGAAAGTTGGAAATGCAGTTTTAGGTATTTCAGCTAGGCAATAGATGTGATGTTCATGATCAGTGTATGAGATACTGTCTAAAGTAAAGTCTTCTGAAAGATAGACTTCTTCAATTAATTGTACTGGGGGCGAATATTCGATTGAGGCATGAAGGGAGTCCTCTTGAGAGATGTCAGTAACTGGATTATTATTGGGTAAACATCCCCCCAAAACGAATAAGAGTCCTATCAAGATTTTAGACTTCATCCACTTTCTATGTTATCTATTTTTCTCCTACATCCTTTCTATTAATGCCCAATGTCTACCTAATCCGCAGGAAAACCCAGAAACGGCTGATCCGATTAAAGATATTTCGATCAAGTTTCATGAGCGAGAAGATGGCTACAGTCTGTAAAGTACTGTATAATATAGCAGCATATCCCAAAGATTGAGGGGTAGAATACATGCTAAATTCTACCCCTCACAAAGGATTTGAGATTACATTTATCTATCCGTGAGGCGTACGTATTCTAGAGCTTCCGTACACAGCGAACAGCAATCCCCGCCTGTGAACTAGGAAGCGCTCTGCGTAAGTGAGAGCCCGTACTATTTCTTCCCATCAAACTGAGTTCGAAACAGCTCGTGCCATCAGCTGTGGCGAGATAGGTAGTCGTAAATTCTTTGGAAGGGAAATAGCCATCTTTTTTACGATAACCACTTCCAAGTGCCGCAAACTTTCGAGAAATGTGTAGCTCGTTGTTGTATTTTTTAGCACTCTTTCTGTCATTTCTCAAAATCTCCCAAGTGAGTGTGTAGACGTTATGAACTTCTGTCTGATCGCCTTTGAAGAAGATCTCCTGCCATTCTTCATAGGTAGGAATATGCCATCCTTCAGGGGCCAACCCTAGATCCGAACGCACCGCTCCAGGACTGTAGAGGTACCCTCCTTCATCGGAGAAGACTTTCATATTTTGATAAAAACAATACATTGGTTCTTCAGCCTTGATGCCATCTTCCCATTTGCCATAATTTTGGGTCTTTTTGATCTTAGAGCCGTCGCGAAAGCGAGTCGTTCTCAGGTTTTCAGCCATGATCAGGTAGCCATTGTGTTCGAATACTTCGTACTTGTTGCCGTCTATGTCTTTGACATAGGTTTCTTGTGAGGGAGAAATGTTGAGTAGGCCAAGGAGGAGAATGGATAGAATGGATAATTTCATGAGAGATGAATTTGTCGATTGATAATTAGCGAGGAAAAACAAGGATGTAGAGGTCTCTTCCGTTTCCCTCTGTGATGTCAAATCGGAAAGTACCCTCATCACTTGGGAGGTTGAAAGGAAGTGTCGCAATGCCATCACCTTCAAAATTGAAGGAGCCGTCACTGGCTTGGTGGGCGAGTACTGACATGTTGTAGCACTTTTTGCTACTAGATCCTCCGCGAAATTGAGGCTTGAGACATACTTCTTGCGCATTTCTTGAGAAATTGATGATCCAAATCCCCAAGTATTGATGGTGCATCCCATTTGCCTCAATGCTGAAGGTATTGCTTGTAGGACTGCCTTCGTAAAGGGTATATTTGCTGAATCCGTTGATTCCCAGTTTATTTTTAATGGCTTGTATGACAAAGGCTCGATTTTGCTGACCTGCTGTACTGTTGGAGGCAAAGGTGGCTGTACGTGCGGGCTGTTTCCCATATTTTCCTTGGTACACACCATGTTTCCACACGCCGTATCGGAAGTTTCGTCCGTTGTGCATCAAACGTCCGCGCTCTCCATGGGGCTGCAATTTTTCATCTACAGGTCCCACGTAGACCGTATCATTTCGCCAAATGGACATTTGTTGGAGACTGGGTTTCCCATTGGGAAGGAACGTCATATCAATACGCGTACCGTTATTTTCATTGTGGAGCGTCCCTCTCTCGGAAAATGTGAAGTCGTTATCCTTCCACTGTAGCTTACCCTCGTAGTAGACCCCTTCTTGATAGCGTAATTTCCCATTTGCTCCTCTGATCCTACCGTCTTCGTGGAAGAGAACTTCTGCATCCACACCTCTTCCATACAGCCTACCTTCGCGATAAGGCATAAAATCGTCGATCAATCCTTTGTAGTAGAGGCGATATTTTGGAACATAAAAATTGGTTGTTTTGGCAAGATCACCACTTTGGAATTCAAGATGGAGGTAGTCTCTTTTCTCATCATCGACCAACTCCAGTGCAGCAGGCCCCCAGGGTATTCCTTCATAATGTGTGATGATCATCGTCTGTCCTGCCGCATTGGTGACTATGCCACGTTCATGTGGATAGCCATTTTTGAAGGTGCCATAGTAGCTAGCACCCATAGTAGGATAAGTAGCCATGCCCTTGCCATTCATACAATCTCCCTCTACACACTCTACACTCGTAGAGACCGAACTGGGCAAGGCAAAGAAGGCATTCTCAGGTTTGTGGTAATAATCCAATCTTTGTAGCCGCCACTTATCGTCTTTCTGACTGCCTTGATCTGTCGAGGTCAAAGCTTGAAACGGCACCATGAAGTCGAGCAGCGCTTGTTTGTCATTGGGCTGTGCAGTCAAGAAAAGGGGCAAGGACATCAGAACCCATAAAAGGAGTTTTTGAGGGAAAATTATGTTCCTGTGATTATGGGAATCATTATTTGGCTTAGCGAGCATATGTGATGGGGATTAATGAATAATATGCTGCAAAGAACTTGATCTCAAGGGAGTTGCACAATCGGGCATTTGCCCCATTTGTAGGACAAATGTTGGGGTTATGTAAACAGAATCAAGCTTTGATGATGTTGGATGAAAGGCAAATACGGCATATGCCCTATTGGAAAATCATGGAGGACATCCGTATTTTAGTTACAAATATCACACTATGATCTATTTGGGCATCACGGATGATCGGCGCGAGATTCGCGAAAATCTAGAGCAGATTTTTGCTCGGTTCAAAGATTTGGAAGTCGTCTGGACTGCAAGGGATGGAGCGGATGCCGTAGCACAGATTAAGGCAGCGTCTACCCCTCTTCCTCAAGTGCTGTTGATGGATATCGAGATGCGCCCCATGGATGGGATTGAGGCCACGCAGCGAATCAAAAACTTGGCATCAGATATCAAGATTGTGATGCTGTCGGTATTTGAAGATGAGGATCGGATCTTTGCTGCTATTCGAGCAGGGGCCTCTGGCTATTTACTCAAGGATGAATCTCCCGATCGTATTGTGCAAGCGATCCAGGATGTGTATGAGGGGCGGATGCCTATGTCTCCGCTCGTGGCGGCCAAAGCCTTGGATATACTCCGTGTAGCACCTGCCCCAGCTCCTAGGGATCAACCACAGGATTTTGGACTTACCCCCCGTGAGATTGAAATACTCGAACCCCTCGCCAGTGGTAAAACCTATACGGAAATTGCAGAAAGCCTGTTTATCTCTCCCAAAACTGTCAGAAGACACATTGAAAATATTTACCAAAAGCTAGCAGTGAACTCTAAGGTGGAGGCTTCGAATCTTGTACAAAAGAAACGTTGGTTTTGGTAGGGCCGCCGCTAGGGCATGGTCTTTCATAAAAAGATAATAAAAAAAAGGGCCCGCAAGTAGCCACACTTGCGGGCAACAGCCATGAAAACGCCCTAAAACTGCAAGTAAAATCTTGCGTCTATAGGAAGGATAAATAGGGATGGGGTCACTTTTCGCAGGGATTTTTTTCATTTTTGGTGCAGGGGAGAGTTTCTTTTACCTTTGTAGGTTGAAAAGCAGCCGAGAACAAATGAACGTCACGGATACGCTCGGCTACAATTTGTGAGGGAAAGCACGAGGCGTGTACATATGACTCTGTGTGGCCTCCATACTTGAAGATGCATGATGCTGATTGACCAGTTTACACCTTCCACAGCGGACAAATTTTGGGATGGACCTGTCAAAGTCCTCCTTGCGGGACTTGTCATGGCTTTAGTAGCTCCGATCACCCTACATGTCGTGGAAGGCATTCCCATCACGCTTCAGACCTTGGTCATCTTGCTTTTGGTCGTCCTGCTCGGCAAATGGCGGGGAACGGCAGCTGTAGGTTTATACCTGATCATGGGGGCCTTGGGCTTGCCTGTCTTTGCGCAAGGGAAAGCAGGGGTGGAGCATCTGATTGGACTGACGAGTGGATTTTTGTGGGGCTTTTTGGTGGCGGCTTTCGTCGTGGGGATGTTGGCAGAGCGGCCTTGGGCCAGGAAGTGGTGGGGACCTTGGGTCCTCTTCTTTTTGGGGCATGGCGTCATCTTGGCCTTGGGCATCGTCGTCATGGGCCTACTGAAAGAAGACCTGGATTGGGCTGCACTGCTCAATATGTTATGGCGCGGATCTCTCATCAAGTCGCTAGTAGGAGGCCTGCTTGTTATGCTTTCGAATATGCTGATGCAGTACCTGTTGAAGTCGGAAGTAGAGGAGGTATCAGATGTAGAGAAGGAGAAGGCGGAGATGATGCGGTGAGAGGGGATGGGTTTAATATATTTGGAATCTATATAAATTGTCTTCAATTGGGTTATGCAATACCTCCATATTCATCGAACCACTAAAGCTGGTTTTTTAGTTTGTATTTTTTGACTAGTTGAATATAGAGTACTGTACCCTGATAGAGATCTAATCCATCTTTGCTAGATTCAGATAGATGTGCCTGTGCTTTGATTAGCCAACCTTATTTAGAACAGGTTGACTGATTGATCAAGGCACAAGATAAAGATTCTACCTTTGATACGAAATTCCTGATTCTCCAGAAGAATCTGAGCTACTACTGATAATATTAGCAATAGCATTTTGAAGTGCTTCTGGTGCTCTTTCATGTGGACCATTGATCCCATATCTCCCATCATTGTATATAAAGAAAAAACTTGTCCCATAATGATTTTCTTCAACTTCATATACATATGATCCATCACGTTTATTTACATGTGAAAACTTAAAAAACATTAATGTGTGTAACATTTTCATAACCGAATAGTGAAAATTTTATATGAAAAGATAATTTATACTTATTTTTTTCTAAAGTAGTAATTTTTGGAAGTAATAATTATATTATTTGATAGTTACGGGATGATCTAACAGGAGCTCAATATATTTGTGTTTTCTTGATTTCTTTTCCTATAAATCTATGAAAAGATGTTTTAAAGCCAACCTATTTCAGGACAAAACCATCTTATGAGATCCTAAAATAGTAAGGTTTAATACTCCTCATTTGTCCAACGACTTGAGCTAGTTTGTTATTTTGAATTTGTTGAGTATTTGAATAGATCTCAATAGGCTTTTACTTGTTGATTCCATGGTGTTTCCTTCGATTATATTTGTGAATAAATCGTTCAATGACTTGGTAGAGGCCCTATCCATCTTTTGCAGCAAACACCTGATCCGCTTGACATTGTAATAAAATCATCTGTTGCTCAATTCGCACTGTATACCAAGTACCACTAAAGTAGGATATCCTAAATAGAGTTGGTCCATCAATTTTATCAAGACTAAATGCTCTTTGCTCTCTCCTAAGAATCTGTAATACAGGTGGGTACGAGGTATAAAGGTGTCTCATATTGACGCCTAAGACTCAAGGAACTAGACTGATCTACAGGATTGATCCTTTGTCTTACAAACCTGCCTTTTTGAAGGCTTTTTTAAAAGTCATTATCTATAGTCAGTTCTTCAATTTGGCGATATGACTAATCGGTATCTATCTCAGTTCCATCGACATGGCAATAGTGCATGGCATTATGCAACAGAGATGGGAGGAACTGTATTTGAGATTTACCTTCTCCTAAAAAGTCAAGAAAAGCCTGACAAATCATTGAGGTTAGGGTTTACGGTTGCAAATCTAGATGAGACCCTAACAAAATTGAGAGAGTGGGATGTCGAAGTCATCAAAGAACCCACAGAGTCTGAATGCCAATATGCATCATCATCAAAGACCTAGAAGCTCGAAAAATTGAGCTGAAAGAGGAAGCTAGTAGACCATGAGGTATGAGAGAAGTATTGTACCTTAGATGAGAAATCACCCATCCGCTCAACATGGATCACCTAGACCTCAAACAAACATTGTATACCCTTTTTCCTGTCCTGAAAGAGGAGGCACTTGATGTTTTAACTAGCATTTGTCAGTACAAGACAGCGAAGAAGCATACAGAAATCATCTCAGAGGGAAAGTCCCATCCTTACTCCTACATTATCCTCAAAGGGGCCGTCAAGTCCTACTATTTAAAGGATGGCAAAGAAGTCTGTATTTGGTTTGCATTTGAAAATGAGCTCATTGGTTCTATGGCTACATTTCAGGACCTACCCTCACAGGAAACCCTTGTGTTTCTGGAAGATGCACATTTGATCCAAATGCCTATCAAGCAACTGAAAGAACTGGCCCAACGAGATTTGTCTACCAGCCATTTGGTCAATGATCTCCTCCTAGAGCATGCGTCGTACACGGAGGAAAAACTCCGCCAGTTGCAATTTATGACCGCACACGAGCGATACGCCGCACTGCTTGAGAAGGAGCCTTACATTTTGCAAAGGGTGTCTTTGACCGATATCGCCTCCTATTTGGGAGTGAGTAGAGAGACGCTAAGCAGGATTAGAGCCATGCGATAGTTTGTGACATATATCAAATTCTTTGCGCTGCGCATCGACTACTTTTGAGCACAGAATCGAAGTATAACGCGTAATGAAAGTAAATATGGCATCTACTGGTTTGGTTCCATGGATTTTGAGAAAAACCTCATCCTTCGTTTTCAATTGGGCAGCACGTGCTGTCGATAAGCTCCCTGAGCAGACCGCTCTGGACAATAGCTATGATTATGATGGGAAAGTGATCATTATCGGAACGGGGGGCGCAGGCTTGGCAGCCGCCAAAATATTGGAGCGCAACAAGATCGATTATCAGATATTGGAAGCGACAGATCGATATGGAGGCCGATTGAAAAAGGATACGACCTTGGCAGACTTCCCCATAGACCTCGGAGCCGAATGGATACATAGCCATCCCAAAGTATTGAATGTGATCAAAGGAAAAAAGAGCGAAGAAGTGGATGAAGCAGTCATTCCCTATAAACTGGATACCGTGCTGAAGTGGGATGGCAAAGCCCTCAAACCCTCGACGTTTTTTTTGAAGTATTTCTATGACTTTATGCCAGAATCCAAGTTCAAGAACTCTACTTGGTACGATTTTCTGGATGAAAATATAGCCCAGGAAGTCAAGCACAAAATTATTTATCATGCTCCCGTTCGATCCATTGACTACACAGGCGAGAAAGTCGTGATCGTGACCGAAAACGGAGATACCTATGAAGCGGATAAAGTCCTAGTCACGGTTCCCGTCGGCGTACTTAAAGCGAATAAAATTCAGTTTTCTCCTACACTGAGCGCTGAGAAAAAGCAAGCCATAGATGGCATCAACTTCCTTCCAGGATTTAAAATTGTCATGAAATTCTCCGAGAAATTTTATCCTGACCTGGTGCAGTGTGAGGTAGGTTATGGAACCAAAGGGGGAGAAAAATCATATTATGATATTGCATTTAAGAAGGATGCGCAAACCCACGTGCTGGGATTTCTGTGTGTGGGAGAAGAAGCTAAGAAGTATTATGCACTGGATTCTGAAGCGGAAATCATAGAGACGCTCATCCAAGAGCTAGATCAGATGTTTGATGGCAAGGCCTCCGAAACATTTACAGGAGAATATCGGCTGGAGAATTGGGGGCAGCACGAGTTTACACAGGGAACTTGGGTCGTCACGCCCTATGAGAAGTCCTCTCATCTCCATGCCTTGGCGAAGCCCTTGGATAAGCGCGTCTATTTTGCTGGCTCTATTTTAGATCCTTACAGGCAGATGGGCGCTCCTGGATCGATGCTGTCAGGATATTACTATATTGATAAGCTGTTGAGGGGAGAATGATAAAGGCTATCGTCGTGCTTTAATGATGAGACAAAGCGTGCAACGAATTTCGATTATAACTTCAATGAGCTGCTGCATGCTCTATGTCGTTATCCTCAATAATTCGTAAACTCATTACATGAAAAAAACCATCTTTTGCCTGATCGCACTGTGTCTCATCTTTGGTTGTGAACAAAAGGATAACAAATCAGCCCAAGACGAGACACTGCTGGACAACCAAGAACTACAAGAACTGTACACGATGGATCAGGAGGACCGTTCTTCCAAAGATTCAATGCAATCCCTCCTGAATAGGAACCCTCAACTCGTGCGAGAAAGAGATGCGGCAAGAAGGGAAAGAGTGTATGAGTTATTGGATTCTAATCTAGTTAGGACTTCAAAAGATTATGAACGTGCGGGCATGATATTCCAACATGGACTAGATACCACAGCCTCATCTATGACCGTAAAGTTGATGCAGACAGCTATTGAAATGGATTCCAGTATCAATAAATGGCTACTTGCTGCTGCCATTGATCGAGACTTAATGTGGAGGAAAGAACCCCAAATATTTGGTACTCAATACATCGTACAGCTTGATAATTCCATAGAACTCTATAAAATGGATACGACACAGATTACCGATCAAGAAAGGATCGAGCATGGAGTTCCTACACTATCAGAATTATTGAGAGAAAAGGAATGATCGGAGTGAGGGCTTATCATCTGTG
>JBCBPW010000077.1:0-33033 GCA_039820545.1 Bacteroidota bacterium | reverse complement strand
GTCTTTCGTCATGGTGTAATCCTTTATAATAAATGCTAAGATGATGCATTGTATGTAATCAGAAAATATCTGATAACCAGTAAATTATACCCTGACGAAAGACCACAGCCTGGCAGTGATCCTACGTAGAGGTAGATATTCTGTTCTTCTCAATTGACAATACCGATTCGAAAGATCTGTCCTTCGGTATACTCATCTGCTTCTATCCGCAACCAATACTGTCCTGCGCTTAATTGAGCATAGGAAATCTTGATAGGACCATCAATACTTAACCACTGATTTTGGTAGAGCGTTTGACCTGCCGCATTGATAAGGGTCATACGAGGATTTTGGAGCGCCTCCTCCATTGTAATCACCATCATTTGATCTAGCGGACTAAATTCTAGTTTTAGATTCAGTTTTGCTAAGATCTTAGGAGGCTCCAGACGATCCTCACAAGAGACTGCTACTTCTCTCCACGAATTCTGGTCATCCTGTACCCCCTTTTTTCTGATCTCTGTCCCCTTACTCAAAGCTTGTGCCCTTATCCCATCTTTTGTCGTCTCCCAAATACCTTCGCGTGAAGCAATCCAAATCTCCTCTTCCCCCCTTGCTGCTATTCCATCACCATGAACAAAGTTTAAGCCTGGTACACCCCAAGTCATGAGTCTTTGATTTTCATAGAAGTATCCCATCGTGATCCAGGAATCTGCATCCAGGTTTTCATATGAAGTGAAATAGGGATCAGTAAAACCAAAGTCATAATCTATCTTCCTGAACGTCTGCTTACTGATCTCATGTAAAGAACCATCTGCCATGATGACCAATTCTCCTCTCCCATTGAAGTGAGGAGGTGCAGCGTCAGGAACAAGTATATTCGCTACCTTCCAAGTGCCGACGCTGTCGATGATCATCCACCCAAAGCGTCCCAAACTTACGCCTAGTGACCTCCCCATACGTGTAAAATGTGCCCCTCCATCCTGAGGGCCACCATAATTAGGCTCTATAGGGATGGGAGAGTTATCCTCTGTAAAATGGCACCAATATGATCCATTCCACCTCCACAGCCCATCAGATGTCCCTATCCATAGATCTCCCAAAGCATCCGTCTTCATGTCATACACAAATATCTCCTCCCCCAGTCCACAAGTTGTCACTCCTGGAAATTGTAGATACGTCCACTGACCATTTTGATAGCGATTGAACCCACATTCTGTCATGGCCCACAAAGCATCGCGGGGCGAATCCCAATCTATATAATAGACACGATGCCCTACCATCGGGGAGTTCGAACCATCAAAGTGCATGGCCGTCTCTGATCGGAAGTCATAGACATCTAGTCCTTGACGCGAACCAACCCATATTTCTTCCTCACAGTTGAGTGCCATACATTGGGGAGGGCTTGAAAGCCAACTATCATTTTGAGGGACGCGTGTAAAAGTACCATTGTCCTCTTCCCATAAATATTCTCCTCCTAAGAAGAGTTGATTGCCTACAACAGCCAAATCTCGGAAGTCAAAATTATCTCTTCCATTGGGGCCCCACCTATTCTCTCTCCCCATCATCGGAGCATCTAATGTCCCCCAACTCCCTGATTGGAATGTCGTCAGCGTAGGATCGTGCTCACGGTATATATAAAGTGTCCCATCCTCTGAAAGACTCGCCTTGGAAACGACTAGTTCCGGATAATCTGACGTACCAGGATACGACGCATGTGTCCAGCTACCATCCCAGAGAGTAGAGATTCCATTTCGATGCATAACATAGAGCTTCCCCAATCGATCTGTAAGAATCTTCTGTGGGTCATATATAAAGGAAGGAAGGATAAAAGTTTGAGCATGTCCATTGTCTACATTGCCTAGTTTTCCATCTACCAACATCCACACCTTACCCTCTACGTCCATGACCATGTCCTGAATCCCATTCAACGCCCTATATCCTAGATCTAGCCATACGGTATCCATGCCTGTCTCATTTAATCGTAAGATGACGCCATAGTCTTTCCCATCTTTACCGTATGATCTTCCCAAACCGACCCAAGCCGTTCCTGCCTCATCCACCAGCATTTTTGTCAGCTTATAACTAGAAAACGTGTGATTATTAAAGTGTGTCCAAGACTGCCATTCTCCCTGGATACGACCATACACAGCTCCTTCTGTATGCAGCCATAGGCTTCCATTGGGTGTAGGAGGCTGAAAACCGATGACCTCATCGAGATCTATCGGAAAATCGAGCTGATTCACATGCTGAAGAGGTTCAAGAGTCTGCGCATCAAGCTGATGGAGTTCGCTACCGAGGACCCAGAGGGAGTTACCGTCTGGCTCAAGTAGTCTGACAGGCATGTGCCGAGGAGAGGTGAGGTTCCAATTTTGGGCGAAGCAAGCTAAGCTGCTCCACAAAAGGAGTAACGTGAGGGAGGATTTCATGAGGTTGATTTTGGGCAAAAAAATGAAAAGAAGTGGCTAGTCATCACAATGACGGAGATTATATGATAAATGCTGCATATAAATGGTCGCTTTTTTTGACTTCCTCATCATCTATTGAGACCTAATCTCCTTTCTCTACATGCAAGTCCTCATCATCAGCCGTATGTAGGGTAGATCTGTCCAATGGCTAACGAGTTTCGCTGGTGCAGGATTCAAATCCATTCAGCAACCTCTTACCTAGTTAGATCAAGATTAATATGTATATTTCCCTATACTATACATCTTTTGGATTACTAGCTTATGATCATTGCTCGTATAGACTTTCGCTATTCCCTCCTCAAAAAGATCCATGACCTTGCAGCCCATCTTTTCCTCCTTAAATTCATTTTCCTTACAGCATGGCTCCCCAACTTGACCTATGCACAGACCACTGAGATAGACAGTCTGCAATCTCTATTGGCGTCCTCTCATGCCCAACCTGTCCAAGCAGCCGATATCTGTATTCAACTCGCGCAAGCGACCTACAATCAGTCACTCGAAGAAGCCTTACAATATGCGCAAGAGGGAACCGAACATGGAAAATCGGCCAAGGATCAAGACCGCATAGGAAAAGGCTATATCTGGCAAGGGAGAATGCTCGGGGAACTCCGCCGACTGGAAGAGGCTGAAGCGGCCTATCTTCAAGCAGCGACTTTCCTGGAAGGATCAACAGATTCCACCCTACTCGGACAGCTGTACAATGGGCAAGGGCTGATCCTTCGATACCAAGGCAACTATCAGGAGGCCATTGAAAAAATATATCTGGCAGTAGATTTATTGATTGCCTCCAGGGACTCTGTCTCTACCGCTTCTGCCTTGAATAGTATCGCGAACCTACAAGTCGCCATGCGGGATACGGTAGAGTCCATTGGAGTCTGGAAACGTGCCCTAACTTTCCTACCTGGAGAGGGATACTTTGGGACCAGAGCAGGGATCATGATCAATATGGCGGGGCACATGGACCACATGCCTGCCCAAAAGCTCCATCTACTCGACTCTTTGGAAAAAATCCTTTTGCCTCGCAACCAATACCGCTTTCTTTGCTATACATATTCCTGCATGGCAGAGTATTACGAGCTTTTTCCTGTCAGTGTAGACTCTCAAAAAAAGTACTATCGCCTGGCAGTAGAATATGCGAAAAAGTCCCAAGATGCGTACATGTATGCGTTCAATTCGCTTTATCTGGGGATACTGGAAACGGAAGGACAACCCCAAGTAGCCGAAAATAGAATCAGAGAGGCTTTAGCGAATCCGACCATTCGTGAAAATGATCTCATGCGGGCAGAGGGGAACAAATATCTGTCTCGCAGTCTATATAGCCAGAGAAAATATCAAGCAGCTTATGATGCCCTGGATTCCGCTCGCAAAAATTATCAGAAAATCTACGATGCGCGCAATTCAGAACAGCTCGCAGAGGCAGAGAAAAAATACGAGTTAGCCGACAAAGAGCGTAAAATCAATATGCAGAAGCTTCAGTTGGCAGAGGAGCAAAATGCAAGAAGCCAATTGATGATCGGCAGCCTGATCCTACTTGTACTTGTTGTGGGAGGCTACCAGTGGTACTTGATGCGCCAACGCAAACGAAAACAAGCGGCTGAGCGTGCGCTAGAAGTCCAGCAAATGGAAGCGAATAAACTGCGTGAGCTGGATCAGTTCAAAACGCAGTTCTTCACCAATGTGTCTCACGAACTGCGCACACCCCTTACCCTGATTATCAGCCCACTTTCAGACGTCCTTTCTCAGATCCAATCTGTCCCTATCCGTCAGCGGCTCCACACCGTCCAGCAAAATGCCCAACGCCTGCTTTCCCTTGTCAATGAAATCATGGATTTGTCCAAAGTAGAGGCAGGAAATCTTAGGTTGAATTCTGTACCTGTGGCCCTGCATCCGTTTGTCAGGAGGATCTTTGGTACGATGGAATCTATGGCAGAAGTCCGAGAGATCGATTATCAACTCAGCATGACGACCGTAGATGCACATGTGCGGATAGATCTAGATAAGTTTGAAAAAATTCTGCAAAACCTGCTTTCCAATGCTCTAAAATTCACCCCAAATAGAGGAAAAGTACATTTGAATATCTATCAGGAGGAAGGGATATTTTTCTTTGAGGTGAAAGACTCAGGTCACGGAATCTCAAGTGCAGACCTACCTTATATTTTTGATCGATTTTATCAATCCACTGTTCAACCTACCACCTTGCAAGGAGGAACGGGTGTGGGGCTTTCACTGGCAAAAGAACTGGCGCAACTGATGGGAGGAGACATCCAAGTTGAAAGTAGACAGGGCGAAGGCAGCACATTTACCCTCCAGTTGCCCTTGGAGGAAACGACGGCTCCCACCCCGCCTCGCCCTATAGAAACACCAGAAGAATGGGGGCATCAAGCGCTGCCACAGTTTGCGCCTATGACTGTGCAAGGAGAAAAACCACATGTACTGGTGGTAGAAGACAACAAAGAAATGGGAGCTTACCTCATCCAGATTCTCTCTGACCAATATCATTGTATTTGGGCAAATAATGGGGAGGAAGGGTTGAAGCAGCTCAAAAACCAACATTTTGATGCCATCATTTCAGATGTCATGATGCCGCAGATGGATGGGTTTACATTTAGGGAAAAGATCAATGAACACAAAGACTGGAAACGCATTCCCTTTGTTCTCCTTACAGCCAGACATCTGGAAGCAGACAAACTCAAAGGGTTCCAGCTCGGCATAGACGATTATCTGACTAAACCCTTCAGTACACCTGAAGTCAAGGCACGGCTCTACAATTTGATCCAAAATAAGCGTGAGCGCATAGCGTATCTGGAGGAGCAGATGGCAGAGCCCAGAGAAGTCGTCCTGACGCAGGATGAGCAGATGCTCCGCATGCTAGAAGGAGAGGTGCTAGGCAACTTAGATAATCCCCAGTTTGGGGTCGAAGCGCTGGCACAAACTAGCAACTACAGCTCCAAGCAACTGGGTAGGATCATCAAACGTCTGACAGGTATGACGACCGTCAATTTCATCCTGGAAATTCGTCTTCAGAAAGCACGAGAACTGCTAGAGCAGCGAGCGGTAGCGACGGTCTTTGAGGCGCAGGTTCAGGTAGGCATCAACAGCACCTCCTATTTTACCAGGAAATTTACGGAGCGATTTGGGAAGAATCCCAGTGAGATGGGAAAGTAGTTGAGCAAAAGGAATTCATATAAATTGCCAGGACTGCACAGATGCACAGCCCTGGACTTATTAGCACTAATCCCTAATCTTTATGCGCATTAGGTGAAGCACAAAATACCTTTGGACGAATCCTTTATCCTTACTTACACGTGTTAGTGTACTTTCATAACCTGCTTTTGGAATACCTGCTGTCCATTGAACACCCTCAAATGATAGGTTCCAGCAGGCAGGTGATCTATATCAATCGCATGCTGGAGGCTCTTCTTCCATTTACCATCCAGCACTTTTCTTCCGTTAAAATCATAGATCGTATAGAACACTTCTCCCTCAGGAATTTGGGAATCTAGCAAGCGCACGTTTACCTCCTCTTTGGCAGGGATCGGATAGATTGACATCTCAAGGGAGGCATCGAATCTCAACGTGCGAATCTGCGAGAGACTTTCTGAGCCATCTATGTCTCTTTGTCGTAGGCGATACAGATTCTCCCCAGTGAAGGGTGCAGGGTCCATGAATTCGTAATCGCTCGCAGATGAGGTCGTTCCCTTTCCCTCCACAAATCCGATTGCTTGCCAGTTCAAGTCATCGATACGGGCGCGCTCGACGACGAATCCACTATTATTAATCTCTCGTGCTGTCGTCCAGTTGAGCTGAGATTTAAAGTTGGGGAGTGCCCGAGCTGTGAATGCTAAATACTCCACTGGGAGGGATCCACTTTGATCCACATTGACAGGAAAGCCCGTAAAACTCGCATTGGTGTAGGCAAGTGCAGGATGTCCTTCTGATGTACTTGCCAAGTAAAATTCACTCCCTGCAGAGGTACCAATAGTATTATCATAAGTCAGTGTAATCAACGTCTGACTGAGTTGACCGATATTTGTTCCATTCAGATTTTGGTCGATGATATTGATCTCCGTGTAGGCCCTGTGTACGATGGGAATAAGATTATTGACGTTTGTATTTGCTCCCGTAGATCCAGAGAATGTATTCCAGCCCAGCGCAGCTGTGGGTGAGTCATCAAAAGAGCTAAATGTGGACTCTAAGGTATTGTAATACAATACAAGGGTATATCCTGCCAGATTCTCCGTTCCTGATACCGTATTATTTACAGCAATCGTGACTGTAGTGGTATTTCCATTATTTAACACGACATAAGAAAATTCTAGGTTTTGAGCGTGAAGCGGGGACTGCCCAACTAAGAAATAGAATACAAAGGGAATTAAGTAGACTACGAGAAGCCAGAGGCGAGACATGAGACAGAAAATGCCTGTCATAAACAAATTATACATTGGGTATGCCTCGATTTTTTTTGAAGGGGTATGTAAAGGGATTAAAGCTTTCATGACACATTTTGTTAACTAGCGTGAATAAGCATGGATGATCATTGGATTATGTCTGTAATAGACAGGTGAGGTGAGGATAGAAAAGCACGCTACAGCATGGAGATGCCTAGGTCTCTTCTATTCGATGTCTCTAATTATGCCCTGTCTTGTTTGGGTTCGTAGCTGCTCGACCGACGAAAAAGTCCACAATGTTGATGTTGCCATCTAGGTTGTTGTCTCCCTGGTCGTAGACTGCGGCTTGGTTGGGGTTGGAGTTGCTTCTGGCGATCAAGAGATCTACGATATTCAGCACTTGATCGTTATTGGCATTTCCTCTAAACAATCCATACACGCCTCCTCCGAGATCGACCATGGCATCGTTTGTGATGATCGTGGAATTGTCCCAAGCTTGAGATAGTGCGGAAGTAAAGTCGTAGGAGGTCTCTATACGCGATAGGGTGATGGCACTAGGTGTACGAATACCCAAGTGGTTGCGGTGCTTGATGGTCAAGAAATAATCGTCTTCGGGCATTCCGGCAAAACTGACAGCCGACTTCCCATCTAGACCTACAATGTCTCCATCTGCTTGAATCAAGGCGTTGGCTGTCCGTAATACGATAGAGCTGTCATTCTTGTCACGTAGCTCAAGGAAGATCCAATCGACCACTGCATCTGAGCCTGTCAGATCGAAGACGGTGGTATCGACCTTCTCTCCACCTGAGTTGACTTGGGTATATGCGAGTCCCGTGTAAGGCTCTGCATCAGGTAGCAGATCGGCAGCGCGAAGGCCATCGTTCATCTGCCCAGTTCCCGAGTTGTAAGCTCCTTCCAGATAGGCTTTCAGCGCGATCTTGATGGCTCCTGCTCCTAGCGTAATCCTTCCAAACTCATTGACGGTGACCTGTACGAAGTTGGCAGAAGCATCCGTCGCATCAGGTACTTGGTTCACCCAATTGATCCCGTCAAAGTTCCATGCTTCTAGCGCAGACTCTGTCACACCATTTAGCTCAGCATCAAAATAACCATATGTCACGGTAGCGCCTAGATTGGCATTGTTGGTGGGTGTGATCACATAATAGCGGTTAATGGAACTCCCATCTGGCAGGATTTGGGGCTGATGGCCACGGGCGATGGTAGTGGTACCCATATTTTGGGTTGAGGTAATCGTGGCTCCTAGATTTCCTGGGTTTATATTATTGGGAGCATTGAGCGCAAGTACTTTGATTACCTGCCCCCCATTTGCTCCCTGGATGCGACTTGTTTCGGACTCATTCGCCATACCCCCTGTAGCGGTTCCTAGATGGAGGTTGTTGCCATCCAGATCTACATTGCCTGTCACGAAATACAGCGTATCTATGACAGAAAGCGAGTCTGCCAATTTTACATTTCCAGACGACTTCTCCATGACCATACGGTAAAACTGATTGGCAGGTCCCTTGATGGAGTCATCTGCCGTTCCCGTAAATTTCACAGTGGAAGTGCCAGGAGTAAATTGGCCGTTGTTTTTGATCCAACTGGTATTTTGGAGAATAATCTGAACATTACCTGTGGCTTTAATTTGTGCTCCGTTGTTGACCAGATGGCCTTGGGCACAGATCGAAAAGCTACTAATAAGCAATGCTCCAAAGAATAGCATGAACTTTTTCATTTGGCTAGGGATTTCGACCATGTTTGGGACTGTACACCTTCTCAGGTTTTCATAATCCCAAACAAAGTCTTAGTTGCTTGATTATGATTTAAAGTTAGGTGAGGACATCAGGATACCGTATCACTATTGTCCCAAATCCTTGTACTATTGTTCCAATTCCTTTTTCCATCGCTTTATTCCTCCTGGCCATGGAGAAAAGAGGATAAATGCTACCTTAGCCTCCTACATTACACGATTTCCAAATAGGAACTTGCGCTGTTGATTTGGGATCAAAAGTGACCATCGTATTTCCTGCCTTTTGACTTACTCCCAAGAACCCATTTTTCTCATCTCCCCTTTTGCTCTATAAGGACATCCTTTTTCTCATTTTGGACATGGGCTCATTTACAGATATTTAGCCTATCTATATGCGGCTTCATTCGAGTATACCCATTTTTTACATGGAAGAATTTTAGTATGTCCTCACAGGCTGTCATTCTCTAGCTTGAGTAAAAATAGACCACATGAAAACTTCCATCCTGCTTTTCCCCTTACTTCTCATGGGCCTTTTGACTCAAGCCCAGGACAACTTTGATCGAAAAGCCTTTGTCCAGGTTACGGCTGCTACTCTTGGCTATGATTCCCGTGGGAGGTATCCCGACTACGGCGAAAGTTCTTTCTTAGATTGGTATGTACGCACCCGACTGGGCTACTTTGCCGCGCCTAGCCTAGTCGCAGGTGTCGGATATGAGTGGGGAAGAGAAACAGGAAATTCACTGAACTTTCCCTCTCCCAATCGCCATTCATTTTTCCTGTTCGGCCAGTATTACTGGCATGGACTGGATCGCTTTGTCACACAAATTGAAGGTACAGCATTGGCGCCGACACATGTTCTGCCATTTGTCACGCTCCAAGGTGGCCTCCTCAACTATACACGCCTGGAAAATACGAGGCTTCTTCCTCCTCTGGGTCAGCCGCTCGACCCTCGCTATGCGCGCATTTCTCCTCAGTGGGTCTTGAGTCCCTCGATCGGCATCGATGTCGGGATCACAGAGAATCTCAACATGACGCTGATGTATGACTTCCGATGGATGGGAGGCCAGCCTGATTCTTTGGGATTCATGTTAATCCCTCAGATCGGGCTAACCTATGGTATAGGGAATCGTCCCGAGAGGAGTAGAAAAATACCTACTCCTCCATCCGACATCGCATTTTCTGATATCCGACTCACGCTTTACTATGTCTATTTGCAAGATCCCGTCTTCCGAGACTTGGAGAGTCAGACGACTCATCTCTTCACTGAGCACACGATCAACTTCCGATTAGATGTTCCACTAAGCACACGCTTTCGTGCAGGTGTACACGGCAAGTGGATCTTGAACGAGTGGGATCAGGATCTCTCGGGATTCTACAGTCTAGGGCTTTATACAGACCTGTACCTTTTCAAGGGGGTCGACATACCCTTCTTTGATAAGATTGATCCATTTATAGAGTCGGGTATTTATGTGACCAATTATTGTCTATGCGATCCTGGCAGACCTTACCGAGAGACAGGACTAAATATGAGCTTGGGCCTCGGTTTTGACTATCCGATCACCCCAGCATTGGGACTCAGAGCGGGATTTTTCAATTATGTCCCCCTCCTCAACGATCCTGTTGCCTATAACTTCACTCAGTACATGGCAGGCGTGAGTTGGACCTTTCGAGAGGGACTTCACTGATCGACACGATCAAGCAACTCTTGAATGAGGGATTGCTGCGCCTCAAGCTGCTCCTGCAAACGATCGATGATTGCCTGTTGCTCTTGGATGGCCTTGAGGGCGACCACACTCATGACGCTGTAGTCGACGGTGTAATAAGATTCTCCTTTATCAGTTGAACTGGTAGGCATATGCACAGCTTGCGGAAACTGCTGGGCTAACTCCTGAGCGAGGAAGCCCATATAGTTTTTTTGCTTTTGGTCAGAATGAAATGTGTAGGACTTTGGGTTTAATTGCATGACAGCAGGAAGTACAGCGGGTAACGGTTGGATATTGGATTTCAGTCGTGCATCCGAAATGGAGGTATACGCACCCGAGGTGAGGTCGAACACACCTCTGAAGCCTGCATTTGCGTATAAGGAGAGTCCCCCTGAGCCAGTCACGAACCATTCCCAATCATCAAAGCCGCTATTTTCTAGATTGATTCCCGTATTGCCGTTCTGTTTGACTTTGAGCCTAAATCCCTCAGAGGTACCGATTCCAATCGCAGCGTTTCCATTTTTGAAGACGGTAAAGGCATTCGAAGGGGTGAAAATGCCCGTCCCATTACCTACAGTGAAGATGCGGTCGTCGGGATCGTAGCCTGAAGCATTGTCTGCTGTATAGTTGAATGCATAAGTTCCAATGACTACCTCTCCCCAAGAAGGTGCAGTATTACCAATACCTGTGACGAAGGTAGCATCACCTGCAGCTGTATTTCCTGCTCCGCCCACAACAGCGGATGTGGTGCCCGTGACTTTATTGAGGGAGCCGCCTGCCACAAAAGCATTGGGTGCAAGCGCAGAATCGCGGAAACCACCGACAACAACACTTTGATCATTGTTCACTCCATTTTCACTTCCTCCTACAATAGCTGAGTAGGTGCCTTCTACGTCGTTTTGGAATCCCCCTCCAATAAATGAACAGGTAAAGGTAAAGATGTCGCCTTTGATTGTATTCGCAATGCCTCCTGCAATGGTACTTGAGATGGCAGATATTTTATTAAATGTCCCCCCAATGATGCTGGATTCTTCTCCTACAAAATTTATCTTGTTGTTATTTCCTCCTGTAATCAAAGCTCCTCGTGCCTCTACCGTATCGCGTTGCCCTCCAATGATGGCACTCCGATCCCCCATCAGTACGTTTCCCACGCCCCCTATCATCCCTGAGTATCGACTACTGAACATGGTATCTGCTGCTCCTCCTAAAATGAATGATTCGCCTGACAAGTCCATCCCATTGTTTCTCCCTCCCATGATACCTCCAAGGAATGCATCCACCGTATTGTCCGTACCTCCAATGATGACACTGCTGGTTCCCAACAACTCATTCCTACTTCCTCCGATTACAGTCGAGTACACGCCGAGCGCTGCATTCGCTACGCCTCCCACTACTGCTGACCCTTGTTCGATTGTCTGATTATTTCGCCCTCCTCCGATAAAGCTACCCCTTCCCCGTGCTTGGTTATTCTCCCCGCCTCCTGCGAATGAAAATATACCCAGCGAATCCAACTCCCATGCGGCATTCTCCACACTCCCTGCACGAAAGGCCCCTAAGTTGGGAATCCACATCATTCGCACACCTGCACCAGAGTCTGGAATGCTGATACTCCCTCCCGAAAAAGGGGTACTACTCGTATTTGCTGTTCCAGGAAGTATCTCTCCTCCCCAAACAAATCCAGAAGAGTCGAATCGGACATATTCTGATCCAGGAGTCTGGAAGCGGATGACATCATCGTCAGGATTGGCTTCTAAGCGAATACGGGTGTCTCCATCTTGATCTGAAAAGCCAGCGACATTACCCGACTGTATCTCAGTCCAGTTTCCCCCATCAAAAAACCAAAAACTGTCAGTACTCACGTCGTACACCATCAGGCCCGTAGCAGGACTTGTGATTCCTTGACGCTGGGTGCTTGACATCCTGGGGATCAACATCCCTTTGGAAGTAGATTCTACGTCCAAAATTGCGCTGGCATCTGGATTGCTACCCACAGGACTGATACCGACAGACTGTCCTAGTCCATACTGGAAGGAGCAGAAGAGGAAATAGAGCAGCAAAAAAATAGGATTATAAACTTTCATGATACAGTTGGACTAAGGGATCAAACATGCTGTAGGGAGTCCTGACTGGACAGCCTTGCGCCATCCATCAAGGTTTTTGCCTTTGAAAAGCAGGGCGTAACGTCTATTTTGAATAGTTATAGTTGAATATCTTCTAGCGTTCCATTCAAACACAATTCAAGGTGGGTAGGATTCATTTTTTTACTTTGCTCAAAACGGCCAGTGTTTTGCTCAATTTGTCTTCCCCCTGTAAGTCAAATGCTTACATGAGACTTTCTCGTCCTTTTCTCTCTCGGCACGCTATCTATCCATGGATTATACCCTTCCTGATCTTCGCGCCGATCACAGTCCCCGCTCAACTGGATAGCCTCATCCAGGCCGTCGAAACCATGTCGGACGACCAGGAGAAAGCCGATCTCCTCAATAATCTCGCCTATTATACCCACCAGTCAGATCCTGCCCTTTCTATCCGTTACAGTGCAAAAGGTCGGCAGCTTTCTAAGCAGCTAGGCTATCTACAGGGAGAGGGTAAGTCTTATTATACAGAAGGAGCTGCCCTGAAAACATTGGCACAATATCCTCAAGCTCTTTCGCATATCGATACGGCCATCGGATTTTTTGAGCGAGTAAATGACCAACGGAGGCTGGCTATTTGCCTTGGAACCAAAGGACTCATTCTCAATGAAATTCAGCAATATACAGAAGCGGTCAACTTCCACCTTCAAGCACTCGCTATCAATCAAGAACTGAAAGATACCCTTGCGATTGCTGTGGATTACAACAATCTGAGTGTTTGCTTTCTCCGAATGAATCAAAGAGACTATGCACAGACCTACCTCAAAGAAGCGGTTGATTTACTCAAGCCCCTTCAAGAGTTTGCGTTCATCTCGCGTATTTATGGCAATTATTCCGAATCCATGCTCGATCTCGCCTCTCAAAAGCAGTACATCGACTCCGCACTCGCTTATGCAGCACAATCTGGAGACGATTATTACCTCTTGGGAAACCTTCACAACCTCGCTTCATATTATATCCAAACAGAGGAATGGAATGAGGCAGAAACCTATATTTTGCAAGAGATTTCGTTGGCAGAAACGTACAATGAGCAGGTCAATCAGATCAAAGCACGCTTACTATACGCGGATATTCTCCTGAATGATAACCAACTCCAAAAGTCAGATGAACAAATAGGACTTGTGATGGAGATGGCAAAAGCGCAACTCTCATTAACTGCTCCCTCAGTCGATGCCTATTTCCTCAAGAGCGAAATCGAACAGAAAAAAGGGAATGATACAGAAGCACTTTATTGGCTCAACACATACGTTAGACTAGAAGATTCTCTGACCGAGCTTCAAGCCAAACAAGACATCAAAAATCAGAGTGCACAGTTTCAGATTGAGGCAAGAAAAAAGGCGGTAGAAGCAGAAAAGGCGAATACAGAAACGGCACAAAGGCTCACCCAAAGAATTCTAATATTTTCAGGCTTCCTCCTTGCCTTCCTCGTTCTAATCTATCAGTGGTATATCAATCAACAGAAGAATCAAAAGCGCCAGGCAGAAATGGCTCTACAGGCGAAAGTGCTAGAAGCCGAAAAACTACAGGAACTAGATCAGTTTAAATCGCGCTTTTTCACAAATATTTCCCATGAGCTACGGACTCCTCTTACACTCATTATCAGTCCTCTGGCCGATGTCCTCCCCGATCTAAGATCCGTCACCATCAGGCAGAAACTCTCGCTTGTCCAACAAAACGCTCAGCGACTCCTCAGTCTCGTCAATGAGATTATGGACCTCTCCAAAATCGAATCTGGCAGACTACAACTTCAATTGGGCAGCACGGATTTCACGCTTCTGATCCGTCGTATTTTCCTCTCCTTCTCTTCTATGGCAGATGCAAAAGAGATTCAGTATACGCTGGATTCATTAGAGGATGCTGTCTTTGTAGAAACAGATATAGACAAAGTAGAAAAGATCGTGCAGAATCTGCTGTCCAATGCGATCAAATTTACTCCTAAAGGAGGGGCCGTGCATATCAAGGTCCAACAAGAGAAAGCAGGATTTCTCTTTTCGGTAAAAGATACGGGTCTAGGGATTCCTGAAGCAGATTTGCCACGCATATTCGATCGGTTTTTCCAAGTGCAGGAGGCGCATGCACCTTTGCAGGGGGGAACAGGTATTGGGTTGGCATTGACCAAGGAGTTGACCCATCTTCTGGAGGGAGAGATACACGTAAGAAGTGAATGGGGAAAAGGGAGTACATTTGAGGTCTATCTTCCGATGAAAGCAAGTACTCCTCCACAAGAACCCGAAATTCAAGAGGAGAGAAGTTCTGACTATACTTTGAGTGGATTTGCTCCTCTGCTCATCTCGGGAGAAAAACCGCGCATTCTCCTCGTGGAGGACAATCCCGAGATGTCCCAATACTTGGCAAATATACTCGCTGAAGATTATCAAGTGGCCTGGGCAGGACATGGACAACAAGCTTTGCAGAAGATCCGCAGTCAATCCTTTGACGCGATCCTATCAGATGTGATGATGCCCATCATGGATGGCTTCGAGTTGCGCGCCCAGCTCAACGAACATCCCCAATGGAAATGGATTCCTTTTGTCTTGCTCACCGCTCGACATCTGGAAACAGATAAGATCAGGGGATTTCAGTTGGGGATAGATGACTATCTGACGAAGCCTTTCAGTACTGCAGAGCTAAAAGCCAGGCTTCACAGCTTGATCCAGAATAAAATCGCGAGGGAGACCTTCTTACGAGAGGATCAACAGGTAGCGCCAGAAGTGGAGATGAGTACCAGCCAACAGATGCTTAAAAAAGCAGAGAAAACCGTGCTAGATAATCTGGACAATCCTCAGTTTGGCGTCGAAGCACTGGCATCATACATGAACTACAGTGCCAAAAACCTTAGACGCATCATCAAAAAGGAAACGGGGCTTACGACGGTCAACTTCATTCTTGAAATCAGATTACAGAAAGCGCGTGAGCTTCTGGAAAATCGGAGGGTTGCTTCTGTTTTCGATGCGCAGATACAAGTGGGGATTAGCAGCAACTCATATTTTACTAAGAAATTTACGGAGCGCTTTGGCAAAAATCCTCGTGAAGTAGCTAAAGCATAAAAAATAGCCCTGGGCTACCAACTCCAGGGCTTTCATCACCTACGTCGTGTACGTTCACGACTTTTACTAAACAAATTGCTTACGGATATCATATTTGGCCATAAGGCCTAACAAATATGAACATTTTAGGCATAATGGCCTAATTTTTTCTTAGAAATTTTCTTCGCATTCTCATTTCGAGAATTTTCCTATCAAAATGAGAATTTTAGCCTATCCCAAAAAACAATAAACTACTCAAAATCAATTATTTAAAAGGAATCTATTTATTTGGAACGTGCTTTGGCATATACAAAACAAATAAACAGATATCATGTATCGCAATCCCCAAATCTTAATCTTCACCCTTCTCATACTCGCCATGACCTTGGTGAGCTGTGATCAAGGAAAACTGGATAAGCTTCAGAACCAAAATCAGGCACTCCTAGAGGAGCAGAAAGAAAGAGACTCTATCCTCAATGCCTTTGTCCAAACGTTTGACATGGTAGAGGCCAATATGGAGGAGATCCGCCAAAGAGAGAATATTATTCTTACGACGGATGAGGCCAATATGCGGACAGATAAGAAAACCAGAATTATCAGTGATCTGGATACGATAGACCAACTTTTATCTGCCAATAACCTCATGGTTGATGAGCTGAACGAACGCATCGCCAAGTCTGAAGGAAGCTTCGATCAGTATCGTCGCTCGGTAAGACGTCTAAAAGCCCAGATCAAGGAGAAAGATCAAGAGCTGAAAACACTCAGGCAAGATTTGGATGAAGTGAATTATGAAGTAGCTTCTGTCAGAGGAAAGCTCACGGATGTACAACTATCGTTGGCTACGCTCCGTGCCCAGGAAGAGGTCCAAACCACCAAACTCACCATGCAGGAAGAAGTGCTGACGGCACAAGATGAGCTACTGACAGAGCAGACTGAAAGCTTGAACACCGCTTTTGTCATCATGGGCTCAGCCAAAGAGTTGCGTGACCAAAAGGTCATTAGCAAAGAAGGAGGATTCCTGGGCATCGGAGGCAAGCACATCATCGAAAATGAAATCGACCCTGCCTTGTGCGATAGCATCGACATCACCGAGGTGACAAGCATCGCTGTCGATACCAAAAAGGCTCAGTTGGTCACCTCCCATCCTTCCGATTCCTACACCTTTCAGGAAACAGATGGCAAATTGGAAAAACTCGAAATCACAAATCCAGACAAGTTCTGGCGTGGAAGCAAATATTTAGTAGTCGTGCTTAATTAATTGGGGGATTCTGTGGGAGGGTGCTTCGGCGCTCTCCCCTTTTTTTAGAAGAGAAGCGAGACAGAAAAAACCGTGAACCGAGACATCTCGTTGCAAGATACTTAACCAGACTTAGTCTCTGTTCTCTTATCTCGATTCTCTACTCTCAACAAAAATATATCGCGAATGTCTGTAAGGGCGCCGTAGCTTGAAAGAGCGAGGCGCTTTTTTTATGGGATTTGCTCTGGGCTTTGATCGGGCTTGGCATAAGAAAGACGTGTGATGCGCTCAGTCCTGTGGTAGCTATCTAGGCCTGAGGCTGTGATGGTACCGACCTTGTCAAGGTAGATAAACCCGTCTTCTCCTATTGCTTCCTCTGGGAGGACCAATTCTTCTATCCTTCCGATGATGAACTGTGTGGCATTGGCCGTGATTTTATGCTTCTCCTTAAATGACAGTCCTATCTTGAGAGGAGCGGCGGCTACATAGGGAGCAAAAAATCCTTCTCGCTTTTCCAATTCCAGCCCTACGGCATCAAATTCAGAGACTTCGCGCGGATAGCGGGCGCTAGTCTGATGCGCGGCTGGCACCATATCTTCCGTGATATGGTTGAGCGTAAAATAGCCTGTGTTGTCAATATTTTCGATGGTGTGTCGCTCCACTACATGGGGTCGCATGAGCATCCCAATCAGGGGGGGCTGTGCGCCTACATGAATGATGGAGGAAATGATCGATAAATTGGTTTGCCCTTCCAGGTTCATCGTCCCACACAAGCAGACACTCTTATAGCCGCTCAGGCAGTTGATGAGGTTGCGGCGATGCAACTTGGGAAGTGCTTCTAACTCTGAGAGCGTAAATCGTTTCGTAGCCATATCTGGTAGACGGATCTTTAGTCATCAAGCGCATCATGACTCATCTATTCAAGATGCTGTGATTCGCTTTTTTTGCCATGCAAAACTAAAGGATCATCCTGCATAAATACAATATGCTTTCAAGATATAGGACAAAGGGTATATCTCAATCCTAAAATCTATATGAACCCTATGGCTAATAGATGGGCGATGAAAAATAGCACAGACATAAAGCCGACAGGCACAGGAAGCAAGAAGAATAACCACTTATTCATTCTCTTTACCTGAGGATCTAAGGCATATTTGATAGAGGCAATGACGTGGAATCCTATTCCTACAACCCAAAGAACAGGTAGAAATTCTAGATTGAACCAAGGAAGGACCGCACAGACAAGAAATCCTGCAAAGCTAAGCCAGAAAGAAGTTGCGTGTCTCATTGTTATTCGGTTGGTAGTGAGTTTATATGATTTCACTTGAATTTACGCAAATACTTTCAACTTGTTCTGAAAGTTTTGAAAAACTACTAGAAGATCTTCAGCAGAAAGAAACGAGACATAGAGACTACAATCAGGGATCGAAAGGAGGGCTTGATATTATCTTGAAATGCGGTATCGACTCCCTCTTTCCTAATACCTACCAGCGCCAACGTCTCGTTGGTGCTACCTTCCATAAACCAAATTCCCTTTCAACTGTTATCTTCGTGCTCGTTTGAGAAAAAAATAGTAAATGATAACTCCTGAAGATCTGCCCTCCCTAGCGGGCAACAAGCGAAAAGCCAACAAGAAGTTCATTCAAAAGCTCAAGAAGCGTCCCCCCAAGGATCTGGACCAGCAAGTCCATGCCATTCATGAAGAAGTGTTTGAGGAGGTGGATTGCCTCGCCTGTGCCAATTGCTGCAAGACCATCAGTCCTGTCTTCACAGATCGAGACATAGATCGAATCGCGCATCATCTGCGAATGAAGCCTTCGGACTTCGTCGAGCAGTATTTGCATATAGATGAAGAGGAGGACTATGTACTCAATACAGCGCCCTGCCCCTTTTTGGGTGCTGACAATTATTGTGGCATATACGATGTCCGTCCCAAGGCTTGTCGTGAATATCCCCATACCGATAGGAGAGATTTTGCCAAGAAGCTGAACCTGACGCTCAAAAATACGATGGTGTGCCCTGCGGCTTACGAAGTGGTGGAGCGTATGAAAGAAAGCATCACGGTATAAAAAAAGCACGAGCCATACCCGTGCTTCACTATCTTATTCGAACGAATGTATGTCTACTACAGCGTAAATGGGATTTCTACCATCTTATCTCCCCAAGCCATGGCCATGTGTGCCTTGCCATCTACCTCTCTAAATGCAATGGCAAAAGCCTCCACAAAGTCAGGTGCGTCTTGTATTTCTGCTACAAATCTTGCCACGTGCTTTTCGGGATCCATGCGATAGGCGCCCCACTGGTTGGCTTGTGAGTTCAATACAGCCGTCCACTGCTTACCATCATAGATAGAAAATAAAGCATATTCTCCTGCTTTGATCATGGTGCTACCAAGCTTCACATCTTGATAAAATGTGATGGTTGTCGCTTCATTGGCACCTGTACGCCAAACCTTACCCGTAGGAACCAAATTTCCGTAGATCTCACGATCCTTGGCCTGTGGGCGACTATACACGACCTTAATCTTTACCTCTCCATTTTGTGCGAACTTAGCAATATCCGCAGGGCTCTTGTCCAGTCCAGGAAATTCTTGTGCGAATGCAGCCGTAGAAAATCCCAATACAAGGGTTAATAATGTGATGATGATGCGATTCATATGAACTAATGTTTAGGTGTTGGAGGTAATGTAAGAAAGTTTTTCTCCAAAAGTTTGGTCAACAAAAAAGTGGGAATTGCGGAAATCAACCGTCAGACCGAGGACATATAAACAAGATTTTATTTTTCTCTGCCAAGGCATGCAACCCTTTCCCCTCTTTTTTTCGTCTAACGATAAACCCCACCTACATCCTATGAAAAAGCACATCTTTTTTAGCCTCTTAATCCTAGGTTTCCTTCCTACTATCCTTGCGCAAACACCCGTCATCGCGCTTCGAAGCCACCATGGCCTCCTCACAGAACTAGATCTAGATGTAATAGACAATGTCGGACTTGACCCGCGCACTGCACTCGAATTTAGAAGAAAGGCAGACTCTCTTCGTAAGATTGTCACGTACGATACCCTTATCCTATTTCCAGAAAGGAAAGCCATTCAAGTCAAGAGCACACCCCATTTTGATGTCGTTCAATTCATAGAAATAGAGAACTTTCCCATAGAAAAATTCCACCTATATCCCAACATGTCGCAGCGTGACATGTACATCAAATACCAACATAAATATTACCAACAACAACAAGGTCAATACGTAGAGGTACGCGAGTTGCAAGATGTGAAAGTAGAGGATACTGTTTCATATGATGGGATAAAGGAAAGCAATCAGAAGATCCAGGAAATAACCCCTCCTGTGAAAGCAACCGCCCCACCTACCTCCAAACCAAAAAAGAAGAAAAAAGTAAAAGACGAGAAAGCATCGCAAGATGTTTTACCTATCATTGATCCTGATAAGTCCACCCCGCCTTCAGCTATCATACCTATCGAAAATTCGACGCTTTGGATGACAGGTTTATTCCTTTTGGGGGTATTTGCCATTGGCGTGATCGTGTGGAGGAGTGCGCACAAAGCATGGCAGTCTCAAATAATCTCATAAGCATGGGAGATTCCCATAGATGGACTGCCCATATACATGCATTTATCTGGATCTGGAGCATAGGTTTTATCCTCACTTTTGCTTTTCCCTACACATTCCTTCCTGATGTAGGTACATGGATCGGACAGGTATTCATTCCCATCAATCAACTCTGGGCCAATGGTCTGGGGATAGAAGGACAGGTTTTCTATCGGATACAGTCTGATACCATAGGACTTTATCTTCACATGCTCACACTTACCCTCTGTGCAGCTCTGGGGAGTATTTGGGGAAAAAGAATCTATAGCTCCCGACGCGCCATTGTCTACTACTCTGCGCTCTCTCACTACCTTTCGCTCACCCTATTTTTGTACGGCCTAGACAAAGTATTCAAAAGTCAATTTCCTTTCCCTGAACCCAATCTCTTATTCACGAACCTAGGGGCACTCACACCTGATATTTTGTATTGGAGTACGGTAGGGAGTTCCTATTCTTATTCCTTATTTACGGGATTGTTGGAGGTCATACCAGCCATTCTGCTCTTATTTCGCCCTACTCGGTTAGTGGGATGGATTTTAGGGGCTTTGGTCATGCTACAGGTAGTCGCCATCAATTTTAGCTACGACATCAACGTCAAAGTCTACTCGCTTTTCCTCCTCGGTTCATTCGTCTACCTATTACAGCCACATCTACAGAGTTTAGGGTCATTCCTCAGAGGAAAACCTGCCCAACTCCATTTTCCTCCTACTTTTATCCCCAAAAATCATAGGCAGGTGTATCTGTACACCCTAGCAAAAACGGGAATCATCCTACTGATCTTCGTAGAATCCTTGGGGCCTCGCCTCGCGACAGGCTACCTCAACTACGACGATAAGCCCAAACCTGCACTGCATGGTACCTTTGAGATTTTGGCACATCCGACGATTAAAAGATGCCATGTACATAGCAGGGGATATTTCTTACTTGAATACATAGACGAACGATTTGAATCGTATGAACTCACCTATCATGATACACTTGCGCTCATCCACATAGAAGGTAAAGGGAATTTGATGCATAAAATGAAAGGAGATACGCTTTTTTTAGAGGGGGAATGGCTCAAGCTTCGTGGCATCAAACAAGATTTGGAACTATTGCCGTTGAAGCAATCTCACTTTCATTGGACCTTAGAATCCATGATAGATCAGCCTTGAGCTAAGAGATCGGCCAAGGTAGAGAGCCCCATTTTTCTTCCGCAAAGTGTCAGGACAATCGTCTTCCCCACATATTCTTCCGCTGATTTTTCAAATGCTGCCAGTGCCAATCCTGCGGCTCCTTCTACCATCAGATAGTGTTTTTCTAGTAAAAAATAAAGGGCTTGTTGAATCTCCTCCTCGGACACAAGCACCCAGCGATCGACTCCCTCTTGGCACAGAGGAAAGGTGATACTGTCTAACTCCATTCCTCCTGCTGTACCATCTGAGAGCGTAGGCAAAGAAGGTATATCCAGGATTTTACCCGCCATGATCGACTCATACATCACAGCGGAATGAGCAGGTTGGCAACCGACAATCTCAATCGGACGATCGATTGCTTGGGTATAAGCTGCGACACCAGAGACGAGTCCTCCCCCACCTACAGGTACAAAGATGGCGTCCACCTCAGGCAAATCCTCCACAATTTCTTTTCCCATCGTCCCTTGCCCTGCCACGATGTCCAGGTCATTGTAGGGCGAGACAAATACCTTGCCTTGTTGCTGAGCCTCCGCTCTAGCCGTCAGCTCTGCCTGGATGGCGTTATCTCCGACGTAGTGTAAGTGTGCACCATACAATTCCATCAGTCCGACCTTAGCTGGTGATACAGTTTCGGGCAGGTAGATTTCACAGGAGACACCCAGCTTTTGCCCAATGTATGCGACAGCAGCTCCGTGGTTTCCAGTAGAAGCCGCAATGATTCCCTGCGCTTTCTCTTCCTCGGATAGCGTCATCATCTTATGCGTAGCACCTCTTAGTTTGAAAGAACCCGTGATCTGTATCTGCTCCATTTTGAGCCATACATTTGCCTTCCACTTCTGGCTGAGCCAAGGGGAATACTCAAGAGGTGTACGTAAAACATGAGGTAGAATGATGGAATGAGCAGACAGGATGGCTTGATGGAGTGTCATGGGACTTTTTTCCCAAATTGTCTATTGAGGTGGAAAAAATCAATTGAGGGCATCAGCCTTTCCAGATAGAGCGACGCTTATGTGCATTCATTTTTACCTTAAGCCAGCCCGTCACAAAGGATAGAATGCTTACAGACAATAGGAATAGAACCAAAGCATGATGGGTAATGAATCCGTAAAGGGAGGCGCCTTGTGCGGCTAAAGCATCGGCTTCCTGCACCACTTGGCAAGACATCACCTGCCCACCCGCAGGCAAAAATAGGGGACTGCCTGCGTGTGCAACAGAGAGCATGAAGAAAAAAATAAAGGTGCCTAGAAAAAATGCTACATACTTCATGGTGAATAGATGAACGGGGGCTTCCGAAATGCTCTTTCATTTAGTGGGCGGCGAATTGCTCTAAGGAGCGGGGACTTTTCACGATTTTGCTGTAAGGGGTTAAGTGAAAACTAGGAATAGATGCAAGAACCTGTATCCAGACTAGCTTTCAGACTAAAGGTTGGAATTACCCTCCTAAAATTCTACCCTAAATGAGGATACGCGTGTATCTTTTGAATATACGTGTAGATCTCCCATCAAATCGACAGATGATAATGTGTGTTTCCGTGTAAATGTAGCGCAAATACCTACCCCAAAGATGGTTATCAGACCAAATGTGCCTCTACAATGTCCACCAGTTCAGCAATTGCTACATCTAGCTTGTCATTGACGACCACGATGTCATAATCCGAAGCATAGGTAAGCTCATGGGCAGATTTTTGGTAGCGTCTTTCGATTTCCTCGGGAGAATCTGTATCTCGATTCTGTAGCCTGGATTTTAGCACTTCTTTGGAAGGTGGTTGGATAAAGATGCTGACAGCGTGGTCTCCAAACTGCTTCTTGATGTTGAGGCCTCCTACGACATCGACATCAAAAATGGGATAGTAGCCCATGCGCATGATTCGGTCTACTTCAGTACGCAACGTCCCATAAAACCTGCCAGGATATACCTCTTCATACTCTAGAAAGGCATTTTCGGCAATCCGTTTCCTGAAATCTGTCTCTTCCAGAAAATAATAATGCTGACCATGAACCTCGTGCGCACGAGGAGGGCGTGTGGTGGCAGAAACAGAAAAGGCAAAACAATCATATCGTGCGAGTAATGCATTGACCAGGGTCGTCTTACCTGCTCCACTGGGAGCTGATATGATAAAGACCTTTCCTTTTATCTCAATCATGCGCAAAAATACACAATTCGATGATTTTTGCATCTCTTTTTCATAATCCAGTTGGAAACCCATCATAGAAGAATGATGATTTTTGCCACTTGTCATATAATACAATAAATAGTAATTTTTATTTAATGACAATTTACCAAATTTGACTTTATAAAATTGATGATTGTGAAAGCATTCTTGGGATTCATGTTATTGATACTTGGCTCTGCGCTCCTTCCTACCACTGCACAGGAGGCAAAAGTACTAAGCGATCTCCTCCATATCCATAGTGATTACTTGTGGGAGCAGTACCGAAGATCTGAACAACACCTGCTACAATTAAGTGAAAATCAGCCCTCACATATACGGTATACGGCACCCATTTCTCCCCCGCTCCCGCGTCTTACAGGAGGAAAGGATTTTCAACGACTTTTGACCTCTTACCAAAGACAGGAACAGCAGTATCTCCACCTCTCAGAGATTTTGCTACAGACACAGCATCTAGATAACGCCCATCCCATCCTTCAAAAAATGCAGGTGGCGATGGAGGACATTCGGACGACACAGGATAAAATTTATTTTCAGCTCCGTACTATACATGCACCTAAGCTATCTTCCGCCTCTTTCCTTCCTTTTCACCAAAAGGTTGAGGATGCCATTGAGATCCAAAAACAGCTCCTCCAAGCCATTCGACACGATGATCCCAAGTTGCAAGATCAGCATCTCCGTAGAATGAACACCCTCTTGCCTGATTTGATGAGAAGCAAAGGACGAGCAATGGCTCAGATCCCCAGGAGGAGAGGGAGCAAGCATGATCCGCTCAGACTATGCGAGCAGATTCTCAAAAGACTAACAGACTTTTCCCAAGAGGTACAATTTTATCCAGGACACCTTGCTGTCCCCAGTCTATATCGTTCATTAGGAAAGATTTCTTATGCGTCCAATCATCACTTACGCAATTTACTAGATGCCAAAGGGGAGGGGACGATTGATCTCTTCAATAGATGGTCCGAGTTGCTGGATTTCGAAGGGGTTCCTACTGCACCTGAACTTCCTTTCATCTGGCTTCCTCCTGCTCCCAAAGATTTTATTCCTCCCCGTCAGATCGTTGTTTTGGTTGATGGTTCGGGTTCCATGGCCAAAAATCAACGATACCAACGCGCACTTTCGCCTGTGTACATTGGAACCCGCCGCATGCGAGAAGCAGACTATCTGCAGTACATTCGATGGGCGGAGCCATTGGCAGTAGTCAGTTGGGAAAGTATCCAGACCCATCGACCAAGTGGAGAGCTTCCCTTGCAACGTGGAATCGAGATGGGCGTACAGCATGCACTCGCGGGCAATCAAGAATCCCATCTTTGGATCGTGACCGATGGAGGGTTTCAAACTTCTCCGCAGATGGTTAGGTGGATCGAGCAACAGACATTTAAGGGGTTACATCTGCATTTTGCCTACATAGGGGACTATCCAGAAGAACAACTGCCACGTCTAAAAGAGCTGGCTAAAATCGGCGGAGGCACATGCATGAATCTCCACGATCAAAAGGATCAAATCTTGTGGCAAGATTGGTGGTCAGGCAAAGTACAAGTAGCACATCAAGTACCTACAGGCGATTATTCTGGCCGGTGATCCGTCGAAAGGCTTTGCGGAACCATGTCTGGATGTTGTCGACGATCATCTGATAAAAACTCTCATTAAAGAGGCTCGTTTCCAAGCTTGCCTGTACAGTAAAGTAAATGGCTATAGGGCTAAAAAGTAAAACCGAAAGCCAAGCTCCTAGCCAAGGATCTAATACAGCTTCCTTGCTGAACTTTTTCCCATAGGTAAGGGTCAAGTAGAAGACAAGGAAGAAGAGGACACTGATCAGCGCAGGGATACCCAGTCCTCCTTTTCGGATGATCGCCCCTAGTGAAATCCCAATCAGCATGAATACAATACAATTGAAGGGCAGTGCGAGACGCTGATAATACTCAAAATTGTAATTGTTGCGAAACTCCTGTTGATCTGCCGTCTTCTTGATCATGAATTCTGCGTAGCTTTTGGCCGCACGGATATTGACGAGGGCGCGTTGGTAGATGTCTTTGGCAGGAATATCAGGAAAGCAAGGAATAATGTCTTGGACGCTATCGAGCTCTACCGATTCGAGTACTAAATTTACTTTGCGTTTGATCGTATCTCGCCCATAGGACAAAAACATCGTATCGACTTTGTTGTAGCGCCCTAGCTGGTTAAAGTTTTTAGTACGGATTTTGTCCCGGTTCTTTACAAGGGAATCAATGGCTGCCACGAGTTGCCCTTGAGGCATGACCACCTGATGTCGAAACTGGCTTTCGTCCGTCCTATCCAGTTCAAATCCTTTGAGTTCAAATCGGTAGATCAGCGAGTCAAAATAGGTCCGACCATGCGGATGGTTTTGAGGATCGTCTGGCGAGGGTTTGATCTCTTCATATCTCGCGCCAGAATAAAGGGTCATGCGCATAGACTGGCCCACAAGTGCCATGCGGGCAGAGTCCGCCAGGATGATGTCGTTATTTCCTCTCCCTTCGGAGTGGTTATAGATCATCACCTCATACATGGTTCCATTGACGGGGTGCTTGTCGGTTACACGTATGATGTAATTGTCGATGTCGCTATAGAAATAGCCTGGGGTGATCGCAACGTCTGCTTTTTTGCGTTGTAGATCGTAGTAGAGACTGTAAAATTTGAGGTTAGCGCGGGGCACGACTTCGAAGGAAAACCACATGGAGATACCCGCGAGGATGAAGGAAAATATGACGGCTGCTCGCATCAATTTCGTCAGAGAAATCCCAGAGGACTTGATCGAAGCCAGCTCATTATTTTCCCCTAACCCACCGAAAGTCATCAAGGCTGCGGCTAAAATCGCCACTGGAAGTGCCATCAGGACAACTTTTCCTGTAGCATAAAAAACGAGCTTCCCCAATAAGCCTGGCCCAATTCCTTTTCCCAGAATATCCTGTAGGTAGGGATACACGGCCATGAGTACCAGAATAAACATGATGATACCAAAGGACATGATAAAGGGTCCCAAATAGTTTTGTATCACCAGTTTGTCAATCTTCTTCATAGGGAAGGTTCAGCCTCGTTTGAAAATGAAAAGCAAGATAAAGTGTAAAGGAGAGAGATAAAAGTTGTGTGAGGAAATGAGAATACAAGAAGAGCGTTTCCTATGTGACCATGTTTGGAACAATGAAAAGCTAGCGAAAAAGCAACAATTTTAGGTTCTGAAAGCACAAACTTTTCGCAGATTTGAAGTCTCAAATATAGTCTACATCTTCAGGATCCATACGGATTGCTGTGTTTCACAGGAATTTAGTTACTCAAGTCTGGCGTGATCATCTTTCTTTAAAGTGTGCCAATAAATAAAGCACCGCCATCCGTACGGCCACCCCATTTTCAACTTGATCTAGGATAATGGCTTGCTCAGAGTCTGCCACTTCGCTTGTGATTTCCACTCCACGATTGATAGGACCTGGATGCATGACCACCAGTTTCTTATCGAGGCGCTCTAGCATAGGGAGTGTCAGCCCGTAGAGCATCGAGTACTCACGTAGGCTGGGAAAGTACTTGATGTCTTGACGTTCGAGCTGGATACGGAGCATATTGACTGCATCTGCCCAGCGGAGGGTATCCTGTAGGTCATAGCTGACCTCCACACCGAGAGCTTCGATGCCTTTGGGGATCAGCGTGGGCGGACCGCAGACACGAACCTTTGCTCCCAGTTTATTGAGTGCAAAGATGTTGGAAAGGGCTACGCGGCTGTGCGTGATGTCTCCGACGATGGCCACATGGAGCCCTTCTAACGAACCAAACTTTTCTCTCAAAGAAAAACAGTCCAGCAAAGCCTGGGTAGGATGCTCATGGGTACCATCCCCTGCATTGATAACCTGAGCGTCGATTTTTTTGCTGAGGAAAACGGGAGCTCCTGGATGCGGGTGGCGCATGACAATCATGTCCACTTTCATCGAAAGGATGTTTTTGACAGTATCTAGTAGGGTTTCTCCTTTTTTCACGCTACTCGAGGAAGCCGAAAAATTCAGCGTATCAGCAGAGAGACGCTTCTCAGCCAGTTCAAAGGAAATACGGGTACGAGTAGAATTTTCGAAGAAAAGGTTGGCAATGGTGATGTCACGTAGGGAAGGCACTTTCTTGATGGGACGATTGATGACTTCTTTAAAATTATCCGCCGTCTCAAATATCTGCTGAATATCGTCTGGGGTGATGTATTTGATGCCTAAAAGATGCCGTGTGCTCAGCGCCATATGGGTGACTTTTTAGAATTTCAGGGGCTTCAATTGTTCCCTGATTACGCTTCTTCTTTATTCTAATGTCAGGAAAACCTGATCTTCATGTTCTGATCCATCCATGTTTACGATGACCCACTGTGACTCAATGGTGTCTACAGCGATTCCTACATAAGAAGCCTCCACGGGCAGCTCTCTCTTATTTTTCCTGTCCACCAACACCAACAACTCTACCGACTGTGGACGTCCATAAGCGAGCATAGCATCCATGGCCGCGCGAACGGTGCGCCCCTTATACAGCACATCGTCTACAAGGATGACTTTTTTGTCCTCTATGAGAAAATTAATTTGGGTCTGGTTGGGTTGGAGCGGCGTCGCATGCTTGCGAAAATCATCTCGGAAAAAGGTCGTATCCAGTTCTCCGTAGGAAATATCTACTCCAGGAATGAGGTCTTGTAGCATCGCCAAAATACGTCGAGAGACAAAAATCCCTTTGGCCTGGATGCCGAGAATGGCCACATCCTGAAAATCTCCATAGTGCTCAATCAGTTGGTGACAGAGTCGGAGAAGGGTTACTTTGAGCTTTCCTTCGGGAAATAAATCCAGTTGTTCTGAATGCGCCATCTTCCTGCAAAAGTGCAAATATTCTCCCAATTATGATATGTTTTCCCCACAAAAGCCAATCTGAAAGAGAGAATTTTGGTGGGATCGCATGCATGGAGCAGTTATCGTATTTTATGCTCACCCAAAATTGGGAAATCACACAGGCTTGATTTGTTTTGTCGCTAATTCATCAAGTAGCCTAGATTCATTCTCTGATTACCTCAACACCTCCATCCTATGTACTCCATTCCTTCTCATATCAAGGGCCTCATTTTCGACTTAGACGGTACCCTTGCGGATAATATGCCCATCCATCTGGCCGCTTGGAAGTTGGCAGGTTCCAACTTCGGCGTCGACATCACCGACGAGATGATCACTTCACGCAGTGGCATGGCCACCTTCAAGATCGTCTCACTCCTCAATGAAGCCTATGGTTGGGACCTTGATCCTGCGCTCACCAAGCAGACCAAGGACATGGCTTACAAGGAGTTGAAGCCTCAGATCGGGCTCAAACCGATAGACAAGATCGTGGCCATTGCCGAAGCCCATCGGGGTAAACTGCCCATGAGCGTAGGCACAGGCAGCACCCGTCCCAATGCAGAGGAGACGCTCATCGCGCTAGGGATATTCGACTGGTTTGACGCAGTCGTGACCGCTACGGATGTGAAGAACTACAAGCCCAGCCCCGAGACTTTTTTGCTGTGCGCGGAGAAGATGGGCGTGGCGCCAGAGACTTGTCTGGTCTTTGAGGATTCACCTTTTGGGATACAGGCAGCTAGGACAGGAGGCATGCAGGTGGTAGATGTGCGAGATGTGGAGGGCTAGATCTATTTCTAGAGGCATCCTACACTTCCTCACAGCCATGCGTAGACTCCGATCTCTTGGCTATGCGTAGACTCCGATCTACGCATTCCTTTACCTGTCGTTTCTACCGACCCCATCACCAAAAATGAGAATTCATTCACCACCGCCTCCAGATTATATTGGGAGGAGATTTATCATCCACTTCCAAAGACATCTTGTAATTCCCTCTTACCGTCATGAGGCAGTATTCTCATCAGGAGCCGAATCTTCCAATTGCTTTTCTATGAGCCGCTTTAATTCATCTCTATCAGGAAGATAAAATTGATACTTGGAGACAAAGAGTTGGGACGTCACATTGTGCATGGCATACTTGATCAGCAGTTCATCTTTTTCTCGACTGAGGATAATCCCAATAGGAGGATTGTCATCTCCTACATTTTCTTCGGACTCAAAATATCCCAAGTACATGTTCATTTGTCCCACATCTTCGTATCCAGCTTCTTTAACCTTAAGATCAATGAGCACAAAGCACTTCAGAATACGATGATAAAAAACGAGATCTACATAATGATGTCGATTCCCAAGGGTGATCCGATATTGCCTGCTGATAAAAGCAAAACCTTTTCCTAGTTCTAAAAGAAAATCCTGAAGGTGATCAATGATTCGCCTCTCAAGCTCAGCCTCACTTAGATGATAGGGTTCTGGAATATGTAAAAACGCTAGGATATAAGGCTCTCGTATGAGATCGTCTGGTCTTTGAATGCGCTGACCTTCTTTAGCCAATTTCAGTATATGCTCTTTGTCCTTAGAGACGGCCAACCGAAGGAACAGATTCGTATGTTTTTGACGCTTGAGTTCACGGATAGACCAATTTTCTTGTACAGCCTGATTCAAATAGAAGTCTCTTTCAAGTGAATCTTCTATCTTGAGTAATTCGACATAATGAGACCATGATAATTCTTGCGACAGTGTCGCAAGAATTGGGAATTCCTGATAAAACTGTCTCATCCTGCTAAGATTACTCATGCTAAACCCTTTTGCATGTTGAAGCTTGAGATCTTGCGATAGTTTTTTGATTAGGTTACTCCCATATTCCGCACGCTCAGCCCCCTTTTGCTCAAACTCGACGATATACTTACCTATTTGCCAATACGTCTCCAACAGATGTTGATTGACGGCTACATTGGCACGGCTTCTACCTTGCTGATACGTGGTCGTTATTTGATCGAGGAGTTGATGATATGGAAATGTGCTTGGATTCATTCTATGCTAAAAGAATCTGTTTCAGGTAATTTACATGAAAATATGGACAAAAAATAAGTCAGCCTACTCCATAGACTGACTTACCTAAACTGGCATATCATACCTGCTACAAACTCACCGAATTAGATGTTACCGTTCGATTGCATCTGCGGTCGTTTAGCTTGATGTATACCTGTCGTGGCGGCGTAGTGCCTTTCCGCAGGGAGAACCAGATATTTTGCAGGCTATTGGCTTCTCCCAAAGCACAGAAGCCATACAATCTATTGTCGTCCTGATCGTAGATGTCTACCCACGTACGTGAAGCATCGGTATTGAGGCCGCAAGGATCGAGATCGGGCGAAGCATCAAACAAGAAGTCGAAGTAATCGGCAAAATTGGTGACAGGAAGTCTGTACCGTACAAATTCGCCACCTGAAGTAGTGTACTCCTCTGTTCCGCTGAAGGAAAGTACAGGGGTCGGAAAATCTGGGCAGAGAATGTCAATTTTATCTGAGACATATAGCTTATCGCAGGCACGGTCATGGATCTTGACGCAGACTTTCTGAGGAGGTAATGTGCCTTCAGGTACCGAAAACCAGATATCTTGCAAGCTTGCCGCTTCTCCTAACGCACAAAAGCCATAGATTCGATTGTCGTCCTGATCGTAAATATCTACCCAGCTACGCGCAGAGTTATTATTGAGTCCACAGGGAGGTAAGTCCGACGCAGGGCTAAATAAGGAATCGTCATAGACTGTGTAGTTCGTCACGGGGATGGTAAATCTCAGGAAATTTCCTGCCGTGGTCACATATTCTTCCGTTCCTGAAAGCTCAATAACAGGTTTGTCATAGGTTTCTTCACAATCACTCGGCTCGTCTGGATCTTCAAAAATGGGTTCCAAATCACAAGCAGACACAAAGAGCGCAACTGCCAACAACAGCAAAATATAGGGAATCTTTTTCATGGTAAAATATATAGGTTTGATGTGGTGAAAAAGGTTGTTTGTTTTTGTCTGGATAAAAGAATCCAATTCCTTCATCTTCCTACATATGACGAGGCATGTCTGTTTTTTGCATCTTTATTTCTAGGTCATTGGTCATTTAATTAGATTGTTCATTTTACGAATCATCACGGTACTGACACTTATACTTCTTAGGGGTGATATGAATTTGTGCGGGGTAGGGAGATGGCGGTAGGAGCGTTGCGTATATATTGGGCTATACGTCAATAGGGGAATAGCAAAAGCGAAATAGCAATGGCCTCAAGACTATCCTATGCTCGTTAGGCGGCCTGAAAGTTGACGTACTTATGATACGTAATGTCATGATAAGATCTTAAGGCGTAGTTGTTCGTCTCTGGATCTCTTGGAGGCCGTTTCAAAGCTCCAGCCTGAGCCTGTCATCATAAAGGATAGCAAGCTGTCCTAAAATACGGTTCCAATTGTGCATAGGCTTCTGCCATTTGGCTGTGATATCCTTCTGCACTAGGTACAACAACTTCATTAACGCCCCATCTGAGGTAAACGATCCCTTGGTCTTTGTCACCTTTCGCAACTGTCTGTGAAAGTTCTCAATGGCATTGGTGGTGTAGATTACCTTACGGATCATCGGTGAATACTGGAAGTATAAACTCAGCTGTTCCCAGTTTCGCTTCCATGAGCCAATCACCTGGGGATACTTCTTTCCCCACTTCTGTTCTAACTTTACCAGCTGATGTTCAGCTTTTTGCCTACTACTGGCTGTGTAAACCAACTTCAAATCTGCCATGAACTCTCGGGTATCTTGATAGCAGAGATACTTCCGTGAGTTGCGGATCTGATGGATCACACACAGCTGAACGTCAGTCTTGGGATAGATCTCTCCAATAGCTTCTACAAAGCCTGAGAGGTTATCTATACAAGCAATCAGGATGTCTTCTAAACCTCTTGTTTGCAGATCAGTCAGTACCTGCATCCAAAACTTGGCTGACTACGCGGCCATCTTCACGCACTTTGTAGTGAATCGCATCCATGAATACAAAGGGATATACACTTTCCAAAGGCTTTGAACGCCACTGCTCAATCTGAGGAAGGACTTTATCGGTGATACGAGAGATCGTCGCAGGGCTTATTTCAACTCCATACATCTGATGAAGTCGCGAATATCTCCCATTGAGCTCCCACGGGCATATAAAGCAAAGATTTGACGCTCAATATCATTGGGAAGGTTCTTCTGACGCTTGGCTACGATCTTGGGTTGAAAACTACCCGCCCGATCACGAGGACTCGACAACTCAATCTCCCCATAGCTACTGCGAACTTTCTTCTTCGTCTTGCCATTTTTACGATTGGAATCTCTTGTTTCGCTCAAATGAGACTCCAATTCACCTTCCAACGCCTCTTCCAAAAAGGCCTTGATCAAGGGCGTCAACACGCCTTCCTTTCCCAAAGGTGATTCGCCTGCTTTTAACTTCGCCAGCGCTTCGCTTTTGAAGCTTTCAAAATCAAATTTTTCCATTTCGCATATCAAGTTAAACGTTTTTAATTACTCGTATAACTGAC
>JBCBPW010000076.1:0-33274 GCA_039820545.1 Bacteroidota bacterium | reverse complement strand
TTTCTCCTAGTATTTGGCTAATTCGGTGAAGTAACTCTTTGATCATATGCTAATTTACCATTTTTTTTGGTCGTTTTCTGAACTCCACTTTTCGTCATACATCTCCCATCAAAGCATACGCCCAAACACCTCCCCAAAGGGATCTCGAGCCAAAATCGTATAGAAGAAGAAGGCTCCCACCCATCCATGGAACAATCCCAGTACATACAAATTCTTTTTTTTCATATAGACAGCTGCGTACACGAGGGCTAGGACAAAGGTTCCAGCTACAAGGTATACGTGTGGAAAATGTACAACTGAAAAGAGTATGGCAGTAAAGAGCACGATCAACCATCGAGGAATGTTCAGGCTGTCTAGCTCCATCAGATTGCCCGTGACCAATCCGACCATCAGAAACTGCTGGATCGTACCCCACATCGGATAGAGGATCAATACGGGCAGGATGTGCCAATTCAAAATATTGGTTTCCATTACCTCTCCTACTATAAGAAAAAGGATGATGGCCCCTGTCCCCACGGGCAGAAGCCAAAGGAAGGTCTGCTTGAAATGCATGCGGGAGAAGCCCCAATAGGAGAGAATCTTTCGATCCTTTCTGTATCTGAAGATGACATACCCCAACCAAAAGGCACAGGCAACGGATATGTAACCCAATCGCCAGTTTAGGATGTCCATAAAAAGGAACTTCCCCAAACCTGTCACGACCACTGCGACGATTTCAAACCATCGAACGCGTTCTGAATATTTGGATGCTTGATTCGTGGAATTATGGTCAATGGTAGGCTTCATCTATTTTCATTTCATCAACCCAATAATCTTATTCTTCCTCTCTCTCCCGATTCGCCTTCACGACTTCCCGTATCGGTATTCCATTGATCATCACATCTTTCAATACTGCCTTTCCATCCTTTACGCTGACCAAAGCATAGGTAACCTTGCTTGTATCTCTTCGAGCCTCTCTATACGTCACCTCTGCCTCATAAGCTTTGGATTCTTCCATATAGTACCTGTCGAATGGGTAGTCAATACGCATACTCACTTTGGTAGAGTCATCCTTCCACGCATAATCCACCTCGACTTTCAAGAAGGGATCGCTGCCTATGGGGGGTGTTTTGATAGGGGCTTTTACACGGGCAAATCCCTTGCTATCTACTTCTAGCGTCACATAAATAGATTCGCCATTCTCCCACTCCTGCCCACTTGCGACCGTTAAAATCGGCTCATCAAAGTCGAGGGTAATATATTTCCCTCTAAAAGGATCGCTAGGATCGATAGGTGCCGTCTGGAACTTGAACTCTGTGCCTGTCTCTAGGATATCTTCTCTGTCCCAAATCATCTTAGCTGGCACATAAAGCTGCACCAATACGACAAGCACAAACGCGATAAATGCGGTTATTTTGCTATTCATTGGCCTTTCTTCTTTTGAGCATCCGATAATTCGCAGCAAAAAACCCTACCCCCACTGATACGAACAAGATGCCGCGAATGACAAAGCTCAAGTCTGTATCAAAGAATCTGCATATCACCAATGCCGTAATGATCAGCAAGCCATAGTTCAATATGCCTAAATGATCTTTTCTTGCGCCCTCCCTAACGATGAGAATTCCGATGGCCAAGACATACAGGTTGATCAGTACGGCTGCATAAGGAAGGAAAAGTCCCAGCGCGAAGGTGAGTAGAAACAGAATGAAAACGGAGGAGAGTGGTTGGATTTCGTCCAAAGGTTTATGCTTATGACGCATATAAAAAAGCCAGCCTGCCAGCAATGTCGTGACTAACACAAGGGCAAATTCTGGCGTAGCTACTGCCTCATTAAACTGCAGACCTCCTCTTCTCAAGTCTTCCCAAAATGCATCAAAACTCAGTCCCAACAAGAGGGCAATGGTCCCAAGCGATCCCAATATTCTGTAACCGTTATTTCTAGCTTTTTGCTGTGTAAAAAAGGACGAATTCCCTATCAAATAGAGCAATCCAAACAGATTGAAATAAGCGATGAACATGAGTTCTTCTGTTTGATCGGCTACTGTCCCCAGCACCATGACTACCGACAGTGGGATAAACCAATGATGGAAGGTCATAAAGTTGCTCTTGGGTTTTTGCTTGTATAAAAGATAATAGTGCGGCAAAACCGCTAGCAGCAACGCCCAATAGAGATAGGATTCGAATTCGATCCGTGGAAAGGCCCAATAGCCCGTTTCGGCTGCGTAGTAGGTGATTCCGATCAAGTATAGCAAGGATACCATGGATGATTTCATCACATACACGAGGGGAAAACAGAGTAGCATCCAGACGAAAATGAATGAACTCAGGTCTCCAGGGATATGGTAGATCTGACTGACGAGGGAGATGGAGGCACCTACAGCAAAAAATAAGAAAGCAGCTGTACCTTCTCTCCAGGCCACACTCTCAGGCTTTTTGAGCAGGGTGAAGCCACAGAAAACTTGTCCTATGAGTAGGGGGAGAAAAGCGAGGAGCGTCTGCGTCGATCGTGCCAATTCATCCCAGTTGTGAGCCACTATCAAGATGACCCCTAGCCCGACAAGAATCGCACCTAGCACTCCAAAAATCACGAAAAGTCTGTTGGTAGAGCCGCTGGGCTTGTTGTCGTAATAGGTCTGAATCCTATCTGCGGTGTCCTGGGTGATGACGCCTGCTTGTAACAGTTCAGGTAAATCTTTGATCATACGCATGGTACTGTTTTACATGATTGCCAAGGTTGATGCCTCCTCATCTACGTATGTACTTGGCTATATGTTTCTTCTTGCGGGTGATGGAAGAGGCTAATGCATGCTATTTTCTCTTATGAATACATCAGCACTCATCCTCACATACTACTAAAAGGTAATTTTTTCCTGTGAAATGAGCATAACGCCCTCCTCCTGTTCTATTTATTCGCAACCAGCCTATAATTTACACCAACATTCAAGAAAGGAACGAACATATTGTCCCCTAAAGCTCGTTGAATATCCCCACCCGACATGCCATACTGTAAAAACCAAGTCGTATTCGGTCTTTGGAGTCGATGAGTGAACGCAACATCATGATAAAAGCCTGAGATTTTGTGGGTTTCATCAGGACCTAGCATAGCACCTTCATCAGGATCGGAGAATAGGGCGTTATTTAGATAGCTTGTACGCAGGGAAATGACGAATTTAGGGTGGCCCCTACCAAAACCCAAAGAGGGCTGAAGGATGCCGTGGCCGAAAAAGTCACTGCTGGAAGCACTGAATCCTACCCCTCCATATCCTTCAAAAAATACTCTGTCTCCCAACTGGGTGTAGTACCCTGTAAGCATCTGCCCTTGAAGGGCTGACTCTCCAATGCTCGCACTCCCTAAAGTGACTGCCCACCCCCAAAAGTTGAATCCAGCGGCTAGCCGTAAATGGTCTGTGGGGGCACTTGAGACTTGCGCATTCATGGAGGTCAAACTCAAGGCTCCTCCGATTTGGGTCTCTCCTTTTTCCTCGATGAAGGTGGAATTAATGTGACTGGGGTAATAGAGATTGGCGCAGGAGGAGATGAAAACAGCCATCGGAAGACTGAGGAACCATCTCATGATGCGTGATTGTATGGTCGTTTTTACCCTAACTGGTAACTTGGCGATATGATTCATAATTCAGGCGAATTAAGTACAACATCAAGCTATGTGGCTGGCCGAGTTTGGGTGGTGGTGAGGATCGCTGCTGTCGGTTTTTATCCCTTTCTTCCGCTTATTTCCTTTCGATTCATTCGTTCAAAATCAACCGATCCTTACTGCCAAATTGAATAAATATACGAAATTATTTTATAATATACTAATAACCAATCACTTAGATAGGATTTATTTTCTACGTGGAGACGTAATAAATCAGCGTCTTTACGTAGTATTCTTGGCTTGTGTATTTTTCAAAATCATATTGTCCACCAGTCCTGCTGCGCCATGCTGATCGATATAGGATGGACTTCCCTTCTTACTCAAAGAATAGGTAGTCGTGTAACTATCCTGCACATAGGACTGATGGATGGTATAGGCTTGCTCGATCGAACCTAAGACATTTGTTGGATCGTCAGGAGAGACAAAGACAATTTTGACGATGAAAAGATCCTCAAGAGAAAAATCTACAGGAACCACTGCTTCGAGATACTTGGCTGCCTGGCCGTTGAGATCTTCGATCAAATCAGACTGATAACGCTGGTGAGTCTTAGGGTTTTGAGCATGTACGGTAGAATGGCTGATGGTGCAAAAAACGAATAAACTCAAGGCAAAGATCCAAACTTTAGACAAGCTGTTCATGAAGTGTGAATGGTTAACTTTTACTACGAAAACTTGAATATAAATAACTAATCCATGAAATCAGCTTCTAAGTCACAAAATGATTTGTATCAGTGTCGTTACAGCATAGATGTAAGCGAAGCGCCCAAGGCCAAACATATTTTAACACAAATGACATGAAAACTACACTCTTGGACAGATTTCAAGGTTCTCTTATAGGGCTAACGGTGGGAGATGCCTTAGGAGGAAAATTTGAAGGTCAGACGGCTGCTCATATTCTTTCTAGAGTTCCGTCCTTAGATGCGCTCATGCAGTATCCTGCCAAATCCCTTTGGTACACGGATGACACACAGATGATGATCGGCGTAGCAGAGACCTTGATCACGCATCAAAGTATGGAGGAAGAAGCTTTGTGTAAAGCATTTGTACAAAATTATGTCTCTTCGAGAGGGTACGGACAAGGGGCAAGGGCCGTACTCGAAGCCATGGAGGAAGGCCGAGATTATCTCTTTACAGCAAATAATATTTTCCCTGGAGGATCTTATGGAAATGGAGCCGCCATGCGAGTAGCTCCTATCGGTCTATTTTTTAGAGATCATCTACAGGAATTGATCTCACAAGCCAGATTATCGGCGCTTCCTACGCATACGCATCCGCTGGGAATTGAAGGAGCTATTATTTTAGCGGGAGCTGTAGGATACGTTTCAATTATAGATTCCATTGACAAGAACACCTTTCTAGATCATCTTTTCACAGTTTCTTCTTCTTCTGTCTTTCAAGAAAAAATTGAACTTACACGCCGTATTTCGCGTCCAGAGGCCATCATCCAACTGGGAAATGGGATCGCAGCACAGGAATCGGTCATCACGGCCATTGCTTGCTTTCTGCAATCTCCTGATTCGTTTGAGGAAACGATTGGGCATGCCATATTTTTGGGAGGAGATACCGATACCATTGCTGCAATGGCAGGAGCTATTTCAGGTGCGTACTTGGGGATTGATGCCATTCCCAAAGATTTGATTGCCAAGCTTGAGGATTCTCCCAAGGGAAAAGCGTATATCTTCGACTTGGCCCACAAGCTTTTTGATTTATATGCGGATAAATCAGGTTCCTTGATCCTTTAGCTATTACCTTTGGATCTCCTTTGTGACCCTTGCCATCGCTTTCTCATTTTTGAAGATTTTGGAATAAAGCTCCATCCCAGCCTGTCCTTTTATTTTTATGGCGTCTCCTATCGTCGTTTCGTAGCAATCGATAATCTCTTTGAATCGCCAGTGTACGCGCTTCCCTTCCCCGTTCAAATAAGGCTCCTCATATGCCTGTATCTCCTTTTTCACTTTTTTCTTGGCAGCCTTGCTGGATGAAGCTTTTACCAGCATCATTCTCATCTCGTGAGATAGCTTCTTTTTCTTCTCTCCCTCCAGATCAATGACCAAAGTCGCAACCACCGTATAGTAATTGGGTGTTTTTTTCTCTTTCTTCTTCTGCATACCTTCTATCTCCGTGATCCTTATCCACTCAATGAAATCCAGTTTCTGTACTTTTTCCAGTTTTCGGTACTTCAGTTGAATCTCTGCACCAAAAAATAAGTCTGGCTGCCCCAGCGGTTTACTATTGGGAAAATAGGTCTGAATCTCATGGTAGTATCCCTTCAAAATCTTCTTGAGCTTTTGCTGTCTCTTCTTGGGTGAAGAATCGATCAATTCAGCATCGGGATACTTAAACTTGAGGTTGACCACCAGAGAAGCGTTCGTCTTTTTGAGCGCTTTCTCGTTTATGTCGTACCGATCTAGACCTAGTATCATATGGGTTTATTCTATGGGAGAGTGATGATCAATCTACGTGAATCATCTGTCTTTTGGAAGACCTCTCATTTAGGATATTCCTAAGACCATGTTTGAAACCTCAAATCTGCGAAAAGTTTGCGCTTTCAGAACCTCAACTTCATCTATTTTGATTGATTTAGCCCCACTAAATCTCACAAAATAGCTTTCGTCAGGACCTAAAATCTCTGCTTTTTAGCTAGATTTTCATTGTTCCAATCATGGTCTAAACCTCTACATCATCAAAAGGAGGTGTCCAAGTCTTCTCCTTCATGATGGCTTTGACCTCTTCGTAAGACAAAGGATAGAAATCATGAGCATCGACGCCCACATCGAAGGCGAGTTTGTTCGGCTTGTCTGGCAAGGTGCCATGGCTGTGCCCGTATAGCTGCCAATTGCCGCGATGGTCACCACGCCAGACCCTCATGGCATAGTGAAATAGGATGATTCTTTGGACGCCATTTTTTCGGTCAGGGTCTTTCACTTTTAATTCATGGTATTCCTTCGCCCACTTAAATTTCTTGCGGCAATTCAGGGCTGCGCTCTCATGATTCCCTATGATCAGGTACTTGGTTCCATTCAACTGATCGAGAATGTCCGCGACATTTTGGGCACCTTTAGAAAGCGCAAAATCGCCCAGGTGATAGACCTCGTCATCAGGTTGTACCTTCTCATTCCAGCGGTCAATGAGTACGCGATCCATTTCTTCTACAGATTCAAAGGGACGATCACAGAATTTTATAATGTTTTTATGACCAAAATGATGGTCGGAGGTAAAGAAAATTTGTTTCATCCTTCCTTATTCGAGGATAGAGAAGAGAAGGTTGGGAAATGGTTTGCTATTTACTAGCTCCCAGACTTTTCCTGTACACATCCCTAGGATAATCTGACATTCTGACCTTTTGACTCGTCAATTCCTTCAGCGCATGTTTCGCAACCCATTGTGCTGTTTTATCATGGATGGTCAGTATATCCTCAGCCACCGAGATGGCCTCTTGATTCAGGTCGCTATTCCTTTTCCCAATACTTCTCAATGCCCAGTTCACAGCCTTCTTCACATATAGGCGTTCATCCGTACTTGCACGCTTGATAATTGGAAAAAATTGCTGAAATACCTCGTTAGAGGCTACTCTATCTGCCGTACAGTAAGCCGCCATCGTCGTAAATCCTGCTCTTTTTACAAATGTTTCTGCTCTCTTCGACCATTCTATTGCTTTCGGTACAGCGTATGTACTTTTGGCAAATAATCCCATGCAAAACGAGTCACAGATCTCCCAATTCTCAAACGTATCCGTCCATCTGTCCATCAAGGCTTCCGTCAGACTTGTAGGATCAAAGATTTTACTGCATAGCAATCGAGCCTCATAAATATGGGAATCAAATAAAGCCAGGGCTATGGCATCGTCCTTTGGGATCTTCTTGGCGATTGCCTTCAACTCTGCCTGGTAAATCCCTAGGGCGTTGTGAGAGACTATCCCAAATTTGGTTTCCTTAAACGCAACCTTGTCGGGATCTGCCTGCGCTTTTAAGAGGTCGATGATGTGATCTACCGTCATTATTTTTGGGCATTGATGTTGATCGCTTGATGCTTAGTGACACAAGATTATATGATAGGCTTTTTCATCCAACAGTAGACAAAAATGGTCCTTTTTATCATCCCTCTGTATCAAAGTTAAACCCAAGATTCCCCCCATATCTGATCGCCAGTTGACGCTTCCCTGCGACATCCCAATTTATGCGCTCGATTGGAGAAATGAAATTTGCATAAGCCAGCTGCATTTGTCTGGCAGCTTCTGCATAGGGCATTTTCCCTGTGGCTGTCCCTAGTCCTGGACAGACTACCCGCTTGATTTTCTGAGTCTCTGCCTTTTGATTATGGTGCCAGATGGTTTCTAGCATGGCTTTCATCGCCAAGTACACATTGTCTGTACCGTGGATGGTCATCGGGATACGCATGGTAGGTGTATGGGCGACGAATGGATGCTTTTCATTCCCCGTTTCTATGAGAAAGCATGTGCCGACAGGTTGTTCCCCAAAGTATTGGGCAATGATGTATTCCTGAACCTGCTTCTCTAATTGATGACCAAAAAAATTGATGATGGCCAAGTCTACTCCACCATCCATGAGACCAAAGGAATTGGCCGCACTCACCATACAATCAAATTCTTCTACTGCTTCAAAGTATCCGTGAATGATTTTGACGTGTTCGTGTTTCTCGAATGCCTTTCTCAAATGATTGCATAGTGCAAGTATAGGATCGACGAGGATTAATTCCATCATAGTGATGTGCCTTTATTTTGAATGTCAACCTAACTAGATAGGCTGTAACTTGGTTGTTTTATATTTAGTAGTCGCCTTCAGCGGGAGTTCTTTTTAGGCAAAAAGAACCAAAAGCCTACGGAATTTTAGCCCAACTCCTCTATCAGCCCCTAACGCCAAATTCCGCGCCCAACGCCTCCCCAGATAGCTTGTTACTATACTCGAAAATTATAACATAACACGTTTGTTACACTGTAATAAACACACATTAACTTATTTTTTAATATTTAGCAGTCGCCTTCAGCAGGAGTTCCTTGCTATTACGTTTCCTTTATCTGAATAAGCTTTTTCATTCCCTCTCTTATATCCTTTTTTCGCTGTTCCCAAGGGTTCAAACTAGGATCTATCCTGGCAAATACTTTTTCAGATTTGTGCTTGAAGATTAGGATTTTTTTAGACTCCAACCCATAGATACTTACTTTCTTTCTCTCCCAAGACACTTCAGATAGAGGGAAGATGACCTGCCTACTACTTCTCGAATATAGATTGATCAGCTCAAAAAGGAGGTCTTTGGTCTCCTCTCTATAAACTAAGCCAATAATATGCTGCTTCCTCGAATTACGGATGACTATGAATAGATTAAATAGCACAACTACAGCGAGGCATAATCCAAACTTTAATGGCGGATGATCCAGAAAATAAGCGGAAAGTTCTATATCATCGAGCAATAAGATAGGTCCGAAAAAAAGCAATGCATAAGTCCCTACGAATGCCCACACACTCATAATTATATGATATCCCAATCCATCCATTACTTTGGGCCGCTCTAGGATTGCTAGTATCTCCATTGTATTTAACATTCACTGAATACTGTAATCTGATCAAGCAATATATTCAGCACATGAGTTCCAATCTCATTTATTCCGATGAGACGCTCATCCCCCCTAAAATACATAAAATTCCACTCTCAAGACTTTTCGCCCCCTTATTCTAGACATTTCCATATTTAATTTCACCTAGGTTTGATAGTGCCCGTGATCACCTAGACACAGATTTTGAAAGTATTCCCTTGATTCAGGCTGTAGACAAGGTGATCCCTAGACGATATGCTACCACTCAATAGGTTCTACGCTACTCAACTACCAAACTCATGACTAAACTAACATTCTTCAAGGTCTTCCTTATTGTTTTATGGAACTTTTTAGGGCTTTATGCCTTCTCGACCACCTACAATGTCAGTAATTCTACTGCCCTGAAAAATGCGCTAAGCTCGGCCACAGCTGGTGACGTCATACTCCTGGCTTCTGGCACTTACACGACTGCTGCGACTACCGCGAGTTTCCCTACGGGAGATGGAGGTACAGTCAATCGAAGCTTTTTGTTTAGGGGGGTGAACAATGGGACAGCCTCTAACAAGATCACCCTCAAAAGTACCAACGCTGCCAATCCTGCCATTCTATCGGGAAGCGGGGCTACGAGTTCTGGCTATGTATTGTATATCACAGGTGATCACTGGGTCATAGAAGACATCAAGATCAAAAGCGGTGTCAAAGGCCTCATTTTGGATAACTCCAACAACTCCATCATCAGAGGAGTGGAGATCTTTGATATTGGACAGGAGGGCCTCCATGTGAGAGACGGCTCGTCCAACACCCTCATTGACAATGTCAACCTTCATGACATCGGAACGATCAACGATGGCTTTGGCGAGGGGATTTATGTAGGCTCCGACAACTCTGTATGGTGGGAAGGAAACGGCAGCACGACAGGTGAAAATGGCAGATACTATCGCAGAGCGGTCAATAACACCACCATCAAAAACTCTACCATAGGTCCCAATATTACCGCCGAGCCTTTTGACATCAAAGAAGGCACAGAAAATACGGTTGTAGAGAATTGTATCATTTACGGTTCGGGGATTTCGGGCAATAACTTTGCGGACAGCCACATTGATATAAAAGGAAATACGGCCAGGATACGCTGCAACACATTTTACCAAAACAACAACAATAAGGTCAAGCGTGGCATCATGATTGTCCCAAGAGTCAGCGCAGGCGTACCTTCTTCTCTGACAGCCAATGATAATTATATACATGACAATACCTTCAACCTCGATGGGAGCAGTGTAGCCATGGTGATCGCCAATAGTGGTTCTAATGATACCTATGCCTGGAATAACACTCGAAATCCTTCCAGCGGGAGCAGCTATAATAGCCGAGTGACGCAATCTGCCCCTTCCAATTACTCTGTAAGCTGTGGCAGCACAACACCCAGTTGTAATGCCCCCAATGGACTCAGTGTCAGCAGTATTACTTCTTCGTCAGCTACCTTAAACTGGTCGAGCGTATCGGGAGCAAGCAATTATGATGTTCGCTACAGAGAAAATGGAACGAGCAACTGGACAAATGTGTCTAATCTCTCGGGACTGAATCGAACCTTGACAGGCTTATCAAGCAATACCACGTATAACTGGCAAATCAGAACTTCTTGTAGCTCAAGCAACTCGTCTTACACTTCGGCTGCGAATTTCACAACCAGTGGCTCAAGTAGTGGCGGCGGCAGCAACACAGAGGTGGTATATGATGACAATTTGGCTTCAGGTTGGGGCAATTATTCTTTCTCTGGCAGCTATGATCTGTCGCATACGACCAATGTTCAGGTAGGCTCCCAAGCGATTCGTGCAAGCTACGGTTCTTATGGAGGATTAAATTTGAAGCAAAATAACTTCAGCCTGAGTGGTTTTTCCAGTATTCGTTTTTGGGTCAAGGGAGAGGGAAATTATCTCATCCGTCTGAAACTGGATAGCGAGCGATACGAATTTGTCACAAGTACATCCTGGCAGCAAATTACCATCCCCTTAAGTGAATTTGATAATCCAAACGAGATAGACAAAATCACCTTCCAAAACCGATCTTCTAGCAGCCGAGTGGTATACTATGATCAAATCGAATTTGTGGGTAGCGGAAGCCCTGCGCGGATTGCGGGCCCTGGTCTTGCTAGCTCTAACCCTCCTACATTGACCATTTATCCAAACCCAGTCACAGGCACACACATGGAGATCAAGCTGGAGGCGAATCGCTTGGCAGGAAATGCGACCCTTCGCTTGGTGGACTTGATGGGCCGAGGGATCGTGCAAACAGAGGTCTATCTCAAAGAAGGGACGTTTAGAACAGGAATAGATCTGCCCTCCACCCTTCAGAAAGGCTATTACATATTGAGCATATCTCATGGCGATCAGCGTTTGCAGAAAAACATCGTGATCAAATGATATCTGGGAAGACAGAAGAAATGAGGCTTGTAGCTAGGGTTTGAAACCGCCAAGGTATGTGATACTGTCCCTTCAGGACAATGAATCGACCCCATAGGATGATATAGGCTGGTGGTTTCAACCCCAGGTTACAGGATGAATTTCTGCCATCCCCTCTACCCAAATAGAAACTACCGCCTCAGGAGTGCATTCCTGAGGCAATTTTTTTGAATCATGCGTATCACTTATCAGTTCAACATCCTGTATTCTTTGGGACTCATTCCTGTTTTTGCTTTAAATAGGTTACTAAAGCGCTGAGGATACACAAATCCTAGGGAATAGGCAATTCCGCTTATGGTATCACTCGAACGTAACAGACTATTTTTGGCTTTTTCAATCAAAAAGATGTGAATGTGTTCCAATGTAGTTTTACCTGTTTCTTTCTTCAGTAAATCACTCAAATAATTGGGAGATAGACTCATCTGTTCGGCGCAGTATTCTACACTTGGTACGCCCCTTTGATACGCTTGATCAGACTCATAATAATGGATGAGGAATCGCTCAAATTTGGATATGGTATCGGTATTGAGATGGGTCCGAGAGAAAAATTGTCGATCGTAAAATCGTAAGCAATAATCTAGAAACAATTCAATATTGGAGACGATGAGATGCTGACTATGTCTGTCAAGCGTTTGACTGTATTCCTCTACGATCTTTTCTAGTAAATCTTCAATAGTAATCCTTTCTCTATCAGAGACATGCAAGGCTTCATTTGAATCATAATGGAAGAAGGAATACTTGTTCATTCTGTCTAAGAGGTCAGACTTTCTGAAGATGTCAGGATGAAAAACCAGGGACCAACCATCAGGATCTATTTGGTCTTCATCTGAAGGATCATTTTGAAACTCCATCACTTGGCCAGGTCCTGTGAATACCAAGGTCCCTTCTTCGTGATCATAGGAATTTCTCCCATAGGAAAAAGTGCTACAAATGTTAGAAGATTTGAATATAATGGTGTACAGATGATTGATGACCTTCACATTTTGTACATGAGGAACAGTCTTCAGGTCTCGGTTGTACATGACGCTCACTAGTGGATGCAGAGGCTTGGGTAGTTGCCCCATTCGATGCATTTGGGAAACTGTCCGTATTTCTATCACTTGTTTCATGATAATCTATTCATTCATCCCTATGAAGATCCTATCTTTTTGACTTCTGGATGTATGTGTCATAAAACTCCTCAAAGGCATCCAATTGAAAGTTATTGGCTTCCTTCGAAATGTCTGCATCTGGAGAACCTACCTCAAATCCATGATATCCTCCCCTGAAGACTTTGAACTTTACAGGGACAGATGCGGCCTTTAACGCTTCAATATAGGCAACGTTTTCGTCATAAAAGGGCTCCAAGTCTCCCACAAAGCTGATCGTAGGGGGGAAGTCGTGATAGTCTTTGTTCAAAGCAGGAGAGGCATAAGCAGGTACTTCCCCCTTGATATTGCGCAGATACAATCCCCAGGCACGGGAGTTAATATGAGCATCCCACATGGTAGATCCTTGCATTTTGGATGACTCCGTGATCATCCTATGATCTAGCATAGGATAGACGGGCATCTGAAACGCAGGTTGGATGTCTTTTGTATCGCGGGCTTTCAGGGTAATGGCTGCTGCCATTCCACCACCTGCACTATGCCCTGCAATGATGAAATTGTTCGGATCAATATTCAGCTCTTGTGCATGGTCTCTCATCCAAAGAAGCACATCATAGCAATCATTAAAACCTGAGGGAAAGGGGTCCGTTTGAGACAGCCGATAATCTGGAGCAAAGATAGCCACCTTCCTTCTCTTGAGTATATCTGCATAAAAAGTATTGGCCATTTCAGGTATTCCCATCATATATCCACCTCCGTGGAAGTAGATCATGGCAGGAAGGGGTTCTGTAGTCCCTTCTGGGCGAAACATCCTTGTACGAATCTTGTGTCCTGCTGTAGTTGTACTCGGGATAAAATGTGTTTCGTTTACGGCTTTTTTGATTTTTTGCCCTTTTGCGAGTCGAATCATCCCATTCACGAGTTTGAGCCCCCAATTCCTTGAGTTCATGGAGACGAGGAACCGCAGTTGGCCATATTGGGCTTGCAATTCCTTGTCGTGCATTTCTTTTGTTACTGTCATGTCTTTACTTTTCCATACAGTAAAAGCTTGAAAAGCACTTGGAGTAAGTGATTTCTACGAAATGCTAAAGGATTTTACGGTTTCTGTCTTTCTGCCTTATCAGGCTATGTTGAAAGGAAGTCTTAGGAGATCGTGTAGGAGAGACAAATTCTTTTTCCCACTAGAAAAAATCTCACCCCCTCCAGATTGTACCAGCACCTATCATGATGCTTCCCACACAAACCGAAGGAGGAGAGGATACTTAGACCATGTTTGAAACTTCACATTTGCGAAAAGTTTGCGCTTTCAGAACCTGAACTTCATCTATTTTGATCGATTTAGCACCACTAAATCTCACAAAATAGCTTTCGTCAGAACTTAAAATCTCTGCCTTTTAGCTAGATCATCATTGTTCCAAACGGGGTCTTATACAATCAGAATCACTGATCCTCCGCAGATTTACTTGTCTCGATGATCAAAGCGGGGATCTCCAACGACTTATAAAGTTCATTGTAGGCCTTCATCTCGGTATTCACAATGGCGTCCCGCTCATCCTTGTACACCTGCCAGTCTGCTAGCAGATCATCCAATCGGTCTTTGGCACCTTGGGTGACTTGAGGATCGGCTTGGTCTAAGTAGCTTGCGAGCTGTATGAGTTGGGCATTGAGCATGTTGTTAAAATTGATCACATCTTGGAAGGTCTTCTGCTTCGCCTGTATGAGGTTCTCCTCCCAGCTATTGATGCGCTTCATCAATTCCTCCCCTTTCTCTTTCAAGGGTTGGGCCTTCTCATTCTTCTCTAACAACTTAGCGTAGGTATTGAGTTGCGTTTTGGCAGAACGCATCTGGTTCACAGACTCGTGCATGTCCACCAATGTACCTTCTATGCGCGCCAGCATTGCTTGTTGCTCCGCAAAAGCCTCAGGAGTGGATGAAATCGCGGGATTGGGAAGAATAATAGCGGTAGTCTCTGCGGTTTCTCCCTCTAAGGACAGGCGCAAAGTATAGGTTCCAGGCGCCACGCTAGATCCCGCCAGTCCCCCAAAAACAAAGACCTGATCAATGGCAGGAATCGCTTCTCGACGAAAATCCCAAGTAAACCGATGGTATCCTTTTTTAGCAGGCAAAGCTTTGGGTTTGGCAGGTCCGCCAGCCCACGATTTAAATCCTTTGGAACCTTGATTGGTGTAGGATCGGATCACTTGGTCGCCTTGCAATACATCGAGCCTCAACTCTCGTTCGCCCGCATCTTCATCCAGATAATAATCAAAAGTAACGCCTCTAGGTGGATTGAGTCCTTGCCCTACGGCTTTGGACCGACCACCAAAAATTCGATACTGGTCCTTAGGTGGATATAAGGCAAGGGATGTCTTCTCAGAAGTCATATGTTGAAGGACACCTAGGTCATCTAAAATCCAGAATCCACGACCCGAAGTAGCCGCGACCAAATCATTGTCCTGGATCACCAAATCATTAATGGCGACGACAGGAAGATTGAGATTGAGGCGCTGCCAGAAAGCTCCATCGTCGTTAGACACATACAAACCTGTTTCGGTCCCTGCATAAAGCAGTCCTGCGCGCTTCTTATCTGCGCGTACTACGCGGACAAATCCATTGGGATCATCCAATCCGTTGACAATTTTCATCCACGATTGCCCGTAATCCGCAGTCTTGAATACATAGGAACTCAGATCAAGGGATTTGTAGCGCATGACCACCACATAAGCAACGGCAGGATCATGTGCTGAGATGTCGATGCTATTGATGATGCCATCTGGGATTTCTTTGGGTGTGATATTTTTCCAAGAAGCTCCTCCATCCTTTGTGATGTGGAGCAAGCCATCATCTGTTCCTGCATACAGCACCCCTTCTTCGTGTTGGGACTCCACCAAAGCAGTGATCGTGTTGTAGTTCTCGCCTCCTGCGGCTTCATTGGTGTAAGGGCCTCCACCAGGACCGTGCTTCTCTGTCTCATTTTTGGTGAGATCGGGGCTGACCGTCGTCCAGTTCATGCCTCCATCTGTGGTTTTGAATACTACATTTCCTGCGTGATAGATGGTCTTTCTGTCATGAGAAGAAGAGATGATGGGGGCATTCCAATTGTAGCGGTACTTGGCGTCTTTCGGCGCAATACTCAAGCCCAATTCAGGATATTCCTTGATCGACTTCTGCTCCCTAGACGATCTTGTCCACTTGCTGATATTTCCTTGATAGGTTCCTCCGTAGACCATTTCGGGATTGTCAGGATCGAAGGCGATGAAGGCACTTTCTCCCCCAGCTACTGAATGCCAGTCCTTCCAATCGATTCCTCTGTCATTGGTGCGGCTCGCTATGGCAATCGCAGAATTGTCTTGCTGGCCTCCGTAGACATTGTAAGGGACCAAATTGTCGGTAATGACACGGTAGAATTGTGCCGTCGCTTGATTTTGCTGGGTGCTCCAGCTCTTTCCGCCATTGAAGGAAATATTGGCTCCTCCATCATTGGAGTTGATGAGGATGTTGTTGTCATGCGGATGTATCCACAGATGGTGATTGTCTCCGTGGGGAACGGGAATATTCTTAAAGCTCTTGCCTCCATCGATGGATTTCATCACGGGTGCATTCAAGACATATACGATATTTTCATTTTGGGGATCAGCAAAAATCTCCATGTAATACCATGAACGGGCGACATTGACTCGATTGCTGTTTACTTGTCTCCAAGTCTTGCCTGCATTGTCAGATCGATATACGCCTCCTCTCTTTCCCTCTGCTTCTATGACGGCGAATACACGTTCAGAATTGGCTCTAGAAACGGAGATCCCCGACTTCCCAAAATCTGTGGGCAGCCCTCCTTTCATTTGGGTCCAGGTATCTCCTCCGTCTGTAGATTTGTAGAGTCCAGAGTGTTCGCCACCCGATTCCATGTACCAGGGATAGCGTCGGTGCTGCCACATAGACGCGTACAGGATGCGGGGATTGTTCATGTCCATGGAGAGGGAGGAGGCACCAGTCGTCGTATTGACAAATAGCACTTGCTTCCAGGTTTTGCCACCATCCATGCTTCTGTAGATCCCTCTTTCATCTGTGGGTGCATACTGCGCGCCTTGTGCGGCTACATATAAGATGTCTGGGTTGGTTGGGTGGATGATTATATCTGAGATATGACGGGTTTTCTCCAGTCCGAGATGGGTCCAGGTTTTCCCTGCATCCATTGACTGATATACGCCATCTCCCATGGAGGTCATCACCCCACGGGCTGCATGTTCGCCCATCCCAACGACTACGATATTGGGATCACTTTCCGATACAGTGATCGCTCCTACGGAGCCTGTTTTGAAGAATTTATCTGATACATTTTTCCAGGTGATGCCTGCATCTGTGGTTTTGAAAACACCTCCACCTGTAGAACCCATGTAAAAGGTATAGGGCTGGCCTATCACACCTGTAGAGGCGACACTTCTCCCTCCTCTAAAAGGTCCTATATTTCGCCATTTCAACCCATGAAATAAAGCGTTATCTATTGCTAAGGCAGGTGCTTCTAGATCTTTTTTCCTTTTTTGTGCTTGACTAGAAAAAGGAAATGCGACCAAGCAAATAAACAGTAGTCTCAGGAGTCTCATGTAATCCATGTTAGTTCTCGATATATATCAAAGTTAGGATAAGTTAGCATTTAGTTTTGGATTGAAATAGGGTGGGAGACAGCGAATAGGGGGACCACCACTCCTAAGAATGGCTAATCTTTTTCAGAAAGGTGGTTGACACGCTAAATCTCGTTTAATCTTCCTGAAATTTCTTTTTAAGAGATCATCTCACAGACGGTCATGAGGTAATACCTGCTCGCCCTTTCCTACATAAACACCCGCTCCACGAACCAGAACAAACCCACTAAGGCAATGATAAGTGAGGCGGGAATCTGGACCCTCTGGCGATACCAGCTTTTATTTCGAATGGCCCAAACCAAAGCTGCCGCTGTAAGTAATACCAGCAGCTGCCCTATTTCTACCCCGATGTTGAAGGCGAGCAAGGAAGGCACCAAATTGCCTTTGGGTAAGCCATACTCACCTAGGACAGCGGCAAAGCCCAAGCCATGTAGGAGCCCAAAGACAAATACAATTAGGGGTCTCCACTTGTTCGCCTGCTTGAATACACAGTTCTCGACGGCGATCCAGACGATAGATAGCGCAATGATAGGCTCGACGATCTCCCCTGGAACCTGTACAATATCCAAGGCTGCAAGTGCCAATGTAATGGTGTGCGCCAGCGTAAAAGCGGTAACCTGCCAAAGTAAGGATCGGAAAATCAGGCTGGAGAAGAATAGCCCCAAAACAAAGAGAATATGATCTAATCCCTTGGGAATGATATGCTCTATACCCGCCTGAATGAATACGCCAAATCGCGCTTGCCATGACATGGAAGCCAGTTTACGCATCCGCTGACGTTTGAGGGATGCCTGATATTCGGCTGTCATTTCCTGATCCTCAAAGGCTAGTTGTCCCTGCTCGATTTCGAGTATGACCAATTCGTCCTGAGGGTGAGCGCAAACGGCCACACTCAGACATAGGAGGGTCGAGAAAATAAGCGCTTGGAACAGCCTCATGAGGGTACGAAAAATATGTGAAACGAAAGCGGCTCGGATTTCCAAGCCGCTTTTCCAATATCTTGAAGGGACCTAGTTTATCGAGCCGTCCAGTCCTCTTACTTTCAGTAGGGCATCAATTTTGGGTTGACGTCCCCGGAATTTTACATACAGATCCATCGCTTCTTCCGTCGAGCCTTTCTCGTATACATGGGTTCTCAGCTTGGCAGCCAGTTCTTGATTAAAGACATCTCCTGTTTCTTTAAATGCTTCAAAACCATCCGAGTCAAGCACCGCAGAATGAACATAGCTATAGTAGCCTGCAGCATATCCACCCGCAAAGATATGAGCAAAGTACGTGCTGCGATAGCGAGGCGCGATCTCATCGATCAGGCCGATCTCATCCATTGCAGCTGCCTCAAATGCATCGGCGTCTTTCATTTCATCATCTGCCTTGATCGCATGCCAATTCATATCTAATAAGGAAGCAGCCAAATACTCGGTATTGGCAAATCCTTGATTGAACTTAGCGGCCTTCAGCAATTTGTCGATCAACTCATCGGGCATCACCTCACCTGTTTGGTAATGCGTAGCGAAGGATTTCAGGATTTCAGGTTCGCTTGCCCAATGCTCCAGAAGCTGTGCAGGAAACTCGGTAAAATCGCGAGGGCCAGACGTACCCGACATGCTGGGATAGGAGACATTGGTCAAAATGCCGTGCATGGCATGGCCAAATTCATGGAACAGAGTGGTAACGTTTTCAAAGCTAAGCAAAGCAGGATCATCGCCCACAGGAGCGGGAAAATTACATACATTCACTACCACGGGACGTTCTTTACCATCAAAATTGGACTGCTCTTTGAAGCTGCTCATCCATGCGCCCCCGCGCTTGTTGGAACGTGTGAAGTAATCCCCGATGAAAATTCCCAGATGGCTGCCATCCTTGTCTTTTACTTCCCATACACGTGCATCTGGATGATAAACGTTGATGTCAAATTGCTCTGTAAAGCTTAGGCCCCATAATTTATTCGTCGTCTCAAACACACCCTTTAGTACATTGTCTAATGACAGATAAGGCTTCAAAGCGGCTTCATCCAGGTCATATTTGGCTTTACGGACTTTCTCCGCGTACTGCCACCAGTCCCAGGCAGCGATTTCAAAATCTTGGCCTTCTGCGTCCACGACGGCTTGCATATCGGCTACTTCTACTTTCGCTCTTTCCAGTGCAGGTTTCCACAGCTGCATCAGTAGGTCATAGACCTCTTCTGGGGTTTTGAGCATGCGCTCTTCCAGCATGAAGTGTGCATGGGTTTCATATCCCATGAGTTGCGCCCGCTCTGCACGTAGTTTGGCGATTTCAGCCTCGACCTTTTTATTATCTGTTTGATTGTCATTGTCTCCACGCTGCACATAAGATTTGTACAGTTTCTCACGAAGATCACGTCGGCTAGACTCTGTCAAGAAGGGGTACATGCTACTGCGATGCGGTGTAAACACGTACTTATCTTTGTATGCTGTTTTTGCTTCCTCTGTCTCAGCTTCTTCCATCTTTTGGGTGGCGGTCTCTGCTGCAGCGGCAATCGTCCCCTCAGATAGTCCATCTAAATCCGCCTTGTCTAAAATGAGTTCAAAGCCATTCGTTTCGGCTAGTAGATTCTGCCCAAAGGCTGTCGTGAGTTCCGAAAGCTTCGCGTTGATTTCGGTGATTTGCGCTTTTTGTTCTTCATTGAGCAGGGCTCCACTACGAACAAATCGCTTACGTGTATCTTCCAATAATTTGAGCTGTTCACTACTCAAGTCAAGCGTTTCACGTGCTTGCCAAATCGTCTCCACACGCTTAAATAGCTCTTCGTTCAGCTTTATTTTATCTTCATGAGCAGACAACAACGGACTCAATTCACGTTGTAACTCTTGTAAGGCAGGATTGGTATTGGAACCCGTCAGATTATAGAATACGCTTTCTACTTTGGAGAGTAGCTTTCCTGACCGTTCTAATGCTTCGAGCGTATTAGCAAAGGTAGGTGCTTCAGAATTATTGACGATGGCGTCTATCTCTGTAAGATTTTCTTCCATCCCTTTCTGAAAAGCGGGCATGTAATGCTCATTTTTGATTTCATTGAAAGGAGGGACGCCAAATGGGGTCTCCCACGCTCGCTCAAAAGGGTTATCAGATGCTTGAGTTTCTGTTTGGTCAGTGGGATTGCTACAAGCGCTCATAAATAGTATGGCAATAAGAACAAGTAGTTTATTCATGCTTTTTAATTATTAGAATGGTTAAATATAGTTGTTTTAGCCATTCAAGGCCAATATGTCAAATATTGGCTTGAAACTTATAGAGTGGGCTGCTCTAAGCTTACCCATCCAGTTTGAAGTAGATTCCACCACTTAGAATGGTATTATTCACCCCGCCATTGCGCTCTTTGAGACCTGCATTGCTGATGTGCCGAATGCCTGGTCTGAAATCTAAGTATAGTTGAGGACAGATCTTCAGACTTAGCCCCAGGAAGAAATTATCTGAAAAAATAAAACCCGTGGATTGTCTTTTGGGTACGCCTGAGACATAGTGCGGACCGATAGATCCTAGAACGTATACACTAACAATATCCTTTAGCAGGTTTTTTCGTAATAAAATACCCACATTCAACCCTAATTCAAATCCCTCTGATTCATCAGGAAGAAAGTCTACCTGTCTAAATTCCGTTAAGTTATACTGTGGCTGTAGGAGGAATTCTAAGCTCCAAGTAGATTTATCTAGCAACGTATAATAGAGCTGAGGCTGAAAAAAGGTCACGCGATAGTCATAGTTGACGGCTAGTAGGCTTTGGTCGCCATAGCCATAGACAAAGCCGATATGGGAGGGAGAAATTGGTGGGGGATTCGTTTCTTGGGCGATGAGTGTGTGACAACAAAAGAAAACCATGCTCAGCAAAAGACGCAACTTCATATTGTTCATTCTGCAAGTTATGCTTTCAGCTTTAGTTATAAACAGAGGATGATCTAATTTTTGGGAATAAAAGGAAGATCATACTGATGTGACTTTGGTTTACTCCTTTGCGCTATCTTTGATATGATTTTATCGCTGTATCTATGAATATCACACACCTCATACTGACAGGACTCCTATCATGGCTATGCATGTCATGTACTTCTCTGCCCACTGACGAGCCAGACACCTTACCTCCCTTCATGATGGGTACGTTTGAAGATGACTACGGCATTCAGTATCAAATTGATAACAAAATCTTCCAGATGCTCCCGAATGATCAATTCTACATCCTTAGTGTAAACCAGGAAGAAGGCTTCATCATCCTACAAAACGATTCGCTCAATTCATTTGCGCCTTCGCTATTCACCAGAATCGACTATCAGAAACTCACTCAGATGGCTCCTTATGAATGGGCCTTTTGCTTTAGCAGCTTTGAAGCAACTAGTGTGAAGCATGCGATAGACAGCGTGAAGACAAGAAAAACAGATCTAATGAAGGGCTGTAATGGCTATCCTTTCTCCAGAATGAAGCGATCGACTCAAACTCAAGATGAAAAGCCCTGATCATTGACTCGTAATCCATGCTAGGATGGGATCTCTATTGTCCATATAATCCTGGAAGCTCAACTTTATTTCCTGATCCACCTTCAAATCTTTTACCCCTACGCCAAAGAAGTAGTTAAGGATATGGGTTTTGAATATACTCTTTTTGTTGTCCTGCCAGTCGTGCTCCTTCTTGGAGTTATAGATCCTGATTCCTGAGTGTGGCAAAGTAAAACGCTCACTTTCTGCCCAAAACTTCAACCTATCCCCTACCCCTTCACCTACAAGGACGATTTTGTCTTTTGCGTAGTGCTTGACACGAGCAGCGGTTACGATACCAGCAGAATAGGTTTTGTCACTTGTGATGAGGTAAATTTTCTTGTCTTCATTGATGATCTTAGGAGGGTCCGTAGCTAGTTTCACAGCAAGCGCATAGTTTCCACCTGTATAAAACCTCAAATCAACCACCACATCATAGTCCCGCTTACTTTTTAATGCTTCAGTAAATAAGGCGATCCTTTCCTTAAAATCAGAGCATTGATCCCAAAAGCTGTTGATATGAAAGTAGGCGATCTTCTCCTGCTCGTCAAATACATAAAAAACGCCTTCTTCTGTACGTTGGAGGTAGAGTGGCAAACGCTCCACATGGGAAAGCAAGAACTTTTGATTTATACCCTCACGGGGAATGGGATATAAGTTTGCCCAGCTTTCAAACCATGCTCGATCATTTTCCACTTCTTGCGCTTTGAAAGACACATGAGTCGTATCTTGACTCTTCAAAAGCGTGAAGGTTAGCGCGTCCTCCGTTGTCACAATACCTGCTTCATAGAGGGTTTTCGGAGAAGTAATCAGATCGAGGGTCTTGAATCTTTTCCAACGTGTGATCCCACTCAGATAAGGAAATAATTGACGCTCTACTTGAGAGACATCTATTCCATTGATATCCAAAACCTTTGCGCCTAAATGGGGGGAAGCCAAACTATCTGTCCTGACAACATATATCCCATCAGAAAATCGATATAACCTGAGAGGTATTTTATCTGTCCGTGGCAAAGGCAAAGTAGTATGTGCGTTATCAGCCAAGACCACACATCTGGCCAGTTCCAGTCTGATCTGGAAGTCTGACAGCGCATCGATCTGATTCTTCAGCTTAGCAAGTATGACTGAGCAAGAATCTCTCGATTCATCTGTGTAGGTCTTAGCCGCAGGCAGGAACTCATTCTCTACATATGCGATATCTGCTATCCACTTTTCGTACCTCGTTTTCTCTGTAGAATCAATAGGTACACTGCGTTGGGCATAACTATATAGAGTAACTAGTATGGACAAAATAATGGTAGATAGAATTCTCATATACTCAGCGTATTTGGATTGGATCAGTCCTTCAAGTTAAAGTTAATTTGAAGATCTCCCTTATTCCATTGGCTTGATCGTCTCATCCACGCCCTACTTATTCTCTACCTTGATAAACTTAGAGGGATTGGGTTCAAACTCCTTCTCAGGAATGGATTTCTCTATGATTTCGGTTGCTTCATATGTTGTGCTGTACAATGGGTAACTGATGACTTCATTGCGCACGCTGATTCCTCCATTGCCCATCTCAACAAATTTATTCCAAAAGCTCATCTCATGTTTCGCGTATTTCTCTTTATCTAGCTTAAATCTGGGATTGAAATAATACGTCGCCTCCACATATTCTATGACTCCATAGCTATCTGTTGGTGTATATGTAAACGTCATGGAACGACAAGTATCCCCCAGTATGACTTTGTGATCTTCTTCGTTTAATTCCGCATGCAGCAACTTTCCTGGAGGTACTTCAATAGAAAACTGATTGATCGTATCGCTATTTGCATACTCTACGTAACCTACCCCATCTTCCAGTAATAAGATCGTTTTTACCACTCCCAACTTTCCCCCTGTGTTTTGATACATCAGGTATTTGTCTCTCTTCACTTTTCCAATCATCTCTGTTCCCGTCTCCCGATCCAAAATCTCTTGGGGAATACGTTTGTCAAGGGCTTTCGTCGTGACACGGAAATGGACTTCTCCTTCGAAATATTCATTGTTTGTCTCCTGTGCTTTCAAGGACATCAAAGCCCAAAGAAAAAGGATAGTAAGGGTTATTTGCTTGTACATATTCGTTGGTTGTGGTTAGATGTAAATAGCTTTATAGAACATTCAACTGCTAGATCTTTATTTCCGTTACTCTATATGAAAAATACTTTCCTATCATCTTCATTGCAAAGAACCTCTGTTTACATCTCCAACGCTTTTCGAATCGATTTCGAAATAAGCCTTCCAATACCTGCAAAGCTACCTGTGAATCTAAAGTCATAGTTCCCTTCTCTGTCGATCACAATATTCGTCGGAAAACCCGTCACTTCGAACGACTTACAGGCTTCATTTCCATTTACCACTACAGGGTATTCAATATTGTATTTGCTCAGTCTCTTCTGGACTTTTTCCAGCTGATCATAGGTGATGGAGACAAAAACCACATCAGGATTTTTTCCATATTCCTCATAGACTTTGTTCAGTTCAGGCACTTCTTTGAGACAGGGCTTGCAACCCACAAACCAAAAATTCAAGACGACTACCTTCCCCTGTGTACTTTGGGAGGAAATCGTGTTTCCATTCATATCTGTCAATTCAAATTCCTGCGCCTGGGTTCCAATCAGATCTTGAGGTTCATCTTGTGCAAGTAAGATGAATGCGTACGAAATCAGGCATAGGAAGAAAATGGTTCTTTTCATCGGGAGAGGTTGTAGCGTATGGCTCAATATGGATTTCAAGTAGCAAGTACTTTGTATATTTTCTTAGGCGTGTGCATACCCATTTTTCTTAAAAAAATGAATGATTCCTTATTGATCCACTTCACCTATTATTCAGGCTAACTTCTGGATCATTTTTGTATGAAAATAGCTGTCGGATGCCCGACGTCAAGAAAGGCGCCATTGGCAAGCTCAACATGATCTTGAGGTCGTCCCAAAATGAGCTTTCATTCCCCAAAAAGGCCAATATTTTTTCTGGCGGAATCTTTTGAAACATGATGGAGAATATCTCTTTCCCGCTCATTTTATTAGAAATGATCACGTCTAGCAAGGTGCGATCATACCATTGAAACATCTTATCGCGAAAAGTCATATTGGGATTGGGCAACTCATTCTTGATGAGCCTATCTATGATGAGATCTGTATTCTTTTGGATAAATTGGAATGTATACCCACTGCTTGCCTTGGTAAAGCCCCCTGCTGTCCCTACGTTGATGACCGTATCTGCTGTACGAATCTTCCTTGAGAACTTGGCCAAAGACATAGGAATAATCCCCGCTTCTTTGTGGATGATCTTGTAGTCTCCGATCTGTAAATACGCTTGGATGTAGTTCTCCAACTCTGCTTTGTATGCTTCTTCTTTCAGTACCTTTTCGCTAAACAACGTATATTCTACCAATGCTTCACGCGAACTCGTCGGCAAGACATACATGAAGGTCGCCCCGTTGTCTTGATCCAGTCGGAAATCCATGAGCGTCCCCACGTCGCAGTTGAAGGTAGGGCGCTCCGTCTGGATGACCCAGCCTTCAAAATGTTGCAATAGAGAATTGGTGATGTCTATTTTGGGATTGAAGAAAGGGGTGGAATTGAATATATACTTTGATGAATACGTAGCCTCATCCGTTTCTACCATCCCGTAGTCAGAGGTTGATTGTATCTGACGAATACTTTCATATTTGAAGGTGACATTTTCAAATTGCTTCGCAAAGTCGATGATGTAATTATAAAAATCGATCCCTCGAATCATTTTATAACTGTAGGCTTCCAAATCAAACTCCTGGGTAAAATCTGAATTTAAAAATTGAAGCGTTCTCCACTCATGTGTGACGATGGACTCAAAATAGCCCGCCCCTTTTTCCCAAAAGCACCAAGTTCTATCGTTGGTGACCTTCTGGCTCTTATCAATGACAAGGATTTGCTTTGACTGTAAGGACGGCGTACTGAGTATCCTGTGTAGCAGACTGAGTCCTGCACATCCTGCACCTGCAATGATGTAGTCATATTCCATTTGGTCCTTTTTTATGTGTGGATAAGGCTTCATGGGCGAGTCCTTTATCTTCTACATTAATGATGGGAGAGATGAATTGTTGGTCAAAATAAGGATCATGTATCCAAATATATCGCGCAAAATTTGTAAGTCACATTAGTCTATCAAGATGTTTACACGCTTCGTTTGGCTGAAATGTTGACCAGAAATATGTAAAATATATGGACCTGAAGGTAAGTGATACGTATCTAATGCTATGCGTTTGTCATGGTCATACCCCTCTTTCTTGATCACAGGTCTACCTAAATGATCAAATAGTACGAACTGCAACTGCCCATGTACTTTGCTTAAATCAATGTACAACTTGTCTTTTACAGGGTTAGGGTAAACCTCCACTGTATAAGTTGTCTGACCTGCGCCATGATGTGTCGATGTGATATTGCAGCTTTCAAAATAATCAGCATTTAACTCGTAAGTATTTCGCATGACCTGCAACTGTTGTGGTGTAAAGTCCTTGATACAATGAAGTTGGCTATAACTCATAAAATTCGTGGTGCTTGGACGGAACGGTTCGTTGTTGCTATCAAAAACAGAATTGGGATACAACCAGGAACAGGTTAGGCTGTCTACATCCCTATGTTGTAGTCCGTGGTCTGCCTCTGTATCACACAATAAATCTCCTGCGACACTACAATTGCTTCCATCAACGAGTTCTTCTCCAAACTGGTTTTCGAATGTATGGTATAGTCCAAAAAAATGCCCGAGTTCATGCGCAATAAGACCATAAGTAGCTCCTTTCCCCAGTATAAAAAGATAATCATCATCTGTAAAAACACCTCCAATAATGCTAGAATAGCCTGCACTACTATTACCTGCAACTGTATTGGGCATAAAAATATTTACATACCCCCCTTCGAGAAGGGAGTCCATGAGTAGGAAATCAAAATCTATCAAGGGATTCAAATTTTGCTCATCTCGTACGATGTTGAGCACACATAATTCCACTTGTAAATTGGCGGTTATGAGCTGTAGATTAATGGCATCAAGCCATTGTAGAAATAATTCGGGTGTCATCTCATTTCCTTCTCCCATACTGTCTGTAACCAGATGTAAGGCGATAGGTATGATCGCAGGTGTGTTGGATTGAACGCTTGATTCTACCCTATCTGAAGAGAAATGGGGATTCACCTTTACAGCTGTTTTACAGAAATTCGCATCTGTTTGTGAGTAGGACAATCCATGAATGAATAACATGGTAATCATCATCCATCTTCTATACATGGGTAAATATTGATTCATGGTTTTTGAGGCTTTCAGTTATGATGTGTGGTCGGGCTATGTGCCGCAGCTCCTAACAAAGGAGCTTTCATATCTACATATTTGTGTATATGCTACTTATTTTCCCTCCCACCAAGCTGTACCGTCCTTATTTGCCTACTTCCTGTTTGCTGATAGACATATTTGATCTGTCCAATGAATGTCTTTTCAGGAAACTTAGAAAGAAGTAGAGGCACTGTAGCGGATTTGATCTGCTCATAGTCATCGTCATTTTCTAAATAATTTTCATTGAGTCGAAGAATGACAGAAACATAGCTTAGGTCTTCTACATGTTTGATTTTGTCGTAGACACGGACATCTGCCGTCAAATAGGTCCCTAAACTATCCGTAAAAAGTTGCGCTGTTTCCCTAGCTGCCATCTCGTTTATGGAGCTTTCGACATAGGCAATTTGACTACTTTCTATTTTTGATTTCAGTCCCACAAATGGAAGTGACAAAAGTACCAAGAATCCGTATCCCAGTAGAATCGATAGGCCGACTTGCCCATAGTTGACTTTAGGTAGTTTGCGTTCGCTGTTAAAAGGCACCACGCGTGTACCTGCCACTCTATCACCGATTCTTCTGCTCGGACTCGCCAAAACCACCATCGCTTCAATGGGCCAAACAAGGCAAAATATGTTTCTCACAAAACATTGAATGGGAGAAGCTACATGTCCACTTTTGTGATCCACCACCTGAAGCTTTGATACTCTCTTTCCTATACTTCGTCCATGTATACTGTCTTTGCAGAGGTATAACGCAAAGCCAATCAGCGCTACATAAATGAACCCTCCCAAAATGTCTGGATTGTTTGGCTCGTGACTTATTTCAAAAGCAGAAGAAAGTCCTACAGCCATTCCAGGCACGAAAAAAATCATTGCGATAAAACTCATCGCGATATGGTCTAGGAACATGGAACCTAATCTTGTCCCCGCGTTTGTTTTCTGTTCTGTCATCATATTTTAGGGTTGTGCTTAATATTTCTCCTATCTGTGTAAGTATTAGACCATATTTGGAACAATGAACATCTAGCTAAAGTTCAGGTTCTGAAAGCGCAAACTTTTCGCAGATTTGAAGTTTCAAACATAGTCTTAAAGTCGGTATAAGTATGTACGTATTCAGTAGTCAGGGTTTTCTTATTTATGATTGCCCCCAATGATACTCGCAATTGTCAAAATTTAAGTGCTTCAAATCCTCTGTATCAATCCACACGCTAAAGACGCCTCCTGTATTGAATCCATTGTTCCCAAATTGGACCAAGACCGTTTTATTTTCAGAAATTTTCTGTTTGATCTCTTCTTCTCCCCATTGGCAGTGTGTAAAGATTCCAAATATTTTGGAGACATCAGTCCCCGCAAATTCATCCCAAAATTTGCCTTCTTCATTGAGATACTCTTCAAATTCTTCCTCTTCCTCCTCATCTTCTGGCAGCCTATATCTATCCTCTAGCTTCTCCGTTTCGGCTTTCACTTCTTCTATGATTACCCCATCCCAAAAATTGTCCTCGTGCTCCACGATGGTTCGTTTCAGGTCTTCGTTTAGGATATTGGCATAGTATATTTTCCCTTTTTCTGTCATGATATCACAAAACATGATCAGTTGCCCTGTTTTGGGAAGTAAATCATGCTTGTCGTGTTTCGATATCTCTCCTAAATCCAATTGGCAGACAAACCTTAAACCCTCAGGATGGGCTATATCTGGGGGAAGGTCGATGATGGGACCTCCATATCTGGATTTCCCAAGTGGAATGTCTATCTCATCGTGTTTTATATAGTTTCCATCGTCTAATATTCCCAAATCAACAGATGTAGGATAGTATCTTTTCTCTCCTGCTATCAGACGGATAATTTCGAATTCCATTTTTTGCTTTTTCTTTGGTTACTGCCGAAAGTAGGATCATGTCCTAGCGATGCGCCTCATCAAATCCATAGCACATCGCCTATATTAGCTAATATATTTTTCTTTCATTAAGCATGTGAGACGATTTTCTAAATTATTATTCTAGGATAATTTTATGCGAATCAAGGAACTCCTGGCTGATCACTTCTTTGATCACTCCTTCAGGATTCAGGCTAAGCATGAGGCATTCCCCTTCCAACTCCGTTTTCAGGTACAGTTTTTCTCCTACCCGTTTCATTTTCTTTTTGTAGCCTTTCAAATTGACCTCTTCTATCTCTAGATTAGGCAGATGAATGATAAATACCCTTTCTCTATGCTTGTCACGATATCTGAGTACGAGAAAATCCTTATAGAATTTAAGAAAATCGCAGCCCATAGAACCTAGCCCCATGGTATTGATGGGGGGACGCCAATTCACGATCAAATCCTTCTTCAGGCGAATTCTCACCAACTCTTTTCCTACTTCATTCTGTTGCCACCATGCAATGCGTTCACCTGAAACGGCTGTTTGAGATTTCCTTATGACATTTTCGGCTCCATGATTGTCCTTCCAATAGATGGCATTCTCCTTTATTTCAGAATTGATGTTGTCTTGAAACAGTTCTTCTTCTATGATATCTAGGATATTGTGTGTCATCAGATTTCAGCTTTTTGGGATACAGAGCCTTACTTTTTCCAGTTTTGTAGCTCGATGAGGTTGCCTTCTGGATCTCTCACATACACAAAGGTGATTTCCCCAACGCCTTGGACCCATCGGGATGTTATTTCTCCTTTCTTTGTCCCGCCGTTGGCCTCAATTTCGGATAGTGTGTACTCAACATCATCCACCTCAAAAGCTAAATGCCCAAACCCTCTTTGGTTGGGACTGATCGGGTCTTGTGGCTCCAATTCGCAGTATTGATAAATCTCCAATGTAGGCCCATTGGGTCCATAGCCAGGCAGCAGCAAATGTACGCCCTCCAACGCTGCATTTTCGACGCCTGTCCCTCTAGAAAGCCAATCTCCCGATTGATTTCTTATCGGCGGAACGATCTGGCAGCCAAATACTTTGATGTAAAAGTCTGAGAGTTTCTTCCAGTCGTTGCTGATGATATTCGTGTGTGCGTACCTCATGTGGCTGCTTGCTTATAACTTTTCCAACCGTTTTACCGTCAGGTCATTCGTTTCATTTCCCGTATTTAGGGTAGTTGCAGGTTCAAAGAGTAGCACCTCCACTTCTTCTTTGGCATAAGGTTTATGCTTCACACCTTTGGGGATGACCACGAACTCACCTGCGTTGATTTCCAGGGTTTGGTCTACGAGCTCAATATTCATTGTTCCTTTTATGACCAAGAATAATTCATCCTCATTTTCATGATGATGCATGATAAATTCTCCTTTGAACTTTGCGATTTTGACGTGTTGATTGTTTAGCTCGCCCACTATTTTGGGCGTCCAGTACTCGGAAAATGTCTCGAATTTCTCCTGTAGGTTTACTTTTTTGATTCCCATGTTTTTTGATTTTTCTGCTGAGTTAACCAAGCCTTAAGTGACGCTATTTATTTTCGTTTCAAAAATTTGAGCCACTTCCTCTAGATACGCTTTCCCTTCTACCTTAGATTTCATAAACGCAGGGATGCTGTCTAATCCATACTTTCCAGCCATGATTCCCGTACAAATCGAGGCGATGGAATCAACATCTCCGCCTAGATTGACCGATTTCTTCAGCGCATCGAGGGTATTTTTACTATTTTTTAGAACGTATAACACACATCCTGTTGTAAATTTGGAGTCTGAAGGAACACCATGAATTCCAGGCAAAAAATAGGGAGCTTGAATCGGTTGCTTGCCACAAAGGACTTCAAAATCGCTCGCAGTCAGTCTCTCGTACGCATCTAGCTGGTCTACATCAGATAGATAATGTTGGTATTCCTGATTCATAGGTACACACTTCAAACAGTAGTCGATGATATTCTCTGGGCTTCCTTGCTTGACAAGTACATATTCTGCGCTTCTTGCGATGCATTGGCTTGAGATGACCGCCTGTATGTTGGGGTGTGTGGCGTTTGCATTAATTCTAGCGTATGAATGGATCAAATCCGCACGCATGAGTCCAATCGGTAGAGCTCTCATCGCTGGCGCATTTCCTGGATTCATACGATTTCGCTGAAAATCTCTAATTTGTTCTATGGTCATTTCTCCAGAAAAAAACCATCGCATCGATCCATGGCCGTTTCTGCCATATCCTTTCTGATTCATTCCTATCTCATATTCTTCCTTCCATTTGCGGATCAATAGCTCGGGAGTAAAGGGTTCTTCCGCACATAATGCTTTGATTACCCCTATCGTCATTTCTGTATCGTCTGTGTAATCCCATGGTGTATAGTTTTCTGTAAATAATTTCTTTTGCGCTGGAGGCACATTTATGGACGCGCGCTTGTTGACAAATGTGGTAAAATCTACATGCGCTCTCATCCAATTTCGATCTTGAAATTCGACCCCTGCCCCAAATGCATCGCCAATGGCTACTCCAAGTAATATGTCTTTTATCCTCATTTAGATTCTTATCTGACTTTGGGGTCATGACAGTGGTAGCTAACGCTTTGTGCAATGCACGTCGCATCTCTAAGGATCTTACCCTTATGGATTATTAAAACAAATAAACAAGTGTCACATGGCTTTTATACGTCGTCTACATGTATGAGTCCTCCATAGTCCTTTGAGTACGTATACACTCCTTTTTCCAACATGTCTACATACGTTGAGATCCACTCTTCAAACGAAAGCGCAATAAGTTCTCGCTCTGGAGCATCATGCCACATTCTGATGATCTGTCCCTTTTTGCCTCCCTCCGCAGGGTCTAGGTCGATACAGTAGTGATTGCCTCCTCCGTCATAGGTAATGGGAATCCACTTTACATTCCACCAATCATTTTTTATCCCCTGCGCTGGCTCCGATTCTATCCCCCTAAAGTCTCCTCCATCTAGGAGATCTTTCCATACCGTCCATTCGTCTACTATTCTTTCTGTGGATAGCAATTCCTCCATGTATATGAGATATTCTGCATCTTGATCTTGCCCGTTGTGGATGGACAAGAACTCGACGTAGATGCGAGGTAATGGGACACCGAGGGTACTTTCTACTTTTTCGATGGCTTCTTTGGAAGCGGGTGGGTTTAGGTCTTCGACTAGATGGCTGGCATGGTGCGTTAGCCAATTTTCGAAACGATCCCAAATGTTGTGTATGTCACTCATCTTTCACGTATTTATAGAGCTTGTACCCTTCTTTCTGTTCAAATTCACTTCCATCTAGAAAAATCTCCTTCGTATAATGATTGTGTAGCTCGAAGAACATCGAGTTTCCAGCAAATGCGGCCATTAGTCCCACTCCAATGGTCATGATGTTGGCGAAGGTCAGCCATTTTTGCCAAAAACGGAATCTTTTTTCTTCTTCGTTCATCTTTTTTTCTTTCTTCCAGTCTGTAAGATTCGGGCTAAGCGTTTGGATGGAAGGGATGAGAATAAATAGCCGTTGGGTCATTTAGTGATTTTACCATATTCGCTAATATAAATTTTATTGTCAGATGACTTGACGAATGATTGTACCTTAACCCATATGGAGTCATTTACATTTAGTAATTCATTTTCGTTTAGGAGATAACTCCATGCACAGGTAGTAAATTCGTAAGAAGTTCTTGTTTCTGTACGGATAGGTGGTTTGGCATCTAGGAAAGTGAATTCTTGACATGCAACATTTTTCAAATCTTGTATCTCATAGTTTTGGATGTTCGTGACTTTTCCAGTCAGCCATACATCTTCATACATTTCTCCTTTTAGCAGGTCAATAAATTTTGGGTCAGGACTGAAATAGTCATCTCCTTTTTGAATGAATAGATCGCTCACGAGGACTGTTTGATTGGGCATATTTTCACACTTGAAATCGACTACAACCCTTACATCAATCCCATCATATTTGCCCTCTAATTTATCTAGTCTGTGAAAGCTATTTTTTATTTCTTCAATTACCTCTTTATCTGTTATCCTCATCTTATCCGCACTCTTTCGCTCACTTTTTTCTGAGTTTCTGCTTGAAAAATCAGCTGAAAAAGATATTGCAGATAGCATTATTTCGGTGCATTGACATTCTTCTAGATTTGCACTACAGCTTGTGAAAGCAACAATTAAAATCAAAAGTATGGATTTATGTAGAGTCATCCCTCATTTTTC
>JBCBPW010000075.1:0-34102 GCA_039820545.1 Bacteroidota bacterium | reverse complement strand
TCTAGCGCAAAAACCAAACTATCTGAGCTTTCAATAACCGACTTGAGCAATTCATTCTGCCAAGTGATTTCGTCTCGTTGTTGAATAATCTGTTGCTGTCCTTTGATTCGAGCATGACCGATGAAGTAGGTGAAAGAGGAAATACCGACAAAAAAGAAGACTGTAAATAAGTGATAATAAATATTGTTGGAGGTAGATAGGATAATGACAAATATAATCATACCCACCCACCCTGATAGGAGAAGGTATGTCAGTTGCTTAGAACTATCGGCAAATAGGCTGCAAAAAATACATGCACCCAAGGTCATGAGAAGATAATATGGAGATCCTTCACTCTGATACACCAGCCAAAACCCATGTACGATTGTCAAGGCAACTTCAAAGAAAGTAATTTTTCGGAGTAGCTCGAACGGTATGCGGTTCCAGAAAGACAGCCCCAATGTCCCTATCAAGAGCCCCGCAAATACATATCGATCCCAAAGGACAGGGGTAAATGTCGTTTCAATCAAGTTGATCAGGTGCCCCGCAATGACGAGAAAAATGGCAACAGAAATATAAAAGGCTCGGTAGAGTAAGTACTTCTCCTGAATTACTTTTTCATCTAGTGGGCCGTCATTCTTATTCATCTCCCTTAACCTTCTCACACTCATCTTTTACGATATTTGTATTTTATCAAATATAGATATACCAGTATTCAGAATCAGATGATTGCGATAAATAAGCTAACTTTGGAGGAGAATGAACATAAGAAATAGATTATCAAGACTTTAAATAATTATTTAATCTTTCTTCAACAAAGATACTTCCTCTAACTGGTGTAAGGAATACGCAAGAGGCTTCGCAGAAAACAAGCGTTTGGTCTTGGGCCACACATTACCAAACAGTTCACTCCTACGATATGCGTCTAAATCTGCCTGTGAATCCCAGTGACTGTATGTATATCGTACGTTGGGATTATCCAGATCTTGATGCAAAGCTAGGTATTGACAGCCAGGGAAGGCACGAATAGCGGCTTTAGAATTGTTAAAGATTTGGTGAAAGTCTGACAACTTATCACTTTCAAATTCCATTCTTACAATCCGTATGATCATATTGACACAAATTAATATTTTTATATATAAAGAATTATCCTTGTTGATTACATCACCCCTTAGATCATCGCACAAGTTTTGAATATGAACATCTTGATTGTAGAGGACGAACCCCTAGCAGCCGCTCACTTGCAGCGGATGTTACATACGTACGATCCCTCTATCCACTTCCACCCTGTGCTGGATACGATAAGAGGAGCTGTCTCATGGCTTCGGGCGGAGCCAACTCCAGATTTGATCCTGATGGATATCCGCCTAGCTGACGGTTTGAGTTTTTCTATCTTTGAAGACGTCCCACTAGAGGTTCCTATCATCTTTACGACAGCTTATGATTCCTTTACCATCCAGGCTTTCAAAGTAAATAGTGTTGATTATCTTCTCAAACCCATCTCCTACGAAGACCTCTCTCAGGCCATGGATAAGTTTAAAAGGATTCATCAAAAAACGGCTATTCCCATACTCGACCTAGAGGCACTCAAGCAAGCTATTCAGACTCCTTCCCATACTTTTAAAAAGCGATTCTTAGTCAAAAAGGTAGACCACCTCCACGCCATTCCTACCTCAGAGATTCTCTATTTTTATGCAGAGGACAAAGTCACTTTTTTTACCCAAGATCAAGGCAAGCGTTACCTCGTCGAATTTACTCTACAAGAGATAGGCGAGCAGGTCTCTCCTCATGAATTTTTCAGGATCAATCGCAAATACATGATCCGATTCGAGAGTATCGAAAAAATGATCAGCCTGTCTGCCAGAAAAATCCACCTCTATCTCAAACATAGCAACGATTCAGAGATATATGTCAGTCGAGACCGTATCGCTGATTTTAAGGTCTGGCTCGGCCAATAAAAAAAGCAGGCAGCCCAAAGGCAACCTGCTCTACTATCTATTATTTATCTTCTCTACTGTCCGATTACGGCTGTTGCTTCATTCAATACGGTAGAACCAAAAGCTGCTTGAATCGGCTCCATAATCAGCGAAGGAAATACCCCCAACAACAAGATCAAAGCCGCCAGGATTAAGACGCCTGCTGTAGGCAATAGCTTAAAATTGAGCGAAAGTTGATTTTCCTCCTGATGGAAGAACATCTGTACGATGACACGGATATAATAAAATGCCCCTACCACAGAGGTCAAAATTCCGATCGTTGCCAAGAACACAAAGTCTTCTGTAATGGCCGAAAGGAATACTTGGTATTTACTCATAAATCCTGCCAAGGGAGGAATACCTGCTAATGAAAATAGGAAGACAGTCAAGCCACCTGCAAAAATGGGCGCGCGCTTACCAAGCCCTTTCCACCGCTCAATCTCAGTATCTTCAAATGAGCTTTCGGCCATGCCGATCATCCCAAAGGCACCGATGTTCATGAGGGTGTAGATGAACATATAGAAGATCATCGCCTTGAATCCAACCATCGCAGCCAATAAACCCAGTAGCACATAGCCTGAGTGCGCGATACTAGAGTAAGCCAGCATACGCTTAAGATTCTGCTGGCGGGCCGCTACGATGTTGCCATAGATCATGGTGAAGAGTGCCGCCAGGGCGATGACAATCTGTATTTTCTCAAAGGCAAGCATATTCAGCTTCTGCATGATCACCCCAAGTGCGACGAAGGCAGCCAATTTACTCCCCGTAGACATAAAGCCCGCAAGAGGCGTAGGGGTACCTGTATAGACATCGGGCGTCCAGGTATGGAAAGGGAAAGCAGCGACTTTGAATAAGAAGCCGATGAGAATCAATCCTGCTGCCACCAAAAATAAAGCTTCATTTTGCGTCAAGCGCTCAAGTACCTCAGGTGTATGAAGGACAGTAAAGTTAGTAAAGCCGGTCACACCATAGATGAGGGAAATACCAAACAGTAAGAAGGCTGAGGCAAAAGAACCAAGTAGAAAATACTTGAATCCCGATTCGGTAGAGCGTTCATCTGTCTTGTAAAGGGCAGCAAAAATGTAGAGGCAAATCGACATCGTCTCCAACCCAATGAATGACATGATCAAATCATTGGCGTTTGCCAGAAGGATCATCCCTAGTAGCGCAAATACAAGCAGCGCATATACATCGGGAATATCTTTTTCATATCGTTTGAGGTAGTCCTGTAAGAAAAACAGGGTTAAGAATCCTGAGAGACAGATAAAAATATGAACAAGAGGGGCAATCCCTCCCGTCTCCATCATCCCAAAGAAAGCAGGTGTACTTTCAGGTACACTTAGGAAGGCCGCACTGAGGGCTGACCCCAGGATTCCCGCTGCTGCAAGCCAAGGCAGTGGCTTGGATATACCAAATGCATCCAATAGCATCAAAGCCAATCCTGAAAATAGGAGAACTAGCATCGGAACTACTTGCAGGGTGGATGCCCCCAAAGATTCTACACTAAAGGAAAACAACTCCATGTGTGTGAGCAATTTAAAACGTGTGTAGGTAAAATGTATGTGTTCGAGTATAGTGTTTTACCCAACCTGAACCATCATCAGGCGAGCCAAAATTAGTATTTACCCTTGCCCAATCAAAATATGTAGCCCCTATCCTATCAGATAATCTGAATAGATTCTGTATTCTTCTCCCAAAAACCAGAGAAAGCCCTATTTTTATGCCCAGATTCGTAGAAGATGATTGTCTTTCTACGGCTCATGAAACCTTTGATCTCCTCTTATGTACAAGTGGCTCATCCGTCCCCTCTTATTTCAGATTGATCCTGAAGTCGTTCACCACCTCAGTTTTTCTGCCCTCAAGTTTTTATTTGCGCTGCCAGGAGGTAAAGGACTTGCCCGACTCCTTTTTGCCCAGGATACGCTGCGCCCTCTTCAATTATGGGGATTGACCTTCAAAAATCCGATAGGACTTGCGGCAGGTTTTGACAAAGATGGATTGATTGCAGAAGATTGGCAGCATCTGGGCTTCGGATTTGTAGAACTAGGAACCGTCACCCCACGTCCACAAGTAGGCAATCCCAAGAAGCGTCTGTTTCGTCTGCCCGCCGATCAGGCCATCATCAATCGCATGGGATTCAATAATCAGGGTGTAGATGCACTGGTAAAGAAGCTTGTGCGAATGGAAAAAGGGGAACTCATCGTCGGAGCAAATATCGGCAAGAACAAAGATACCCCAAACGAGCAGGCAGTAGATGACTATGTCATTTGTTTTGATAAACTTGCACCCTATGTAGACTACTTCGTCGTCAATGTCAGCTCTCCCAATACGCCAGGTCTACGAAGCCTACAAGAGAAGGAGCCCCTCACGCACTTATTAAATACCCTCCAGGAGCGTAATCAGGCATTGCCTAAGCCTCGTCCCCTCCTCCTGAAAATCGCTCCTGACCTCAACCAAAACCAATTGGATGACATCGTGGAGGTGGTACAAGCTACACGCCTTGATGGACTCATCGCCAACAATACGACGATCTCTCGAGCGGGCCTGAGGACACCTGTGCAAGAGGTACAAGCCATGGGAAATGGAGGATTGAGTGGTGCGCCCCTGCGCGACCGTTCGCAGGAAGTCATGCAATATCTGCGCGCAGCGCTCGGACCTGATTTTCCGATCGTCGGGGTAGGAGGAATCATGACAGCCGCGGACGCAGAGGCGAGACTTGCCGCAGGCGCGAACCTATTGCAAGTGTACACGGGCTTTGTCTATGAAGGTCCCGCTGTCGTACGGAAACTCCTCACAGGAAGATAATCCTACAGACTACCTCAGCCTAATTTTGATCCTACCTAGGAGGTATGTTCCTCAACATGGATGCGCCCTACCCTACTGATTGTTAGGGGCATGACAGAATTATATCTAGAAAACATAGCAAATGATAAGGGAAACGACAGGTAGAGGGAAGGTTCATAAGGTCAAATAATCGCAATATTTTCAAAAAAAATTAAGTTAATTAAAGGATGCTTTCACATGAAGAAAGTACGCATATGTAGATATACAGAGGACCACTACTACTCATTCATTACAAACGCACTTAAACATAGATCCTGCAACTTTTTCGTCAGATCTTGTCCTTCTGTTGTCTCAACTTCTTGGTACCTAATATACAAGACAAACGAGCTCTGATTCGATCCTTGCTGCTTTCATCTCGTTTTTGAATTTGAGATTGCCTCACATATTGACAGGCTAACCTATTCTTTCAAAACATTCTTACCTATGAGAGTTTCTGTTTGGCTTATTGCTATCCTATTATCTGTTGGTCCATTGACCAGTTTTGCCCAGTGTGTACCCGACACCACGCTTCAGGGGACCCTGGAAATATCACCTGACTCCCTCGTAGATGCGGTGGGTTGCCAGTATTATGAAGAAGTCTTGAGTTTCGTCCTGCCACGAGATACGACGGCTGTGATCGGAGGGATTCCTTTTACAGCCAATTTTGAATACTATACCATCGACTCTGTCTTCAATTTGCCTCAAGGAATGGAATGGGAGTGTAACTTGGCTCCTGACTGTCGGTATATAGTGAGCTATGATAGTGCCAATGTGGATACGCTCGGCTGTGTGACAATTTTTGGAACGCCAGAGATTCCTACGACTTACAATGTGACGGTAGCCCTTACGGCTGTATTCTCTGCCTTCAACCAGCAAGATTCTGCTCCAGCTACCTTCTCTCTACCGCTGACAGTGAACCCTTGCGCATTTATAGGAGATTGCTATTCTTTGGAATTGGATGACAACTGTGCCCCTGCCATCTTGACGGCTATCAATAATATTCCCAGTGGAGGCCAAAGTGGATTCTCCTACCAATGGAGCATCACAGGACCCAATGGGTACGCACTCAATACAACAGATGAAGTCCTGAATCCACAGATTTTCTCCGATCCAGGTACCTACTTCGTCAACTATGAAGCGGACATAGACACCATCGGATACATTCTCAACGGTTTGACCATTGACTCTGTCTTATGCGCTGATATCATAGATGGAGGTGATTTGTATTGGATTTTGAAAGATCCCAGCGGAACTGAACTCATCAATACTTCTGCCAATCCAATCTCAAATGGGGGAGACAATCTCCCCATCATTACCAATATCGCAGGCTTAGCCCTTGTCAACGGCACCTACGAATTACAGGTCTGGGACAGTGATGCTATCGGCAATGACGATGGATGTGCGACAGGGTCAGGCGGAAGTGGAGCTTCCATATTCTTCAGTATTCCCAGCGCACAGACAGGTACATTCTCCCAAACCAATGGAGGCCTGAAAGTCACATTTACGATCGACAACCCCAGGAGCATCATCACCTGTGCAGATACAGTTATCATCGATCCCGTTCCCATGGAGCCTACGATTGTGGCCAATGGAACAGATGCTGTTGTAGGTTCTTACACATGGTGTACCTCGCAGCCCTTGACACTCAGTGTGACCAATGGAGACTCTGTCCAGTGGTTCCTCGACGGAGATCCGATTATGGGTCAAGGTAATACACTAGCAGTCACATCAGGTGGAGCATACGAAGCCCTTGTAGTGGATCTGAATACATTCTGTATTTCTCCTATCAATGCGTTCTTTATGGATGAAAGCACCACCCCACTTCCTGTGATAGTGGAAAATCCCGATGAACTGAGTGTACAAAACCCTAGTGGAAATCTGAACTACAACTGGATAGACGAATCAGGAACAATTGTCGCTTCAGGTCCCACCTTCAATCCAGAGTCCTCAGGCGATTATCGTGTAGTCGCTGTAGACGCTTCAGGCTGTCCGTCTGACACGACGGCTGCCACTAATATCATCTTGACCAACATCGACAGATGGGACATTGTCGCTCAAAGCTTCAATCTGTTTCCCAATCCTTCTCAGGGTTTGATGCACCTGAAAGGCTTCCTGCCTACGATGAGTCAAGTGGATATCCGCTTGATGGATATGCTCGGCAGAACTGTCTACCAGACGCAGCGAGAAGTCAGTCAGCAATTTGATGTAGAGATACAGGTTCCAGGGCAACTCAAAGGCGTCTTTATCCTCTCTGCCAATACTCCCTACGGACCTTGGCAGCAAAAGGTCGTGATCAAATAAGGTGTAGAGAGAAACCGAAACCACGCCATGGCGATGGTTGTACAATAATGACACGCTAGCGCGGATTTACGAATCTGTGTCTAGCGTGTTGCTTTTGGGTATAGATAAGGATGACCACGCCATGGCGGTGGTTCTACCCATTTCTCCACACTTTTCCTCTTGCTTTCCACAATCAGCATCAATACCTGCAGATTTTCGTATATTTATCACTAAGCCAACAATCTATTCTGTGAAAATATGCAGATTCTACCCTATGAAGTTGTATTTTTGTCTATCTAAAACAATGGAGGTCCAATTAAAACCGACCTATACTCGTCATGAGGGCCGTTGTGGGCACTCATAGCACACATTGTTTTGAATTCTAATTATTTAGCTTGTGGCGAAAAACGCACCCAAAAGAAAAAAACAGAAGGCCAAATCGAAGGGACCGATAAGCGGAGGTTTGCAACTGATTCAATCATTGCGCAGCAGCGGAGAGAATCAAGAGCGCAACAGGAAACTCGTCGGGTGGACACTCATATTTGTAGGCGTCATCTCGTTTGTGGCCTGCCTCTCCTACTACTTTACGGGCAATGCGGATCAGTCCGCTACCGAGTCAGGCGTCAATGAAGTCAACAACTGGCTGGGATTCATAGGAGCTAAGTTGGCTGAATATATCGTCCTGAGAGGATTTGGCATCTTTGGTTTTATCCCCATACTTTATACCGTCGCATGGGGTTTTGTCTTGCTGGAAGATGCAGATGAATACGAATCTCTATATGCTTCCTTGAGAAGATTCTTCAAATACGCACTTTTCATCACGCTCTTTGGCTCTCTTTTCTTCTCTTATATAGAGATCCTATCAGATGCTACCTCATTTGACTTAGGAGGCGGATTTGGGTATGCAGTCAACACTTGGCTGTTCTCTTATGTAGGGCGCGTAGGTGTGGCCTTCATCGTCATTTTTGCTTTGGTGATTTTCGTTGTGATCAACTTCAACGCAGAAGTGCGTGCCTCGCGCATCATCCAAAACGTCAAAAATACCAAACTCTCCAATCTGAATATTCATCCTAAGGCCGCAGCAAATAAGGTCAAGAAGAATGTAAAGAACACGAGCGCGGCGATTAAAAAGAAAACGGAGAATCCTAAAACGGAAGAGGAAAGTCCAGAAACTTCCAACACATCCTCTACCCAAACGCCTGCCATCATCAAGGCCCAAGAAAATCCCCAGCCTCAGCTAGAAATTCCTCAACCTCAAGAAGCAGGGATAGGAGAAGAAATATCATTTGAGGTAGTAGAGAATAAACCACCGAAGAAAAAAACGACTACGAATTCTGCCGATTTGGAGCTAACCATCGTGGAACCCAAAGAGGAGAAAACGATTGACCTCAAAGAGTATGAGCAAATCGGAGACGACAATGTCGGCATCGTCAAAGGGCAAGACATCGTCGAAAAAATCATCCCAAAAGAAGATCAGGAGATAGAGAACCCTGATGAAGTCTTTGAAGCAGAGGATTTTGATCCAAGGCTCGAACTATCCGATTTCCAACGACCTCCTTATGAACTACTGGAGGATCACGGAGCAGGGCGCGATCGTACGGTCAGCCGCGAGGAGCTGACAAACAATAAAAATAAGATCGTCAAGACCCTAGAAGACTATGGGATCAAGATCACCGATATCAAGGCGACTATTGGTCCTACTGTCACCCTGTATGAGATCGTCCCTGCACCAGGCGTCAGGATCTCCAAGATCAAAAATCTGGAGGACGATATTGCCCTCTCACTTGCTGCATTGGGGATTCGTATCATTGCGCCTATCCCAGGCAAGGGCACCATCGGCATCGAAGTACCCAACTCGAAGCAAGAGATTGTCTCGCTCCGTAGTGTCCTGACCACAGAAAAATATATCAACTTCAAAGGGCATCTTCCGCTGGCTATAGGTCGGACCATCTCTAATGAGGTATTTGTAGCCGACCTCCACAAAATGCCGCACTTGCTCATTGCAGGTGCCACAGGACAGGGTAAATCTGTCGGCCTGAATACCATCATTGCTTCTCTGCTGTATAAAAAACATCCCGCAGAAGTTAAATTTATCCTGATTGACCCCAAAAAGGTGGAAATGAGCCTCTACCAGTCGCTAGTCAATCACTATCTCGCGATGCTCCCCAATCAGGAAGAGCCCATCATCACAGATGTACAAGAAGCTGTAACAGTCCTCAAGAGTCTCTGTATTGAAATGGATAATCGCTACGACCTACTCAAAAAGGCACGCGTACGAAACATCCAAGAGTATAACACGAAATTTACGAGCCGAAAACTCAGTCCTCGTAAGGGGCACCACTACCTGCCATACATCGTGCTGGTGATAGATGAGCTGGCGGATATGATGATGACAGCAGGCAAGGAGGTCGAAATGCCGATCGCACGATTGGCACAGCTGGCACGCGCCGTAGGTATCCACCTCGTAGTCGCCACTCAGCGTCCCTCAGTCAATGTCATAACAGGTATCATCAAAGCCAACTTCCCCGCACGTATGTCTTACCGAGTGACACAAAAAGTAGACTCACGCACCATCCTCGATGCCAATGGAGCTGACCAATTAATCGGACGGGGAGACCTCCTACTGTCTACAGGAAACGACATCCTCCGTATACAAAATGCCTTCATCGACACACCAGAAGTCGAGCGTATGGTCAACCACATCGGAGACCAAAGAGGATTTGTCGAGCCCTACTACCTACCTGAGATGCCCTCAGATGATGGAGGGAGTGAGGAAGACGAACCATTCGAAAAAGATAGCCGATTTGAGGAAGCTGCCCAGCTTATTGTCCGATATCAGATCGGATCAGCCTCCCTGATCCAGCGAAAAATGAAGCTTGGCTATAACCGCGCAGGCCGTATCATCGACCAATTAGAGCGCGCAAAAATAGTGGGACCTCACTCAGGATCTAAGGCGCGAGATGTTTTGATCCACGACGAAGCAGAACTGGAACGATATTTGAAATCGATCCTATGATTGAATTTTCATAATCGTATTTTCACCTATTTGGAAAAAACTTTTACTCATTATTCAAGGATATAGAATTTTCACTACCTAACTGGCCTAAAAATGGGCTGAAAGAGGTGTGGGAATGAGTGGTTGTGTCCTTTCTTTTTCTTGTAATTGAGTATCATTATGCTTCGTTATCGCTTTTTGATTCTTGCTCTCACCCTATGCTTGACCCAAATTATTTCTGCAAATCCCATTGATCCTGGTAGAGATATACTGAATAAGTCCAGACGCCAAATCTCACTTCTTCAAGATATTTCTTCCTCCTTCACCTATGTCATACAGCATCCCAATCGTAATCCTGTAAACCGCTCAGGTAGCTTTATATATAAGCAGGGTAAATATGTAATCGACCTACCCAGTCAGCGCCTCATCTGTGACCAGACGCGTCTCTGGGTTTACGCAAAAAGAGAGAATACCGTATCTGTCCAAACGTATGATCCGTCATCAGATGTCGGTGTTCAACGCATCTTCGAAGTATATCAAACCAATGTGCAAGCGGTACATACAGGGAGCGAGGTAATCGGAGGCATCACGTGTGAAAAACTCGTCCTAGATCCCACCGACCGAGATAAATCATTCACAAAAGCATTTTTGTGGGTCGACAAACGCAACGCACTTCCTGTTCGTATTGTCATGATAAATAGAAATGGGACAACTACGAATTATACTTTCTCGAATATGCAAGTGAATCGTGGCGTTTCCGACCGAGTGTTTGGCTTTGATTTTAGAGATTATCCAGGTGTGACTTCAGGCTCCTAGACGATTCATAATAATAGCCAGAAGAGAGGGGTACTAGAAATTGACACAGGTTTGAAGGAAATCCACACGATTGCAAAATTTGATAGGCAAATTCCAAATAATTTTCCCCCTTCTCGTAGATAAAGTATATTCGCTGCGAATCTGTTAACGAAGCTGTCAAAAGATTTTTCGCACGATTGGATGCATTTTAATTGCTCAAATACAATCTATTATCATTTTTTTTAAACTATTTTTTTACCATATACTTTTGACAGATAACAGAAAAGCTACAAGCTTAAAAAATAAAAAACTGATGAAACTTCAATTTTCACTTCTCACTATCCTTTCCATTTTCTTATTCAGCTTTACTCCGAATGTAGGGCCTGATGACAAAGCTGCAAGGATTCTACAATCTTCCCAGAAGAAACTCGAGAACCTGAATGATTTCACCGCAGATTTTTCTCTGGCACTATCCAGCCCCAATTCAAAGAATAACCCCTTGCCCATGAGCGGCTCGGTCAAATATTCCAAAGGAAAGTATGTCTTGATGCTAAAGGATCTACACGTATACTGCAACAAGCAGTATGTATGGGAGTATATCGTAGAAGAAGAAGCCTCCATAAGAGACTATGATGCAGAAGACGCAGGCGGACTAGAGTCTATATTCCAGATCTATCGCGAGCACGCCAAGGCACAATACCAGGGACTTGAGACAGTCGGAGGAAAAAGCTGTCACCGTATCTACGTTGCAATCTCGGATCCATCGCTAGAATATAATCAAGCAACTATCTGGATCGATGCACGCAATGAACTCCCCCAAAAGGTGAAACTCAAAACACGCGCGCAGACAGAGCAATCCTATAAATTCGAAAACTTCAAACTCAATGTAGGCTTGAGGGACAAAGACTTTATCTTTGTAGCCCCAGAAGGTATAACCGTCTACGATGAAACTGAGTAACTTTCTTTTTATAGGAATCATTGTTATTTGTATAACAGCCTGTCAGCAGCCCAAGGATCGCTTTCCTGACCTGCTGACAGGCTTTTCTGATGCCCAACGCTTGCGCTTCACACAAGGAGATACCATCTTAAGAGACTGGCAAACGCTCGCCATTGTATTTCCCGATCAAATCGGAAAGTTTACTGCGCAGGAACCGACAGGTACTCAGATCTCCTTTGGAGAGAATCAGTTCGCGACAGCTCGACGGCTCTACCAGCAAGGAGATCATACGTTTGCCATCCAGATTTCTGATTACGCATTAGACTCTGCTGCCTTGTCTTTCCTCTTCCAATCCCAATCTCCCTGGATTCAAAACGATACCCTCGCCTCATTTCCCTTCCTTCTCTATGCGCATACATCCACACAAGCGCAAGAGATTCAAGTGGTCGCCCACGTCCGTTATCATCTAGATTTTACCCTCGCTTCATCTCCCCCTTATCCTACGACTACAGATATACTTCAGGCACTCCACTGGCAAAACTTGGACACAGGATATACACACCCCTAGCAACGCTTCAATCATCCTACTTCCTCTCACATTTTCTGGCTGAAATCGCTACCTTTGGCCTATGATTACTCGTCTCAAAGTTTGCTGTATTTCCAGCGTAGATGAAGCACAGATCGCCATACAAATGGGGGTTCATGCGCTCGGCCTTGTGGGAGAGATGCCCAGTGGTCCTGGGGTCATCAGTGATGCGACCATCCAGCAGATTGCTCAAACCGTTGCGCCTGGGGTCTCTAGCTTCCTCCTGACCAGCGAGACAACTGCTACAGGAATTATTGACCACCAAAAACGTACAGGTACCAATACTCTACAGTTGGTAGATACGCTGACAGAAGGTACACACAGAGAGATCAAAGAAGCCCTCCCTGGGATCAAAGTCGTGCAGGTCATCCATGTGCTTGACGAACAAAGCGTAGACGAAGCCCTTTCAGCTGCTGAGACAGCAGATGCGCTCCTATTAGATTCTGGCAATCCCAACCAAGCGGTCAAAGTGCTGGGAGGGACAGGCAAAACCCATAACTGGAATATGAGTCGTCAGATTGTCGAGCAGACGCATGTCCCCGTTTTCCTCGCAGGAGGAATCCGCGCACACAATGTCCGACAAGCCATAGATGAGGTACAACCTTATGGGATTGATCTGTGTACAGGTGTAAGAACAGAAGGTACACTAGATCCTGTAAAATTGGAAGCCGTACTCAAAGCGATGGGCTTCTAAGGTAATGTGTAGCTAAAAATCATATTACTGCAATCCTAGATAATCCTCAGGATCAACTGCTTTGCCATTCTTTCTTACTTCATAGTGCAGATGTGGACCGAAGCTGTAACCTGTGCTTCCTACCTCGCCAATCTTATCCCCCTTCTCGATCTTATCCCCTGCTTTGACATCAAAAGACTTGAGGTGATAGTATCGTGTGGTGTAAGTCTCATCGTGCTGGATCTGAATATAGTTCCCTTTTTTTCCGTCATACTTAGCTGTAAGTACCGTTCCCGTTTCTGGTGCATAGACTGGCGTCCCCTCATCCGCCCGTATATCAATCCCCATGTGATGCTGCTTGACTTTCTTCTCTGGATGCATGCGCATACCAAAGGCAGAGGTAATTTCTTTTTCCCTAGTCTTGATAGGCCACGTATTGGGAGGCTCAAAAGAGACCATCTGAATCTCTAAAGATAGTTCATGCAACTCTGTTATCTGAGGGAGCTCCACAGGTGCTTCTACAGGAGTCGCTAATTGGAAGTAGGCAAAAAACGCCATACATATTACACTCATGCTTGCCATGAAAATTTTACTTTTATGGTGAATGAAAAAAATAGATCGATTGAGTTTCTTCATGTCCCAACCTTGATGTAGATCCAAACAGATCGACAATGCGGCTTCAAATGAATGTCCTTTTTCCATTTCATCCTCGATCTCTGTCAAGTAGTGATCGGTCATCTCCTCAAGTAATTCTCGATTGTGAAGGCCACGTTCTCTGAGGTGCCTACGGATGAAGGCAATTTGCTTGGGATGAATCATAAGGCTGGCTTAAGAAGATTTTTGAGATGCTGAGAAAAGTCGAGCAGGAGTCGAATTTCCTGAGCAACTTCGGGTAGGCTTTCTTGATTGAGTTCGTAGTACTTTCGGGTACGACCATTGACCTTCACTTTGGAGGAGACGAGTAGCCCTTGCTTTTCCATCTTGTGCAAGGCAGGATAGATGGCTCCTTCTGTTAGGAGGATTTCTTCGTGAGTCAATTTGGCGGTGAGCTGGCATATTTCGTAACCATACATCTTGCCATGTTCCTTGAGAAGTGCCAAAATAATAGTCCTCAAAGTACCACTGAGGAAGTCTTTACTCGATTTCATGCTCAAATATACCTAATTTCTTTATACATAAAAGAATTAGGTATTATTTCTTTGAATGATCTGAGATTAGGTGATGCTTGATATTAGACTGAAAGCATGGACAGCCAATCGTGTTTCTTCCTACTACGCATAGAACTGAGCCTCTTCCGTTTGAAACTGGCGCATGCTGCGTTTTACATTTTTACTTTGTAGAGGTACTTATCAATAGAAAGGATGGGGTCCCAATGGCATTTCTCATATTACCTAAGCAGACACTTTTCGGGATGAGAAAGATGTAAAAGGAAGGATCAAAAACTCATCAAGAACCATAGAAGTCCTCCCCAAATCCCACTACCTATCAATGTATACAAGCCAGCATCACGGGCTTTCTTAGATTTTCCTTGATCTGCATACGTGACCTGGGCAATCAAAAATATAGCTATCCCTACAATTGGGATGAGCAGGAAAAGGACTTTCTCCCAGGCTTGTAAAGGCTCACGAGCGGCTTTTGACTTGGCTTGTGCTTTTTCTCGAAAACCCTTTTCGATCTCCTGAATACGGCTGTCTGTTAGTTTGCGCTCCTTGACCCAATACTCCGCTGCCTCTACAGCTTGAGGGACGTAATCTCTTTTGTGAAATAGGATTTCGAGCAAGCGCTCGTCAGGATAGTCTTGATACTTCTCAATCAGGGGATTCATAGGAATACACAGGTCAATATTTCAGCCAGCCAGTCAGCCTCCGTTATATTTCAGCTCAGATACGTAGTCGATGATCTCATCAGGCAACAATCCCTTGATATGTCCCTTGTACTTGATGACCTCTCGCACGATGGTAGAAGAAATCATGGCTGTCTCTGGGCTTGACAGCAGATGGACTACTTCTAGCTCTGGTGCCATGTGCTTATTGATGAGCTCGATGGGTTGCTCATAGCTCAGGTCCTGAGGAGAACGCAAGCCACGTAGCAAAAACTGAGCACCCTGCTCCCGCGCAAAATCTACCGTAAGGTCAGGATAAGCAGCTACCGAAATGTCGTCGTAAGCCTCAAAACACAAGCGAAGCATATGCATGCGTTCTTCCAAATTGAATAGGTATTTTTTGGCGCTATTTATACCGATCGCTACGATGATATGGTCAAACAATGCCCGTCCACGGAGGACAATTTCGGTATGTCCACGGGTAATCGGGTCAAATGATCCTGGAAAAACGGCTTTTCTCATGAGAGGCGCTATTCAGTGCAGTGTAGGGAGCTTATGGGCTTCGAATTTACGGAGTTCTGGAAATAAACCAGAATACGCAGCATATTATTTCTCTCCTGATTCATTATATCCGAAAAAACTCAGACTAGAATCCCCATAGGTCCTTACCTCCTCCCACTGGCGCATGTCTTCAAAGCTCACGCTCTTGCGGTGTTCTACAATCAGTGTCCCCTCAGGCTCAAGCAGGCCCTGACTAAAAATCTGTTGAATCAATGCAGGCTGCCCTGGCATATCATAGGGTGGGTCCATGTAGATCAAATCAAAAGGTTCCTTCGACTGATTAAGGTATCTCTTGACATCCATCTTGAGGACTTGAGCTTGATCCACCTGAAGTTGGCGGAGATTTTTTTTGATGGCTTGTACAGACCGGTAATCTTTTTCGACTGAGACGACATCCTTGGCTCCCCTACTCCAACACTCCATAGAGATATTGCCTGTACCTGCAAAGAGATCCAATACGCGGGCCTCCTCCCAATCTATGCGGTGCATCAAAATATTGAATAAAGCTTCCTTGGTACGATCCGTAGTGGGTCTTGCTGGGAGCCCCTTGGGAACTTGTATGACTCTTCCTCTAAATTTTCCTCCTATAATCCTCATCCGTTGTATCTCATTTAGCCCATTTGGTCTTTCATCAAGGCATCCACCAAAAAGTACCAACTCCTGACAAAGGGAGGAAGTGCTTGGGAAGCAGAAGCAATCATATAAGGATGTACCTCGTAAGCATACTGTTCCCAGTGCTTCCAATTCATCTCCTGCACCGTATCTCCCAGCAGTAAAATGGGACATTTTTCAGGATTTACCTTCAATTGACCACGCGCAGCCTGTAGAAAATACAGTCTATCTGATCCAGAGCGACAGGGATACGCATTGCACAAAAGGAGTTTGCCCTCTTCAAAAGTGGCCAATATGATCCCTTCTTTGCCTTCGTACATGACCATAAAAGTAGGCCTCACCTCTGTCCAGGCCTTCCCAGCATGCAATATGGCCCCTGCCAGATGTCGCATCCTAAAATTTTGGAGATAATACTCCAGTATGTGAGATTGTTCAGGCGGAAAGCCATACACAAGTGTTGCCGCCCCCTCCATGACAGGGTAATGTCCTACTTCATCGGGAAACAAGCCATCGTCTAACAGTAAGCGCGCTAGAACAGGATACATCTCAGGCTGGCGATAAGGATGAGGAACGAGGAAAAAGGGCGTTTCAGTTAATACAATATCTACCTGCCAAAAAGTTTTTCGTAGCACTTCTTCCTTCTCAAATACAAATCGAAGGAACATATCCTCCTGAAGGAGTCCTGTACTTTCCAGCGATTGGGCACGTAGCAATTTCCCTTGAGGCGAATACAACAAATAGTGAATCTTACTTGTTTGAAGAATAATCACAAGGTGGCAAGTAGATAAGTCCAATCCCTCAAGAGATTCTGCAACATAGACATGAGGAATAAAAGGCCCCTTGGGTTGGGTGTAGTCGGGGAATATGTCATCGGCACTTTGATTCATCACGCTTGAAAAGTTATTATTCACGTTAATCGCTTGCTAAAACACGTGTTTCATTTGTAAATTATCAAATCGTTGTAGAGCATTCTTAAAGGACTAACTGATGCGTCCATTATTCGTATCTTAAATACAAATCACTCTAAAAATAGATATTCATGAATATACGTCATCTTATCGGGCTTGTCATAGGGTTTGTCATGGCCGTTCCCACCCAGGCCCAATTTAACTTTGCCTCTAGCGCGGTACCCGCCTTTGGTTTTGGGACAAATATTTCATTGGTAAGGGACAATCAAGGAGAAAGTACAGGTCTGGCAAGTTTCTACAACCTCCACTTGGAGAGTTACTTTGTACTTGCTCAAAAAAATGATTTTATAAGCGCAGGGGTCCAGACAGGGATTATTGCGGGAGGGTCACCTGCCCAAGCATCTAATCAAGAAATCTTCCTCAATTATAATGTCCTGATTCCTGTGCATGCCATGGTCCGTGTAGGCGCCAATAGTTCTCCATACAATACACAAACACTTGGCGTAGGTGCGGGTATAGGTGTGACAGGTAGCCGTCTGGCCTATGTACAAGGCATTCTTAGGAGTACTTCGACCTTCTTCAATCCTAGCGCGATCTTGGAAGCAAGCTATGGAAGAACGATCTTCCGTTTGAGTCTGGATGTCTTCAAGCCTGAAGCCAACCTCGTGCAGACCAACATCACTGGCAATGGAAACCCGCCTTCTATTCCTGCTTCCTTAGGATTCATCCAATACGGTATCCTGGTGGCCTTGTAGGAGGAAAGTAGAACCTATATGAAAAATCATCACGGATACTTTCAGCTTGATCTTTAGAAGATCAAGCATGACGAAGCCCACGTATTTATAAAAATCCCTGCTGTACAAGTGTCCAGCAGGGATTTTTAGTTCATATAGAAGATGATACTTCGATTACGGAAGGCGATTGTGTTCATCTGGAAAGACGATGGTAGGCGCATAAGTTGATGCCTCTTCTTCTGTCATCATTGCATAGCTAATCACGATGATCATATCGCCTACTTGTACTCTTCGAGCGGCGGGGCCATTCAAACAGATGGTTCCAGACCCTCTCTCACCTTTGATGGTGTAGGTTTCAAATCGCTCCCCATTGTCGATATTGACAATTTGTACTTTCTCGCCCTCATAAAGATTAGCTGCTTCCATGAGGTCGGCATCGATCGTGATGCTTCCCACATAATTAAGTTCAGCCTGAGTGACTTTTACTCTGTGTATTTTAGATTTGAATATATGTAGAAACATGTTTCGCTCTCTTGAATGTGTTATTCAGCTATTGGTACGAAAAATGGCTGGCAAAGATATGCATTCTTTAGCAGATGTGAGTTCTTATCATTAAGAGCAGCAAAAATATCCTTAGCCTGCCTGATTTCTTGTCCTTTTGACTAAAAAACAAGGGCACTTGTCACTTTAGACAGACAGGATTTCGACCATCTTCAACATGTTTCGGTCCATCTCTTGATTGAGCTTACAGGCTTTGGCAAAAGAGGTGTGGACAATCTTATTATTGACCAGACCGACCATGACGTTGGATAGCCCTTCGACGAGTGCTTCGAGGGCTGCATATCCCAGACGGCTTCCGAGTACTCGGTCCATACAAGTGGGACTTCCTCCACGCTGGATGTGTCCCAAGACCACGACTCTTGTGTCATAGTGGCTAAAGCGCTTATTGACCTGACGTGCGACTTCGGGAGCCCCTCCTGCATCATCGCCTTCGGCGACGACGATGATAGACGAAGTCTTGTGCCTAATCCACCCTTCCTCTAGTTTGGCGCAAATATCGTCGATGAAAGTCTCCGTTTCAGGCACCAACACAGCCTCTGCACCACCTGCAATTCCTACATTCAAGGCAATGAAACCTGCATCACGTCCCATTACCTCTACGATAAATAATCGGTTGTGAGAATCCGCTGTATCACGGATTTTGTCGATGGCCTCCATAGCCGTGTTGAGTGCGGTGTCATACCCGATCGTAAAATCTGTCCCGTACAAGTCGTTGTCGATGGTCCCTGGGGCACCGACTACAGGTATCTTAAACTCCTGGCAGAATCGGTTGGCTCCTGCAAATGTTCCATCTCCCCCGATTGCCACCAGCCCTTCGATTCCTGCTTCTCGGATACGATTGTACGCACGGTTTCTCCCTTCGGGTGTACGAAACTGCGCGCTTCGAGATGACTTCAAAATCGTCCCTCCCCGCTGGATGATATTGCTCACAGAGCTAGCCTGCATTTGGACGAAGTCCCCCTCTATCATTCCCTGATATCCTCTCCGAATTCCGACAACCTCAATGTTGTTGGCAACTGCTGTACGAACCACTGCACGTAGACAGGCATTCATCCCAGGAGCGTCCCCTCCAGATGTATAAACCCCAATTCGTTTCATGTTTTATTTAATCGATGATACATGTGTGTGGACGACTATTTAGATCCTCACCCAAATATTGGTCCTTTTCATAAATCGAATGACATGCCATTTCTCCTTGAACTCGATATGTTTCCTAAACCAAGAAAATATTGTCTCAAGTTCATGGGCATAATTTCATAATAAACTTACGACCATTCCAGTTCAAATTTCAATTAAATTATTGAGTTCTCTGCTATCCTATGTACCGAAATCGATTTACAAGTCCTGTACAGACATTATGCTGCCTATGAAATTCGATATGCGACTTAGGTCCTACAGACTCCATTCCTTATCCACTCAAAGCTATAAAAAAATTACGCTCCTGCTTCTTGAACAGAATCTATGCCCATTTGCAAGATGAAATTTCATCAACTTCCTTCATTTTTATGCTTTTTTTTATCAACTATGCACCGTCTTTGGCGAAAATTTGTGGCAGATAAGCGCCGCACTTTCTCGCATTGTGTACCATGAAGAGGATTTCAGACGCGATATGCACTCATTTGGTATCTGAAGGGGCGTCGTACTGAAATCATAGGATTATCCCCATATTTGCCTAATATTACTCCTGTAAGTAAACTTGCCATACTCACACAGAATTAATTCGACTAACATGAATACCCGAGCAATCATTACTGCCGTTGGTGGCTATGTTCCTGAAAGAGTGCTGACCAATGCTGATCTGGAAAAGATGGTAGATACCAATGATCAGTGGATACGCGAAAGGACTGGTATAGAGGAAAGAAGAATCCTGGACTCCAACAGAGCGACTTCTGATATGGGCGTGGAAGCCATCAAAGACTTGATGAGTAAGCGCAACATCCAACCAGAAGAAATCGACCTCATCATCTGTGCGACGGTATCTCCCGACCACATATACCCAGCGACAGCCAATATCATTGCCCACAAAATCGGAGCGAAAAACTCTTGGGGATTTGATATGAATGCCGCTTGTGCAGGCTTTTTGTTTGCCCTCCAAACAGGCTCACAATTTATCCAGGCAGGTACCCACAAAAAGGTATTGGTAGTCGGAGCCGACACCATGAGCATGCGTGTAGATTATCGAGACCGCAATACATGTATACTCTTTGGAGATGGAGCAGGTGTGATCTTGCTTGAGCCTAGCACAGAAGAGATAGGGATCATGGATGCACAGCTGTATGTAGATGGAGGAGGTGCAGAATATCTCATGCAACCAGCAGGGGGAAGCGCCATGCCCACGACAGTCGAAAATGTACGCGAAGGGAAGCACTACATCTACCAAGAAGGTCGTACGGTTTTCAAGCATGCGGTCTCAGGTATGGCAGACGTCACAGAGGAAGTCATGAAGCGCAACGGATTGACAGGAGACGATGTCGCTTACCTTGTCCCACATCAAGCCAATAAGCGCATAATCGACGCGACAGCCAAGCGCGCCAACCTCTCCGCAGACAAAGTCATGGTCAACATCATGCGCTACGGCAATACAACTTCAGCGACGATTCCACTCTGCCTTTGGGAATGGGAAAACAAACTCTCCAAGGGGGACAACCTATTGCTAGCTGCTTTTGGAGGAGGATTTGCCTGGGGCTCTATCTATGTAAAATGGGCCTACGGAGAAAAATGATAAGCCTGAGGCTTCTTTTGTACTTTTTTAGCCCAAGTTTCTATTATATTATTCACATCCTCTCTGAATGATAAATAGAAATGAAAAATGGCCTTTACATGAGAAAGTCTCATTCTAGATTTAAGATAAATGTACAAGCCCTGTTTCCACTTCTGGGAACTGGGCTTTTGCTTTCTTTCCTGACTAGCAGTTGCAGTTGGGAAGAAGATGTACAGTTTATACCTGAGACGCAGGAAGTCTACATCCTGGTAGAAGAAAATGATCCCTCATCCCAGACGCTTTATCGAATTGTGGATACGCAGGCCGTCCCTTTCCTTCCTGGAGCAGATGTGGCTGACATCGATGGAGTGGGTACAGAACTTTGGATGTGTGTGCAGGGACAGGTACGTGTGTATGATGCAGTAAGTCAGGAAGAGCGGAGTTGGCGTGGACGAGACTTCGAGGCCACTGCCGTCGTTGTAGGTGAAACGACCGTTTTGCTTTGTGATAGTGTAAATGATCAACTGGTATTTCTGGATCGCCAGAACCTTACAGAAGAAAGTAGAAAATCTACGATTATTTCCCCTAAGCTTCCCTTCTACAAAGCGGGTAAATTTTATCTGGTAGAAAACGACAGTACCCTACGCGTCTATCAAGAGACCGCTTATGCATTGATTCGTACGCTCCCTTTTCCTTTACCCATCTCAGACATCTATACCAATGATCGAGCGGACTTATTCTTAGGACATCTATCAGATAGTACGTACCGAGAAACAATGCTAGACGTGAATGGACTTCAAATATTGAGGCAAACAGAGGAGATGAACTATACCAAAAGGAGGTTATCTCCTTATCCAAGGGCTAACTTTGGTAAGGAACTCCAAGGAAATCTGCGACTATTTTTAGATCAGCGTGTTTCAAATACGGTTCAAGCACAGGACTTTGAAGCAGATTTTTTAGAGGCAGAAGTCTACTATCTCGCACAGGATACCCTTTCTAGATATGATTGGTTTGAGAAAACGATTAACACCTATCCCATCTCAGGAAGCAAAATCCTAGGCTTTCATACTTATATTGACTATCCCCAACTTTAATTCTCCTGAATTTTCTTAACTTGCCTGCCGTTTAAGCAAAGGAATCAAAAACTTCAGCTAAATAAGGAAATATTATTAGTTGATTTTACCCAATTTTTACACTTATGGCAGGCATTTCAGATCTACGTAAAGGTCTCTGTATCAGATACAACGGTGACATTTATACCGTTCTTGAAACACAGCACGTCAAAAAGGCCAGAGGTGCCGCATCTATGCGTGCGAAGATCAAGAGCTTGACGTCTGGGAAGATCATTGAAAATAACTTTCAGGCGAGCGCCAATATCGAGGTCATCCGTGTAGAGCGTCACAAATACCAATACTCCTACCAGGATGGTGACAGTTTGATGTTCATGCACCTAGAAACCTTCGAGCAAATCCCTATCGGTCAAAAACTGATCGATAACGTAGAACTCATGCTAGAAGGCGATGAAGTAGATGTTTTGATCAATACAGAAAATGATTCTCCCCTGACTGTAGAAATGCCGCAGTACGTCATCAGAGAAATCATCTACACAGAGCCTGGTCTGAAGGGTGATACTGCGACAAATACGTTAAAGCCTGCAAAAGTCGAAAGCGCCATCAACCAAGATGGAGCAGAGATCCGTGTCCCTCTATTCATCAATACAGGAGACAAGGTCAAAATTGATACTGCTTCTAAGTCCTACATGGAAAGAATGAAATAGTAACTACTCACATACAGGTAAGGAAATTGAGGGGTCATTTCTCTCATATAATTTGCCTGATGATAATCATTTGCAACTTCTCCACGATCACATACTACCTAATACTCCCAATTTATGGAATTTAAAGAGATCCAAGATCTGTTGAAGCTGGTCAACCGCACCAATCTGACAGAAGTAGAGATTGAAAAGGAAGACTTCAAAATCAAAATCCGTCGTAAAGCTCCTGAGAGCAACGTCATTTATACCACTCAGCAGGGTCCAGCTATCCCTGCTGTTGCTCCTGCATTGCCTCCTGCACAGGCTGCTCCTGAAGCGGTAGAGCCCAAAGCAGAAGCCAAAGCCCCTAAGCCGCAAGCAGAAGCGCCCAAGGCAGACACATCCAACCTTTATGAATTCAAGTCTCCGATGATCGGTACATTCTACCGCTCTTCTAGTCCCGAAACGCCTCCCTTTGCGAAGGTGGGTGATGCCGTACAGAAGGGTCAAGTACTATGTATCATCGAGGCGATGAAGCTCTTCAATGAAATCGAATCTGAGGTCGAAGGTAAAATCGTCAAGATTCTGGTGGAAGATGCACAGCCTGTAGAGTACGATCAACCACTATTCTTGATCGATCCTCAAGGTTAATTCTTGTCTGTCATCGGCATCGCCCTATAGGTATACACCAGGGAGATGCCTCGAAAAAGAGGCTTATATGATGTTCAAAAAAGTTTTGATTGCCAATCGCGGAGAGATCGCCCTACGCATCATCCGTACGTGTCGCGAAATGGGTATCGGGACCGTGGCAGTATATTCAACCGCCGATAAAGAAAGCCTTCACGTGCGATTTGCCGACGAAGCTGTCTGTATTGGACCCCCATCTAGCTCCGAGAGCTACCTGAGTATGGCCAATATCATCTCCGCTGCCGAAATCTGCGGTGTAGATGCCATCCACCCAGGGTATGGATTCCTCTCCGAAAATGCTGAGTTCTCCCAACTATGTGAGGACCACGGAATAAAGTTTATCGGTCCTTCGGCAGCAGTCATCAATGCCATGGGCGATAAGTCTACGGCCAAAGCATCCATGATCGCTGCAGGTGTACCTGTCGTACCTGGATCTGATGGTCTGCTAAGCTCTGTAGCAGAAGCATTGGAAGTAGCAGAAGGAGTAGGATATCCTATCCTCCTCAAAGCAACCGCTGGTGGTGGTGGCAAAGGAATGCGTAAAGTGTTCCACCCTGAGGAGATGGAAGATGCATGGAATAGTGCCCGTGCAGAGTCAGGAGCAGCTTTTGGCAACGACGGGATCTATCTCGAAAAATTCGTAGAGGAACCCCGTCACGTAGAGATACAAGTCATGGGTGACCAGCACGGTAATGTCTATCACCTCTCTGAGCGTGATTGTACAATCCAACGCCGCCACCAAAAGCTCGTGGAAGAATCTCCCAGCCCTGTCGTCAGCGAGGAAACCCGCAAAGCGATGGGAGAAGCGGCTGTCAAAGCAGCCAAATACGTGGACTATGAAGGCGCAGGTACAGTAGAATTTATCTACGACAAGCATCACAACTTCTACTTCATGGAGATGAATACCCGTATTCAGGTAGAGCATCCTGTGACAGAAGAGATCTACGATGTGGACCTGATCAGAGAGCAGATTCGTGTGGCCGCAGGTGAGAAAATCGAGCCTTACAAGCCCATTCCTGGTCGTTGTGCCATGGAAGTGCGTATCAATGCAGAGGATGCATTCAGCGATTTCCGTCCCTCTCCTGGCAAGATCATCTACTTCCACAAGCCAGGTGGCCATAGCGTACGTGTAGATACACATGCCTTCTCTGGTTACATCATTCCTCCGTTTTATGACTCTATGATCGGTAAGCTGATTGTGGCTGGACCGAGTCGTGAAGCGGTCATCTCCAAGATGTCTCGTGCATTGGATGAATTCATCGTGGAAGGTGTAAAAACGACGATCCCATTCCACAAGCAGCTCATGAATGACGAGCGGTTCAAAGGAGGAGTTTTTGCGACCAACTTCCTGGAAGGATTTGACTTGAAGCCTGAAGAAGAAGTAGAAGAATAAAGGCGAAGCTGTTTGATCAGCCTTCGAACTGAACATACGTATGATGCGCCCAGACGGAAATCGTTTGGGCGCATTTTCTATGGTCTCACTTTTGCCCATTTGAAGCTGATACAATTCAAAAGCTAGCGAATTGTGTATATTTGTATATGCGATATTTAGATCCCAAGAATGATCTAACCTTCAAAAAGGTTTTTGGCCAGCATCCTCATCTTTTGAGGAGCTTTCTCAATGCTTTACTTCCTTTGGACGAGGGACAGGAAGTCGTGGATCTAGAATATCTCCCTGCAGACCTAGTGCCTATCATTCCACTGCTCAAATACTCAATTGTAGATGTTCGCTGTACGGATAATCATGGGGGGCAATTTATCGTCGAAATGCAGATGCTATGGACAGATACATTTAAGCATCGTGTACTATTCAATGCTTCGAAAGCCTACGTGAAGCAACTGGATAGAGGAAAGGAATACAAGGGTCTCCGACCTGTGTATGCGCTAAGCTTGGTCAATGAAAATTTTGAGCACGATACAGATTTGTATTATCATCACTATTCGATGATTCACAATGAGCTGACAGGCAAAAAGATAGAGGGACTAGAATTGATTTTTGTTGAGCTGCCCAAATTCAAGGCCAAGAATCTAAGTGAGAAAAAGTTACAGGTATTGTGGCTCCGATATTTAACTGAGATGGAGGAACAAACCGAGCAACCGCCAGCAGATTTGATGGAGGTTCCCGAAATCAAAGAAGCCATCGAGCAACTAGCAGAGAGCGCCTTTAGCAAGTCTGAATTAGAATCCTATGATAAGTACTGGGACAGTATCAGCAGCGAAAAGACTCTGATATCTGAAGCTGAGGAAACGGGAAGGCTGGTAGGTGAGCAATTAGGTCTAGAAAAAGGCTTAAAACAAGGACGCGAGGAAGGCATCAAAGTAGGAAAAATGGAAATCGCCCGAAAGCTGAAAGCACAGGGCATGACAGCTGAGCAGATCATGACTATCACAGGTTTGAACCGAGCAGATCTCATGCACCTGTAACGCGCAGCCCTACCCCCTTTCCCACCGAAAAGTCTCCAACGTATGGTTCAGCTCTTCTTTCATGTACCGAATGACAGGTGCCAATGAGTCCATTCGTTCAGCCGTCTGAAAATATACGTTGAGTAGGGCGACTTGGGTACCTGTGGAATCATACAGAAATGCCTGTACGGGTGTTCCCACTTCTCCATATACTTCGTACAAAATACCTCTAGCCAAAGGCTCCTCAATGAGACTCTCCTGTATCCGCGTCGCTTTTTGAGAATGCTTATACACCAACTTTCGGTGGTCTTCTTTTTGCCTTTCCAAGTCTGAATCTCTGGGGATCTGACGATAGGTGATGTGCCATGTCAAGTTATAGGACTCCATCTGCACATCTACCCAACAAGAATCGGCCATCGTCCGTGCTACTTTTCCGATATCGGGATATTCAAAAGAGACGGGACAGTTGTCCTCATCAAACTTCTGATAACTACGTACTGCCATCTCGGGTGTATCAATCCGAGGAAAACCATACTTCCTAGCGTAGGGAACGTATTCTTCGCATCCCCACATGCCCACCATCCCAATCAATACAAACCCAATCACAAGCGTCCAACTTCTCATATATTTTCTAGCTATTGTCTCATGATACACAACTCCTTCATTAGACTCGCGAGAAGCCATTTACCCTAATTCCTGCCAATCTTCTGAAAGAATCACTACTTTGACCATCGTGATCCGGTGCTTATTTACAGACTCAACGTGTAGCTCAAACTGGCGATAGCGCACTTTTTCTCCGACATCAGGGATTTTCCCGTGTATTTCTAAAATCAATCCCCCCAAACTATCATTGTCCCCTCGCGCATCCTCAAAGACCTCATCCTCTAATTCCAGTATCTTACGAACATCATTGAGAGGAGTCCTCCCTTCAAAAATATGGACCAGATCTGAAATTCGATTGTACACCAGTTCTTCCCCATCAAATTCATCATTGATCTCCCCAAAAATCTCTTCGATGATGTCCTCCAAGGTGACGATACCCGCGGTCCCGCCAAACTCGTCCACGACAATGGCCATATGCAAATGTTGCGTTTTGAACTCCTCCATCAAGGCATCAATCTTTTTATTCTCAGGAGAATAATGGACACTTCGAAGGATCTCAGCTAAGGGAGGCCGCTCTACTCCTTTCTTCAAAAAGGGTAGCAAATCCTTGATATGTAAAATCCCTTTGACATTATCCAGACTTTCCCCATATACTGGGATACGTGAATAACTGCGCGTCTTGACAAACTCAACCACCTCATCAAAGGGTGTTTCGATATCCAAGGCCGTGACATCGACCCTTGCCCGCATGATGCTCCGAACTGTGATATTAGAAAAATTCACAATTCCCCTCAGAATATCCTGATCCTCAGAGTTCTCATCATTTTGGGATGTGATATCAATGGCATGGCGCAGATCTTCTAGAGAGGCTGCCTCGGTAGGAATATTGACCCGCTTATCAATGAAACTGGTGCTATTGATTAAAACCCACGATAAGGGATAGCAGACCCACTGTAGCACGCGGATAGGGAGGGCAAGGGTCTGGACAAGGCTGCGATAGTTTTTGGCTGCGTATACTTTGGGAATAATCTCGCCAAAAAACAGCAAAAAAGCGGTAATCAGAATTACTTCCAGAAAAAACTGGAGCGAATCATCCCAACCAAATTCTCCATGGAAGAATTGCAAAATACTAGAAGCCACCAAAATAGCCGTAACGTTCACGAAATTATTGGTAATCAATATCGTCGCTAGGAGAAATTTGGGCGTCTCCAGGAGCATGAGTATGCGCTGAGCTGAGCGGGTCCCTGCTTCTTTGAGATCCTCTAGATCATTTTTGCCCATAGCAAAAAAAGCAACCTCCGAGCTCGACGCCATAAATGATCCCGTCAAGAGGAGGAGGAACAATACTATTTGACCTATCAACTCTACATTATCCGCAAACGAAAACGATGCATCTAGCATCATTGGGGGCCAACTCCATAAATTCCCAGGCTCAACATCCACGCTTTTTGGGTTTTATACGTATCCGTAGTTTGTATATAAACAAACATAAGGAAATTAAGGAATGCGAAAAAAAATAACTATCGCTTTTACCTGGATCTTTTCATCTCTCATAGCCCACATATATCATAAGGCTACTATTTATTGAGGGACTCAAAATCAAACGCTTTCAGGAAAACGAAGAACTTTTTCCACTTTCTTAAAATGGCAGATCATCATCCCCTTCACTGATGGTAGGTTTAGACGGGGTTTCGGCTGGTGAACTTGGGGCAGAACTAGCAGGTCTTTGTGGCTGAGGTGCTTGCATCGGAGGCTGCCCAATAGGAGCCCCTGCCTGTGGATTGCGGCTATCTAGTAAGATGAGGCGTGTGCCTTCTACATCTGTCCTGCTACGCTTTTCTCCCTGAGGCGTCTCCCAACTACTGGTTCTAAGTCGCCCATCTATGTATACCGTCGAACCTTTACGTAGATATTTGGCGGCAATGTCTGCTTGGCCCCTCCATAAAGTCACGCGAACCCACTCTGTCCTGTCTATGTAGTTTCCTTCTTTGTCTCGACTAGCCTCTGTGCAAGCAAGACTGATTTGGGTATAAGCTACCCCTTGATCTGTATATCTTATTTCTGGGTCTTGTCCTAGGTTACCGATTAGGGTAACACGATTCAAACCGTATTTTGCCATTGTGTAGGTTTTTAGGCGAGTAGAAACCATGTGCTACACCTTATATAGTGTAGGATAAGCCATAGGAGTCTATCGATTATGATAAATCTAAGGTTGAAGGTACATACATTCCAATATCTATATAGGAAAACGCATGCATCATCGAATCTGCACAGCCTCAAAAATTTTCAATACGGCACGTGCAAATGCAAAGTTAGAAATTTCTTCGGGCGATATAAATTGACTTTGAGCTTGAGTGGCATCTCTTACGCTCTCCCGTTCGAAAACGTGAATAAACATATCGATATGAGTAAAAACGTGCTTAAACTCCATTTTGTATTGGCCCCCTTTTTCGTCTTTCTTGGATTGCCATACTTCCAGCGGTATATCCTCGTTGGGAATTTCCCAGAGACCGCCCCAGAGTCCTTTTTCGGGTCTTTGACGTATTTCAATCTTACCCTCAGCATTCCAGTTTAGGTAGAAATTCACGTATCGCTTTTTCCGCTTGAGTTTTTTCTCCTTATAAGGTAAGACGTGGGTGAGTCCATCTCGATATGCTACACATTGTCCCTGCAGGGGACAGATCATACATCCAGGTTTTGTAGGCGTGCATACCGTCGCGCCTAGATCCATCATTCCATAATTGAACTTGCGTGAATCTACGGAAGCCACCCATTCATCCACTAGCTTTTGGAAGTGGTTTCGGGTTTTGATCTGGTTGATCGGGGCATGATCTCCTGTCAGCCTGGCCACGACACGCAATACATTTCCATCGATGACACCCGTTGGATTATCAAAGGCAAATGAGCCAATTGCACGAGAGGTATAGGGTCCTATTCCTTTGAGTTTTTGGAGTTCTGTATAGTGAGGAGGAAATGTCCCTTGGTAATCGGAGACGATTTGTTTGGCCGCAGCATGTAAGTTCCGTGCTCTACTGTAATACCCTAATCCTTCCCAGTATTTGAGGACTTCATCTTGAGAGGCTTGGGCGAGTGTATGTACATCGGGAAATCTTTCTATGAAGCGATAGAAATACTTAATCCCTTGTTCGATCCGTGTTTGTTGGAGAATAACTTCGGAGATCCAGATCTGATAAGGATCGTGTCCTTCACGCCAAGGAAGATCTCTTCCTTGTTGCTCAAACCAATGAACAATTTGAGAACCAATACTTTTATGCAAGATAAGGGAGATTTTGGAGGATAACTTGAACCATTTAACCTTTCAAAATTACAACAAATGACTGATAACAAGCCTGTTAATGAGAAAAAAGATTATTTTTTCCTCAAAATCCTTGAATTTCACAAATAGTTTTTGAGAGGTAGAAATTCTATAACCATTTATGATTCAAAAGGTTAAAGGAGGATCTATCCCGCATTTTTCTTCGAAAAAGTTTTGTCCTTCACCTTAATCTACTAAATTTGCGGGGCGGATTTAGCTATCAATCAGTCTAGTATCGTTTCACCTACAGATAAAAATATACACTGTGACTAAAGCTGAAGTAATTGTTGAGATCGCCGCAAAAACCGGCATTGACAAAGCTGATATTGCAGCATCTCTAGAAGGATTCTTCTCTGTTGTAAAAAACTCTCTTGCGAGAGGAGAAAATGTATACGTTCGAGGTTTTGGGAGCTTTGTAGTAAAGCACAGGAAAGAAAAAGTAGGTCGCATCATTTCGCAAAATAAGCCTATTGTCATTCCCGCGCACAATGTACCTAGCTTCAAGCCAGCAAAAGTATTCATTGAAAAGGTAAAAAATAACAACGTAACTGTACCCGACGAGGAGTAGGTTGTACAGTATAGCAGGTAAGTTACATGCAGACAAACACGAGTTCCTCTTCAGGCTCCCTTTTGAGAATCATCATTTTGATCGTTGGTAGTGCCATTTTTCTTTTACTGTTCTTTGCCAACAAGACCAATCTGAACACAAAACCAGGGCCTGATACTGCAGGTAGGACAGTTGTCGAATCAGCAGGAATTCAAGATCAATTGCCTCCAATTCAGGATCCTGCCTTAGCTCAGGAGATTGTACGTGCTCAAAATGCACCCGAAGAGGAAAAAGTCCCTCTACTGGATTCCTTGACACATACACTCGAAGGAAATGGGAGGCTTGATCAAGCCGCGCTGCTAGCACATGAACTTGCACTGCTAGCTCCCACAGTACCACGAAAGCTCAAAGCTGGTATTCTCAGCTATGAAGCTTCACAGATACCGACAATATCTAATGATTCCTTACTGTTCCGAGCTTTCTCAGATCAGGCGATGCAGAATCTAGAGTCGGTGACACAAGAAGACGAAACCAATGAGGAAGCCTTGTTGTATCTGGGCCTAACCTACGTAGAGTCGAGACTCCAGCAAAATGCCATGCGCGGTATCTTGACTATACGTAAAGTAGTGGAAATCAACCCAGAAAACGCAGAGGCTAGTTTCAGACTTGGTTTATTCTCGCTACAGACAGGCCAAATCGAAAAAGCACTTCCCAGATTTGAGAAAGTGCTGGAGGTAAGACCTGATGATCATATAGCCAGACTTCAATATGCTTACACCCTTACACAACTAGGGAGAAACAATGAAGCAAAAGATGCGTTAAATGACGTGATTGAAAAATCTGGCGAACCCGAGTTGATTCAGCAAGCACAATTGCTTCTCGCTCAGCTCCCCTAAGTACTGTAATCTCATGGGTATACAGCAACCACGCTCTTGCTCATTGATTACATACTTACAGAAATTGTATCAAGATATTTAACTCATAAACAACATTTTATTATGCCTTGTGGAAAAAAGCGCAAAAGACATAAGATTGCAACGCACAAAAGAAAGAAGCGTCTACGCAAAAACCGTCATAAGAAGAAGAAGTAATGCCTAAACGCTAGTGATAGCGTTTCGGACTATTTTCGTAGAAAAGGGACTTAGTGAAACGAAAGAATTTACAAGTCCCCATTTTCATTTTGTTTCACCGCTTACGATCCCCTTAGCACCAGCAAATGCTTCAGCTCTCAAGCGGGGGATACCCGAGGAAGCGTAAGCTCAATTACCAGCGTGTGAACGAACTCGTAGTCAGCAAAAGTGAAGATGGTCTCAGAATAGGCATACTCCAGGAGAAAAAAATAGTCGAACTACATCATGAAAAGCTCACAGAAGAATTCTCTGTGGGAGATCTCTTTTTGGGAAAAGTCCGCAAGATCGTAAGCGGACTCAATGCTGCTTTTATTGATGTAGGCCATCCCCGAGATGCCTTTCTGCATTATCTAGACCTCGGACCACAAGTAAAATCGCTCCTCAAGTTTGTCAAAGCTGCCAGAGGAGCAAGACAAGGTAGACTGGTACCGATAGAATCCATCACGCCCCTAAAGGACATAAACAAACATGGGAAGATGGACGAAGTACTCAAGCCAGGACAAGAAGTATTGGTACAAGTCGTCAAAGAACCGATTTCTACCAAAGGCCCTCGGCTTTCAAGCGAAATTTCTCTACCTGGACAATATGTTGTCCTGGTCCCTTTTTCAAAAGCAGCTTCTGTTTCTAAACGAATCAGAAGTTCTGAGGAAAGACGCCGCCTGAAAGTTTTGGCAGAAAGCCTATGCCCAGCAAACTTTGGGGTGATCGTGCGTACTGCCGCTGAAGGTAAGGATGCCGCGACCCTCGCCAAAGACATCGGAGGTATCATGGACAAATGGTCAGAAATGGCCACCTCATTGAGTCATGTACGTCCTCCAGCCAAAGTACTGAGTGAGAACAACCGCACGACCAGTATCCTTAGAGATATGCTCAGTCAGGGATTTGATTCCATCTACACAGATGATTCTAGATCCCATTACGAGATCCAGGAGTTTCTTAGGACCAATAAACCCGAGATGCTCAAAGGCCTCAAATTGCACAAGGGCAAGACCCCGCTTTTCCAATCTCTGGGACTGGAAAAGCAGATTAAAGCCTCCTTTGGGAAGGTAGCCTCTATGTCCAATGGAGCTTACCTGATCATCGAACATACAGAGGCCATGCATGTCATAGATGTCAACAGTGGAAGCAAAAATCTCAGAAACCAGACACTAGAAGAAACCGCACTCAAGGTCAATATGGAAGCGGCAACGGAAATCGCACGCCAGCTGAGACTGAGAGACATGGGTGGGATTATTGTCGTCGATTTCATTGACCTCAAGCGCAGCGAAAACCGTCGGATCTTAAACGATCACTTTCGCAAGGTCATGAAATCTGACCGTGCCAAGCACTCGATCCTGGCGATGTCCAAGTTTGGACTGGTTCAGATCACGCGTCAGCGCGTGCGACCTCAGCTGAATATCCAAACAACTGAGGTATGCCCCAGCTGTAACGGAACAGGTAAGATTCAGGCATCGATTTTGATCGGGGATGAAATCTCCCACAACATTGACTTTCTCATACGACAAAATAAAGAAAAGAGGCTTACGCTTCGTGTCAACCCCTATGTGGCTGCTTATCTGAAAAGAGGCTGGTTTAACAGCTACCAATTCCAATGGTTTCATACCTACTGGATGTGGATCAAAATCTTGGAAGATTCGAGCATGCCCTTCACCATTGTGAAGTATTACAACAGCAAAGGAGAAGAGATCAAATTTTGACCTTTTGTAAAGATCATTTTTATAAGGACCGTTAGATAGATTTTGTGCTATCTAACGGTTTTTTTATGTTTCTCAGAAAACATTTTACACACATCAAAACAGGGAAATTTTACCTCCAACTTAAAGGTTTGACACTTGAAGTAAATATATTAGGTCCATGTAAACTTTTCTTTTGATAATTGCGTTTCAAATGGTAGATTAAAGTTATTCATCAATTGGGTATATGACGCTGCTGCAATTCATTTTAAACTTTAGCCTTCTCTTCGCAATGCTAATCGCCCCCTGCTTTATGCTTATGGCGTATTGGTATCGCAAGCAGATGATGCAGCCGCTAATGGTATGGAAAAACCCCGAAATGGTCATCGTGACCATCACGTTTTCTGTCATTGCCCTGATTTTTTTCATTGTAGGCACTTCCTGCCTCTTTACTTACATAGATGTTCTAGACTCTTCCCAACTAAAAATCATGAATAAAGAGAAGTTCATGAAGTTAGGAATTATCTGTGGGCTTTTGTTGGTAGGGCTTGTCTTCACCTACCTGTCCATCCGTATGCTACTAGTAAGGATTGTGACGGAGAAAGGGATCGTAGTAAATGACCGTGTATTCCGCATACCTGATTTTAGAAATGTACTCGAATGGCACGAGATTTCTGATTACTACCATTTTTCGGACTATCCCAATGCCATCTTTACATTAATCATACAAACACAGCCTCTCCAATACGAAAGAATCTCCATTCGCGTTCCTGTATATATACGCGATGACTTTGAAGATCTACTTGAAACTAAAATGTATACTGCTAGTGCAATGAAAGCACGAGCAGACATTAGCAGCCATAACTTCTCAGGAAATTAATTATCTTTGAACCTTAGAGGAAAGGAAAGGGAATACTTTCTTCGTGTTTTGTCAAAATTTTGCTCATTTCCCAATCTTATAACTTATGCGGGGAATGCCACCATCGGTTAACACCCATGCTAAAGGCTGGCTTGTAGCTGCGATCCTCTTGCTCTTCTTAAGCTTCT
>JBCBPW010000074.1:0-35785 GCA_039820545.1 Bacteroidota bacterium | reverse complement strand
GTTTCTTGTGAAAGACCTTGAGGAATTTTTACGTTATCAATATTATCTAAAACAGCTTGGGCCCCTTTTTCGCTTGTGCCAAATAGTTGCCGAAGTTTTGCAGCGTTATCTCCACCAACCATTTCCCTGAGTTGAGCTAGAGATTTTCCAGACATACTTGACTTAGCGGCACTCTGTCCTGTGACCCTAAGGAACCACTTTCCACCTACTTTTACAACTTGACCCGTCACATATTTACCACCAATCTTGACCCATATGAAGGCTAATGTCCTACCAAAATAGTTCAAAAATGGTATAGGGATTAAGGCACTTTCTACTGGATAAACAGGGGTTAGCCCCCCACCTTGGGGATATATCCCATCTAGATTATCAGACTTATTTAACGCGTAATAAGGGCTACCAGGTTGATACTCTCTACCAGGAACTTCTCTTCCGACGATGGGTAAGCCATCCTTAGAGCCCCCACTTTCCCTCCATTCCTCTACATTCTCAACAAGATAAATATTGTTATCGCCATCATCACGATGTTCAATTATGTTCCCATCTGGGCCAACAAAAGTAGAGGCAAAGTGATTCGATTCATTTGCAGGAATTGATTGTCTGCCATCAGGGTCAATATAGCTGATGGGATTGTTTATAACATAGGTAAAAGTAGATGATTCAAGATATAGCTCTGCAAGTTCATCCACTCCATTCCATCTCCCTACAGTCGGATCATACATCCTAGCCCCATAGTCATACCACCCTAGATTTAACTCATCTTGTAGCTCCTTTCCGTTGTAGAGATACTGATTTTCGGGGGATATTACTATACTTTGATCGGTATTGTGCTGCGCACCGAAGGGGTAATAGCCCTCCACTATCTGCCTGATGTCGGTTCCATTCAATGGATCAGGATTGATTCGCCCATCTTGGTTTTGGTCTGAGAAGACGACTCTCGTATTGCCCAGATGATCCTTGAGGAAGTACTCGTAGGTGTAGCTATCATGGGTGGCATCATAGACCATCCGTCCTTTGGTGTGCATGATGTGAACCAGTTCTTTGCTACTGGCACTGCCTCCTCCATCGGAATCCTCGTACTCATATCCATTCACATAATCGGTGATCTTACTGACTGCAGATTGCCCTGGAAGAGGTTCGCTCGTGGTGACTTTTTGTCTGAGCTTGGTCCCATCGGTGGAGTAGATGTATTGAATGATTTGAGTCCCCTTTTGAACCAAGGTAGGTTTGTTGAGATGGTTGTACATCACATCTATCCCCTTGTTCATGTCATCTATCATGTTGCCCGAGGCATCATATTGATAGTCGGTTCCACTGGTGTTGCCATCGAGGAACTGGTGCATGGTCTGGAAACTGTTGTCTCCTGCATCACTCACACGGGTCAGTTGGTTGCCTGCGTAGGTGTAAGTCAAGACATCCATTGAGCCGTAGCCATTGGCGATTTTTCCCTGTCGAGTTAGACTCAGGATGTTGCCATTGAGGTCATAGGTGTAGGAAGCATTATATCTCCCTGCATGTTGAGACCAGTTGCTTTGGGTGGTGGCCTTCTCTCCGTAGGTGGCCTGTGTCAAGCGGTTGAGTCCATCATATTGGTAGGCATAGCCTTTCTTGGTGCAAGAAGTGGGATTCTCCCAGAGCATACCTGAGATGTTGCCATTGTACTGGCCCTGACTGTTGGGATCAATCGACTCCATACCTTCGTTGTAGATTAGGCGCACGGAAAAGAGGTCGTAGTTGGCTCCCGAACCAAAGATCTGGTTGAAGTGGTCTCGAAAGCTTCGCCATACCCAAAACTGTACCTGCTCTATATGAGCGGTTTGTAAGTTGCTGTTGCCGCTAAGGTGCTGCGTGATTTGGGCATAGACATCTGCCTTGAGGTTAGCATAAGAGTTATTCGAGTTGGCCGCATCCTGTGCTAGGGGATAGGAACCATTGAGGTTGAGGGTGATGCTCGCAGGAAGTCCTGTGAAGTCAGGATTGCTATGAGCGAACTCAGGATCGTTGGGAAAAGCAACTGAGCGACTGATGGGTGTAGCATCAGGAATACTGACTTCCTGTCCAATTGAACGATCAAAGACCTTCAAGTTTAGATCCAAGGTAAAGTCACATAAAAGATTTTTGTTACCCAAGAGATCGGTAGAGGGGGTGAGGTTGATCGTCAAGCTAGGACTCACAAAATCGGCTCCTACAAAAATCTCATCCACACATTCGCCACAATCTGGTATGGTATAAGGAAAGGGTTCCTCGTCTAAATACACAATAGAAGTTGCTGTGGGACTGGCTATAATTTTGGCCACATCAGAGAATGGAGACGCATTTCCTGCTTCATCAAAGGCTCTTAAGGTAAAGTAATAAGGAGCAGAAGAACTTGCAAGTTGAATGAAGACTGACCCTTCAAAGGTCTCTTCAGGATTCAATATAAAGCTATTCCCTGAAAAATCTGCCTCTAGTCGTAAAGTCTTGCAACCACCACTAGGATTATGATCTAAGCAAGTTCCCTCATTCACACGATTTTTAATATCCGCATCTTGTGAGGAATAGATCTCAACATAGGCTACTTTTCCATTACCCCATCCATCGTCACCTGTAAATTGAAAGGACATATTTGGGAGATAGAATAATATGTTCGTTCCATCATAGATGGCCTGAGTAGAGATAGACAAATCTTGGGGAGGAGCAGGAGGGATGATATCAGGTTCATTGCAAAAGGTTTCATCTTCATTGTTGATCCCTGTCAACCACCCTCTTTCATTGTATTGATAGTCCACCTTTTGCAGGGGCAAGGCTCCCTCTGAACTGGGACCTAGCTTTTCACTCAATAACGTTCCCAGTTCATTGTAGTCCATATGAACAATCTCCTCATAAGATCCATCTTTCTCCTTTTGCTTTTCTTTGAGCAGCCTTCCTCTATGGTCGTAGGTGTAATATTTGTACAAAACAGGATCTCCTGCGCTATTAAATCCACCTCCATCATGACGCTCCACGCTTCGGAGCATCTCTCCTGCGAAGTTGTACTCATAGGAGACATAGTTGTTGACCTTGCCCTCTCCTGTGACAGGATGGCGGTAAAGGTGGTTGCTATTAGCCGTTTGGATTTCTCTTCCATATTCATCATAAAACGTTACGGTCCAAAGCCAATCGGGCATGTCCACATCTCGATTCAAGACCCGAAGTTTGATGCCTGTGGCCATTCCTGTGGTTCTGTCATCAATCTTGGAGAGGAAGTTGGGAATCTGAGGTTCGTCAAAAGGGGTTTCATGCCCACTTAAGACCCCATCATGATCAAAGTCATAGTCATCATAATAAGTCACAGAATGTACGGTGAGGGCATTGGTGGTAGCCGCGAGATAGCTTTGGTTGGTATAACCTTCAACGGTCAGACCTGTGGCATCTGTCCAAGAGGTATTGGATTTGCTTTCATACAAACCCAAGCCACTGATATTAAAAGCAGTTTGCAGACCTGCACGCGTAGTACTGCTGGCATAGATCCCCGTGATGATGGGACGGTCTAGGGCGTCATAGATCGTACAAGACCATTCGGGTGTCGTTTGCGCTCTCTGATTTCCATCCTGGGTGAGGACCAAACGATCGCGCAGGTCGTAGACCATGTAGACCCAATCCGCGCCTGGGACCTTTTTCTCGATCACGCGTCCGCGCTTGTCATATGTGTATTGAAAGGCGAAGTCATCCAGCGTCGCTTGCACAAAGTTGCTATTCGCTTGCTCAACAAGCTTCCAGCCTTCGGGTTGGATGACGTATTTCACTCTTCCCCATTCGTCATAAGCATAGGCTGTCGTTGCATATTCACTTCCTCCTTTGGTTACCTGTGTTTGAGTCAGCAAGATGCGCCCCAATTTGTCTGTGTAAATCTTGGAAATAATGCCATTTTCATCTGTGCTAATGGTCAATCGAAGACTAGCTACAGGATAGGTGCTTGGGCTGATGATTCCACTTGTAAGGGTCTTCATCGCTTTGATAGGTTGGGTATTGGTCTCATAAGATTGTAAGACCGTATGCTCATTTATCCCCTGCGTTCCTACTGAATTCGCCTCAGGCTGCCAAGCTGCACCAGGAGCTCCTTGTTCCAACATTCTGCTTAAGGGAGAGCTTTCAAACTGCGTCACAATTCGAGGAAGGGGCGTAGCGGCATAACCTGCACCAGTTTGGAGATAAAAGGCTGCCTGCTCTCCTTGAGCTGTTATGATATCTGTGAAACTACCATCCTTAGCCCCTGTAAAGGGAAGATAAGCCACGGGCTCTCTTCCTAAAGCATCGTATTTATGAAATGTAATGATGTCCTGACCGCTAGGTGAACTTTCCCAATCTATTGTTTGAATGGGTCGGCCCAGGCCATCGAAGTACTGGATTCTCTCTACCTTATCTTCTTTTGTGCCATAATCTCTGAAGCCATTAAATGTCGCTTCACTCGCCATCTCTACGCGTGCGGTCGTGCTGCGCACATAGTTTTGTGTCCCATCTGGGGTTTGGGCGATTGCACTCCCCCAGACCCCAAGGCAAAGGAGTAAAATCTGAATATGTTTTTTCATCATTTTATGTACTTTCAAGTATTCAGACAGACATAATAAGTGTATCAAGATGGTAAGTCAGCAAACAGCTACACGTTCAATCTGACTTCTCACCTCTTGCTATCTGTCGTCTTACTTAGGTTGTGCGATTAGTTTTTGAAGTTGTACTCGTATCCTTGAACAAAGTGCTTGTTCTGGTCCTGAACAGTCTTTAAGCGGCTGAACCCATCATAGCGATAATAGGAAGAACGGTGATTCGCATCTGTTTGGGTGTGAAGCCTCAAGGCATGATCATAGCAATAGGTCTCCATTTGTGCCCCGACAGGGTGGAGTCGTAACTCGTCTACATAAGCTAGTGTACCCAAAGAGCCTATTTCTAGTGTAAGTGTCCCATTGGCAGATATATCTACTTCCTGCTCAAAGTAGGTCAACTGACTGGGATCACTCCCTGTATGGCTAAGGGTATTTGTTCCATTACTATTGACCATCCTAATGGGGCTTCCCTTGTACCAGAAAGAAACTTTGTATCTGCCTTCGGGAAGAGACTTACTTACAATGGTATTCTGTTGTCCCCCCCCTTGGTTGTAGAGCTTGAAGACTCTACCACCTGTCTGAGCGGTTTCTTGATGGTTCCAACCTTCATATACAGAGGTGGTATTGGCAATGTCCAGGCTGATGGATAGATCGGGAGAAAAACCTGATCCCGCCCCATTGGTACAGCTACTCCCCCCACATCCACAGAACAGTTGGAAGGTATAATTTCCAGGATTTAGAGGAATGATGCTTCCATTGACAATCGAATGGTCCGTGTATAGGTTCGTAGTGAGATCCCGAACACGCAGGAGGCTTCCCGTTTCATGGCATGCACTGGCAGAAGAAATGAGACTCAAGGTCACATCTACCGCGCTCCCATCGTGGGAAAAGACCATTGTGGACTCTGTCTCTTTGATGCCTGAAGTCAAACCGATTGTCGTCGTCTGGTTATTCGAAGATCCATTGATCGTCCAACCCGCACTGGCTATTTTATTGTCTAATGTAGCCTCAAAACTGGTGTAGGCAATTTGGTTCTCTGCGGCATTGATAGCCTTAGCTAGAGGCATACTCAATGTCTGGTCGCTCGTGAAAGGACGAGGTTTGTACCACAAATAGCTCATGGTCTGGGCATCCTCTTTTTCTACATCCAAGATGTGATCGTAGGCATTGAAAGAAACTTCATTTGTCTTCCTCCAAGTATAATTCCCTGGGGTAGTTACATCTGCCATATAGTAGGTAGAGGGCAGCAGGTGAGGGGTTGTGCTGGAGGGAAAGCTCTCTAGAGCGTACTCAAGTTTAGAACCTGCAATCAAGGAACCCTCTCGCTTTTGGTTAACCTCTAGGGGGGTGATCACATTGCGTCTGACCAGCTCAGCTAACTCAGGATCGGTCGTCGCAACAGCATTGATCAAAGCTTCGCGCGCTTGGTCATAGTCATTCCACTCTGTTTCCATACATGTGATGTAATTGTTGACCCGATAGCCCACTTGAAGATTGTAGGTTAATTTTGAGATGTTTCCCGCACCTAGGTCTGCCCTGAGTGTACTCATATCGACGAGAAACTGGTTGAGGCAGGAGAAATGATCTATCTGAATACCTGAGAAGTCCATTCCATAGTCTTCAAAGTATCGAGATTCTGTCACAAGGGTAGATTGATCACTGTTGATCATACTTTCTGATACGGGTTGGCTATGGTTGGCAGGATCTGTGTAGCTCATGGTTTTCTCTGTCTCCAATCCATCGACCCAGGTAGTCTCTTCGATCATTCTGACAAAGCCTGGTTTCCAAGTATACTTCCTGTAATTGATTTTAGAATAAGGGGTAAGCTGGACAGCCTGGCCCGATGCACATTCCATCGTTCCTGCATCATAGGAGTACATTACCCAAGCATCTACAATTCCCAAATCTACCGTTTCATAGTCGTATTCTTTACGCATGAGGAGATTGCCACTCTCATCTTTCACCTCTTCTTTTAGCACCATCCCTCCCATCAAATCATTCTCTGGAGGAATCGAAGGGTAAGGGTCATAGGTCGCAAAGGGTAATTGTGTCGGATTGTGATAATAGAATATCTGGCTTCCGTTCCCCGTTTGGCTAATCGTGACTTTGCCATAACCTATGTGATAGCCCTGTGCAGTCCTTAAGGCACTTCGAGGATTCCCCATCACAATGAAGTCGGCACAAGCTACCTCTGTGTTGGGGTTGGAAATGTTGTACCCGAAGTGACTCACACTCTCATGAACATAGGAACTCGCGTCAGGATATCCTGCAAATAGGGCCGCTTGCTCATACAAATAATCCTTCTCAATCGGTGTGTTTCCATCATTGGGATCTGAAATGATTTTTTCAATTCTCAAACCTCCTACAACTTGGCCATTGTACATATGAGAGCCGTAGACAAACTGGGTGAATCCCTTGGTGGGGAAGGTGATCTTTTTCAAGATACCAATCTGCATCTTGTTCGCATCAGGATCTCTTGTGACCGAAGAATTGCCTACTCCGTAGTCTACAGCAGTCCCCTGTGCGTCTATACAAGGACAGGTAGTGTTGCTGGGAATCAGTCCTGTCGCTCCATCGTTGCCATTGTAATATCCCCAATGATCCCTTGCTAGAGAGTTGCGTCTAGGTAGCAGTTCCGATTCATCGTATTCGAAGATATAGGGATTGAGTGTTTGTCCACCCTCGTGTTGTGTGACAGAGTTAAGCTTGAGCCTGCGGATCTCATCAGGAAGACCACTGAAACCAAAGCCTACCGTTTTGGCTTGGAAGTAGCCATGACTCAAGTCAAAGGACTGCTCAAAGCTTCCCTTTGTGATTCGTATCTCATCCAGTGCCTTGGACTGGGTGTTCATTTGGCTTGATCCCAGTTGAAGCAAGTCTTCTCTCACATGATTGGCAATAAAGTCGATTCGTACTTTGCCTGAACTGGTGACAATGGATGACAATCTTTTACCTCTGGTTTTGTTTCCAGACATCGAGGCACTTGCCACCGCACTACCCGTAGTTATGGGACAATCTTCATTTGAATTGGGAGAAGCTGAGCCATTAAGTACATCACAATTAACCGCAACCGTTTGTCCTGTCACGGAGCTCGTACTATAATCCTCAGATTCGTAGTTAAACTCGATAAAGTGTCCCCCATTCATGGACTCTATACGGGTGAGGTAGTAGCTGGTAGATCGACGATTTTCAGGTCGTGTACCCCAACCTCCTGTATCAAAATAGGTGTTTTCGGTTGCCGCTTCTCCTCCAAAGAAAAACTTTACTCCATTGGGAGCCGTCAGGGTCCAGGAAGATAAATCAGGCGCATATTCGATTTTGATATCTGTTCCACCCAAAATCAAAGGGCGTCCCTTATAAAAGATGAATTTCCCCGAATAGCCAGCAAAGTTGAAATTGAACATATCAGGTTGGGTATCCACATAGCCTTCATTCGCATCCTGTATCCAGTCGTAGCAGGTATTCATCGTAGGAAGATTGGTACCTGTACAACCACCTACGTAAGCTCTACCACAAGGTCGGTAATAGGGGGTGATCAGACAGGGTTCGGACATTTGTTGAGGATTACCGCCACACTCCCAGAGCGCAGGATGAATCCCATAGGTATTGATCCACCCACTCTAGGTAGCAATAGCCGTTCTCGGATCATTGCTGACATTCAAGAATCCTCCCTCATCGGGGGTTCCATTAATCATGCGAGTAATGACACCTCCCGCATTCAAACTCCAGCCCAAACCGACCCAAGAAGCAACTTCATCTACTTGGATACCTGAGCTATGATAGGACAAAGAAATGAGAAATTGTAAACTTCCCTCTGTGAGTGTGTAGATGGGAATAGAAATATTGGGAACACCTGTATGATAACTCACAGGAAAATCACCGTACTCACCCAGTGCAGCTGCATTGGGACTAGGGATTTGAGGCTCCTCAAACTGGATTAAGCCCTCTTGAGCATTCAGTTTAGCCATAAAGGTAACACACATCATCAGGGATAAGATGATGCACATCTTGCATTTTTTCATAGTTGAATCTTTGTTTTGATGGTTGTTAATGACTTGTAATCAAAGAAAATATTAGGTTCGCACTTAAACTCAGATCTCGAGCTAGATCTACGATATTACGTAGGGCCATCATAGGCCCCAACAATGAAGTGCGGCAATGATCATACTTCTTATACGCTTGGTCCTCAGTTTTATACTTTGTATGTAAATGGTAACACGTATCTTGGAACAGGCCAGGAAAATACATTTGTAGAACCGTCTCGATAAAATGAAAGAACTAAGCTACCTATCCATCATTTGTTTGATTTTATCTTCTTGTTGTAATTTAGAAGAGAAGGATTTTTTATTCAGTCAAGAGCAATATCAATACTTAGCACCGTATAAAGAAAATGATACGCTCTACTTTCATAGTTCTGAGTTAGAAGTAGATACGATCGTAATTTACAAGATAGATTCTGCTCGGAACTCGGATTGTGGATACATTGCAGCTCTTCCCGCTTCAAATGATATTAGCATTACAATAAATCATTTGTACGAAGATGAAGGATTCCGTACGGTTCAGGATGTGAGTATAGGTGATCAGGATACAAGTGCGGGTGATAGTAAAAGACAATATCAACCATTGATAGGGATGTCTAGATATCCTCAAAGTAATGAGGTTAAGATTGGCATATCATTTAAAAATTTTTATGCGGTAATGGACAGTTCTTTAGGTAAAGTTAAATCGGATACAGTTATTGAAGGAATTCGTTTATCCGACTATTACAAGATTAAGCATGACTTCCCAGAAACAGTTACTAGTGATAAGGATATTGAAGAGGTTTATTGGACTTCCGAATATGGATTGACGGCCTACAGGACAAAAAAAGGGACAATGTGGGTAAGGAAGCAATATGAATAATAAATTGTAATAGTCAAGACTTGAAGAAATACTTGGGTCTAATGGAGATTGATATTACATCTTTTTTAAAGCATGGGCTAATAGGAGATATTTCAGTTGGGAAGATATTTTTACCGAGCCAGTTTGCGCATGGAGTATCCAGTGATACGCATGAAAACGGACTACCTGTCGCCCCAGTCAGTGCCAACGTTACTCTAGCCAGCCCCAACGTCTCGCTGGTGCTACGCCAGCTATAACAGATCCTCCTTCCCCGCAGGCTAATTTCCCTTTACCCTGCATAGACAATCCCCAACACAGCCTCCGATGTGTTGCATTCTAATCTGGCTAAAAATAACACCCGCTTTCCTCAACCTGAAAAAATTACTCCTATTGCGCTTTTTTAAGCAACATCTGGAGGGGCGCCTGTACACAAAATAAATGCGCTCAATCCAGAAAATTAGGTAAGCGAGCTACAGAGGCGAAAAAAAGGGATTGTCATATATCAAGCTTCGACCTGTGAGCAGAGGGGTGAATCTATAGGCGAGAGATTACATTTTCTATTCGAAAAGGGACCAAAAGTAGCATGCAACATCACCTTTGTGCCTTTAATCAACCGTCACATGAAACCTATTTATCTCAACCTATGGAACCTATGTTTCCTGCTATTGCTTCCTTTCACCCTCACAGCTCAAGACTGGGTAAAGCAGAATCCTTCTGGTGGAATCGATCAGTTGTACGATATCTACATGGATAGTACGGGATTTGGGTGGACTGGGGGGAATGGGGGAAGTCTGTATTACACCCAAGACTTTGGACAGACTTGGGCTCCTCGATTTGTAGATGTAACCTCAAGCCCGATTTTTTATCTGGATTATTTGCCAGGATCAAATGGTCGTCATATAGTGGCCGTGGGTACCCAAGTCCTTGCCAGTCAAGATGGAGGACTTAGCTGGAATGTCTGGATTCCCGATTCTTCGCTAGGTGGATACAATGGAGTAGAAGCGATCTCTGATACAGAAGCCTTTGCCATCTCCAATCGAGGCTACCTCCTCAAGACAAGTGACGCAGGCCAGACCTGGGTCAATATGCCCGTTCCCAGCAGTAGACAGTGGTCCTCCATTTGCTTCCTCAATGATACCCTGGGCTGGATGGGAGATGTCGATGGGAAAATCGTACATACAACAGATGGCGGCCAATCCTGGACGGTGCTGGATTCCTCTAGCATGGCGACCACCGCCAAAGTCGCCTTTCTGAATGCGCAAATTGGTTATGCCTCCTCTTATCGAGATTTTTATCGTACGACGGATGGAGGGCAGACATGGACGGAGATGGCGACCAATATCTTCGCGACGCATCTCCGACAAATTCATATTGTGAATGACTCGACCATCTTGGGCTGTGTCAATGGCCGTTTTTACAAGAGTACCGACTACGGAGCCAACTGGACATTCCAGCAGCCGCATCCTTACAGGTCTACCACAAATGGTTTTACTGTCTTTCCTGATGGAAGAATCTGGCTATCAGGAGGGACCACAACTGTGATGTATTCGGATGATGACGGACAAACCTGGGAAGACCAGTTTCCTGGGGTCAAAGGAAACCTCTTTTTTGTCGATTTTTTAGATGGAGAAAGAGGAATTGTAGGAGGGGCTTATGAAACGATGATGAAAACACAGGATGGCGGACGAACCTGGGAGGATATTTCGCTCAATGATTCGGATGAGAGCCTACAAGCAGGTTTCATGTTGGACAGTACAGAGTTTTGGATCATGACCAAAGAGAAGATCCAGCAAACACTCGATGGAGGGCAAACGTGGAGCACAAAATTTGAACCTGCCACCGACTTGCTCAAGAGTCTTATCCAAGCACCCAATGGTGATTTTTGGGCGACACATCAAGATGATGGGCTGTACCGATCTGCCGATGCAGGGATGACCTGGGAATCTGTGTTTGACCCTCCTACAGGGCGTATATTCTACGCAGACTTCATGACAGATAGTCTCGGATTTGTCTTGGGAGAACAAGGGGCGCTGTATCGCACAGTCGACGGGGGGAGTACATGGGACAGCATCGCCACAGGCTCAAACAAGATATTCCTCAAGATCGAGTTCGGGCCAGCTAACCAAATGTGGCTGTTTGAGAGTGGGCTACAAGACAGTCTCATCTACTCCGCAGACAAAGGACTGACATGGTCTAAGCAGGAAGCCCCTAGGCGCGCCCTTCAGAAGGACATCCAATTTATCAATGACAGCACAGGATGGCTGGCCTGCTTCCTCGGATCTACAGGCTACCTGTATCGAACAGATGATGGAGGACTGACTTGGAACCCAACACATACGACTCCTGTTCCCTTATCTGATATAGCGGCTCCCTTGACAGATAGTGTACGCGTTTGGATCATTGGTCGTGGAGGATGGATTGAGTTTAAAGGGGATACAAGCCAGGTGATGACAAACATTGACATGGAGCAGACAAATAACTTCAAGCTCTATCCCAATCCTGCGAACCAACATCTCTATCTCCAAATGGATGCGGATGGCGCCTTAGGCCCTTACACGGTTGAACTCATTTCAATGCAGGGAGTGGTCTTGTGGCGCAAGGAAGTCACGCAGACTTGGGCACCTGTAGAAATAAATATACAGAACTTATCCCTGCCATATGGAGCTGTCAGGGTCATGCGAGAAGGCAAGCCTGTCTTCATTCAGAAGATCTTGATTAGGCATTGAGGTAGAATGATGGGTGTGATCCTAACAAGATAGGATCACACCTATTCCAGTTTTTTTAGCTTAAATTTTGAGGTAAAATTTTCGAGCGTAGTAACAGGTTATCTGGGGTCCCGAGGTTAACGCTCGGGATGGCCTTGGAATTTGGTGTTAGGGGTGGATAGAGGCTTTGGGCTAAAATTCCGTCCCGAGATTTATCATCGGGATTGGTTCTTTTTCCCAAAAAAGAACTCCCGCTGAAGGCGATAGGTGAATTATTAAAAAATAAATTTACAGACTGCTCAATAACTCATCTCATCCAACTCTACCTTCCCCTTAAAAGTGCTGTACACAAAGAAAGTATACAGTCCCACCAATGGCATCCCGATCCCTGCAAAGGAAAGCATGAGCTTCAAGGTCTTCGTAGAAGAAGCTGCATCATATACGGTCACGCTGTAGGCAGGATCAATGGTGGATAGGAGAATGACAGGGTACAACTCGATGGCCACAATCAGTAAGAACAAGCAAATAGAGAATGAGGAAGCGACAAAGGCGTAGAAGTATTGCCTGCGCTGGGCCAGTCTAGGGATCAATGAAATGCTGACAATCGCGAGAAGGGGCACCACAAATAATGCAGGATTGGACTGGAAGTCATCGGACAGGTGCTCCAAAAAGATCAAAGCATAGGCACTCATGATGCCAAAGAGCAGGATGAAGATACTGATCGATCGCTTGAGCAAAATCGTCACTTTAGCAAATAGGCGTCCGTCTGTTTTCATCGCCAGATAGATCGCCCCGTGCATCATGAAAAGCGCCAGCGTAGTGAAGCCCACGATCAGAGAGAAGGGATTGATGGCCTGAAGCAAAGATACTTGTAATTGTTCGCCTTCCTGTAGCGGAAAGCCCTGCAAGACATTTCCCAGTACAATCCCTAGCAAGATAGGGAGCATGATGCTTGAGAAGCTATAGGTCACATCCCACATGCGCCGCCACCACTTCATTTCTTCTTTGCTGCGAAACTCAATCGATACGGCTCGCATGATCAAAAAGGCCAGAAAGAGCATAAAGGGCACATACATAGCTGAAAATAAGATCGCATAGACCACAGGAAAGCCCGCGAATAGCGCCCCTCCTCCAATCACCAACCAGACCTCGTTTCCGTCCCATACAGGACCAATGGCATTCAGGGCGATGCGCCTACTGCTTTCCTTCTTAAAGAAGAGATGCCAAGCACCTGCCCCAAAGTCCAGCCCGTCCAGGACAGCATATCCCGCAAATAATCCTCCGATGACAAAAAACCACCAGGTAGGATAATCTATGCCTAAGAATGTTTCCATTTTTTGAGTCGTTAAAATCGATCTTGATGGATCTGTGAAAAAGATTTAGAGAACCGATCCCGTTTGCGGGATTTCGCTTTGCTCAAGAACACTGGCCCCCTTCAGATTGTAACTGAAGCTTCTTATATACTCCAGGTACAATCTGGAGAAGGCATTGTGAACGGATAAGGTAGCCTTGACTACGTCCACTTTAGATCTCGCCTTGAGCGTAGCGAAATCCCCTTTGGGATCGATTCTCTAAGTTTATTTAAACACCTTGACCATGTCCTTTTGGCGAGATCTGGTAGAACCTCCATTTTCCTCATAGGGACCATGCTTGATTTTCTTGTTGAGTAGATAAATGAAAAGTGTGAAGAGGATCATATATATGATGGTGAACATGATCAGAGAAAACCAAACTTGATTGGCGGTGACTGCCTGAGACAGGGCATCTGATGTGCGTAAAAGTCCATAGACGACCCAAGGTTGACGCCCCATCTCGGCAGCATACCAGCCAACTTGATTGGCGATTTGGGGGAGAATGACAGACAGGACGAATACCTGAAGTAGCCATTTTTGCTGAAATAAATCCCCCTTCCACCAGCGAAAGCTTGCGTAGAGTGTAAGCCCAATCAAAAACATCCCAATGCTGATCATGATGTGGTAGAATTGAAAAATGGCATTGACTGCGTGGGGCCTTTCATCCTCAGGGAAGTAATTCAGCCCTTTCACTTCAGCATCAAAATCCATCTCCGTCAAGAAGCTCAATCCTCCAGGTATGGCGATGCCTGTCACTTCCTGATTATCCTTGTCCACCCAACCCATTAGATACATATCTGCTACTGCCAAGCTATCAAAGTGTCCTTCCATCGCTGCGAGCTTGGCAGGTTGATGCTCGGCGACGACCTCTGCGGAGCTATGCCCTGTCGCCAACTGTCCTAGGGAAAAGATCGTAGCCACAGCCAGTGCGATTTTGAAGGCTTTCTTTGAAATCTCCACATAGCGGCCCTGCATGAGGTAATAGGCGTGGACGCTCAATACCAAAAAGGCTCCTGCCAGAAAAGCCCCTAACCAAACGTGAGACAGACGTTCCACACTAGAAGGATTGAAGACCATAGCCCAAAAGTCCACAATCTCTGCTCGAGCGTCCATGCCTTCCCCTACGATGTGGTAGCCCGTGGGCGTTTGCTGCCAGCTATTGGCGATGACGATCCAAACGGCTGAAAACATACTCCCCAGGAAGACCCCTACCGTAGCAACGAAATGTACAGGTGGTTTGACGCGATTCCATCCAAAGAGTAGGACGCCGAGGAAGCCACTTTCCAGCGCAAAAGCGAAAATTCCCTCGGCTGCGAGGGCCGAACCAAATACGTCTCCGACGTAGCGCGAGTAGGTCGCCCAGTTGGTGCCAAACTCAAACTCCATGACGATGCCTGTGGCCACGCCAATCCCGAAGGTCAACGCAAAGATCTTCGTCCAGAAGCGCGCCAGCGTCTCGTATTCTTTATTTTTTGTCCAAAGGAATAAACCCTCCATGATGACCATGATCAGTCCCAAGCCAATGCTCAGCGGAGGATAGATGTAGTGGAAAGCTACCGTAAAGGCAAACTGTATCCGTGCAAGTATTTCAACTTCCATGATCCAATGATTCGAGATGATGTGTAAGTAGTGATTGACTATGACAGGCTGCTAAGGCTGTCGATTTTGCCACAATTGCTTCCGAAAAGCCAAAGGACTCTGTCCTGTATATCTTTTGAAAAATCTGCTGAAGTAGGCCTGATCTTCGAAGTGCAACTCCGTGCTGATCTCAGCCATGGTCTTATCTTCGTGAAGCAACTTGCGCTTGATCTCCAAGAGAATCCGCTCGCGAATCAGATTCCCTGCTGATTTTCCTATATGCGATTTGCAGATGACATTCAGATAGTTAGGTGTCAAATGCAGGAGACTTGCATAATCTTTAACCTGGTGCTTTTGCCGAAAGTGCTGGTCGATGAGTTTTTCAAACTGTACCAGTACCTGCTGGGCATGGGGAACCTCTACGGACTGTACATGCTTACTTTCGTAGTGTTTGTTGCACTGTAGCAAAATGAGGTTAAGATAGGATTTGAGCGTGCTCAGGCAGTCTTTTCCTCCTGCTTCATAGGCCTCATACATCCATTCAAAAAGTCGATCTAGTTTTTCCTTTTCCCCTCTTCCAAAGTCTACATAGGGTTGAGCTTGTGTGGAGGAAAAGAAAGGAAATTTTGACAGCTTGTTGTCATTGTATCTTTGAGAGAAAAAGTCAGCGGTGAAGAATAAAAGAAATCCTTCCAAGTCCTGACTTGACTCCCACGCATGGATCATGCCTGGATACATCAGAAAAATACGTCCTGCTTTTAACTCATATTTTTCAAAATCTACCAGATGAAGCCCCGCTCCTCCCGTTCCCCAAAAGATCATATAATAGTTCTGTCGATGGGGATGTCGAAAGCCCTGTACCCTCAATTTGAACTTTTCATAGGTGATCATGTCAAAGGTCTGTGCCTGCTGCTCGACAGGTGTACATACTATCTCATCAATATTATAGACCTTGATTTGTTTCATGTCACATATTGTATGTTGCTTTGTATACGTAAATCAAAGACTTTCGCTGTCCCAATCCCTTGCACAATTCATTCGCTTTTTGGCACTTTTTATATTTTCTCCTAAGAAGTTAGTTGAAGGGCTGGGCCAATCCTGTTTTGCTATGGGCTCAAGCTCCGCTGTACGACTACTTATTTTCCCCCCACAAAAAAACAGGACCTTTGGGAACGATTCTACCCAAAGATCCTAATGATTATGATTAAAAGCTCATGCTTTATGCTTGCACTTGATCGATGACTTTGATCCCTGACTGAACAATCGCTTGGTATCCACCCTTGATGTCCACTATGTTGTGGTAGCCACGAGCTTTGAGCATGGAGGCCGCAATCATGGAGCGATAGCCCGACTTACAGTGTACATAGAAGGTCTCTTCCTTTGGGAAGGCAGCCAAGTAATCATTCAGAAAATCCAATGGCGCATTTTTGGCATCTGCCACATGCCCTGCTGCAAACTCGCTTTGCTTGCGCACATCGAAGACAGGCGTCTCTGGTGCGTCTGCCAAGATATTGGCTACTTTTTCTACCTCCACGGAAGTCACCTTGTCTACTTCCATGCCCGCAGCTTTCCAGGCTTCCAATCCTCCTTCGAGGTAGCCGATTGTATTGTCAAAACCTACACGCGAGAGGCGTGTCACAGCTTCTTCGATTTTATCCTCAGGAGCGACCAACAAGATCGGATGTTGTACATCCTGGATCAGCGCCCCTACCCAAGGAGCAAAGCTGCCATCCAGTCCGATGAAGATCGAGCGAGGAATATGCCCAGCGGCAAACGCTTCCTTTGTTCGCACATCCAGTACCAAGGCCCCCGTTTCATTTGCCGCTACCTCAAATGCAGCAGGAGAAAGCGCATTGTCTCCTTTGGCGAGTATCTTGTCTATGCTCTCATATCCTTCCTTGTTCAGTTTCACATTGAGGGGGAAGTAGGCAGGAGGAGGCAAAAGACCGTCTGTGACTTCCTGTATGAACTCTTCTCGCGTCATGTTGGCACGCAAGGCGTAGTTCATCTGCTTTTGATTGCCGAGATTATCTACGGTCTCGCTCATCATATTTTTGCCACAAGCAGAACCTGCTCCGTGTGCAGGATACACCAACACGTCATTGGGCAAAGGCATGATTTTGTTGCGCAAGCTGTCAAACAAGATGGAAGCAAGATCTTCCTGCGTCATGCTGGCCGCTTTTTGCGCGAGGTCAGGACGTCCGACATCTCCCAAAAAGAGTGTATCACCAGAGAAGATGGCATGCTCCTTTCCATTCTCATCCATCAATAGGTAGGTCGTACTCTCCATGGTATGCCCTGGTGTGTGCAAGACCTTGATGGTGACGTCTCCCAACTCGAAGATCTGCGCATCTTCAGCTATGATCGCATCGAATTTAGGATTGGCATTGGGACCATAGATGATGGGGGCACCTGTCTTCTCCGAAAGTGTCACGTGTCCACTCACGAAGTCTGCGTGGAAGTGCGTCTCAAAAATATACTTAATCGTTGCGCCCTCAGATTCCGCACGGTCGATGTAGGGCTGTACTTCACGTAGAGGGTCCACAATCGCTACTTCACCCTTACTTTCGATGTAGTAAGCACCTTGTGCCAGACATCCCGTATAGATTTGTTCGATTTTCATAAGAAAAAATTAAGAGAAGGTAGTAGAACAAGATAGAAGGAGAGGCACGTTTTATTTGGCCATATGAGCGAAACTGTTTTCCTGATCTTCTCTCCTGTTCTTTATACAATAGATTAAAAGTCTTTGTTAAAATTTAGGACGATTTAAAGAACAAGTCGCGAAAAGAAAAAATCTTTTCTCTCTTTTCTTTGATTCTCATGCAAGATACGTATGCACGATCCGTACGTTCGTAACAGCTGTTACAGAACCAATTCCTTCATCAGGATGTAGGTAGCCATGACCAATACGAACCATCCAAAACCGCTCTTGAGCTTCTTCCCAGGGATAAAATTAGACAAATACCCCCCCACAAGAATCCCTACAATCGTCAGTCCTGAAAAGATCAATAAGAAGGGCCAATCGATTTCCTGCCCAGCCTGGAGGTCTCCTACAAATCCAATGAGCGATTTGATGGTAATGATGGACAAGGAGGTGCCGACCGCCATTTTCATCGGTAATTTCGCCAACAGTACCAATGCAGGAATGATGAGGAAACCTCCACCTGCCCCTACGATACCCGTCAAAGTCCCTACCACAAGTCCATCCAAGATGATCATAGGATAATTGAATGTTTGAGGTTTGGCATCCTCCTCTTCCCCTCCGCGTTTGGATCGGATCATAGATACAGCTGCTACGACCATGATGACCGCAAAGAAGATCATGATTGCGATGTCCTTGGTCAGGGTAAAATCGCTGAGGGTGAAAAGCTCTTGAGGAATCGCAGGAATCAAATAGGCCCGCGTCGCATACACGGCTATGAAGGAGGGAATCGCAAAGACGATGGTCGTTTTGATGCTGACCAATCCCTTTCGGAGGTTGTTGATGGCGCCTACGAGTGCGCCTGCCCCTACGATGAAAAGCGAGTAAGCTGTAGAGAGAACAGGGTTGATCCCTAGAAGGTAGACCATGATAGGTACTGTCAGGATCGTTCCGCCTCCGCCTATCAACCCCAAGGAGATCCCTACTAGCAAAGCGCCTATATAACCTAAAATTTCGAACATATTGTTGGGTTTAGGGAATCAAGCCTAGAGCAGAAAGAATAATCAAAGCATCCTTCAGCCAATACTTATTCCCAATGTTGCTAAAAATTTATATTCATCACCACATTGAGATGGTGAAAGTGTGAACGATAAAAGGTCTCTGCTGCTGTCAGTGTATCAGGGCTATATTTATGGAGGTAAAGTAACATCAATTCCAGCCCATTAAAAGCATGGGGAAAGCCATAGTTCATTCTCAAGGTCGTCTGATAAAAGCTAGGAGATCGGTACTTATTCCAAATATATGCCCCCTTTTCCTGGACCTCTGTATAGCTCAATCGCAGGTCTGCTTTGAGTCGCTGCCAGTTACCTTCTATACCTTGATATCGCAAGCGGAGCATCCCGATATAAGTATTTCCCAGTCCGTCTATCCATGATCTGGGTTGGGAGACATAAAAGTGTTCACGCCCCAACTCTCTGGGAAACAAAAAGCGACCTGCTCCCAAGCTATGTAGAAAAGCCATAGACAAACGAAAACCTCCCGTTTTTATACCTATTTGCAGATTGATGACTTTTCCTCTTTCTTCTGCTTGCATATATCTGTGCTTGTATGCCAGCTTCGCCTGATAGGAAAGGGGAGCCTGATATACCAGTTGTAGTCCTGCGAATACGTTTTCTTTGTGATAGTCTGCCTGTACCCAGGACATGTACATCATCTTATCGAACCAATGGTTCCAAACATGCAGCTTGAAGTGGGGAATCTGGTCACTTTCGTATCCTGCTACGCCGATTCCACGTGTCGGTACATGCGTATGATCGTGGGCTTGAGACCCATCGGGTTGTATGCCTTGATTGGTCAGTCCGATGGCTTCTGACAGGGTGTACCAATTTGTCATTCCTCTAGGAGACACGCCTTCGATCCATCCCAGATGCAATATATGGTGCGACTTGATGGGCAACCTACTCCATATACCTCGATACACGAAGGGCTTCATACGTCCATCTCTGCGCAGAAATAAGGGCCCTTGATTGATGTCGATTTTGCCTGCGACCACATATCCTCCTTTGGGAAAGTAGTACTTCAGAAAGAGTTCCTCTAGTCTATCTAGGTCGTGTTTTTCTTCGGGACGATTGACGTCATATAGTTCCACCTCCCACTTGGCTCCTTGCATGGCTTGACTGTCGGGTGCGAGTAGATCTGAGGAAAGGGTCTGATAGGAGAAGATACCTTTTATCCCAAACTGAATATGCCTCCAGACGGCAGATTCATAGGCTAAAGTACCTCCGCTGGCATTGGTCCAGTAGTCTTTGAGGCTCCCTAAGTGGATCGTCGCCATGAAAAAGTTGCGGAAGTGACCGTGGATGTGCCCCTTGCTACAAAATTCCTGAAGCGAATGCGCTTCTGGCTCTGGCCGTTCAAACTCTGAACCATCAGGTTGAAAGATATGATGCGTCGTATCGTCCTCGATTTGTGCCCAAATAGAAGACTGACTGAAAAGAAGGAGAACCCATAACACATTATATCGTAGCACGGCACCCATAACTCAGGATTGAGAGAAACGAAGGGGTGCGATTTTCTCACAAGATGGTATTCCACCTACTTTGCACCGCTTCGTTTGAATAACAGGTACAAAAGTAATGGGAGCCTTGCCCGTAGGATGTAACCATTGTTACAGGAAAACCGTGAGGTACTCGGCTACAACAGTTCGGGAATGGAGATCATATTGCGGTGGAGTTGGATTTTGTGTTCTCTTTCGAGTTTTTTTAAGATGCGGGATACCACCACACGCGAAGTATGTAGGTCATTGGCGATCTCTTGGTGGGTGGTTTGTAACTGCTCCGATTGGTTGATCAGGGCTTTGTCACGTAGATAGCGAAGGAGCCTTTCTTCCATATTCATAAACGCCAGCGTATCGATGGCTTCTAACATCTCATTTAAGCGGATATTATAACTATCAAAAACATAGGTGCGCCAAGAAGGATATGTTACCACCCATGCTTCCATCTTCTCTACAGGGACCATGATGAGTTCTGTATCTTGCTCCGTCGTCGCCCGAATCTGGCTTTTGGCCTTACGCATACAGCAGTTGAGCGTCATGGCACAGGTATCCCCAAACTCTAGGTAGTAGAGGAGTAGCTCGTGGTTGTGTTCATCTTCTCGGAGTATCTTGATGGAGCCATTGAGCACCAGCGGCATGAATGCGATGAGGTCCCCTATATCTAGGATGATATGGTCTTTGGGAACGGATCTGTAGGTGCCAACCTGTACGATTTCATCGAGTAAGTCCGATTCAAATAGCGCTTGATATCGTTGACGCAGGAGTTGCACTTTTTCGTCTGGTAGGGGAGCTGAATAGGTATTCATAAGTCCTTATTGGGATATAAGTCAAGCATGCTGACTATGATGTATTTCATTATAAGCGAACGAGCTGTAGGAATCCTTTTCATCTATAGTGATGGATCCTCAGGGGCATTATGGATGATTGACACCAAAGAAACCTCATGCAAAGTGAATCGCGATAAAACCTCAAAAGTCAAAATGAAAGCTTTGCGGATCGTGATGCTTACTTTTGAGCGTAATAAAAATAATTATATTAAGATATTATAATACAAAAATAAAGCTTTCTTTCTCTCTTACAAAAGGAATGTAGCTTACAGGGAAGAAGCTTTTCTAGATCTCATAGGATGCTTAACAGGAAAATGAAAATAGGATTAATTATCAGAGGGTGTACGGGAAGAAATATTTTTTGAACCTAATCGTCTGATCCTACGTTATACAGAGTCCAAATATTAATATTTTAGAAAAGTCTCAAGGAGAGATAAGGAAAAAAGCTAAAAAGCATAGGGGACCTTTTGGCACTCGATGTAACAGACGAATGAGCCCCGATTTTCTTCCATTCACCCTTACTCTTTAACATAAAATATTAATACCGAAGATATTTCTGTACCTTAGGCTTTGTTAACAACCATGACTACTAAGGCATTTTTTTCATTTTAATTTATCCCAATATTTTATGGCAGATAGTTTCAACAAAAAGGATCGAGAGAAAAAGAGACGAAAAAAGAGAGAACAAAAAGCAGAAAAGAAAAAGCAGCGAAAAGAAGAGGGTATAGGGGGGAATGACATCATGTACATGGATGAGAACGGGAATTTCACGACGACCCCTCCCCACCTTCAAGAAAGAACAGAAAATAAGCTGGAAGACATCCAGATTTCTGTTCCCAAGAAAGAGGAAAGAGAGGCGGTAGAGACTGTGAGAAATGGTAGGGTGAAATTTTTCAATACAGAGAAAGGATACGGGTTCATCATCGACGATGAGACAGGTGACAGCTTTTTTGCCCATGCCAACAATCTGATTGATGAAATTGCAGATAATGATCGTGTCACTTTTGAAATCGGAAGTGGTCCTAAGGGCCCCATTGCAATGGATGTGAAGCTCCAATAGAAGAAGTGTAAAATATAAATATTTAGTCGCGGGTCATCTCTAGTAGAGGTGATCCGCTTTTTGTTGCGTATTCGTCCACGCTCATTTAGGATGAAAATGATGAACGTGAACAATAGTCCCAACCCTTTATTCGACATGGGTATAGGAGAAATGATATCGATTACAATCACAGACTATGCAGCAGTTGAAGCGTGGACAATATTTTGGAAATACCCATCATGAAGTACACTTAGATGGATTCACTGTGACAGATACGGAGTATACCCACGATTATGTGGATTGGCACTGTCATGAAAATCCATATTTCACTTTCCTGTTGCAGGGAGCAATTGTGGAGGAAAATAAAAAAGAAGCCTACTGTCTGTCACAGGGAAGTCTCATCTTCCACAACTGGCAAGACGTACATCGCAACATCAAGCCCCCTATCTTCACCAGAGGCGCACATCTGGAAATACAGTCTAGTTGGGCTGAAACATATGGATTAAACCTCTATCAGGTGGAGGGAAGCATTCCTGTTCACAATCCCTACATCAAGAATCTCCTGTACCATGTCTTGCTAGAATCCCGAATCTCTGATGCATACAGACAGACCAGTGTTGCACTACTCGTCATGGATATATTGGCCCAGCTCAAGAAAGATCTGAGTCGAGAAACGGCCAAGCGTCCTTCCTGGCACAAGAAATTAGAGGCCTTGATTCATGAGGAATACGACCGACCTTTGACTTTGGGTTATGTCAGTGGTGAGCTTGACATTCATCCCGTCCACCTTTCACGGACTTTCCACAAGTACTATGGGACAACCTTCGGGAACTATTGTCGAGAGATTCGCTTGAATCGTGCGGTCGCTTCTATCCTCAATGATCCTCACAGCCTTTCAGACATTGCTTACCGCCATCACTTTTCGGACCAGAGCCATATGATTGCTTCATTTAGGAAGAAATTTAATCTCACACCTAAGCAATTTGAGCAGGTAATGGGTTAAGAATCTCCTATTTTTTTGCGGCAGAAAGGAAGATTGTTGCAAAAAGATCATGATGTATAGACTCCTTATCATTTGTAGCTTCCTTGTCTTGTTGACTCAAACAAAGGCCCAGTCAGACCCATTTAATCCCCAAAATCTAGATGATGGTTGGCGTATGGGGAAAAGCTTAGAGGCACCTACTTTACACCAGATGGATAGCCTAATCCAGGCAAACCACTTCCAACAAATCACCAGCGTCGTACTGGCGCATAAGGGAAAACTGGTTTTCGAAGGTTATTATAACGGGAGCGATCCTGCGACGCTCCATAATACGCGTTCAGCTACCAAGACCATCACAGGCATGCTCATCGGCTGCCTGATCGATGATGGGAGGCTTCCTTCTGAGGACGTCTTTGCAGCATCGTATACCCCACCTTCCCACATTCAAAACCCTGACAAGCGCAAGGACAGCATCACCCTCAAGGATTTGCTGACCATGTCTTCCTTATTAGAGTGCGACGATTGGAACTCCTTCTCTCGTGGAAACGAGGAGCGTATGTATCTGGTAGAGGATTGGGTTCAATTTTATTGGGATCTCCCCATCAAAGGCTTTCCTGCATGGGTGACCAAGCCAGTGGATGCGCCCTACGGAAGGAGTTTCAGTTATTGCACGGCTGGGGTAGTGGTCTTAGGAGACATCATCCATCAGGTGTCAGGCGATTTAGAGGCATATGCAGCCGAGCGCTTATTGGGTCCGCTAGGCATCAAGCATTACAAATGGCAGATGACACCTAAAGGGATGCCCATGACGGGTGGGGGTTTGGCGATGGAAAGTCGCGATTTACTCAAGTTGGGGCAGTTGTATCTCGATCAAGGGAAGTGGGAAGGAAAGACCATCGTTTCCGAGGACTGGGTCAGGAGATCCACGACGCCGCATGTCAAAATCGAATATGGGCCAGGCTTTGACTATGGCTATCTGTGGTGGATGACCAAGTTTGGAGGAGAGAAAGCTTACTACATGACAGGCACAGGTGGAAATAAAGTCGTGGTCGTCCCTAGCTTAGCGCTCGTAGCAGTCTTGACGAGTACCTTCTACAATGGAGGTGGGAAGGCGCACAATCAAACGGCGCAGTTGATAGAGGAGTTTATCGTACCTCATGTGAAGTCCTTGAAGTAAGAGGAAAAGTAGATATGGATCAGCCTGCTTGGATTTTGAGCCAAGCAGGGCTGTTGTTTTTGGGTAAAAGGAGGAAAGTGATAGCAGGAACTTCAACCGTCCCCAAAGGAGAAAGCGCTTGATCTTCCTGTCTGACTTTACCCCTCAAAGCCCACGCGGGCATGTGCACCGTCGCAGTAAGGCTTATTTTGAGAGTGGCCGCAGCGGCAGAGGGCGGTTTTCCCAGCTTTGGTAGTGGTATTACCGTTGGCATCTGTAATTGCGAGCTCTCCATCCACGATGAGGGGACCATTTTGCATCACGGTGATGTGGGTGGCTGCCGTGCTTGCAGCTGTCGGCTCTGCCCCCTTCATCTTATAAGTCAACGCACCTGAAGGACACTGATCGATCTGGGCTTGTAGCGCTTCTATCGTGGCGTTTTCGGGTTGAATCCAGGGGCGTGCATTGGGATCGTAGACTTTCGGGAGCGTTTTCACGCAGATCTCAGAGTGGATGCACTTTTTGGGCTTCCAGACCACGGTGAGGTCGCCATTGGTGTATTCCTTGATGATTTCTTTGGACATGGGGAAGGGGTTTAAAGGTTTGATTTATAAAAACTACACCCGTTTTCGAATGTTTTTGGTATCGGAAAAGTGGAGAGAATGATAAAGCAAAGAGAAATACTAGATCTAAAAATCGAAAATAATTCGCCTAAAAAAGGTGTGTATGGTTTCAGGAGTCTGATTACGAGGGGTTTATTTGGCTGTGACGCATTTTATGGTAGAACTTATGGGAGAAATGCTACACTTTAGAGTCATCAAATTGACAAACCTTATAAAAATATAACTATGTATTATTCAAGTGAATTCCAATCAAAATATCCAGAAGAGGGCTACGGCATATGGGAAGAGAAGATAGACCTTCGTAAGATAGCAGAGCGATCTGCCAAAGCAGCGGCTGATACTTTTTTATCTCCGCCTGTTGTTTCTAGCATTCGCAATTCAAAAGTGGTAGCGCATAGTGTAAATAATAGAAAGGCAGCAGAGATTCATTCTGACAAGTACAAGAGTCCCTTTTTACGGCTCATCTTGTTTGCCCAAAAATATTTCAATAAAGCGATTGATGTTCTGGTAGGATTTATGTATCCCAATAGGACACCATCAGAGTCTGCCATGACCTAATAAAAGATATGCATTTAGAAATATCCTTGATACCTGATCCCTTCCTCCCAAGATCTATTGATACTTGCACTCCTCCTATAGCACAGATTGATTGAAAGTGGTAGTTGCTGCCTAGCCCAATTGAAAATTGTGACCAGAAAATGAAATAGCTTTAAATAGTATAAAAGATTTTGATCGACCTTTCTAGTATACTTTCTCTAGTCTATCTGACTCCAAATATGATAACCGTAAGTTGTACACATTCCCAATACAGAAGACGAGAGATCTACTTCATATTTGTACCTAATATTAACAGATCTATACACAGAAAGCTCTCTGACCAAAAGGTTAGAGGGTTTTTTTGTATCCCATTGAAAGACAGGGAATTACTACCGAACATTTGTTAGGATATAGCAGTTTTATCATAAATCGTAATAGAATTATATTCTATTTTTTAAAAAAGAATAATATTTTATTAGCTTATAATCAGATATTTATGGATTTCCGTCATTAATGTAATTAAGAAGCTACATCTTATCAGGGTATCTCGTCGTAAGACTAAATAACTCCCACCAAATGAAACCGATTTACCCATCTATCCACTACCTGATTTTTCATTGGCGAGATCCATACCGAGACCTCATGGCCAAAGTGACATCTCAAAGATATAAACACCGACGAACTAAGAACTAGACTACTCACATTTACTCGTTATAATTAAACAATAGATTTATATTCTATCGAATGTAATTTATTTATTTTTAAATATGTGAGTTCTAGGCTTTTGCATTAGTTCTTTTTTCGTTTTTATATGCAAAGGGTCAATTCGAATTTCCTACGATTGGAGTTGGTATAGAATCTGTGGATAATTGATATACCCTCCAAGCTTAACACCATAAAATACGTTTGTTTTCATCCTGGCTCTGTATCATTTATTCATCATCACTAACTACTACAAATGGCCAAGGTGAAATTCGAAAATTCTACAGAGATGTCAACCCAGAAAGTGCTCGAATCAAATCAGAATGAACCACCTAGTTTTACAGATGCAAAGGTTCAAATACAGGAGCCTTCGCCTAAGACTCAGAATCCAGCTGAGGAGAAAGCTCCATCACGATTTGACGAAATGCAAGAGGCGCAGCAGATAGCAAGAGATTATATACCTTCTGTGCGAGCTGGCAGGCATTTACTGTATAAGCGCCTATTTGCAGAAGACGAAAATTTCTTTGCCAAACCCTCTACCAGGTTTTACTTTATCAAGAAAGTCTTCCAAGTGTTGGTACCAGATACAAGGATGAAAGCGCAGCACTTTGAGTTAGCCAATAAGGTCGGTGCTGTTGGAGAATATTGTATTTCCATCATGTATCTGGACAACCACCTACAGGATCAGAAATACGGCGTCAAAGATGAACCCTCAAGGGCAGCCAATCGAAAAGAACGCGCACTCACAGAGCAAGATATGTATCACTATATCTTGAGAGAGTTTGATGATCAAACACAAACAAGCGTCATTCGTGCCGTTCAGAAATTGTTCAAGTTTTATCAAATAGGGATGGCCTTGGACAAGGAGATGCTGACTTATGAAAATCTGATGCAGGATGTACCTAATCAGTGCCGAATTAGTGAAGAAGTGGATGCTTTTGTAGATGTCGAGTCATTCATTCGCGTATTTGAGCAGGTAGCTAAGCATAAGTTAAGTGACATTGCGCAGCTTCATTATCTGAGATTGTATTTGACAAGAGCCTTTTTGATCAACACTGTCTTCTTTCAAATTTTTGCGGAGTTGCTGGTAGAAATATTTGGAGCCTCTGCCCCTCTAAGACAGCGTTTGGTCACCTATGCCAGAATGTTTGGGATGGCGCAGCAATTGGTCAATGACAATTGTGATTATTTGCCTGTCAGCTACCAATTCACAACGCTCTGCAAATTGCCTGAGGATACCTATTCTGATCTTAGGAGGAATCTTGTGACGCTACCGATTATCTTTTTCTTTCAGGATTCAGACGCGCATCAGGGAGAGATATTTAGCCTTTACAATGATGCGAGTTATAGAAAGGATATCACTCAGGCGGAAGATCAGCATAGACTGCTCATAGAACTGATTCAGTCGGGTGCACTAGGAAAAGGGATGAGTTTTGTGTGTGCGCTAGCAGAATATGGAGAAAAACTTGTACAGGATGAAGCAGGTATGTTTCAGGATATGTTCAGCTTTACTCGTTACAATAGATATTACAAAGAATACAATCAGATCAAAAACCAGATTATATGCTGATAATAAGCAGACTAGCTTAATGTTTAAGATCTGACAATTGATCTGATGTTTACATAATGATTGGTACTCTTCCTAGTTTCGGGAAGAGTATTTTTTGTTAAGGATGTGTTGTCAAGAAAGACATTCAGGTGAGCTGCCAACAAATAAATGTAACTACTTGATCATAATTTCCGTACTGAGGACTACTAATTCTCTTCGATAGGTTAAATATATATGGGTCCCACTTGATGCTCATATATTGCCTCTCAGCAAACAGGCAACTATCCATAGTCGCAGAGAGTATGAAGGCTGCACGAAAACACCAAAGAATGCTTTTCCCACCGTTTTATGTTAGGTCATAGTGCCTTTAGGGTATCTGTGTCCGATCTGTTTGAATGTTAGGTACATGTATGTGCTGCGGATCTTGAGAGATTTTAGCAGAATATCTACGCATTATCATTTCTTGTGCATGTTGATGCAGTCTTACTTTAACCCCTGTGCGCTATGGATTTTGAGTTTAGTTTTAACGATCTCAAAGAGCCTGATCTAGAGAATAACTTTCATGAGTACATCAAGTCAAGGGCTCAGAAGATAAAAATCTACACGACCATCAAAGTGAAACGTGAGGATGAGCAAGTCGTCGCTCGTTACACCTTATCAAATCAACTGGCCAAAGTTGTAGATAAAGAAGTAGTAGATTATTTGAACGCTTTTGATTTAAACCTTGAAAACGAAGACTACCAGAATTTTACCATCTACAAGGTGTTTCATTCATGGCCCCATTGTGCGGAGCATCTGAAAGCAGAATCACTGAAACGATATTTTGGTAAGGATTCACATGAATTTGATCTATCTTTTTTGAAGAAAAAATCACCCAAAAACTTCATCAAAGTTGAGGAACGGATGATTGATCAGATTGTAGATAAAAAGATTGTAGATGATGAGGATTTAGAAAACCATGAACTTGAAGAAGTCTTCTATCAGCCAGTCCCCATAGAAGAAAAGGGAACTTTTCTAGGAATCACCTACTTGATCTATAAAATGACAGAGCTGGACGAGGAAGAGAAGGAAATCTTAGAAAAATTTCAAGCTCTCCTGGAAAAACGTTATGCATAAATGAATTTAAATACGTAAATTCTTTCATGTATTTCATTGTGCCTCTTGAATATACTTAGGTGTACGATTCGCTGCATGTACTATCGTACATCTGTTTTGCACATGATGTCTTTCCCATATCCAGATAGATCTTCCATCTGTCATGAAACCCTATGGCTATTCTAATCTGCGCCCTATGTCTACATCGAAACTCAACCCATCATATTTCCACGAAGATCTGAGATTTGACTATGAAAAGTTTTTCTATGGTATCCTGAGTTTTTCAGATCCCATCTTCTATGGATATAAGCTAAAGTTTACCACTACGTTTATCTATAAGGATGCGGAAACGGGAAAGCCATTTGCTAGGTATAAGTTGTTGGATGAATTTGAGGATCTGGAGAATTTCTCAGACGAAAAAGCTTATCTGGAGAACTACAAAATCTTTTTAGATGCGGAGGCAAATAAAGAATTCTCTATCAGTCAAGTTTTTCACGACTTTCACAATTTAAAACTAGATTTTGCTAACAATCAGGCACTTCGTAAGCAGTCTTTGGAAAGATATTTTGGAGAAGAAGGTGATCAGATTCCAGGACCTGAAGAAGATGTCTCTCATTACCCTCAAGATGTAGAGCATCTCCTTAAGGTAGAAGCCATCTACGTCAAATTACTCCTCACAGATTTTGATCCTGATTCTTCTTTTTATCTGCCTTTACCCATCATTGCTTTTGGAAATCTTGTAGGGATGATTTACTTCCTCTATGATGAGGATAGCCTTAAACCGCATCTACAGGACGATCAGGAGGCGCTAGCTTCTCAGAGCTTTCAAAACCACTATCGATCCCTGATTCTGCAGGCTACAAGAGAATATGAGCGCATCATCTTGGAGAATAGAATTAAAACTTTTTATCTCAAGCCTGAGGACCCTCTGGAAGACTATAAAGAAATTTTTAAAGACCTTGAGATCCCATATGATTTCTATTATCCCTTCAGGTGGGAAGATAAATCTCAGCCGATCATTAAAGAGAGTAGTTTCCTGCGTGAACTAGGATATGATAATTACTATCAGCATTTGTCTCATGTTGTCATTAAAGAGGCGAAGCAACTTCAGGGGAAGAAACTTGAGCAGGTAAAAACAGCGATTATCGCAATTGTTGTGGACTCCTTTGCTCACAATGTAGGGGCACATAGTTTGGTCGCGCTTAAGTGGTGGTTTGAGGTAAGATATAGCGCGGCTGCTCAGCAATTGCCTCTCCATCCCAATTTGGAAACCCAAATCAATACGCAACAGATCCATGAGAAAATTAGGGGTACAATGGATGAGAAGATTAACTTCCATTCCAGGATGGATGATTTTGATCATAACTCCTATCCTGATCAAATTGCCCTACTGAATATTGTGCGATTCATGGATAAGGAGGATGAAAAGAATCTTCTCAAGTATGTCGGGAAGACCGAAGGGGCTCAACCTGATCTTATTGCCCAATTTCCCGTACCTGTTGCCCAGTCGATTTATCATTTTTTTCAGTATCTCCGTGACAAATCTGCTTTTTGGAGTGGAGTGACCCGCGATACGCTATTCAGTGGTCGTATTAGATCCTGGGATAAGATCCTGCGAGATTTTCTGAATAATACACTCTTTTTGGGTACCATCGCGCACTCAGAGGGGATCAACAAGGTGCGTCTATATGTAGAAATTCTAGAACCTTCTACGCATCCTGAACAAACCCATCCCAAGGTGCTGCTTGGAGGGGAATACGCCCAAGTCAATTTAGAGATCATCAAAAAAGAAAGTGGGCGCTATGAAAAAGAGGAGCCTAAATCAAAAGATAATCAAGGATATTCTGATTACGCCTTCTTGCGAAAAGGAGAAAATTTTGATGAGATTCATAAGTATCTCAAAGAGGAAATGGTTCCTGTCTACCTCCCAAATGGCATCATTGGTCAGCACGCCCTCTACACCATTTTGGAGAACACGCTTCGCAACATCAAGCATTACAAAGAATTGCTCAATGATCTGAAAGATGAAGGTGTCATTCTGTATCTCTCTATCCAGGAAGTACCCTTTCTTCAACGAATGGATGATGATCTAGAAGCTTTTGAAAAGGATTATGAAAGTATTCCCAAATACAAATGGACCAGTCATCACCCCCTATATAAGATCGGAGTTTGGCTCCACCATCCCCAAAAACTCATCAACCCTTCCGGTGCATTTGTTAATGAAGATTATGTAGTCGATGAAAATGGTAAAAATCAGTCTAGCAAGTTTTCAGATTATGGAACCGTGATTGGGGCGCAGACACAAAGACTTAGGCGCAGAGTGGTCAATGAAAAGGGAAACTCTGTCTTGGGAGGTAGTTCACAGGACAAAGTATGTGCTTCCATGCTCATCAATAATCGTTTTCAGCACGTTGATGACATTGATCTGGAGAAGGTCAAGCGTCAGTATTTTCCTTATGTCATGGTTGCCAGTGAAATGTACACGCCTGTAGAAGCCCGAGGAAAAGGATTTGTGGTTGAGGATGATATCCTGCACAAAGCCTATAATACGGCACTTGCGAGTCGTACGCCAGATGAGCGAATGAAACGTTATAAGTCGTACATCCGCCAGTATGGCAAAAAAATTTCCCAGAAGAAGGCGCAACTCAAAGAAGTCGGCCATGGAGCATCACATGAGGTAGAAGCCCAGGGGACCATTAAAAAATATTTTCACCTTTGGAAGGGAGAGAAGGCCTTGGTGGTGGATAAAGATTTTATGTATAAACACGAAAATCTTTCTCGATTTCGTGTCCTCGCTATCCATAACTATGAGCGGGATGGTAAAAAGCTTCCTTTTAGAGTCTCAGGCGGCCTAAAAGAAAAGAAGCAAAGTGCAGAATATGATTTTCGGGCTATAGGACTCATTCGCTTAGTGGAGGCGGAGAGTGACTGGAACAAGCTCGGAGAAGGAAGTATAGAAGGACAAAATCAGGAACTCTACGAAAAAGCGATGCTCAAGTGGATGGAGACATGGCTTGGGAATACAGAGAAAAGAAAAGGAGTAGTCATATTCAAAGAGGCTCAGGATAGTTTGATGCCTGTATGGGCACTCTACTTGAGAGGAGGGCAAATCGAAACGGTTCCATATGACGAATTAGAGGAAGATGAAGTGTATACAGCCTTGGGAATTGAGCCAAATCAAAGTGACGTTGGAATTTCTACCTCCAAACTATTGGAAGCGGATCACGCTTGCATACAGCCTATCATTGTACAGCACAGTGCAACCACCAAAGCACCCAATCCTTATGCTTTTAAAATACGCTCTCACACATCCTTCTTTACCTATATTTTTGAAGGATATGAAAGAGGTTCAGGCAATGAGGGGTATAGTCATGAAAACTTCATGAATGCCAGAAGGTGGAAGCAAATAGACAGTCCCATCAAGCTTCTAGAAACCGTCTTAACCCATATCACATTTTTTGATTCCCGAATCTATGAGCGTTTTCATGCTATTGGTGGACATGCAGAACAAATGGCACCCAATGAATTTTGGAACCAATTACGTATTCAGGCGCATCCAGAAGATCCTGGACTTTTCCGATCTTTAAGAGATCTCGATAAGCAGAATCAGATTCTCTCTAAGCAGCATCATTTTATTGTTATTCACCTCTCCTTCATTGAGACGATCTACAGGTCCCGAAAATATCAGGATGGAAATGGCGAGCGAGATAAGTATAAGGAATCGGATGTATTGGAGTTTTTTACTGAGGAGATCGTAGCATTTGCTGAAAACGAACTTCCCTCTAACATCATCCTAGTTATCACTTCTGGCAGGGGACGCGGTGAGTGGTTTCAAGGTACAGAGCATCCTCAGATTACTTTTCGTCCTATTGAGGCCCTATTGAGTGCTATTGAGGATGGGATTTCCCTCAAAGATGATTTTCAAATCAAGTATAACCTATGTAATGTATTATTTGGCTCATGAATGCAACTACGGTTCAAGTTATCATCGTCAATTGGAAATGGGATACCAGACTAGGCTATCCTTGTTTTGAAGTGAATCCAAATGTGGCCCCTCAAAATGGGCATAAACATAAATTTGACTGGGGAACTCATATTACGGACAAAAAAATCCCTTTCATCTCAGTAAAGGAGAATGTAATAAATGAAGAGGAGGCTCCACGTACGACCAAATGGCTTCTGCCAACCTCACTTTCAAATGAGATCAAGAAGAAAGATCTACAAGCCAAGGAATTTCCACTTCAATATGTAGAAACACTTCGTAAGATGATCATCGATTATCCATTTGAAGGGAAAACGGAAGACACAAAGGTTCACTTACTATTTTTGCTTCACAAAGGAGATGGATTCGAGACACATACAGGCCGAGAAGCGATTAGTAAAGGGATCGCAGGTTATTCCTCCCAGATTCAATATCACTTTTTTGGGGGGGGAGATGATATGATCTACCGCAAAAAAGGTTTTCTAGATATGGGTGCTCCTACCTTTCGATTTAAAAAGAAGCATGCTGCGGGACTTTTTGAAACCGATAATAAGCGTAAAATTCGTTTCCTCAAAGAAGAACTATTTGACCAGACATGGGAACATTACTGGTATCAAACCCAGAAACGCCTGCTCGCGATCCGCAGGATGCTAGGTCTGTACGAGGTGTCACTCCAACTTGCTCCAACTTCAGATTCGAACCAAGCGCACGCAAGCGATATTCAAACGCTTCGTCAGAAGGGAAAAGAAGTGGCCGTCCATCTGCAAGCACATCTACAAGCTTCTTCCAATGGAGCGATTGATTCTACCGAAGAGCGAGAGGAATGGTGCCTAAATGGGGCAACAGATCTAAGAGAGATGATAGACCATAAGTTGCCAACTGAGGCTAAATCGCACTTAGAAAAACAACTGAATCATCTGATACAAGGTGAAACAGTTGATTGGCCCGCTTTGCACGAAGCGCTCAACGCCTTGATTGTCTTATTTAATAAGTGATGACTATGCGGATAGCCCTCCTTACAAATGAGTCTGTGATCCAGACGTTATTTACCCAGCAACACCCTGAGGTAAAGGTCTATGCTCATGTCACCCGAGAACTATTGGAAGCAGAATGTATCATCATTACTACATGGTATCAAGTAGAGAACGAATATGTTCAGATCCTCAATCTGTGGGAGCGATATATGCGTATACGCTTGAGCAATAAAAAACTCGTAGTCCTTGGATGGGCACGGACTGAGGCCTCCAACTCTCTTAACTTCGCCGATATTCCTAAGCTCGATACTTCATGGATCAGGACGCTACCGCGTGCAGGCGCTGGAAGAGAACATGCGCCTTCTTATCCTGAAGTGATAGATCGAGACATTGTCCCGATCTTGCGTAAAGTGCTGCACTCCCACGGAAGGCGTCCCTTTAAAAAGGTCCTGAACCAAGCACAAACACCACTCAGAAAAATTGAAAAAGCCATAGAGGAGAACCAGCATCAAGATTTTTTTCTGAAAATGGAAGAGCGACAAGGCGTCATGGATCAATTGGCTAGAGCAAAGCAGATATGGGATGAACGAAAAGCCTTTTTTAGTCTGATGCCCCAGTTTCCAGATATGCAAAAGTTTGAATGTATCTGGAGCGCATGGGAGCGCTTGTACGATCATTATCAAAAACCCGCGCAGCGACTTTCTCAACAGTTGCGGCAATATCAGATTCAGACGCTTCAAGATATTTTGCGCCTATATGGCATGGAAAAAGAGGGAGCTAATTAGCATAGAAAATGAGAGGGAATATACTTGTCATAGATGATGAACGATTTGTGTTTGAGGACCTAGAATATGGGATCGGACAAGCACACAACATCTTCTATGCCGAGACACTCCCCCAAGCGACGGGCTTATTGAAGAAAAATACGATGGACCTTGCCATGGTAGATCTCAACATTAAGGTCAAAGGGAAGAATAGATTTTCAGGCTTGGATCATATCAAAACGCTTCGTGATCGATTTCCTACGCTTACAATCGTAGTACTTTCTGGCTACAGCGATGAAGATAAAATCGTCCAGGCAACAAAAAATGGGGCAGATTACTACCTGATTAAAGGGAATTTTGATGTAGACTCTACAGAATTTCGAGACCAGGTGGGAAAATGGATCAAACGGAAGAAAAAACTGGATAAGAACAGGGAGATGGAGCGCGTTCATAGCTGGGGTATCGGGGAATTTCCTACTCATATTACCCAAGAATGTCTCGAGGTACTTCAATCAAAGAAATCCTTTATTTTTGTAGCCGAATCAGGTTTGGGACGTGATACATTTATGCACAATAATTATATCAAGTCTTATGCTTTTAAGAAAGAAACCAAACCAGATAATGTAGATTTAGAGTTGGTGGGGGCGCACAATCTTGCAGATTATTTGAGCTTGAAACATGGGACTACTTCGGAAAATTTCCTCAAAAAACGTACGTCTAAGGTCACCTATATTAGAAATCTACCTACTGTTCCCCTGAGTATTCAAACGACCTTTTTACAAGTCATACTTCAACAGAAATTCAGTGGAAAAGCCGATTCCTTAAAACAACAGTTTATCTTCTTCCTAGACGAGGATGTCGCTGAACTCATAGAATCTAAAGAGATTTTACCAGAATTTGCCTCCGCTTTGCCCATCATTCGCTTGGCCCCTTTGCGCGAACGGAAAGCAGAGTTAGAGGATTTTGTGGATAGATGGCGCAAGGTGCATGCGTACGAACAGCTCGATTTTGATAGACAGACAATAACAGTTCTACGACGATACGGCTTTCCAGGGAATTTTACAGAGCTATTTCACTTACTCAAAAAAACCGTATCCAATCACAAGTCGAAGTATAGGCAAGGCTGGGAACAGGAGTTTGTGCATCCAGAAAGCCTGCCAGCGATTGTACATCAGGCTCCTTCTGACTTACATGAAGAGATGCAGTTGGAGGTAGCGAGAATCCACTTGAGGTATATTGAAGAAGCGCTAAAAAAATATGCAGGCGAAAGGAGTCAGAAAAA
>JBCBPW010000073.1:0-36010 GCA_039820545.1 Bacteroidota bacterium | reverse complement strand
TACACGATTAAGCCTACAAAAATAAGGAGGAAAGTCCACCAAGACAACGTCTCCAACGAATTCCGTTTTTTCTCGTATCTGATACTGCTTAAAAGCGATAGAAATGGAAAAAATAGATACTCGCAATACATACCAGCCCATCAATTGTAATTATTACGACGAACTGGAAGCGATGGCCACCTTTCGAAAGGTAGTGGATATTCAGTATTATCTGGAAGATGGATCGATTGAAACGATCCAAGGACAAATTGTGGATTTTCGTGTCGTGGACAGTGTGGAATTCATGATCTTGAAGAGTGGCCAAGAAATCCGACTGGATTACTTAATCTCTGCAGATGGCAAGGAAGTGCCAGGAGCTTGCTAAGAGCAAACATCCGTACAAAGACTGGAATGGGATCTTTCCTCAGGGGAAGGATCTCATTTTTTATTAAAACTGAAAATAGATAAATGCTTGATCCTCAAATACACCTAGGAAAGCAATCCCCGATAACAAAACCATATACCAAACCCATCGCAATCCAAGCGGATAATGTCTGATATCTTGATTTTTCCCCCTCAACTCCACAAATATATCCGCGCCACAGACAAATAGGACACCCGCTAGCGCAAACATCAATTCGAGTGGTTGATTTCCCATCATCCTCCATGAGAGGGGCTCTTTTGTAGGCTCCCACACCTGGCCAATCAGGGCAAAGGCATCCGAAACACATGCTGCTCGGAAAAAGATCCAAGCGACACATACCACTACAAAGGTATATCCCATACGGAAGAGACGAACCCCCAGCGTAAATCGCTTTCCTTTTTCTCCAGAGATCCCTGTCATCTGCTCCACCACCAGAATCAACCCATGGATCGCCCCCCAGATCACAAACGTCCATGCGGCTCCATGCCACAGTCCGCTGACTAGAAAGGTTAGAAACAGGTTGTAGTACCATCGCCACTTGACGACGCGGTTTCCGCCCAACGGGATATACACATAGTCCCGAAACCAAGTGGAAAGAGAAATGTGCCAACGCCGCCAATAGTCTGCTAGTGAGGTCGCGAGATAGGGCTGACGAAAGTTTTGCATGAGGTCAAAACCCAGCATCCGCGCCAAGCCAATGGCCATATCAGAATAGCCTGAGAAGTCACAATAAATCTGAAAGGCGAAAGCTAGCGTGGCGAGGACGATAGAGAGTCCTGCATATTGGTCGGGATGGCCATAGACTTCGTTGACGAAGAGTGCCAGTCGGTCGGCCACGACCACCTTCTTGAAAAGCCCCCAAAGGACGAGGTGAAGTCCATGGGCGACACGCTCATAGTCAAAGGTGACTTTTCGCTCAAACTGAGGAAGCAGATGTCCCGATCGCTCGATGGGCCCTGCCACAAGCTGGGGGAAAAATGATACAAAAAGACCAAACTTACCCAGATGCATACTCGGTTGTAACCTGCCATAGTAGATTTCCAGGGTATAACTCAAAGTCTGGAAGGTATAAAAAGAGATGCCCACAGGAAGTAACAGCTCGATATGTGGGACAAAGGGGGCTTCTCCTCCTATCAGCTCATTGATAGAATCTCCCAGGAAGTTGGCATACTTGAAGGTGAAGAGAAGGCCAAGATTGCTGAGCAAACTAAGATAGAGATAAGGACGACGTGCAGATTGCTCGGGTAGGGCTGCCATTTTTTTGCCTGCCCAAAAATCGACCAAAGTAGAAAAGAGGATCAATGCAAGGTAGGCGGCATTCCACTGTGCGTAAAAATAGTAGCTTGCCACCAACAGTAAGACCCATCGCCGAGGGTGGGGGAGAAGGTAGTAGAGGATAAAGACTACTACGAAAAAGAAAAAAAAGCCTTCGGAGTTAAACAGCATGGGAGCAAACTTCTGCCACGCAAAAAACATTTTTTCTTCATATAAACCATACCAAAGATGGACAATTGGAATCTAGACGCCCTAGAGGTAATGCATCAGCCTGAGGAAAGTCGATTTGCTGCATTTTACAATGGAGAGACAGCTGTCGTCCAGTATAACGAGCGACCCAACACGCTTGTGTTTACGCATACAGAAGTGCCCGTAGCTTGGGAAGGGAAGGGGGTAGGAAGCAAAATGGCACGTACGGCTTTGAAGTGGGCGGAGGAGTTGGGCAAGCCTGTGGTACCTATCTGCCCTTACATGAATGCCTTTATTCAGCGCCATCCCGAAATCAAGGTCAATCTAGCTCCTGGTTTTCGGCGGTAGTGGCATCTGAATCTACTTCCGCTACGATCAGTAGGTAGCGTTTAGATGTAGGAGAAGATGAAATATAAGTCTTGAGCATTTCTTCACTTACCCATTCGATATAAACGTCATTGCTCAGCTCGTCTTGCAGATGCTTGGCAAGACTGGCGGCAGAGGAGGTACATTTGATCAAAAGGGGGAGTTGGCGTTTTTGCCATGATGCGATGCTGTCTTCACTTTCTTCTATGATGCTGAGGATAGCAGCAGAGATGCGGAGCAATTCCTGTGTATGTTCCCATGTTTGGGTGTATCCTTGTTGGTGGAATCGATTGGCTGTCTCCCACCTACCTGTCAGTTGGATGGTTTGGAGCTGTAGTGAGCGCCAGTATTCGGGTTCAGATCCCCTATGCTGCCATTTTTCAAATAGTTGGAGCAAGGCCTGTAAAGCGTCTCTGTAATCTCCACGGCTAACCAGCCTCCGCACGTCTTGTAATTGCTTTTTTGCCTGCATGAATATCTACCTACATAAGCCATTGAATCAAAAGGATAGTTGATCAGGGTAAACTATTCCATTTGAAAAATACACTGGCCGAGTAAATATATGCTAATAAAATTAGAATAAAAAGAATGTAGATAGCTTTTTAGTCGTAATTGACTAATAAATTTAGTATATTGGGCACGGTCTTGCTTTCACCCCTTTATCTCTTTTCCCCCTCCATGAGGTCATTGACAATGACAAGTTTTCTTTCAGGGAAAGCATCAGCCATCATTTCCATGACACGCCATTCGATATTCTCCCTGGTGTAGGCATAGGAGTGGGAGAAACCTGCTTTTTCGTAGGCGCGCACGGCACGAGGATTTTTGGCGAGTACTTCGATACGGCATCGGCGTACATCCATCGCTCTGAAAAGATAGGTAGTGAGGGTCCTGATCGCATCCGTTCCATAGCCTTTGCCTAAGTCTTTTTGTTTGGCGATCAGGATATCTAGCTCTACGGACTTGTCCTTGCTGTTGATTTTATTATAGTTAATCTGGCCTATAGGACGGCCTTCGCGGAGGATCATAAAACACCTCCCCAGTTCGGGTTGAGTCCCGTCAAAATAGTAGTTGGGCCACTCTAATTTAAAAATAACATAGGAGGGAACTTCATCGCCATACAGCTCTCCGTACCAGTAAGGCGTGGCATCAGATCTCGTGGCCCATCGAAAGAAAAGGGGTCTTTCTCGAAGGGTCATCGTTCTAAGATCTACCAGATTGCCCTTTAGTATCATGAGCCTACGGCCTTTACCTAGAAAAAGAAGAAAACTGCATAAAAGTTTTTACATAAAGTAATATGCATATATTTATAAGCTATTCCTTTGAATATCAACCAAATAATAGTTAATTTTTTTTCAAAAATCAACATTTTTTATCATAATCTATGAGCCCTTTTTTTATCCCTCCAATAAACCATTTTGAAGGAAAGCAATGACGGCTTAAGCTATTATTTTCTTCTCTGCCTCTGTCACACTTCTATCAGCTTCAAGTGTTGTAGCCCTGATGCCTATATACTAACTTTAGATAGAATAGGACTTTCATTTTGACCAACGCCCTTCCATTCTGTTTTACCGTCAGTTGCTAGACGTTGCGTCAATCTATTTCCAGGTATTTTTGAAGTGATCCAAAAATTCATGAGACAGAAGCAACCCATTATATTGATTGTTGATGACGATCCTACGGTATTAAAGGCTGTAAGGCGAGACGTCCGCAACAACTACAAGCAAGACTATCGCATCATGGCTACCTCCTCTGCCAATGAAGCATTAGAGACGATTCAGGCACTCAAAAAAGAACGTCAAGTCATTGCTCTCTTTTTATCAGACCAACGAATGCCCGAAATGTTGGGAGTAGACCTACTTGCCAAGGCAAAAATCTACTATCCTTATGCCAAAAGAGTACTTTTGACGGCATACTCAGATACAGATGCAGCGATCAAGGCCATCAATGATGTCCAATTGGATTATTATCTGACCAAACCCTGGGACCCTCCAGAAGAAAAATTATATCCTGTCCTGACAGACTTACTCAAGGATTGGGAAGCCACCTATGTCCCAGAGTTTGAGGGGATTCGAGTATTAGGATATCAATGGTCTCCTAAATCGCATACAGTAAAGGACTATCTAACAGGTAATCTGATCCCGTATCAGTGGCTCGATATTCAGACAGATCCTCGTGCGAAAGAGATCCTAGGTACGCACAACCTGAGTGAGCAGGACGTACCTTTAGTCGTTTTGGAACAAGGAGAGGTGCTCCCGAACCCTACACTACAGGAGATTGCGACAAAGCTAGGTAAATCGACGACAGCAGCTCAGGAGTTTTATGATGTGGCCATTGTAGGGGCAGGGCCAGCGGGACTAGCAGCGGCCGTCTACGGAGCATCTGAAGGCTTGAAAACACTCCTGATTGAGCGTCGCGCTCCAGGGGGACAGGCAGGGACTAGCTCAAGGATTGAGAACTATTTGGGCTTTCCTGCGGGACTGAGTGGAGCGGAGCTTACGCGTCGCGCTATTTCCCAAGCCGAACGATTTGGAACGGAATTCTTATCACCCGCAGAGGTACAAAACGTGCATATCCAAGACCAGTACAAGGTGATTGAACTAAGCACAGGTCAAAAAATTTATGCAAAAGCACTCGTAGTCACCACAGGTGTCGATTATCGCAAACTGGAAGCTCCAGGAATTAGCTCTTTTACAGGAGCAGGAATCTACTACGGCGCAGCTACCACAGAAGCTTACGCTTGCAAGGGCACAGATGTATACATCGTCGGTGGAGGCAACTCTGCAGGCCAAGGAGCAATGTATCTTTCTCGATATGCTAAAAATGTCTACATCGTCATCCGCCGAGCGGACCTTTCAAGCTCTATGTCTCAGTATCTGATCGACCAGATAGGCCAGACCGAAAACATTCATCTTCTCCCTCATACCGAGATTTCGGAGGTCAAAGGCCAAGAAAAACTCGAGTGTGTATCGCTGCGCAATAGAGAGACAGGAGAAGAGAGACTTGCCAACGCGCGGGCTTTGTTCATTTTTATTGGCGCCAAACCCTATACTGACTGGATAGAGCTAGATATCATGCGCGATGAGAAAGGCTACATCCTGACAGGAAGAGATGTACAAACCCAAGAAGACTTCTCTCGCATGTGGAAGTACAATCGTGACCCTTACCTTCTAGAGACTTGTATTCCAGGTATATTTGCTGCTGGTGATGTCCGATCGGGCGCGATGAACCGTGTCGCATCAGCTGTAGGCGAAGGTGCGATGAGCATAAGTATGGTCCATAAGTATCTTGCAGAAGTATAAATGGGAGTCATTCGTATAGATCGTTACGAGTTATTTCCAGTTTTTTATTCATCCAAAAGAAAGATAGGATGGCTACCAAGGCATGTAAACATATCAAAAGTGCAGCGCTCATACCTGCTACAGCTGACGAGTACCAATGTGCAGAGTGCATCAAAACGGGGGATCGATGGGTCCACCTCAGAAAATGTGTAGAATGTGGCGTGGTCCTATGTTGCGATTCTTCCCCCAACAAACATGCGACGGCCCACTTTCATAGCCATGGACATCCTGTGATCGTTTCAGCTGAACCAGGAGAAAGGTGGGCATGGTGCTACATCGACGAAAAAATGGTTCGATACTGAACCACGTAGGACCACCGCTACAGCGTGGTCCTATCTATCACCGCCATGGCATGGTCTTTTCCATCATCGCCATGGTGTAATCATCATCCTTGTCTTGGTGTAGCCTTTTTCTGTAGACACCCTATGCTTTCTCCTCTTTTGCATCCGCTTCCCTTTCCACAGGCATTTGTGGCATGACCCGCTCGTCAAATAATACCGCAGCAGCGAGTTCCCCATCTTCTTGTCGGAGCTTTTCGCGTAGTTTCCATTCTTGCAACTCTACGTGAGATTTGATCATATCTAGGCTAGATAGTACCATGCTGGACATGATTTTGTGGATGCCTTCGTCATGGGCCTGTAGATCTTTCTCTATGAGGGTATTCAATGTGATTTCTGAAAGTTCATCCATCATCCTACCCGTCCCTCCTCCTGCAATATCCTGCAAGATGCCATTGAGTACTTGGAATACAATATCCTGTATAGCAGATTCGAGTGTCTGCGAGACTTTGTTTCCTAGCACAGGGATCTGCCCCAGTTGCTTGATCTCCTTATTTTGGGCCACAGCCTCCTCTATTCTTAGATATACATAGTCCTGAAGATCCTTTTGATATAGTCTATAGCTGCGCTGAGTCACCATCTGAAGACGCTGCGAAAGCCAATGGATGAGCTCTGACTTGTGCGGTAGGATGACCTCATTCAAAATCCGATCTGTGATGGGAAGTCCTTCTTTTAGCTCGTACCTGATCCCGTTGAGCACATGCACGACGACCCTGTCTGCAATTTCTTCCATGAGGATTGCACGGTATTTTTTGTACCTGTCATACATGTAAGTATCTCTGAAATCCAGTACCTCCAATCTCTGGAGTTTGTACGTCAGGGCAAAAAATCGGAGAATACGTAAGAACCTAAACGAACCAAAGGGAATACACCCCAAAAGATCATACCAATGGATAAAGGGATAAAAGAACCACTGATGATAGGTCTTTTGGACAACCGCAACGATCCACCGCAGGATAAACTCAGAGATGAAAATCGTCAGGAATATGAGGTCGATGAAGGGGAATTCTTGGTAGATGGGAAAAAGGACTTGATGGACCTCTGGAAGTTGTGTTTCCATCAGCGTCTCTACTCGGTAATAGCCATATATCCAGTGAAAAATGAAGAGGATGATATTGATGGCTAGGAGAAACAGCATGATGAGGTCGAGAATGACCCATCCTGATCCCTTTTTCCTCATGTATTGAGGATTAATCTTAATTCCCAAAAAGGTGCGTATTTTTTGTTTTGCCATATCAAAAGATACGGATCTCTCCACAAAATGGAGAAAATAGGGAAGACTTTGACTTCCTCCAATAGATAAAAATGGCTTATTTCTGTAGGAGAATGAATAATTCCTTCGATGAGAAATCAGAACCGAGCCTTTGGCGATGTCCTTCCATCCATTTAATAAAATCGTTGTAGGGTACTGCAGGGAACTCACCTGCTTCTTCTATGATGTTGGGAGAGGAAATATAAGGTTTTGTCAATACAATTATGACTTTGTCTAGGTCAATGGCTCGCTCAGAAATGAGTTGTACAGGATCCACCCATCCTTTGGAAATGGGAAATCCTGGTTGGGATGGGTCGAAAAGGCAATATTTTCTATTGGGGAGCAGCAAGGTTTTTGCCTTTTGGTCTTTGTTGTGGAGGGGCATACTCCGATAAGGAAAAAGCTGCCATACATCTGTAAAATCTGTGTAGAAGACCTTCAGAAATCCTTGCTCAGGGGAGGAGACATCTAGAAAAAAATCAGATTCATGCTTGAATTGGTACTGCTTGGTTCCAGATTCATTTTCTAATGTAGGAGGAATAGTAGAAGAATCTGGAGAAGGGCTTACCCTGGGAGCAGCTTGAATAGGAAATGGACTTCGCGCAATTTCTTTGATAATTCCCTCAATCCAACACTTGATATAGATTTTTTTTTGCCGCTTTTTACCTTCTTGCTCTATGGTATCAAAGCCCTGGTTCAAAGTCTTAACCCAAGTACCTAGAGGAAAAGTTTCTTGAACAGTCTTCATTTGGTCTACCCCATTTTCATCCATGATCAAGACATTTCTACTGATCACTCCTTCTCCGAAGGCAGCAATAACCGCTTCCTTCCGCGCATAATCGTAGCAGAGTTGACAGGCCTCATCAAGTGAATAGTAGGCAAGGGAGACAGCCTCATATTCTCCGCGTACTTTTCGGCTTTGATTGGTTTGGGCAAAAGAAAAAGACATACAAGAGAGTAGCAGAAAGCTCAACACTCCTTGTTTTTGTATAAGAAGAGGGTACTGGAATTTTACGATCATAGTCAAGTATTACTTGTACTGAAAGAAAGCCTCTTGCTGTTCCTTACCCATAATCTGGGGATTTTGTTGGATCAGAGTAGAGGAAGCCGCCCGCTGAGCATAGAAAGGAATGGCTTTTAATGGATCGCTGATGTAGTAAAAAAGTTCCTGATAGGAGACCTCTCCATTAGCATCCAGGTCCACGTTTTCTGCATCATGCATCGCCCGAAGAATCCAAAAAGTGAATAGGCTATGCTGCTTGGCAGGGAAGCTGGCCGCCGTCTCATTATCTTTCGCAGCAGAAAGGACGATCAGTCGAGGGTCTGTAGCCAGAGATTGGCTTGACTGTTTTAGTTTGGGCACAGGCCTGCCTAGCTGGTTGCGGTACTCGACTTCCTGCCCAGAGAAACAAGCATCAATCATCACGACTTTAAGTGAAGCGTTGTACTGAGATAGATTTTTGTAGAGCGTCTTGAGGCTGTATCCTCCCGAGAGTTCTGGATTGCTAGGGTCTCCATCTACAGTTAACAGATAGCTTGTAGAGTCATTCCCAGGGACGCCATGTCCTACATAGTAAAAAAATATTTGCCCTTCTCCTTGACGTGCTTTGAGCAGGCTGGCCAGTTTTCCATTTGGATTATTTTCGTTTCCCAACCACGTCACTAACTCATTGATGCCAGCATTTTGGAGTAAAATGACATTATTGGGTTCAAAGCCAAGCGTTTGAATGAGGTGTTGTTTCATCACATTTCCATCATGAATGGCAAATTCCACAGGATTGGTCTTTTGGTAGTCTTGATTTGCAACGATAATGGCTAGGTCCTTTTCTCGCTTTTGTTTACCCTTGATGGCTGGTTGATCTACTACAAAAGGGTCAATGATGGCATTGGGATCATCAGATTTTACGGGAGTAGTGCTTGAGCGGAGCTGATTGGCATCATATTCTGGAATCTCGATAGATGTAAAATTTTGGGGCTTTGTATTTAATCCAAAGGTAATGGCATCGGAATCTGATTCTTTGTTCCAGAAGAAAAGTTTAGTGCCATTGGGTGTAAAATAGAATTTGGTGTTCTTTTCGAAGCCTTCGGGGACTAATCCTAGCTTTTGATTTCTCATCAGGGATTGTGTTTCCAAGTCCCAAACAGATAGTTCAAATTCCCTCTCTCCATTAATGATATTCCCATTGTACTGGGTTCCGATAATTTTATTCCCATTCGGACCATAGGATGCAAAGATATACCCTTTGAGGGGAGAGTATCTGTTGGGGTTGTCCCCCAGTTCTTGAAGTATACGTTGAGTTTGGAGGTCCCAAATACGCAGCGTGCCATCCCCATGGCATGTTAAGAAGGAGTTTCCATCTGGATGAAAATCTAGACTTAGGATGTCTACATTTTTTCCACGATAGATTTTTACAGGGGTTCCAGTCTTTACTTCCCACAATCTGAGTGTTTTATCCTCACTTGCAGACAGGATATATTGACCTAGTGGGTGAAAGGCTAAGTGTATAATAGGATCATAATGTCCCCTCATTTCTCTTGTTTCTGCAGCGATATTTCCTGGGCTGATGGTCCATGCACGAATAATGTTGTTGGCATGCCCAGTTATGAGCAATCTACTGTCAGGAGAAATGGCCATAGCAGTGACCTTAGATGTTGCTTCCACCACATGAAAAATCCCTGGCTGGTCTTTGGAGAGGGAAATAATAGACTGATTACTTACGCAGATCACGGTTTTTCCATCTGGCGAGAGTAACACGTTTTTGAAGGAAGAAACTTTGTGTGCTTTCTTGATTCTTTTGGCTATTTCCTTATCTAGCTCATAAATGATTTCTTCCGAATACAGATCCCAGATTTTGTAGACTGGCAAGAGTTTGCTCAGGGAATTGTTGTTCCCCACCCCCAGTAGTTGTTGGTTATCCTGCGTCAACGCGTAATCGACGATCCCATAATCATCCTCTAAGTCTAATGTCCTGACATAGCCATCTTGGGCAATGCTCCATAGGGGGGTAGTGAGAATAGATACCACCAACCAGAGATAGTTTATCTGATACATTATGAATGATGGTTTGCTGGGTAATGAATTAATTTTTTGTTCCAAAAGTCCTTTCAAATAGCTCGTTGGCTTCAGCTTCCAAGTCTGTTTTGATCTTTTCCTGCATCTCTGCCAAAGCCTGACTTTGTGCTTGCTGGGAGTCGAAAAAGATCCGTACTCTACACTCTATTATATTCTTTTTGGGGCGGAAGACGATAAACTTAGGCTTGACATATGGAAGGCTAGTAACAATGACATTCTGGTATTTGGCCACCATCTTGGTAAGAGATTCTGCCTCTGTGGTGCTGATCTGGTTATTGGCGATGGTAGTCGAAATGACTTCCTGAATTTCATTGGTGATTTGGCCAGCGATTTCTCCTTTTGCAATTTCGATCGCTTGCTTTTTAGCTGCAGACTCAGATCGTGCAGATGCTGTCCCTTCAGCAGAAAGGTACCTGTCGACACCTGTCTCCTCATCTACTTCCTCCATCATTCCGAAGATTTCACAGAACATGTCTGCTAATGAAGGACAAGTCACACATGCTTCCCATTTATCTTTTTTCAATTCTTTTGCACGCTTTTTCCCAAGTTTGCATTGTGCTTGTAGCGGTGTGGCTCCAAAAGAGAAGAAGCATAGAATAAGAATGACACTAGAAGTTTGGAGCCAATTCTTGTAGAATTTTCTGGTAGAAATAAGAGGGGACATGATGTAGGTTGGTTATATAAGGTGAATACTGAAACGTCTCTTGTTTAAAATAACGAAAAAAGAAAGAAATATTTCTACTCAGAATTTGTGATTTTTGAGAAAAATAAAGGTACTAAGACCATGTTTGGGATAATGACGATCTAGCTAAAGCGCAAACTTTTAGCAGGATTGAAGTTCTAAATATGGCTCAAATTTATAGATCATGGCAAGAGGAAACCAACGAAAGAATATCAAAATAGGGCTAGAAGTAGCCGTCGTACAGAAGCATCATCAGCGGACGGGAGAACTAACAGAAGGTTTTGTCAAAAGAATCCTAACCAAGTCAGCTCAACACCCACACGGGATCAAGGTCATGCTAGATACAGGAGAGGTTGGACGGGTGAAGGAAATCTTGGAAGAAGCGGATCACAAGCGATAGTTTAGCCCGATTCCTCCCAAAGCCAGCACATCAGGCCCCCAGAAGAAAAGTCCAGGAGGAAGACCTAAAGGATTGTTGATTTGACGCCATGAATTAGTAAGCGTAAGTTGCACGCCCCATTTTTCTCCCAGACGATAGCCCAATCCAATTCGTGTCCCTGCATCCCACTGCACAGTCGTTGCACTAAATTCCCGATCAAAGTCCTGACTGGTCTGGTTCAAGCTTCCCGAGATGATTCCCAAGCGTATTCCCACGAATACTTCAGCGATGCCATACAGCTTGTTGCTCCCCAAAATCGAGCGCTCGTAGCCTGTATGCGCCTGTATACGCAGCCGAGAGTTGAACTCTGACAGCGTACCTGTTGTGGAAGGCGACGACCCAGGTGCCAGAAGCCCCGTCAAGGTCAGCCCTGTCTGCAGGATAGATTTTTCTTGTCCTTTCCAAGCGTGATTGGCACGGAGTGAGAGGCCGCGAGAGGGATCGAAGACAGCCTTTTGGTATTCCAACTCTATAGATCGGATGAAAGGGGCTTCTTGCGCTTGGAGACAGGCGAATGAAAGTAGGAGGAATGAGAGAAAAAATGTCGTACGCATGTTCGTCGATTTTGAGGTGGAAGAAAAATTATTGACCGAAGAAATAGCGTAAGCCATCTCTGAAACCGACTTCCGCATTCGCTGTATGCCCTTTGGGATAGCGTTCAAACTGGTAAGTCAAACCTGTAAAATCGTTATTCTGAATGCGCTCCTCAAATTCGTCATAGAAGGTATTCCAAACGACGGATTCCAGCGTGCCCATGGTCGTGTGGAAATCAAAAGGAAGGCTACGATTATCCTTTGCTGCCTCTGCTAGCTGCGACATGAGATAGCCATCAGCCCACCAAAGCGCAGGACTGCCTGCCTCGACCTGTGCAAAGAGTGAGCTATCAGAGAAGTTGAGCATTTCCCATATCCCAAAGTAGCCCCCAAGTGAGTGCCCCATCAACGTGCGGTCTGTACCATCGGTAGCATAATTCGCCTCGATAAACGGAATCAGATCGTTTGCGATGAATTGGCGGAATTCAAAGGCGTTGCCTCCCAATTCGTCGTCCTCCCGATTCTTTGGGAAGGTCAGATCATCTACCCTAAACTCAGAAATAACACCAAAATCGTTGAGATTACTCGGACGAAGATTGGCGTAGGCAATACTCACGAGGATGATGTCTTCAATCTTCCCTGATTCCATGAGTTGCTTGGCATCAGCTGCGACATTGAGGTAGTGCCAATGACCATCTATCAAGTAAACGGAGGGATAGGTGCGGTTCGCGTCATAGTTGGCGGGGAGTAGGACTGTAATTTCGTATTCGTAACCTGTATCATCCGAAGCCAGGATTTCAACTTCTTCTGTGGCATTTCGAAGTACAAAAGTCTCACAGCCATACATCAGGGGAAGTAGTAAACAAAAGAAAAAGACTCGTCTCATGAAATTGGTTTTTCCGTATAGCTTTCAAAGATAGGAATGATCCTTTTTGTTTGCGTGTAGGGAAAATGGCTGATAAATTTTCCCTACACATTGGCACTACTTAGGGTAGTGAATATGACCTTTGGTAGCGGAAATAGCTATTTACTTATTTGGACATGCGGGATGACGATCATGCCTTCCTAAACCAGAGAAGCTTCTTCTTCACCTACTGTTACTTCTTCCTCTTCCAAGAATTCTTCGGGATCTTTTGCCGTTTTGATCAAAAAGAAGCCACAAGCCCCCGCCAAAATAGAGCCGCTGAGGATCGCCACTTTAGATAGGATCACCAGTTCATCTCCATGGAAGGCCAATTCGGTAATGAAAATCGACATCGTAAAACCGATACCAGCTAAAAATCCTCCTCCAATGATGTGCTGCCAACTGAGTGCTTTGGGCAGATCAATCAGATTCAATCGGTCAGCAATCCATATGAATCCCGCAATGCCTAACACCTTCCCCAAGACCAATCCATAGAAGATGCCCATACTGAGTGGCGTATTGAAAAGGTCGCCTATGCTGACAGAGCTGAGTTGTATCCCTGTATTGGCAAAGGCAAAAATGGGCATGATGAAGTAGAGCGTAAAGTCATGGATATTGTGTTCCAATCTTTGGTGAGGGGAGCTTACTTCATGCGTATATTCTTTGATGTCTTCGATCGCATCGTACTGTTCAGAGGTAAGTTTGAGTGAGTTTTCCTTGCCCACATGGGAACCAAAATGCTGCAAGGCGTCCTTTACCTTTGCAATGAAGTCCTGGGATTCTACTTTTCTCCACAATGGGATGGTAATGGCGACTAAGACACCTGCGATCGTCGCATGCACGCCCGAGAGTAACAGCGGATACCATACCCCCAGTATGCCTACCAGTATGTAGATCCAAGTGATTCTAACCTTGGCAAAATTGAGGCCCATCAGTAAGGCCCAGACCCCAAGCGCAAGGAAGAGATAGGTGAAGTTGAGATCATCTGTATAAAAGACGGCAATCGTCAACACCGCGCCAATGTCATCGACGATGGCTAGGGAAGTCAAGAAGACTTTGAGTTCGGTTGGGGCCTTACTGCCGAGTAAGGCCAAGATACCTAAAGCAAAGGCAATATCTGTCGCCATCGGAATAGCCCAGCCTGCAGCGTAGGCAGGATTACCCATATTGATCAGATAATAGACCAAGGCAGGAACCACCATTCCTCCGATAGCAGCAATGATAGGGATGATAGCCTTACTAAAGGTGGACAATTCACCTAGCATGACCTCTCGCTTGACTTCCAGACCGATCATAAAGAAGAAAATAGCCATAAGGCCATCGTTGATCCAGTAGTGAAGGGGCTTTTCGAGGGACCAGATCTGGAAGTCTACGCTGATCTTGGTTTCTTCGAATAGCTCAAAATAGGTATGTGCCCATTGCGAGTTCGCCACAATCATGGCGAGCATAGAGACGATGAGTAGGACAATACCGGAGTTGATCTCTTTTTTAATGAAACGGAAAATCGGCTTGATGGCCTCTATTACCTGGCGTTTAGGCTGCTGCATAGGAGTGGATGACCTAGTAGATGGTTTACTAAACCTTACACGACTATGCATCGATTTTGTTCAAAATTTGAGAAAGATATATATAAGTTGCTAGGAATGGGTTCATTCCTCCAAAGGCCAGAATTCACGCAAGGTAAGTGTAAATCTTTCCAGGACATCTTCCCCAGAAAGGGCTTGGTCAAAGGAAGTCATTTCTTCCACACTTCCATCTTTTCGGTAGATCCACACTGACTCATGTGGTGGGTCGATGAGCCAAGCCAGACGGACGCCATTTTCGATGTACTCTTGCATTTTTTCTTTGAGAATGCTTGTACGATCGCTCTTGGAACGAATCTCAATGACAAAGTCAGGGGAGATATGGGCAAAACGTTCCCGCTCTTCTCGAGGGAGTTGTAGCCATCGCGTCAGTTCAATCCAGGATGCATCAGGAGAGCGTACAGCGTCATTGGGCAGGGTAAATCCCGTACTAGAATCGAAGGTCTTCCCTTTGCGCGTTTGCCTATTCCAAAGGTTGAGTTCTGTAGAAACTTCTGAGTTGAAGTTGCCTGTTTCAGAGCTGGAAGGTTCCATAATCAAGATTGTGCCGTCGGCCTTCCGCTCGATATGATAGTCGCGCATCTCCTGGCAGAAGAGAAAGAAATCTTCTTCTGACATTTTGACGAATCGACTACTCAGTGGGATGGCCATACATATGTGTTTAGTCCAATATACAAAAAATATAAAAGCCACTCTGATTTCTTCAGAATGGCTTTTTTCAAAAGAGGGAGAGAAGCACCCGCGTTAAAAAGCTCCTCTCATTCCTCTATATTTCTATTGAGTAGTCCGAAAAAGAAAGCGATTATACGGAATCGCAACTCGGCTCTTCGGTTTGTTTTCTCGGTTCTCTTCTTTTCAACTCACTAATCATCCTGCATGCTCATCGCTAGTGCAGTCAAAGATTTTTTGGGATTGATCAATTTGATCCCTTCATCTGAAACATCTACCCCTTGTTCGATATAAGAGATGGCCTCTGCCACAGAAAGGTTGGGATTGACTGCAAAAAGTTTACCTGCCAAATTTGCTACGTTGGGAGAGGCCATCGATGTCCCAGAAAACTTCAGACGGTTGCCACCTGGTACGTAGCTTTCAACTTCATATCCATTGGCATAGAAATCGACGCTTTTTCCCTCTGTTGTGAAGGAGGTCTTTTTTCCTTCGCTGTCTACAGCTCCGATCGTGATGATATTGTCCAAGTTGAAGCCAGCGGGGATATACTCCTGGAAGTCTGCGCTGTTGTTTTCATTTCCTGATCCACAAATGAACAAGATATCTTTGGCACCCGCAATGGCTTCGTACAAAGCATCGCGCTCAATTTGGAAGATCTTTTTTGCTAGTTCCTGACGCTCTTCTGCTGTCTCGCCGATGCCATTGACGGCCAGTAGCTGCTCATAGGCACTCGCGCTATAACGCCAGCTCATATTGACGACACGCACACCTGCTTCCTGGAAGTACTTGACGACATCTGTGTAAGACTGTGCATTGCGCTTGGCACGCTCGATGGTCGGTGGAGGCGGGACGGTCTTAGTCGAATACTCTAAGCGGGCAGCAAGGATTTTGGCTGCAGGATTTCCTTCTTGGGTGATTCCTGCTACATGCGTACCATGAGAGTAGGTGCTGTACCACGTGAGGTCTTCCATGAAGGTCTGCATTTTGGAAGGCTCAAGGGTTGTGATATACGTCTTGAGTTTATTGGCTTCGTCCGAGTCAATGTTACTTTGCAAATCCAAAGATCCCTTGATATAGGCTTCTAGCTCACCAAGGTCATAGGTGATGTCCGTAGCAGGCTGTAAGACTTCGGGATGCTTGCTGTAGTCTTGATCGAAAGCAACTCCATGAATGTCATCCACGAAACCATTCCCATCATTGTCTTTACCATCTTTCTTTTCCTTGGTATTGGTATAGCGATTTTCTGCCTTCAAAACTTCCATATCTACACCTGTATCCCAGACACCTATGACCACAGGTTCTAGTCCATCATCTGTAGGAAAGTTGACATTGCGCTTAGCCCAGATATCCACTTTCACCACTTCCTCCGAAGGGTTTTCGTCTAGCAAGCGTGTGTAGACAGCCAGTGCTTCTTCTTTGACATTCAATGCATCCATAGTCACTCTCAAGCCGACCATCGTCGCACCGATATTTTCGGGTACTGTGGTCCCCATTTGGTCGAGGATAGGTTGGATTTGTCCTTGAATAGAACCCTTAAGTACATTTTCACTCATCATCGACATAGAGCCTTTGCGTGCCTCTACCGATTCGCGGATTTTTTCAAAGGGAATCTCTGCATACAGTTCATATAGATACTTTTCATAGGCTTTTTCAAAATCTGCTCCCTCATCGCTTCCTGCGTCTTTCATCGCTTTGATGCGTGCTTGGAGTCCCAAACCAGTAGTGAGACGTTCCGCTTCTTTCTCTGCAAGTTCCTTTTGCTTTTTGCTATAAGACATCGCCGTCTCATAGTCCTTTTCATACATCGCAAAAAGCTGTAGCGTGCTGTAATACCCTTTCAACGTAGACTTATCTTGAATATCGTAGGTTTCGAGATCCTTCAAGACATTTGCTTTCACTTCTGCCTCGACCTTATCCAGGGCCTCTTTATCTCCAATCAGCTCCATGACATTGGACGTGGGAAGCTCTATCGTACGTCTGGGGAGCTGATCGGCACGTGTGATCACCTGCTTATCCTGAGCAAAGAGCCCTATACTCATGGACAATATGAAAGTGAAAAGAGAAAGTTGTTTGATCATCATATTAAGTTATGGGTGGATGTTGATTTTTTGACGAGAATGAACATGCCTTGTTTCATTTTCGTTTCGAATTAAAGATAGAAGGGCTTATAAAAAGTCTATTTAATATATGGTTAAATCTATATGTGAATGCTTTTTCAAGACTAATACTTATAACTACCCGACTTTCGGAGATAAATAAGGGAGGAAAGAAAAGAATATCGAGAAGAGAAAAGTAGTCGATCTTTTCTACACCTTTCCAATGATTTTTCAGGTAAGAATAAGGAGGATTTGGGATGCCCTTAGGTCGCACATGGATTTGTCCGCAGAGTGCTATTGATTTAGTAGAATAATTGCCATTTTCGCAGGTGATAAAAGGAACTATTCAAATAAAAAGGACATATAATGAAAGAAGTTTTTATTGTCTCTGCTGTTCGCACTCCGATTGGAGGATTTGGAGGCATGCTCGCAGGCTTCTCGGCTATTGAATTAGGAACAATGGCTATAAAAGGCGGCCTGGAAAAAGCAGGTGTCGATCCCAATGAAGTGCAGGAAGTCTTCTTGGGAAATGTAGTATCGGCCAATCTCGGCCAAGCTCCCGCACGTCAGGCAGCCATCCACGCAGGTATTCCCAATACCATCCCTTGTACTACGATCAATAAGGTTTGTTCTTCGGGTGCCAAAGCTGTCATGATAGGTGCTCAGTCGATCATGCTAGGACTAAACGATGTCGTTGTGACAGGTGGGATGGAAAGCATGTCCAATGTCCCATATTATGTCCCCAAGGCACGTTATGGATATAAGTATGGCAATGCAGAACTTGTAGATGGATTGTACCGAGATGGTTTAGAAGATGTATACAATCGCCACGCGATGGGTCTATTTGCGGATCATACGGCCACCAAGTATGGCATCAGCAGAGAGGAGCAGGACAACTACGCGATCAACTCTTACAAGCGTTCGGCTGCAGCTACAGAAGCAGGAAAATTTGCAGATGAAATCGTTTCCGTCTCTATTCCCCAGCGCAAAAAAGACCCTATCCTCATGAAGGAGGATGAAGACTTCAAGAAGGTGATCTTCGAAAAAGTACCCAAGCTCCGCCCAGCGTTCAGCCCTGAGGGTACAGTCACGGCTGCCAATGCATCTAATATCAATGATGGAGCATCGGCGATTATACTGGCGAGCAAGGAAGCCGTAGAACGCTTGGGGCTGACACCTGTAGCGAAGATTCGTTCGTTTGCAGATGCTGCGCACGAACCTGAGTGGTTTACCACCGCGCCTACCAAGGCTGCGCCTATCGCATTGGAGCGTGCAGGTCTGACCTTCGATGATGTAGATTACATGGAGGTAAATGAAGCCTTCTCGGTAGTGGCCCTCGCCTTCACGAAGGTGCTGGACCTTGATCCTGAAAAGATCAATGTACATGGAGGAGCTGTTTCCATCGGACACCCGCTGGGAGCTTCTGGTGCGCGCATCATCACCACACTCAATGGTGTCTTGAACGCAAATGGAGGGAATATTGGTCTAGCAGCAATCTGTAATGGAGGGGGCGGTGCTTCAGCTATGGTGATCGAGAAGGTGTAAGTTTTTTGCATCTTATATAACATAATGAGGGGTACCAGTAGGTGCCTCTTTTTTTGTACGAAGTTTTTCGCATAAATCTATTCGCCTTGGACATCCATTACCGAAACTTTTCGTTAAATTCATCAAGATCAAGAAGGATCATTGATCAAAAGAAAAAGGAGATCTGTAGGTTTGGACGAAGGGGAAAATGGCATCATAGAATGGATCTTCTGCCTAACATCTTTCCCCTTTCTTGAGGATTGAATAGTTTATGCGTAACGCAGTAATTAGAGGAACAGGTGCTTACTTACCCCAGCGGGTGTTACCCAATACATATTTTAACGACCTCCTCGGGACGGACGTCGACACATGGCTAAGAGAAAATCTGGAAATATATGAGCGGCGATGGTGCGAAGAGGAGGAATCTACCGTGGATATGGCTGTGGCAGCAGCTGAGCAAGCATTGGACCGAGCAGGAATTAGCCCCAAAGATCTGGATCTCATCATCGTAGCAACTGACACACCTGAATATCTTACCCCTTCGACGGCTGCGGTCGTCCAGTATCGGCTAGGAGCAGGTCATGCAGGAACCTTTGACTTGAATTCTGCTTGTGCAGGTTTTGTGACGAGCATGGATGTGGGAGCGAAGTACATCCGTACAGATGATCGATACGACTATGTGCTTGTTATCGGTGCCTATGCCATGAGCAAATTCTTGGATACGACGGATAAAAAGACGGTGACACTGTTTGCTGATGGAGCAGGTGCGGTGGTACTTGGAGTAGAAAAAGATACAGACAGGGGGTTTCTCGCCAGCGAGCTAGTCACTTTGGGACAATATCACGATGGGATGGGCATCTACGCAGGAGGGGCCAAGCGTCCGCTGGATCAAGCTGTGTTGGAAGATAAATCACAGTTTCTGACCATCAATTATCGGATGCCGCCTGAGCTAAATGTACAGATCTGGTCCCTCATGTGCCGCAATCTATTTCATCGGTTGGAGATCAAAGCTGAAGATATAGAGCTGTTTATTTTTACCCAAATCAACATCAATTCCATTCGCAAAACCTTAGATGGCTTGAAGACGCCACATGAAAAAGCGCACACAGTCATGCATCGCTATGGGTATACAGGTTCTGCTTGTATCCCCATTGCTTTCAATGACGCCTGGGAGAAGGGAAAGATTGAGCCTGGACAGATTTGTATCATGGTAGGAAGCGGCAGCGGCTTGACCTTTGGATCTGTTGCCTACAGGTTTTAGTGTCTAAACAAATAAAAAAGTGGAAAACTGCCTCCCACAGATTGTATCTGGAACACATATGAAGCTTCAGTTACAAACTGGAGGGCGCCAGTCCCCGCCAGTGCCAAAGTCCCGTTGGTGCTTATAGGACCAATCCACCCTTTGCCAGCTCCAACGTCCCTTTGGTGCTTTATAAACCTAACTCCAGACCTTCGTCCCCTCCGAGCAATTGCGGCACATGTCGATTTGCTGACGAGAGTGGAGGATCTGCTGGCGAAATGCTTGATAAGATGGACTTTTCCAAATGGATCGAAAGTCTGTCTCCCCTACATTTCCCATTTCAAACTCCGCATCTTTATCAAAACAACAAGGCAATACTTTACCATCCCATGTGATTTCTGCCCCTTGCCACAACTTCCAGCATTGATTGTGGAGGGGGTTCTTCAAAATGTACTTTCCGCCACTTACCTGCTTGTACCGACTGTATTTTGTCTGAGTAGGAATCAAGGGATGACCATCTTCGAAATCATAAATCTGGGCTGTTTTGAAGAGTACTTGGTCCACGCCCAGTGCTTTTCCCATTTCTTGAATGGCTTCGATCTCATGCTCATTGGGACGCACCACCAAAAACTGGAGGATGATGAAGGGATGCATGGTGCGGGCTTCTGCTCGGGCATGGACAAGATTGCGAATCCCCTCCTTTACTTTCTCTAGGTTTCCTCCCACACGGTAAGCTTCATAGGTACCCTGTGTGGCTCCGTCCACCGAAATAATAACTTCAGAAAGGCCACTTTCTACTGTTTCCCTCGCTTTCTCAGGACTCAGATAATGTCCGTTGGTGCTGGTTGCTGTATAAATACCGTGCGTTGAAGCAATACGGGCCATCTTCAGGAAGTGGGGATTGAGGTAAGGTTCTCCCTGAAAATATAGCAACAAGTAAATCAAGTGAGGATGAAGCTCCGCAACGACACGTTGAAAAAGGGTCAAATCTGATGTGCCCGTAGGACGGGTAAAATTTCGTAAACCCGAAGGGCATTCTGGACATCGAAGGTTGCAAAAAGTAGTCGGTTCAAAACCAATCTTGATAGGCATTCCCCAATCTAAGGGATGTCTGAGGGCTTTGGAAAGGTAGAACGACAAGTAGATGAGGGCAAAATTGAGTACCTTTCTTATACTCAATTTCCTGATAAGGAGAAATATCTTTCGAAAATGAACCAAAGTTCTGCTTTTGGATAAATGAAAGTTGATTTAATTCAAAAAGTATCGGATAAAGAAACTATTTTCGTATAAAATTCTACCCCTCATCACAAAATATCTACAGTTAATTTTTCGTAACGATTAGTGTCCCCCGATAAACGACTAATTTCGCAAGAATCTTCAAACTCTAGCACATGAAAAGGAAATTCTTTTCGCACCTGTGTCTACTACTTGTATCGCTTCCAGTGCTTTCTTTTGCCCAGATTGATACTATCTCAGGGGTGATCAACCTCTATTCGCATGTGAGTCAGGTAGATTATGCCAATAATTTAGTGACAGTCGCTCAAACGACAGGCTTCCAACCAGACGATCGGGTAGTATTGATCCAGATGCGAGGCGCTTCTATCAATTCTGGAAATGCTAGCACCTTTGGGAATATAACCAGCTTAGGAGGTGCGGGATCTTTCGAGTTATTGACCATCTGTGATGTACAGACGAGTTCAAATCAAGTGACTTTTCAGGAAGACCTTTCACAACCTTTTTCCACTACCAATCTGGACAGTGCAGGCATACAATTGGTCCGTGTACCTAGGTATCAACATGCACGTGTAGATGGGGACCTCACAGCTCCAGCATGGGATGGAGAGACAGGAGGGGTCCTTATAATTGAGGTTCAGGATTCTCTGATACTGGATAGCGACTTGGATGTAAGCGAGTTGGGTTTTCGAGGGGGAGCAGCCAATGGTGTCTTGCCTGGATGTTTCTTTTTGGACAACTGGAATGACTACTACTATCCTGCCTCAAATGGAAGAGGAGGCGGAAAAGGAGAAGGTATAGCATCCTATATCAACGGAAGAGAGTGGGGAAGAGGAGCACAAGCCAATGGAGGAGGTGGAGGAAACGACCATAATGCTGGAGGTGCAGGTGGCAGTAATTATAATGCAGGTGGGAGTGGAGGAATAAGAAGTACAAGTACCTTCAATTGTAAGGGTAATAATGTCGGTATCGCTGGGCGTACGCTCAACACACTGGGATACAGCATAGCCGATCCCTACATATTCATGGGGGGAGGAGGAGGAGCTGGTCATGCCAATGGAGGGGAAACCACACCAGGAGGTAGAGGGGGAGGCATTGTCATCATCCGTGCCAATACGGTGGTCAGTACGGGCGTAGAGATTCGTGCCAATGGAGAAGATGCTGTGAATTCAGGATCAGATGGAGGATCTGGTGGTGGGGCAGGAGGCACGGTGGTCCTACAGGTAGGTACTTACAGTGGCGTGATTGACATCTTGGCGCAAGGAGGAGACGGAGGCAATACGACAATCTCTCAGTGTCAAGGGCCTGGCGGTGGTGGGGCAGGTGGCGTTGTATGGAGCTCAGGAATCTTGCCAGGGACTATTAATGTGCAAACTGATGGCGGAAGCGCGGGGATAGCAGCAGCAGGCGGATGTGGGAATAGCACGCAGGGTGCCAATGATGGATCTTTAGGTGCAGAGTTGTCAGGTTTGACCCTGAATCAAGGGGGAGGAATCATCTGTGTACTTCCCTTTGAGTTGACATCCTTTGAAGGCAGGGCATCCCAAAATCAGGTGGAACTAACGTGGACATTTACGGCTCAAAGCAGTGGTGATAAAGTGAATCTTTGGAAGATCCAGGAAAGTGGCATGCAGAGCCTGCTAGAAACATTTGATTTTGATCGACGCGCGTACAAATGGCGAGATCCATTTCCCTTGGCAGGGTCCAATCAGTACCAGCTCGAGATGATAGATATAGATGGGAAACGAACATACTCATCCATCTTGGAGGTTCAGGCCTCGACTTTTTACGCTTCTTGGGTAAGTGTAAATGTACGTACAGGTGTAGAGAATGATATTCGCGTGAGATTTGCACCTACTGTTTCTGGAGATGTGATGCTTTCTTTATGGGATTTAAAGGGACGAGTGGTACATCAAGAAAAGGCATTTATAGACAAAGGAAGTAGAGAACCGATGAGACTAGGGGTAAAAGATTTGCCTAGAGGATTGTACATTCTGCGCGTAATTTATGCAGGAAGGATGTGGCAGACAAAGGTAAGAATGGGGGAATAAAAAACGCAGCCTGAGTAGACTGCGTTTTGTATTATGTATGAAAGTATTTCTTATCTGGCAGCCTTGACCAGGCTCTTGCGATTCTTGGAGACAGCTTCCACTAAGAAATCTAGCTTTTTCATATCTGGTAAACTATAACTTGGAAACTCCTCGTTGCGGTACTTTTTCAAAAGGATTTTGAATACCACAAGTGTATCATGTACCATCGCCTCACTCAGAATGGTCTGATAGACCCCACGTAGTTCCTCGTAGAATTTGACGTAGATATTCATTCGCTCACGAGAATCTAATTTAGATTGTGTGGGCTTTTCAAACTCGAATATATCCGCTATGTGGTTGTCATAAATCGGATAATCGGGATTGATGACGTTAGCCATTTTACTGAGATAAGCGAATTGGGCAGAGCTTAATTTACGTTTTGGGCGCGCCCCGAGTAATTCTCTAGAAACCACTCGAAAGTCGAATGATTCCCCAGTTTTTTGTGATTCTAGAACTTCAAAAAACTTTTGAATGAACTCTTTGTTTACTCCGACTCCACCTAAGCCGTAATAATCGCGAAAAGTCTCTTGAAAAGAGGTATGAGTGGAGACATCTTCTGTCAAGAGCCACCCACGGAGCCTACTGTAAGACTGGATATCCTCGATGTCTATGACGTCTAGCAAGTTGCCGCCATTGTTGTTAATTAAACGACTTAGTTCCAGCGCATTAATCATGATCCAAGCTAATTTATCGAAAGCACGTAACCTTAGTTTGAACACAAAGTTAGGGCAAAATTACCCCTTTCCCAAACGTTCTTGCAGAAATGCACGACATCACAATATGGGCAACAAAGAAACAGAATCCATTAGAGACTCATAATCAGTCAACAAGGTCTTTCATGAGGAAAAATTTTGGTCTAAAAATTTTTTCAAACATGAAAAAACGTATATGATAGAATCCTATATACGTTTGAACGACCAGCTGATAATGTATAGCAAAAGGCTAATTCACCCTGATGAGTGGAAATTTCCCTTCTTTTTCCAGCGATATGTAAAGATCAAAAGGAGGAAAGCGAGTCATTTTTCATGCAATAAAATAATCTGTGGTGAAACAAATGACCACCACAGACTATATATGATATGCACGCCTACAGGATCTCTATAAACGGATTCGTGTCAAGTCTTTTCTTTAGAATGAAACACCAAAGCCAAACAGTAGTCGCCTAACTTTAAAGAAGTTTTCAGTGATGCCCTGATCAAAGATTTCTCTGTATTCACGTGCATTGTATTCCCTCCAACCAATGGTGAATTCATACGCTGTCTTTTGGAAGCTGTGAATTTTCATTCCCCCTCCCAATCCCATATACAATCCCCCTCTGAAATTATACACATTGGGTGCTTGCCAGCCGTCTCTGTCTTCGTTGGCAAATCCTCTAAAGTTATATCCCAATTGACCGTAGAGAAAGACTGTTTCCTTAGTAGCTGTCAGATCACTGCGAATGTCTACATAGGTAGGGAGAAGCAATCCCCTTGCAAACAGCGTAGCTCCTGTCCCTCCGCTTACTTGAAGGAGATGATGAAACTTGTATCCTCTCATGACCTGAATATCCAGATGGGGACTTCCATCAAAATACCAGTGAGAAGATTGACCGAAGGGAAGCGAAACCTGTAGCCTAGTCACATGTCCCGTATGCTGGTAATGAAACTCAGGGAGAAAAGCTCCTCTTCTATTGGTTTTGGGGATGCGCTCGATCTTGATACTATCAATCTGGGCTTGATCGAACACAAACACATTCATATTGGAGGTTTCGATCGTCAGTTTATTCTTGCCGTGATCTAGGATTTTTCCTCTGATGATCCATCCGTTGTTCACGTATACTACATTGTGATACTTACGAGGTGAATAAACAGGGGTTTGTGTCTGAGCCCATATGCTAGAAGCAGTGACCACTAGGAGGAAGAAACTGAAAAATTGCTTGATTGGGGTCATAAGGGATGCGTCTTTTTAGATGTATCTATAGGAAGAATCCATGGGAAATGGGGCCAATGGAACTTCTCTTTAAGATAGACGAAGGGAGGATAAAAAACGCTGGTAAAAAAATAAAGCCGATCACTTGGACCGGCTTTATATATGATAGAGAAAAGGAATAAAGTGTTAGGCTTGCGCTTCTACTTCAGCTCCTTCACTTGCATTTTCCTGCTTTTGAGCTTCCTGAGCAGCTTTACCTTCTTCCTGCGCGCGCTGGCGAGCAGCTTCTTTCTTCAAGCGGTCATCCTCTCTACGCTTCTTACGCTCTTCCAGACCTTCAGCAATGGAGTCTGTAATCGTACGAATAATCAGCTGAATAGACTTGGCAGCGTCATCATTTGCGGGGATAGGAAAATCTACCACGTTAGGGTTAGAATTTGTATCCACCATGGCAATTGTAGGGATGTTGAGCTTACGCGCTTCTGCTACGGCGATATGCTCTTTCTTGATATCGACGATGAACAGGGCAGAGGGGAGGCGGTTCAAGTCGGCGATGCCCCCGAGTACCTTCTCCAGTTTTGCTTGCTCACGGTTCAGCATCAGGCGCTCCTTCTTGTTGATGCGCTCAAATGTACCGTCCGTTTTCATCTTTTCAATGTTTTTCATGCGCTTGATGCTCTTGCGCACAGTAGCAAAGTTGGTCAGCATACCTCCCAGCCAGCGCTCTACCACATAGGGCATGTTCACGCGCTGCGCTTCGGTTGCGACGATTTCTTTTGCTTGCTTTTTCGTAGCTACGAAAAGGATCTTGCGGCCTGAAATCGAAAGCTGCTTCGCTACGCGACTGGCTTCGTCGAGCATGCGGAGCGTCTTGTTCAGGTCAATGATATGAATGCCGCTGCGCTCCATGAATATGTAGGGAGACATGCGGGGATTCCATTTTCTTTTGAGGTGACCAAAGTGTACACCTGCTTCCAGCAGTTGTTGATAAGTCGGCTGTTCCATAATTTTTTGCCCTCGTGATTAACGTTTTGAGAATTGCTCGCTCTTACGTGCCTTTTTCAGACCATACTTTTTACGCTCTACCTTACGCGCATCGCGTGTAAGGAGGCCTGCGCGCTTCAATGGAGGTCTGTACTCCTCGTTCATTTCTACCAATGCACGTGCGATGCCCAAGCGAAGGGCTTCAGCTTGTCCCTTGATACCACCACCCGCAAGGATGGCTTTCACGTCAAATTCGCTCGGGTTGAGCCCGAGGACAGTAAAGGGTTCCTTGACCTTGATACGGAACAGATCAAAAGGAAAGAATACTTCTAACGACCTTTTGTTGACTTCAAACCCACCAGAACCAGGGCTTAGGTAAACCCGGGCAACTGCTCGTTTTCTTCGTCCAACTTTTACGATACGACTCATATATTAAGTTTCTGTGTAATTACTTGTTTAATTCAACTACAACAGGTTCCTGAGCACTATGTGGATGCTCATTTCCAGTGTAAACACGCATGTTGCGGAAAAGCTGGCGTCCTAGACGATTCTTGGGAAGCATACCTTTGACGGCAAACTCTACCAAGCGAATAGGGTGCTTCGCTAACATGTCTTTTGCGACGATTTCGCGCTGACCTCCTGGATAACCTGTGTGGCGAAGATACTTCTTAGCATTCCACTTGTTACCTGTAAGGACGATTTTGTCAGCATTCAATACGATGACGTTGTCACCGCAGTCTACGTGAGGAGTAAATTCGGGCTTATGCTTGCCGCGAAGAAGTTTCGCGATCTCACTAGCCGCACGGCCCAGGACCATGCCTTCTACATCTACTACCACCCACTTCTTTTCTACTGTTTGGCGATTGGCCGAGACAGTCTTATAGGTTCTGGCGTACATATATTTATGTGATTACAGATCTCTTCTTAAAATGGTCGTGCAATTACGCCTTTTTTGGAAAAACATGCAATCTCCTAACTGAAATATCCATTGAAAAGGAAGGAATTATGGAAGATCTCCTCTTTTTTATCTATAGATAGGTACAGAGGAACCCATAAAGGAGAAGATCTTTGTAATTGAGAGACCAAACTTACCATAGGAATGTAACGTTTTATCCTATAAATTTCATCTTATGGCAGGAGATCTATCCTGAAGAATTTCTAGTGGGGGAAGACTCAAAGAGCAGCCTAATATTTTTTCCAAAGATTCAACCATCATCAGGAGATATTTTTCAATCTTCAAATGCGCTAAATAGATATTTGCGTCGCCTCAGATACGTTGAGGGATCCATTATTTCCCCATTTTTCTAAAACATTTTTTTTGAATCCATTATATCCCTTTCTAAACACTATATTTCATTCTCTCATCTATTCACACGATCCCGACTATTATCCACCAAACAAAGAACAAGCAGTACCAAGCGAATTGACCTTATGCAACTTTCCACAAAATATAGTCGATACCTCCTTTTAATTTTATGGTCCATCTTCTTTCTTGTTCATGGACACGCGCTGTTTGCGACACACAATCTCGCAGGTCAGATCACCCTAGAAAGAAATGATCCATCGAATCCTTTGAGTTATACGATCACGTTGACCACCTACACTGATCCTTCAGAAGCAGGAGTCGATCGCTGTATAGCCAATTTTGGTATTTTTTCGTTTGATCAAGTGACCAATAATTTTCAGGTGGTTCAGGAAATCTTTGGTGTGAAGCGGATGAATGGTCCACTTATTCCTGTTGGTACACCAGATTGTGGGGTAGACTCGACCAACGACGGAATAGCGGTTCGTGGAAATGTCAAGCGCAATGTGTATAAGACAGATGTGATTTTTCCCAATGCAGATTGTTATTACATCCATTACTTCGATATTGCCCGTCTTTCAAATATCATCAACATCCAGCTGGCAAATGACATTCCTTTTACGGTAGTCACCCAGCTTTGTATCCCCCCTCCGATCATTGGCACAAACAATACCCCTGTCCTGCTCAATGAACCCTTATTTGATGCCTGTATTGGGAAGCCGTGGACGCACAATCCAGGGGGATTTGATTCAGATGGCGATTCACTGGTCTATTACATGATCCCTTCCAATACCTATGTAGATGGTCAGTCGTTTCAACCTTTGGTAGGCATCAATCCTAATCCAGGTCCTATATTGGGTTATAGTTTTCCTGATGATCCGATGTTCATCAATGGCCCTATCGAGATGGACTCTGTCACAGGGTTGATTACCTGGAACACCCCTAATGAAGCAGGTATCTACAATATTAGCTATGTCGTTGAAGAGTATCGAAATGGGAATCTGCTAGGATATGTGCAACGGGACATGGCAGTCTTTGTGCTGGACTGTGACAATGAACCACCAGTCATAGAGACAATTACAGATACCTGTGTGACAGCAGGAGATTTTCTGGAATTTGAGTTTAAAGCCTGGGACCCTGACTCTGCAGATGAGATCTATTTAGACCTAAACAACGGGCCAGATGGAAACAATGGCCCCTTCAGGGTAGACGACCCCGCGACTTTATCTGGATTTATCCGAAGACCAGAGGGAGACACCATTGTAGACTTCACCAATCTTCCCGTCATGTCCACCAATGATGGAGATGGAAGTACGCCTGTAGATACGATTATAGGGGAATTCAACTGGCAGACGACGTGTGACCATATTCGTATTGGGTTTTATCAGATCGATTTCTTTGCGAGTGACGATTTGGACAGAGGAAGTTTTGACATTGGGTCCAGCACTACGACCCTGACAGATAATAAGGTCGTACAGATCCGTGTCATTCCCCCTTCTCCTGAGGACCTCTTTCTATCTAAAGGTAATCGATCGATCGAGCTTACTTGGCTGCCACCTGATTGCCCAGACCTTGTTCGTGGATATTTTATCTATCGCAAGGTAGATGGAGCGGCTTATCAGCAGGACACGGTCTGCTGTGAGGACAATCCTGCCACGGCAGGCTTTGAGTTGATCGGAACGAACGGAGGTTTACAGAATATCAATTTCACCGATGATCTGCTAGACATAGATGGAGGATTTGGGACTGAGATTTGTTATGCGGTGACAGCTGTATTTGGCGATCCGCTCCAGCCGACCAATCCCAATCGACAGATCGAAAGCTGTGCGGCTGTCTCTTGTATTGAGATTGAAAATCAGCCCATTCTATTGACGGAGGCCAGTGTCACATTTACGGATTCTACCAGTGGAAGTATCGATGTCGAATGGACGCAGCCAAAGATTGATACGATATTTCCAAGTCCTTATACCTATGTGATATACAGAGGAGACAGTACCGCCTTCCCCGATGTGGAGATTGCACGTCAGCCCTACGCAGATACGTCTTTCAATGATGTTGGAATTAATACAGTAGCCCAAGGCTACAGCTACAGGATCGAGATTCACGACGGAGGAGACCAGCCGATCAATCTCAACGATGGAGATCACATCGGTAGCACTATCTACTTGCGGACCGTAGGGGGAAGTCCAGGCTTCATCGACCTTACATGGAAAGAGGTGGTCCCTTGGTCCAATTCTGCCTATGAAATTTATCGGTCTGATCAGGGATTCACAGGTCTATTTGACGCCAATGATTTTGTATTGGTCGAGACGGTCGTCGGTACGGGAGATTCGATTCACACCTTTAGAGATTCTTTGCTCAATCCAGACATAGAATACTGCTACATGGTTCGCTCGATCGGCTCCTATGGGCGACCTGATGTACGAGACAGCTTGAGAAATAATTCACAGATTACATGTGACCTTGCGAGAGATGATGAAGATCCCTGCAATCCAGACTTGTCTGTAATAGGAGACTGTGAGACGAAGCGGCATACCATTACGTTGACCAAGCAAGACGAGGTATGTGATTTGGATGCGGGCTTAGTGACCCTCAGCTATGCGCTAGGCAATTCGGGGCAGTTTCAAGAGATTCTCCAGATACCCTACAGCAACTTTGGCAGGGATACGACCTTTACGATTGATTATTCGGGAGATCCAGAGCGGTTTACGGGTTGCTATTCAGTTGCTACGACAGATACATTTGGTGTGACTTCTCGTCCCTCGTCACCTTTATGTATTGATTTTTGTCCTGATCTAGATTTGCCCAATGTGTTCACTCCCAACGGAGACAATGTCAATGATATTTGGGTGCCCAAATCATTCAGCGATGTGGTGCTACGGGAAGTGAAAATATATGACCGTTGGGGAAGGTTGATGCAAATCTCTACTACGGATTTCCCTAACCTATGGGATGGAAGACATTACCGCACGGGGGCACAAGCTCCAGCGGGCGTATATTATTACTATGTCAGTTTTGATGTGCGGCGCCTGTCGGGAGATGAGACCCTAGAGTTGAAAGGCTGGGTCACCCTCTTGCTTTAGCGTTTCTGCAACCAAGCGACAAAGGTCTGAATAGCTTCATGGGCCTGGAGTTTTTCCAGTGTGTTAAACTCCCGGCCCAATTTCTTATGGTCGATCAAGAGATGTACCTGCTTGTGGCAAGGAATGCATAGATCAATGGTTTGATCCAATTCCTGTTTGTTGAATCGTTTTTTGAACCACTTGTTGCGGTGTACTGTCCGAGGGATAAGGTGGTGGCGTGTCGTCCTATCCACTTCCCGCTGGCAAAGTGCGCACTTGGGTTGTGATTGTGCCATGATAAATATGGAGATAAACAGAATACACTTACTTCTGAATCACAAGGGGCTTTTTCAGTCTAGAGAAAATGAAGGCAAAAATCAGGGCGAACACAGATCCATACACAATGGATGTCCCCAACTCGTTGAGAGCATTGGTCGCAGCAAAAGGAGAGTCGACTCCATCAGGGATGAGGCTAGGGTTGAAAGCGTTTATGTAAATACCCGTACCTAAGATGACCATGAGCGATCCCATAGCATAGACACCCAACATGACTACAAATGCTTGTTGAAGCCCTAAAGAGCTTCCAGGATCGACGGTGAGGTCGCGGTAGCGGTAGGCAGCATAAATCATCGCGACGATGGTCAGGGCAAAAGTAGCTGCTACAATCATGTAGCTCCCCGAGAGTGCATCAATCCCCATATTGGTAATCACAGACACGCCCAAGATGATACGTGCAATTCCGAGTCCGACACCTACTAGTATGATGGTAGGTAAAAGTTGTGAGCCTTTCATATAATGTAAATATAGGTCCTTTTTCAGATTATGACGAATAACCGTAGGAGGAAGAAATGGTTTTTGAAATAATGAAAGTTTTACCATATGATTATTTCTCTCTATCTCTCCCTTAGATGGATGAGGACCTGTTATAGATGTGGTAGGGACTCACAATGCAGGAGACATTCTCCATTTTCGCAAGGATTCCGCTAGGAATTAGATAGGTATACCTTGTTATTGTAGGAATAAGGGGAGGAATCCTTGGAATAGGTAAAACAGCCTACCCCTAGTCATCGTAAGAGAAAAAATGTCGAACCACTTACTTCTATATCTTGGAGGAACATGCATCCTGCTGTGTCTGTGGATGGGATGCCAGTCTGTTTCTTCTTCTTCTCAGCAACCACCTATTGCACTAGATCAGCGGATAAGCAGGACGGATTTGATCCAGCGATTTAAAGAAAATCCTGTGATGAACTTGGTGTATGAAGCCAATGGGAGTAAGGCAGAGGAGATTCGACAGCATCTAGAAGATCTTGCGGATCGGGCGCGTTGGTTCAACTTAAAAGTCGTAGCGGATACCGCGCTGCAAGATTCTGTTTGGCAGTCTGAATCCATCTACTTGATAGGCCACCATCAATCCCACCGACAACTATTGAAATGGAAAGAAGCGTTGCCCTTTCAGACTTCTGCTCTAGGATTCACTTATGAGAATCAGATTTATCAGTCAGAGGATCATACCTTGTTGATGACTTTCCTTCCTCACCCTACCCATGAGCAACAAGTCCTGAGCATCATGACGGGTAACTCTTCTGAAGCGATATGGGAAAAACTTGCTAAGGCCAATCAAGCTTCCTGGTCCCATCCCCTGTTCAGTCAGTGGGGGTATGAGATTGCCCAAGGTGATGTGCGTCTCCGACTTGGCCAGTTTACGGATGATTGGCAATTGGATCCTCAGCAGCATTGGAATCTGGAGGACGGGGATGCGATGGCTGCGCAATCTTCTCACTTCAACCTGATCCCGCATGACAAGAAATGGGACATTCAGGTCCTAGAAGATTTTTCGCTCAACCTTGAGCAAAACTACCAGCACGTAGCCAATTTCTTGGGAAGCGATCCCCAACTCGATCCTATCAAATACCACCTTTATGCAAATGCTGAGAGCATCGGCCTCCGCACACGCAACATGAAACAAGCCTTTGTCAAGGGAGGGGCTATCCATGAGATCCTTCATCCTGTGTTTCTTGGGAAACCCACAGAAGCGCTGCAATCTTTGATCTTGGAGCAAGCCATAGGTAAGCCTAAAAACGAACGGCTACAAGAAGGTCTAGCAGTAGCCATGACACCGAGATGGCAAGGAAAAGGGCATCGTCATTGGGCTCAATGTCTCTATCATGCAGATGTCGTCCTGAGTCCTGCCGATCTGATGGACGCAGACCTGATGAAGAACTCCTCCTATTTGATTTGTAAGGTCTGGTCTGCCATGTGGGTAGATTTTTTGATTGAGCGTATGGGAAAAGGGGCCTTTCTTAATGTATATCTGACCCTTGATCCCCGTTCTTCGACGCTTCGAAATCAAGAAGGTGCATGGCATGAATGGTTGGAAGAGCAATTTCCTGCCTCACCTGTATCTGAGAGAAAGCAGGGAACACTTTCGTATATGGGAGGTATGACACTGGCTCATGAGGGATACAACATCATTGATGGCTATGGATCTTACCATGCACAAAAAGCAGTCAAAGAACTTGAAGCTATAGGCGTGAATGCTTTGGCCATTGTGCCATATTCGGGGAGTAGAGCCATCCGGTCACCTGAGCCTTATAGAGTATGGCAAGGCGCAGGTAGTGAAAACGACGTAAGCGTGGTCTTTGCGAAGCATTATGGTTGGGAGCATGGGATGCGTTCGCTCTTGAAGCCGCAAATCTATTTTCCAGGTGCTTGGCCTGGGGCAGTAGATATGCAGAATGAAGCAGATTGGAACCAGTTTTTTGTCTACTACCGAAGGTGGATCATGCACTATGCGCTACTGGCAGCCATTCATGATTTTGATCATTTTTGTATTGGTGTAGAATTCACGAACGCGACCTTGAAGCATCCTGAGCAATGGCGAAAGATGGCAAACGATGTGCGGCATATTTATGCTGGGTATGTGACCTATGCAGCCAATTGGGGAGAAGAAGCGGAGAAGATTGCCTTTGCTGATGCCCTCGATTATGTGGGGGTAAATTGCTACTATCCTTTAAGTGACAAGGACAAGCCCACGGATGAGGAGCTAGATGCAGGCGTACAGCGGATCATGGAAAAAATGACGCAACTTGCAGCTCGGATTGAGAAGCCTCTGGTCTTTACTGAGGTCGGTTTTCGCAGTATCAAAGCCTGTTGGAAAAATCCACACGAAGAACCCAACGGTGCCCCTGCAAGTGAAGAGGATCAGGCGAGATGCTACAGGGCCATGTTCAAAGGGCTGGAAGGGCAATCTTGGTTCAAAGGAATGTATTGGTGGAAGTGGCCTACTTATATGAGTTATGCCCGAGAACAACCCAAGAGTTTTACCCCAGCTCATAAAAAGGCCCAGGAATACATCAAGGAGGCATTGGAACGATGAAACGAACATTCATCCATATGATTTTTGTATATTGTCTAAGCAAATAAGATGATATGGGCCAAGCTATAACAAAGGAGAAAAGATATAGCCCTTTTGAATATTTCAAAATCAGTCGTGAGGCTGAACATAGGATGGAGTATGAAGATGGAATCCTCATGGATATGGGACAGACTACTGATACCCATGAGGAGCTTGCATTCAACTTGAAAAGCTCCATCAAAAAAGAGGTAAAGGGCAAAGCTTGCAAAGTCCACATGGAGACAGTAAGTCTTGAAGTCGCAGAATCTTCTAAATACTACCTTCCCGATGTCATGCTAACATGTGATGAGAGAGACCATCAGGATCGCCTGATGAAACGCTATCCTAGCCTAGTCGCAGAAATCGTATCCCCCAGCAGTTCAAAAAGAGATCGAGAAGAAAAATTTGCGGCTTATCTGAAACTGCCTTCTATCAAATATTATTTACTCATTGCCCAAGACAGAATCCGCATCGATGTCTTCAGCAAGGGCGAGGGGAAAGGATGGGAGTTTCATTATTACGAGGAATTGGCCGAGTCGATCCCCTTACCTCAGATCGGAATCTCCTTATCCGTCGCAGATATCTATGAAGATGTGATTTTGGTGAGTGAAGAGGAAACGGAACGTGGTGCCTAAGCAATACCAAGAAAATCTTCATAGGCTAAAAACATCCGTTTTGTACAAATTATAGAGTTTTGTTGACCTATTTCTCTATTTTATACATACAGATTACCTTATCCTAAGGTAAAGCGATCACTCCCTTTAATCCATTGGTTCACAAATATTTTCCACAATTTGGTGTGGATGTCGTCAGGGCGATACTCAAATCTAGGATATACTGCTATCATCATATCAGAAAATGATTGAATTTATATTCAGTCGATTTTGGACTGTATAAGAGAAGTTTGATGTAGCAATTGTTAAGGCTGAATATTTATATCTTCTGCTCCTACAGCCCATACGAGTTTTATTATCTGCACCCTAAATATTACAGGAAAAGATAGCCGCTTTTTACTTTCTACACACTTCCAAAATTTACGTATCTTTTCCCTATGTAATGTTCACTTTGGCAAAAGGGATCTCTATCTAGGGATCCCTTCATTATCTTCTATCAGACAGTATTTGCTACTAGGGCTTCCTATATTTGCGCCATGAGAAAGCGTAAAATCGTGAGACGGTTTTTCTCCATCACATTACTTGGGCTCATCGTATGGCTCCTAGGGATTTTTTACCAACACAATATGAATGTAAATGCTTTTGGTGTGTACGCGCTGAATCAATTGAAACAATTGATAGAGACCAAAGTGGATTTTGAGGTCTTGTACCAAGGGACGCGGGACCCCATTTCTCATCAAGGCTGGAATGATCTCCTTCAACAGTACGTCAATGCACAAGGAGAGGTAGATTATGCCAGTTGGAAAAAAGAGCCAGCAGGATTTCAAGCATATTTGGACCTGCTTTCGCAAAATCCTCCCACCTCCTCATGGTCAGAGTCTGAACAATTGACTTATTGGATCAACGCCTACAATGCCTACACCGTCGCCTTAGTGTTGGACCATTATCCCTTGGAGTCGATCAAGCACATCGCGGGTGCTATCCCCTTCATCAACTCCTCCTTCGATGTGAAATTCTTCGAAATCGGAGGCTTCGCTTTTGATTTGAATACCATCGAGCATCAAGTGCTTCGCGCACAGTTTGAGGAGCCTCGCATTCATTTTGCCATCAATTGTGCTTCCTTCTCCTGCCCGCGTCTACTCAATGAAGCTTACACTGCAGACCGATTAGATGCGCAGCTTCAGGCCCAAGCCAAGGAATTCATCAATGATCCCAACAAGAACAAATTGGCTGCCGATCAGGTAGCCTTATCCATGATTTTTTCATGGTTTGAAGGAGACTTTACGAAGAAGGGAAGCTTGGTCGGATTCTTGAACCAATACAGCGAGACACCTATCGCGACAGGAGCAGAGATGAGCTATTTGACCTATGATTGGTCATTGAATGGGGTTAAATAGGGGAGTTGAGAGATATACTTTGCTCGTTTCCTTCAGTCATAAACTAGAGGGAGCGAGCAAATTTCAATTTGCAATCTTTTTTCTTCCCTTTATTACCTGAAGTCCAAAACCCTGCAAATTG
>JBCBPW010000072.1:0-36251 GCA_039820545.1 Bacteroidota bacterium | reverse complement strand
AGTCTGTGCTTTCAGAACCTGAATTTTATCTATTTTGATCGATTTAGCACCACTAAATCTCACAAAATAGCTTTCGTCAGAACCTGAAATTTCTGCTTTTTAGCTAGATTTTCATTGTTCCAAACAGGGTCTAATCTAAGAAAAGAGGCGTGTCATTGCGCCTCTTTTCTTATTGATCTGAACCCAAGTTATAGGAACCTGTATCATTCTCTGTAGAGAATCAAATTTTGTCCCTAACTTGTGGCACAGTTTTTAGAACTTGACTCGTAGAAATAACGGCTTGTTTTTTAGCATGATAGCCAATTGCTTTGGGTCAGTTCCTATTATTTATTTCGAAAAGGCGATACATATGCCTACTTATTATTTGATGAAAGTAAAGGGGAAAGCAAAAATTCCCGATTACATCCAGCTGAGAGATGAGCATTTCACGCTGATTGGATATTTTAGACCAGGCAGGCAGGAGCGGTTGTCAAAAGTCATTAAAAACGAGGCACATGCTGCTCATATCCAGTCTATCATCGACGAGACGACGGAATACGGAAAAATCAAAAAAGTAGAAATCAACTGAGTACACAACAATCGCATATCACCCAGCCTGAACCTGTCCTTACCATGACGGGAATCGACCTTCAATTAGGCAAAAAGTCTATCCTACAGGGGTTAGAAATGCAGCTCCGTAAGGGTGAGTTCGTCTATCTAGTAGGCAAAACGGGCGTAGGCAAAAGCTCGCTCCTCAAGCTGATCTATGGAGACAACAAAGCGGATGAAGGTGTCATTCTGTTGGGAGAGACAAGGGTGGATAAAGCCGAGCGAAAAGATGTCCCGCACATCCGTAGAAAGTTGGGCATTGTCTTTCAGGACTACCAATTGCTCCCTGATAGGACTGTCGCGCAAAATATCCTTTTTGCCCTCAAAGCTACAGGCTGGAAGCAAAAGGCGCAGATTCGCAGGCGCATCAGTGAGGTACTGATGCAAGTCGGTATGACAGGCAAAGCACACGAGCGGCCGCATACACTCTCTGGCGGCGAGCAACAGCGCGTGGCTATAGCCCGCGCATTGATCAACGAACCTGTCCTCATGATCGCTGACGAACCCACAGGCAATCTTGATCCTGAAGCCTCTTACCACCTCATGAATGTCATGCGCAACATCAACCGATCAGGCACCACCATCTTGATCGCCACCCATGAATATGGTTTGATGCGTCACTTTCCTGGGAGAATCCTCGAACTAGAGGATACAAAGCTGAAGGAATACCATCAGGTCGAAGACTTCTTTGCTGCTTACAGATCTCGCTTTGGGGCGACGACTTGAGTAGGTTTGTCCTGAAGGGACAATGTAACCTAGCATGTGGAAGCTTAGCACCCCGTGCAAATCATGCCCCAGATTCCACAAGAAACGGCGGAACATGTGTCCCGCCTTGCCATTTTATGGTAGTAAGTAGCTTTTTCGTAAATATCTGATTACCCCTATCTCTTATGCAGCGACGGGATCTTTATACTTCTTCAACTTAATGACACCCACTGCATTGAGTAGCAAAATCACAGGATAAGTAGGGTCAAACTCATGCCAACGTATGCCAAAGTTGGGGCGTCCACCGTAAGTATGATGATTGTTGTGATAGCTTTCGCCCATCATGAATATATCTACAGGCAAGAAATTGCGAGAGGTATCCTTTGTATCAAAGTTGCGATACCCATACTTGTGTGCGAACCAATTGATGATGACACCGTGAATAGGTCCCATGAAAAAGTGAAGGGGTAGCAACAGGAACATCCACCATTGGGTAGCAAAGGCTACATAGAATCCAATGTAGATCAAGCCCCAAATGTAGCGCGATGTACGAGTAGAAGCCCACGTATCAAATGGACGCCAGTCGGGTAGATCCTTCATGTATTTGGGATGGATGTCCATCGTTTCTTCTTCAATAGCTACAAAAATATTGCGGGTACGAAGCATCATCTTGAACGGATCATCATCCACTACAGGTGAATGAGGATCTAGTTCTGTGTCTGCGTGCGCATGGTGCAAGCGGTGCAAGATACCATAGGCACGTGGACTGAGATAGGATGAACCTTGGAAAATGTAGGTCAGTATGAAAAAGACCTTTTCCCATCCCTTTGACATCGTAAACATTTTGTGCGCTGCATATCTATGCAGGAAAAACGTCTGCGTGAATAAGGATAAATACCAGTGTGCAATAAAGAAAATCAGAATAGCCATAAGAATCGGTAAAGTGTGAACAAATCGTGAGGTAGGATGTGCGAGATGCAATGATATTGCATACAATAAGCAAAATAATACCTGAATTGTTCTGCAAAAGATGATAAAATTCCTATATACTGCCGCACATCCTATCCAATTCATTCACTATCAGATATTTAACCCTCAAATAAGCCATAAAATTTAGGCTAAAATATAGATTGAATCTTCTCTATTTTTTGAAAAAAATAAAAAACATCTCAGTCAAATTTTGCTATAGGTAAGCTTTATTTTTTCCTAAAGAAAAGATTAAGCGGTACGCCCGTAAAATCGAATCTCGCACGTAGCTTATTCTCTAAATATCGCTTATAAGATTCTTTGACGCCTTGGGGATAATTACAGAAGAAAAGAATGGTTGGTACTTTGGCAGGGATCTGGGTCACATACTTGATCCTAACGATATGCCCTCTAAAAGTCGGAGGATGATGTTTGGCAATAGCTGTCAGCATGACATCATTCAGTTCGCTCGTGGTAATCTTTCGCTTCATGTTCTCATACACCTCTTGTGCTACCTCTAGCGCCTTCAGGAGACGTTGCTTAGTGACAGTAGAAGTAAAGACAATAGGGACATCCACGAACGGTGCAATTCGTTCCTTTATTTGGGCTTCGAATTCCTTTGCTGTGTTTGTTTCCTTTGCTACCAAGTCCCACTTATTGACCAAAATGACGATTCCTCTGCGATTTTTCTGCATGAGGGAGAATATGTTCATATCCTGAGATTCCAAGCCTTGGGTTGCATCAATCAGTAGCAGGGCGACATCGCATTGCTCGATGGCACGGACCGTACGTAAGGTGGAGTAGAACTCAATATTCTCGTCGATTTTGCTGCGCTTGCGTAGTCCTGCGGTATCGATCAATACGACATCTCGTCCAAAAGCAGCAAAACGGGTGTCCACACTGTCTCGGGTAGTACCTGCAATCGGCGTGACAATGTTGAGATTCTTACCTATCAGCGCATTGACAAAGCTAGATTTTCCTACATTGGGACGACCTACGATGGCAAACTTAGGCACACTGTCTTCTTCTGTCTCTGGCTCAGGTGCAGGCAAAAGTTCTACCAATGCATCCAGCAACTCTCCCGATCCTCCACCTGTCATGGCCGATACAGGAATCACTTCACCCAAACCCAACTCATAGAACTCATAGATCCCTTCTAAATGCTTAGATGCATCTACTTTATTGGCAGCAAGGAGTACCTTGTGGGGTTGACGCCTGACAATGTTGGCAAAATCTCTATCCAGTGGAGTCACACCTGTAGAAACATCGACCATAAAGATCAGCACATCTGCTTCTTCCATCGCTATGTGCACCTGCTCCCTAATGGCCGTCTCAAAAATATCCTCTGAATCAGGGACATATCCTCCTGTATCAATCACAGAAAATGTATGCCCTGTCCACTCTGCTTGCCCATAGTTTCGGTCACGGGTGACCCCGCTCATATCATCCACAATGGCTCTACGCTCCTCAATCAGACGATTGAAAAGGGTAGATTTCCCCACATTCGGTCTCCCGACGATCGCTACAATTCCACTCATATCATTTACTAGAGATGAGAGTTGAGAAGTGATCACAGACACAAATACCTGTCTATCAAATGATTCATACCTTCCCACTCCCTGATTGCTGACGTTTTTTAAATATTGCGGCAAAATTACAAAAAACTGCGCGTAATCAGGTCATTTCGAACTTGTTCATTATCTACAAAACGAATTCCCTCTATACCCAGACGTGCTGCTGCTGCCAGTTTTTGGGGACTGTCATCAATGAATAGGAGATCTTGAGGAGGTATTTGCAAACTAGCTATCAACTGTTCAAACAAATGGGAATCATTTTTATCTGTCCCAAAGTCAAAGGAATAAAACTGCTTTTGCGCCCAGGTGGAAAAATGAAACCGCTGAGAGATATAAGCGATATTTTCTCTATAGTTGTCGCTCAAAATGTAGATTGGACCAATGGGTTGTAGAAGGTCAATTAACGCCTGATTAAAATGAAGGGTATCAAATATGGCTGCCAAAAATTCATTTCCTCCTAGATGTTGATGAGTTGCCTGATTGTATTCCTCCAAAAATACCCCAAATAAATCTTCCCCAATATTGAGTCCATGCCCATATATGTGATTGAGACGAGAAATCTCTTTCCAATTGATTTTTTCGTTGGAACGCCCAGTCGATTCGAAGACGACGCCCCCCAAATCTAGGAGTATATGTTTCATTTTTATGGACTATGATGTCATACTTAGCCTGCTTTGAGCATGGGACTAAACTCCACATGCTGTACGACACTGTCCCTACAGGACAATGAATCAGCTCTAATCATGTAGTATAAATACTTATAACGCTTGCTATGCAAAGAACTAGCCCTATTCAGTGTGTAACTGAAGCTAAATACATACTCCAGATATAATCTGGATGAGGCATGTTCCATATTTTCCGCTGTCTACCTACTTCAATATTTTGGTAGTCCATTGACGTTGACCATCTGTAAGCTGCACAACCCATATCCCGCGAGGCAATAACGTAAGGTCGATGATTTCTCCCTGTCTTACAGCTCCCCTCATCCACTGCCTCCCCGTCAAATCTATCCATGTCACCTGATACGTGGTTGATTTAGTTCCCTCAATCATGAAAGCATTTCCTTGGTTCATAAAGGAGAGGGCAAAATGATCTTCCACAACCTCGGGGGCTACCCCCGTAGCAGCTTCACAGCTTTTCTCATTGTCAAAAAGTAGCTGAAGCTGGTCGATCGGCTCCTGCGCAGGCGTACCTGAGGATCGGACAGAAAGTTTGAAGGAAGGATCACCAAAGGAATCACCTACCTGCGCTACTTTGACAAAGGCAAATAGTGAGGAGGTCCCCAAAGGTGTACACCTTGTATCAGCTCCTACGACATTGGCTCCTTGCAGGGCTGCCATCAATCGGCAAGCCAAATCTCCCTCTGCCCGTAGAAAACGCGCTTCCATGGAATCCAGAATCTCTTGTCCCAACAATATATTTCCTTGGATGCTGTAATTAGGGCCTGTGACATGATTTTTATAATCATCTGTCCCACTTCCCGTGTAGCCTGCTGCCTGTGGCTGTCCATCGACGATGGCTGCGATGCCATATTGCCGCAATTCGGGATTACCTGAGAAATCATTTTGGATCAACCATTGAATGATTTGTGCAGGTGTGTCTCCTAGGTTCATGCGATTGCGTGCACCTGCCTGGTTAGCTCCCAGATAAAATGCCTGTGTATTGATCGCTCCCACCCCTGGAAAAAGCTCTCCGAGGAAGTCGTCCTCAAAACCAGGAAAGGAATTCAAGTCTACACAAGAGGCACCTGCGCTTCCCACTTCTCCCGTGGTCGTATCCACCGCAACAATCGAAAAAGTGTCTTGGGCACACAGCCCACATAGCATATTTCCAAACAAAAACAGGGAAAAAAGGAATCGCATGGGATATAGCTTTGAGTATAAATGAAGCCCTCTCAAAGGGGGGAATCGAGCAGAAGATAGGAAAATTTTATACGTCTAGTTCTATGGGTAAAAAAACGTAGAAAAGGTAGCATTGGATAGTCACCGCCGTAGCTGAACCTCTTGTAATTCAACATTGATGTAGGTGCCAATTCATCCTGCGTAATGAAAACGCCAGCTCTTCGGGGAGCTGGCATAATTCTTTCCATCGGTTGGGGATCTGAAAGGAGGGTGCCCTTGTACTCGAAAATTCCCTTCCCCTCCTTGTGTGAGCTGAATCCAAGGGTCAAGACACGTCCCACACCGTCATTTCTTACAGGCAAAAGCATGCATCCTACCAGTACGCTTGCTCCCTGACCATTTTTCTAAATAGCTGATCCAACTGCGCGGTGTCAGGATAGGACTTAAAAGTATAAGTCGACAACCAAAGCGTCATTTCTTCGATTTTTTCTTCCAAGAACTGATTGAGTTCGGGAATCTGAGGGCCTTCTGCCAACTCCTGACTGGATATTTTCTTTCTAAGCAATTCACCTACTATCTCCTGAAGATACCCTTCTGGTAGTATCTCCCATCGAAGAATGTCAAACTCTATAGGTGCCATGGTTCCTTTCTCCTTTGTCCACATACAAGCCAAGATCGGACGAAGTACATAGAAGTACTTTTTCCATGATACTTGCTCCCGATTGAGGTAGGCTTTGAAGTTGCCTCGGGCCATGCTGAGATAGTGATACATGCAGGATTTGGGATTAAAAAATGCTTCTGAAAGCACACGCATGTGTTGAGCAGTTGGTCCATACTCCAAATAGATCAAGGGACTTCGAAGCCACTCCAATAAAGGGGGATTGGATTTGCGAAAGAGCTTTAATGCCTTTTTGATGTCCCAACCCGCCAAGTCTAAATCACCTGGCAGCATACGCTCTATGACATCCCGCTTTTCATCAATAGATAGATACCAGTCTTCTGGACGGATGTATAGAAAGCGAACATCCCAATCGCTATTGGGTGAGGCAAAACCCCAAGCACGACTGCCTGACTCTAAAGCATATACAATCTTTATATTTTCCTGCTCCTCTAATTGATGGAGGGCGTGAAGGATACGTTCGTTCATACTAGGATAAATCATTCAAAATAAATATCAACTAGCATATACGAGGAGCTGTTGTTTAGACGAAGGTAAGTGGAAAATGTTGCACACGAGGTGAATGAAAAAGGAGGAGGCACCTCATGGTAGAGATGCCTCCTCCTGTGCATATATCCATCTTCCCAGCTTTAATCTACGGCTATTTTGGTCTGGAATGATTGTTTAGAAGTTTGGATGACGAGTGTATACATCCCTGCTGCCCATGCTCCACGAGGAATACGCAGGGTCTGCTGGCTTTGGGGAGGAATTTGTTCATAGACTACGCGTCCTTGCATATCTATAAGGCGCACCTGCTGTACAGAAGCAGGAAATTTCTCTAGATTCAAGAATACTTCTGTCTGCATTGGATTAGGATACAAGTCCCAGGCTTCAGCGGCTACATCTAGCGAGACTGTATTACTGACCTCCAACGGCAAGAAGAAAGACTGATCACGTGTCACAACCTCAGCTAGATAGCTCCCCTCTGGCAAGTTATTTCGTGAAAGTGTCACTTGATCATCAGGCGAATGATAGGTATCCCAAATTTGACCATTTGTCTCCCTGATATAGACAGCTTTTACCTCTTTCTCTAGCAAAGAAAGGTCTAGCTTGGCTTCTGTCGATAAAACAGCAGGAGAGATAGGATTGTAATCATCCGAGGCAGCGATTTCAGGATGGAGAGAGAGGGTCAATGCCCAGATATTTTCTCCCTCTGTATTGGTCATTTTCAATGCATAATACCCTTCCTGTAACTGTGCATGAGAAAGTTTCAGTTTGCCACTACTCAGATCTGTCCACGTATTGACTACTTTTCCCTCCCAATCATAGATTTCTGCAGATTGGATGGTACCTGCGTAAGATCCCAAGTTGATCTCTGTATCGAAATGCGTAATCTCAGGGACCTCTATCTGCGCTTCATGTGCAAACATCAAAGGATTTTGTCCTGAAGGTCTGTTGAAGGGACCACATCCATTCCGATAGGAGTTGAAAGACGTCCGAGCAAATAAGAGGGAGGGAATGACACAATCTTCATGCGAGAAATTGCCACAGTTCAAGGTACTGATCTGCCAGCGCTTCCAAAATAGATACCAGGGAATATTGCTTCGCTGTTCTTTCTTGGCTACTTGCGCATTTTGAGGGTCTACCTGAGCATCCGGCGGACAATAGTACATCGTGGTAGGTGTATAGTTGAGCCAATCGTATACGTCACTTGCTCTCAAGCAAGCCCTTAAAGGGTGATTGGGATTATTTTCTACATTTTGGAGATATCCAGGTACAAAGAGATCTGTCCAAGGCAGGGGTACCCAAAGGGTATTGCCTGTCTGTCCCAAAATTTCTGTGGTATATAAATTATCATAAGGCGAAACCAGTATATCCGATGGGTCATTGTACACATCTCCTCTTGTCTCCTGGCACGAACTGGCTACATACAGGATGTATTGGCGTGTGGCATAAAAGGGATCGTCAAAAATAAATCTGTACTGAGTATCTGACAGGTCGTAGGGCCCTGAACCCAAACCTGCAAATTCTACATTGAATTCGCTGGCGTGATTTTGGGCAATCTCGCGTAGCGTTGCCATCCCTACATGTCCTCCCTGAGAGTATCCACTGAGAAATACTTCTCCGTTGAGTCCGACTCCCAGCTGGTTACAAAGCTGCCTGGCAGCACGCATCATGTCGATGGTAGCCGAAGCACCCGTACGTGCGTCTACATAAGGATGGTAATTGGGGCTGTCTCCCAGCCCTAGATAGTCTGGCAAAACCGAAACATAACCCGCCCCTCCCAAGGCCAGTCCGATGATGAATTCGGCTCCATCTCCTGCCCCACTTAAGTTAGAAGGCACATCGTTTTTGTTGAAAACCGTCCCATGGCAATAAGTAGCCATGGCTGCTCCACAACCATAATTCTGCGGAATGACGACCAAGCCCGAAGCTGTGGTAGGATTGCCATCATAGTCCACTGTGTTGTACACCACCTTGTACCCTTGGAGGGGATAGTCTACGTACACGAGTAGGTTGATCAGAAAACTAGGAAGATTGATCGGGATCAAGTTGTTGATCTCGGCCTGGACTTGGGAGATCGAGTAATCAAACTTGAGTTCGGATTGGACGATGGTACCCCTCTGGGTAAATGCGACAAGCGGGAGCAGGCATAAAGATAAAATGAGTAACCGTTTTTGCATAGTAGTAGTATTGTAGTGGTTGAATATTTCCCTTAAATAAGAGGTCAGATGTTGAGAAAAGATAAAATTCTAGCTTATAACCTTTTTAAATACGCGATTATCCACACTTCATATCATTAAAATATCCACTTAAACAGTTTTATCTATTCACATGAAAATAAATTAATAAATTGATGAATAAATTCCCAAAATGGAAATAGTTTATTCTGGTATCAGGAGGATGAGGTGTAAGTGAAAAATAATGTAAGCTGAAAAAAATATTTAGGCAGAAGGTAGGAGAATTAAACGCTTACCGGTTTTTATATCACAAGAGGGGAAGAGAGGCCATTTGTAACCTAAAGGTCCATTTTTACTCTAAATATGTAAAGAGGCTCCGTATTGCGATTTGTCTTTTCCCGAAATGATCAACGTCATTCTCAAATCAAGAAAAAACAGTATCATAAAATTATACAATCAACTACTAGTCAGATATTTATATTTATTGACATTGTATTTGCCTTTATGCCATCAGACAATCAAAACATTATTCTAAACAACAAGACAATGACTCCCAACGTACGCACATCAGTTAACAATCCTTCTCAAACTATCCTTTCGGCTATTGCTGCTTTTCCAACAGACTACGACGAGTATAACTGGCGCCCTGGTCAGGAGACAGCTCCCGAGTGCCCCATGGTACTAGGCACCCTCAAGGGACAGGCAAGCCGTAAACATTTTGCCCGCGTCATTCGCAAAAAATAACGATCGCATAAAAGCATTCGTGGTTCGATTATTGATCCACAGATATATATCACAACTTTTCCGAAGAAAGGGAGCCTTCTACATGGAGGTTCCTTTTTTGATATGAGGCTAAATTCCCTTGCAGATCCTATCCAAACCCATGTATCTTGCAGGTCATGCAGCAGAAAAGATATATATGGGCATTGGTATTCTTGGGGGTTATATATCTACTCAATATGAGGATCGAAATCATGGAAGTAGATGCTGCACAATACGCCTCTATTTCCCTTGAGATGATGGAATCAGGTAGCTTTCTAGAAGTTTACCACCGAGGCGATGACTATTTGGACAAGCCGCCTCTGCTGTTTTGGTTGTCTGCCCTCTCTTTCCAAATCTTTGGGGTCAACGAACTCGCCTATAAGTTGCCCTCTGTTATGGTTTTGTTGCTCGGACTTTATGCCCTTTTTCGTTTTACCCGTATGTGGTATGACAAGGAGACGGCCCTACTAGCGACAACGATTCTGGGTTTTACCCAAGCATTTTTCTTAATCACAAATGATGTTCGTACAGATGGGCTCCTCACGGGCTGGGTGATTTTTGCTGTCTGGCAGTTGTCATCTTTCATCCGCTCAGGGAGCTGGGGCAATCTGATCCTAGGAAGCCTAGGTGTAGGACTGGCCATGATGACCAAAGGTCCTATCGGTCTCATCCTCCCAGGTGCAGCAATCGGAGCGGATCTCCTCCTCAAAAGACAATGGAAAGTCATCTTTCATCCCCAATGGCTGATATTTCTCCTGATCGTGGGAGCGAGTTTGATCCCCATGTGCATCGGTTTGTATCAGCAGTTTGACCTTCACCCCGAGAAAGAGGTCTATGGTCTCGAAGGTCCCTCAGGCCTGGAATTCTTCTTCTGGACACAAAGCTTCGGACGGATCACAGGGGATATTTATTGGGACAATGGCGCACCTTCTTATTACTTTTTCCTCACCATGCTCTGGGATTTTCAGCCTTGGGTCCTGTTTTTCTTCCCTGCATGGGGGATTGGGCTATATCGGCTGGTTCTATCTAAGTTTCGCGTAGCGGATACCGCAGAATATATGAGTCTGGGTGGGTTTACACTCGGTTTCTTGATGCTGTCGCTCTCCAACTTCAAGTTGCCACACTATGTATTTCCCTTGTTTCCATTCGCAGCTATCCTGACCGCTCGATACATCCTTCAGCTCAATGGAAAACTGCTGCAAAGGTTAAGTTATGCCCAATGGGGCCTGATGCAAATATTTGCCTTGGCGGTTGGTGCTTATTTTATCCTAGGCTTTCCAGATGGCCAGATCCTATTACCCCTTGTCTGTCTGGGCCTTTTGGGACTCGCATGGTGGATATGGCTCAAAGAACAAGCACAAGTACGCCTTCTCACCTCAACCTTACTCGTGGTATTCATGCTCAATCTGGTAATGACAGTGGATTTCTATCCTAAGTTGCTAAGCTATCAAGCGACCAATCAGGTGGGGCGCAAGGTCCTCGCTGCACAAAAGGCTCAGGATCAGTTTTTCTTTTATAAAGTCTATGGTCAAGGGCTGGATTTTTATGCCCAGCGCATCAACCAGTGGGTAGACTGGGGCAAGATTCCTTCCTATCCTCCAGGTACCTGGATTTTGACGAATGAAGAAGGTCTGTCAGACATAGAGGGAATGAAGACCCATTATCGGATCATAGAGACCTACTACGATTACAACGTCACGTCTATCAAACTACCATTCTTACTAGCTGCCTCGCGAGAGGAAATGCTCAAACCGCTTTATCTGCTAGAAAAAGAAGCGGTTTCCAAGGATGAATAGGCATGAGCATATCAAAAAATGAGATTCACCGACGTATATGTTCGTTCGTCGAGTGGGAGTAGCTATACAGGAGTCATGAGGATATTTTAGATGCATCATCAACTCAAGATTCATTTGCCATGCTAAGATCTCTCCTATTCACTTTCGTCTTTTCTGTATTAATAGCTGGAACCTCTGCTCACACCAAGGACTATCTGACCATTGTCGTAAAAGCCCAGGGCCATACCGAAGAGGTCATTTACTATCCTGCTGGTAGCACCTATACCATCATTGATGAAAACAATCGTCCCGTAAATCCTGAAGCAGCAGAAGCGAACACTTTTGTGTATAAGGGCGAAATTCGACTCAAAGTATTTCCCAGTTATCGACCATCACCTGATCGTTATCCCCTCAAAAACCAGGAAATCACCATCATGACAACGATTTCAGCAGCCAAGGAAGCAGGATTTGCAGACGGAGTCTATACACCCTCAAACCCTACGGCAAAAGAACATGAGGCAATCCCGCAGCGGCCTTCTACTCAAGTAAAAATTCACAAAGAACTGATCCCTTCTCAAGCCAGACCAGGAAAGTACAATGTGAAATTAACCTTCTCCAATGGCATTGAATTTACGTATCAGGACGGCCAAGCTCAGGCTTATTACCAGGGAGAGGAGCAAGTAATTGATGGAAAATACTTGGTGTTGACGCCTCTAGGTATCGCCAAAATTAGCTTTGATCCAGGATCAGGAGTCGTCTGGTGGGTCTTCGAGCCCGCTGCAGAGGAGTAGGTCGCCGTAGATAAAAATCCTATATTATTTACTCACCGAATGCTTATATGAACCATATGCGCTTCTTACATCAAAAACTTTGGGGTATTCGTTTGTTCGAGTACCTCTCAGTCTTGGGATTCTACTTTTTGGCTGCGGTCCTGTACCACATCACCCTACGGATCAACATCAGCCATCTAGATCCTGATAACCTGAAGATATTTGATGTGTCCATATTTTTCAGACAGGCAGGGCTGGGATACTCCATCAAGCTATTGGTCACTTTGCCGTTTTGGTGGTTCTTTTTTAGGAAAATGCGTGGCGTGGCGCTCCGTTATCGCTTACTGCTTCACTTTGCGACTCTCCCTTTATTTTGCCTGATCTACCAAAAGGTATTTTATGAAACTACTGAATTTTTGGGCTTTTGGCACCTCGAAGGATCGGGCTCTGTATGGGATGTGTATATTCCTGCCCTATTTTACTTCATCCAGTTTGGGATTTTTCATGCTTATGAGTATTACCAAACGAGTCAGAGAGACTTGAAAGTTAAAGCTGAACTCTCCGAAGCTGCGCTCAAGAGTGAACTAGCTGCACTCAAAGCCCAACTCAATCCACATTTTCTCTATAATGTATTCAACGCGATCAGTGCGTCTCTACCTCCAGAGCAGGAACAGACGCGTGAGATGATCGCCAACCTGTCCACGCTCCTTCGCTACCAGTTGAAAGCCACACGGGAAGAATGGGTTTCCCTTCGTGAAGAACTGGATTTTGTGACCAAGTACCTAGAACTGGAAAAAGTGCGATTTGAAGATCGTCTTCAAGTGGTCATGGATGTAGCTGAAGAAGTCAAAGATACTCCCGTGCCTCCCATGATCTTACAGCCACTGATCGAAAACTCGATCAAACACGGTATTGCTTCTTTGATCGAGGGGGGTGAAATCGCCATCCGTATCCATCAAGTGGGAGGAAAGATCGCTTTCGAAGTATCTGATACAGGTGTGGGAATGGCAGATAAAAGCCAGTTGTTCGATGTCGGGATTGGCCTTACGAATACCAAGCTCCGCCTCGAAAAAATCTATGACAGCGAATTGGTCATTTCAGATAATTTCCCAAGAGGACTTAAGATCCAGTTTGTGATTTGATATGATGAAGAAAGTTATCATTGTCGATGATGAGTCTGCTGCCCGCAAGCTCATCAAAGAGTACCTCCAAGATTATCCTGACCTCGTCCTCCTAGGCGAAGCCAATAATGGCGTTGACGCCGTCAAGATCATCCAGAAATTTCAGCCTGATTTGCTCTTCTTAGATATTCAGATGCCAGGCCTTACGGGATTTGAAGTGTTGACTCGATTGGATGTTATTCCACAAGTTATTTTTTCTACCGCTTACGACCAGTATGCTTTACAAGCTTTCGAAGTACATGCAGTAGATTACCTCCTGAAACCTTATACCAAGGAAAGATTTCAGGAGGCTGTAAGTCGGGTGTTGAATCAGGACAATACAGCTATCGGTCCTTTGACGGAGAGTCTGTACCAGGAAAAATCCTCTTATCCCGAAAAGATTCTCGTGCCCTCAGGCAGGAAACTGGTGTCAATAGATGTGCAGGAAATCATCCGAATCGAAGCAGATGGGGATTATTCCCGTTTGGTTCTTCCACAAAATACCTATCTCTCGAGCTATGGCATCAGTAGGTTAGAGGAAAAGCTAAATCCTGACACCTTCTTGCGGGTTCATCGCAGCTCCATCGTCAATATCCACTTCATCGAAAGTGTAGAGAAATATCCCAGTAGCTATGATCTCATACTCGAAAATAAGGACGTAGTCCGAGTCAGTCGGTCTTATATGGAACGAATCAAGAATTTGATGTTCTGACGTTGGGGGCCAGAGTCCACGCCTTGGCGGTGGGCCTACTAAGGAAAAAATTGAACCCTGTACCTTAAATAGAAGTTTACTAATTTCGTAGGATGAACTGTCCGAAAAGCAGAGGAATACATGACATTTCCTATCTTTCCCTCCTTTGTAAAGGAAGATCATTATTTAACTACGAGCCTATGAAAAAAATACTTCTACTCGCACTTGTATGGGGATGCTTTTTATCTTCCCATGCACAGTCTGACTATTATCACTTGTGGGAACCTTCCGTTCAGGTAGGGCATCAATCCCTCTCCTTGATCGCCCCTGATTTTTCACCGATCCATCCTGGTGTAGGAGTCTCTATCTTACGACGATGGAATACACATGCACAGCATCAACTCATTCAAAGGGGGACATTAGACTTTTTTGTACATCGGGACCTTCAAGATGCGCTGCGCTTACACACAGAAGTAGGCTACCGCTATAGAAGCACGAAAGGATGGCAGGTCACTCCCCTGGCGATCGGCGGAGGCTATGTCTTGGCCTTCCCCAATCTCGCTACACTAGAACGAGACAATGATGGCATCTATCAAGAGATCAACACACCTACACGCCAAAACTGGATGCTTCAGGTTGGAGCAGATGTGGGGTATCATTTTTTTGATGCCAGAGAAGGTAAGGGATTGAGTGTAGATCTGAGTTATCGTATCCAAGTACAAGGAACCTTTGCCAATGAGACCGTTCCTGTGATTGCTTATGCCCCTCTGTGGCTACGATTGAGCTTGCCAATTTAAGTAGGCTCCTAATCCTTGGAAAGTGATCTGTGGAGCATGATTTCACTTCACCCACCATTCGATGGAGGTTCGTTTACAAATTATTCCTCTTCTCATAAATTTCATGTTCACTCATCGAAGTGTCTAATCATAAATAAAATCTCAATGAACATACCATACTACATAGGGATTGTCTGTGCGTGCTTTTTGCTGACCGCTTGCCAGACCGATCTCTTTTCTCCTACCGATGTCTGCACAGCAGATAGCCAGCTCAGCATCAATTCTAATCATCCCAAAGCTGGGGCCATACAAGCGATCATGGATAAATATGTGGCTGAGGGTATCCCAGGCGTCACAGTTCTCATCGACGATGAAAATGGTACCTGGACGGGAAGCGCAGGAGCCGCAGATCTGGAAAATCAGATTACTATGGAGCCTTGCCATATCAGCAAACTCGGCTCTGTAACCAAGATGATGCTGGGTGTCCTGACGTGGCAATACATCCAATCGGGCGATTTGAGCCTGGATGACCCCATCTCTAAGCATCTCCCCGATGTGGCAGCGCGCATCACAAATGGGGACCGCATCACCTTGGGTATGTTGCTCAGCCATACGGCTGGGATCTATGACATCGCGGGCGACATTGCCTTCAATCTGGATGTGCTCAACGATCCCGACCAGGACTGGTCAACGGATCGACTGGTAGACAATATGGCCAATAAGCCTTCTAGGCATGAGCCAGGCGAAGGGAAGCGCTACTCCAATAGCCACATGGTCTTGATCGGCATGATTCTGGATGAGATAACGGGTAAGTCTCACTTAGACTTGATGCGGGAGCAGATTTTTGCACCTCTGGGCATGGAAAATACCGTCTATTACGACTTCAAAGACCCTTTTCCACTTCCCAATCTCTCTCAAGGCTACATCGACCTCAACAACGACGGGGGCAGCATCGAGAATGTCACCAAGCTCAATACAGGAAACTTCGGCGCAAATGGAGTCTATGCGAATGTGGCAGATCTCTACCGCTTCATGCATGCCCTGATGCGCGAGAAAAGATTCATCACGCAGGAGAATCTAGACTTTATCTTTGCCAATATGATCGAACAAGGTCCCAATGAAACCGAGCCTTCCAGTTCATACTTTAGCTATGCAGCCATTCATGACGAGTTTAGGAATGTCTTAGATACAATCCCAGGCGATCTACATGCTTATGGACATGGCGGCGGGGATTTGGGTCACTCTGCAAACTGCAATTATATCCCGCATAATAACACGATTTTTACGGCTACCTATAACTATGGAACCGCCTTACGCTCGGACCTAGGAAGTACCTTGCGGGATTTGAGGAGGGAGCTTTTTGAGGTGATGATAGAATAGATTTCGCTACCTGAAGAAAAATCAAATCGTTTTCCCAATAAAAAGCAAAAGAAAAAGGAGCAGAAATTTCTACTCCTTTTTCTTTTTTAATTAGGTTTCTGTTATGGATTACTTCAAAGAGAATCCGTAGAACTTCGCTACCTCTTCGTAGCTATCCCAGTTGATGTCGGGAGAGTTCTTTCCAGCTTTTCCTTCTACAACGACTACTTTGTATGTACCATTGTAAGTGAAAGTAGTAGGACCGCCTGAGATACCTTGCTCTTTGTATTCTAGTTCGACGTTACCTACAGTGTACAAGTAAAACAGTGAGCGCAAACCGCCATTTGAGACGAGGAAGGTAAATGGCAAAGCACGATAGCCTCCGCCAGTTCCCCAGTATACGTGAACCGCTCCATTATCTACAATATCCTGATCAATAGCAGGTACCGTAAGATTTGCCGTCTTCGTGATTCCACTAAAAGCAGACCAATCCGTTCCTGAGATCGAGTATGTGTAGCTCTTCACATTGGCATTTCCTTCTTCACCTTGAGGGCCTTGTGGTCCAGGGTCGCCCTGATCTCCTTTATCGCCTTGGGCACCTTGCTCTCCTTGCGCACCCTGTGCCCCTTGCTCTCCTTGGGGGCCAGCAGGTCCAGCGGGTCCGATCGGTCCTTCGGGACCTTCACATGCAAAAAAGATGACTGTCAGGGCAGCGAGGCATGCGATTTTTACTACGTTCAGTACAGTTTTCATAACTAGTGGGGATTTAAATGATTGTTAGAAAAAAGGGTAATAATGATTGCCCTTTTCGTCTGACAAATAGGATAATCTGAACACTGGTAAGAATACTGGAAAATTGGAAGGCTCCTACTGGTTTCCAGGTATTGACTGGTATTGATTAAATACAGGTTGGGATTTCAGATAAATGGGATAATTGAAGGGTTAGGTATTTACAGCTTTTTATAATACCCAGTGCTTGTGTAGTAAACAGATAAAAAAGTAGGAATATCCCAACTAGGGATGGAAGCTAAAAAATGAGAAGATGATGTCTACCAAATAAAAAAGCCGTCAGACAATTCTGACGGCTTGGGTTGCAGGGGTAGGACTCGAACCTACGACCTTTGGGTTATGAGCCCAACGAGCTACCAACTGCTCCACCCTGCGATATATTTTTCTGTTTTCTTGGTTCCTTTCTGTGATGGGAGTGCATAGTTAGGAGTTTTCTTTTACATTTGCAAAAATTATTGAGATAAATGTTAGAAGAAGCAGGATTCGAAGGGCATAAATCAGGTTTTGTCACCATCATTGGAAAACCCAATGCAGGCAAATCTACCCTACTCAACCAAATACTCGGCCAAAAACTGAGCATCATCACTCCCAAAGCGCAAACTACGCGCCATAGAATCTTTGGGATTGATCACGGGGAAAATTATCAAGTGGTATACTCGGATACGCCGGGCTTGATTCGTCCCAAGTATAAGCTCCACAACCGCATGATGAATTTCATCGATCATTCGCTTGAGGATGCCGATCTCATCGTCCTGCTGATTCCCATCAATGAAACCTTTCCAGAGGAAGATCTCCTGGCGCTAGCCGAAAAAACGCACATCCCCAAGATCCTTGTCCTCAACAAGATCGATGCAGTAGAAGAAGATGCCGTCTTCCTACGCATGAAGGAACTCATGGACAAAATCGATTTTCAAGAAGCCATCCCTATTTCGGCTTTGAAAGGCACCAACGTCCCCAAGCTCAAGGAACTCATCCTCCAACATCTTCCCGAAGGCCCTCCTTACTTCGAAAAAGACCAAATCTCCGATCGTCCCGAACGCTTCTTCATCGCAGAGATGATCCGTGAAAAGATCTTTCTCCTCATGCAGCAAGAACTGCCCTACAGTACGGAGGTAGAGATTGAGAAGTTTGAGGAAGAAGAAAAGATTGTTCGTATACAAGCGACGATCCACACCGAAAGAAATACCCAAAAAGGCATGATCATCGGTAAAGGAGGCTCCATGCTGAAAAAGATCGGGACAAACGCACGCAAGGATATTGAGGAGTTTTTGGGTAAGAAGGTATTTCTCCAGCTTTATGTGAAGATTTCTCCAGGCTGGAAAAATAACAATCAATACTTGCAGGGCTTCGGATACTGAATGCCTAGCTGAATGCAAGAGTAAAAAAGATGGGCTGCATACTTGTCAAGCTATGCAGCCCATCCATTTTTTCGTCTACTGAGTAGCTATGCAAAGGGGCCTTAGCCTCAGATATAAACAGGAGTCGGCTTGTTCCAGAAAAAGTGACCGCTAGTGCTGTTCTACTCCCTCAATATTTCCCCGATCAAATCCAAAGCAGCGCCTGAATTGTACATCGCCGCCGCATCATGCCCGACATTGCTGACTGTCACTTTTTGATGTCCATTGACACCAGGGAAAAAGGTCTCGATGTAGCGAAACATATTCTCACCACGAATGAATCGATTCTCGCCCAAAAGCTGTGCCTCACAATCAGATGTATTCAAGGTTCCATTGGTAAAAATATCGAGTGTACCTAGCATGAAGGTCACCTTTCTGCTCACGTAGCGATTGGACACATCGGCCTGCTGAAAACGCGAGAGATAGCTTGTAGGATTGCCAAACCCATAGGGCCAATTGGTATAATCTGCACAGCCCGTAGGTACTTCAAACTGGTTGCTGGTTGCATTCCATCTCTCTCCTCCAGGATAATAGAAATACTGGCTGTTGGCAACAATGTATTCGATGTCCACGCCTGTGACCAAATCTTCCATCGGGCTAGCCGCCGCATACAAGCCCGTAAACTGTGCGCCCGCAGAGTGCCCTGTCACGATGATTTTACTTAGATTAGGAAAGCGCGACTTGTCGGAAAGGACTTGTATCATAGAGTCCACAATATCATAGGAACTATATTTTACACTCGTGATGTTATTGGATTGAAAGCCGCGCTTCCAGCCGTTGCTCGACCAGTAGATGAGATCTTGATTGCCGCCCAGGTCACTGTTGATTTTGAACTGGGGAGCAATGAGGATAGTCTCATTCTGCTTGTTGAGTGATAGCAGGGTACTCGTCAGCCAGTTGAAGTATTCGTTGGCATTGCGGTTGTTGCCGTGGATGACGATGATGGCAGATGTAAGGGTGCCCCAGACAGCGTCTTCACGCAGAATGTCATAATTGGCGTAAAATTCCATCGTCAGATCGGCATTACCAGCATCTAGCGTCATGCTTTGTAGCGCACAGCTGGAGGTCAGACAGGGCTCCTCTACGGTGAAACTTGTATCCGCTGGCGGCTCAGGCTCCTGTATGACTTGTGGTGTAAAAGATCCATCGTCAGGTTCTTCGCAGCTCCATAGGAAGAGAGACAAGCTTCCGAGGAGTAGGACAAAGGTATATTTGAGGAATGAGATAGACATATTTTTGAGACTATGAGATATGAGAACCGAAATAAGAGACAAAAGTGATAGTGGATAGTGGGTTTACTGTAGCGAAGGCCAAGTGCCATCAGCTGTGCAAACCCAAACAGAGGCAAAATCAAATCCTGAGAAGGTGGCTATAGGATTTCCACAAGAGAATGAGCCAATGTTCGTAGGGGTGCCTTCAATGGTGATGTCTGCATTCCCTCCGTAGTTGATGGTCTGATCCGTAGGATAATACAACTCCGTAATAGAGGAGCTCCCCCCTACCTGCCCGACAGCATGTCCGGCATAATCGCCAGAGTCATCAGCATCGGTAATCGTGATATTACCCGTAGCATATCCTCGATTAGCCGTACCATCTACACGCCCATACAAGCCTCCGCCTCGATTTCTGGCTGTGACATTTCCTGTCGCATAGTTGTCCGTGACGGTAGCACCTTCTTCGACAGAACCTACCACTCCCCCCACACGAGAGGATAGAGACTCACTATTTCCTGAGGTAGAGGACTTTTCTACTGTACCCGCCTGCGTCAATCCGACTAATCCTCCCACACGCGATAGCTCTGAAAACACCCCACAAGAAGACATGCACTGCGTGATCAAGCCTGCCTCTTGCGAACCTACCAGCCCCCCTACTCTACTGTTATTTGCTGTCACACTTCCCGAACTGCTACACTTCCTGATGGTCCCACTCAACTGTCGGCCTACAAGTGCTCCTGTAGCTTGAGAGCCTGCCACACCTGTCGCTTGCACGTTCAAATTTTGAATGACGCCTGTACCTCCTAAGACGCCAAATAGCCCCACTTCATTTCGATCTGTTCGGGCAATGGTCAGTCCTTTCACCGTAAAGCCTCCTCCATCAAAATTGCCCGTAAAGGGTTCGTTCAAGTCTCCAATCGGAAGCCAACCTGCTGGATCTGCGGCAGAAGGTCCTGAGACATCAATGTCTGACGTCATGATGAAAAAGCTTTCTAAGAACAGTCGTACAATGTCCAATTGCTCAGCCGTACCGACCAAATAAGGATTTGCTTCTGTCCCATCTCCCCCATCAAATAGCGGTTTGGGCTCTATCTCTGTCTCAAAGTTTCGAGCAAAAGAGGTTGTCAAGGCTTCTCCCTGCTGACCTACAGCACTTGTATTGACATTTAAGGTATAGAGCGTCTCAAAGGCTAAACTGTCATTGGGAATCAAGGCCATAATGGACTGATTGTCGTTGAAGCTGATGGTTAAATCCACATTCCCATTGGAGGAAGAAAGGGAAACGGCTTGAGCCGCTTGGTCGGGGTTCACAGGGTTGGAAAAGATCAGCGTGAACTCCGCATCTACTTTTACTCCTGTCCTGCCTTCGTCTAGGCTCACGCTCCCTACCTCGGTAGCTACAACCGTAAACGTATTGGGATCTGCGGGAAAAAAGGGTGCTTCCTCTACACATGCGGATAGCCACAAAAAGGGAAGCCAACATATATATAAATACTTTTTCATGCTTCTACTGATTGAGAGGTGTTTTTTCACATAAATTAGGAACGGCTGGCGCATTGTTGTTGGCATCGATTTCACGAGCCGAATACAGGAAGCGTGCTGGCAGACAGGGGCCTCCGTTGGGATTGATGGGAAAAGGAACGGCAACAGCAGGCTCTCTTTCTCTCAGTCTACGCGCATCGTCATAAGGCATAAATGTCCCAAAGCCTGAGACATAGCGTTCTTCCAAGATTTCACGCATCAAAGCTTGACCAGGATCTACCCCATCGGGATTTTCGAATCCGTCTTCTTCAAAATCATCTTCTTCCAAGTCCAGATACAACAGATCCAATGCAGGATCAATGACCGTAAAGGCATCGCCAGAGTTGAGCCAGTTTCTCCACGTATTGAGGTGTCCAAGGGCCGTCTCAAAACCCTGCGTGCGGAAACCTGCCTCAGCCAAAATCAGCTGATTCTCCCCAAAGGTTACCATCGGCATGGACTGTGTCGCGGCAGCAACGCCCTGATTGGCGTCAGCATCCGAATCAAAGATGGTATAAAACGCCAGTCGCGCCGCTTCACGGGTCTTGCCATGCGTCCGCTTGATAGCTGCTGTATCAGACATGATCTGTAGGAGGTAGCTCACTTGCTCATCTTTCAGATTGCCAATGTCTCCTGCACGCGAACCCGCCGCCAGTTGCCAGAAGAGATTTTTATTGTCGGTGTTATTGTCGGTAATCGGACGAAACAAAAGGTCGTTGCTTGCAGCAGCAATTCCGTTTTGGGCTGCTTGATACGCATTGGTGTAGGCTTGGTCGAGCATGTAGTACCGCGCTTTCAATGTCCAAGCCGCTTGCATCCATTTCTCCACACTTCCCAGATAGTAAATATCCTCTGGGATGACCAGCTCATTCTCCACATTCTCTAGCTTCTCTATCGCATCATCCAAGAGAGCATGAAGCGATGTAAACACCTCTTGCTGAGAGTCAAATAGAGGCGATTCTATCCCTGGCACGACGGCCTCGGAGTAAGGAATATCACCAAACAAAGAAGCCATCGTGCCCATGGCATGTGCTTCCATGATCTCTGTGATCGCGACCAGTTGGGGATTGCTTTGCCCCTTTTCTTGAATGGTGCGCAACTGAGACAAGACGCTGTGATAAGCACGATTCCAGGTAGAATTAGATTCAGCTGTGGTGATATTGTGCTGATCTAGGCTTAAATAGGAGCTTTGAAAGCCAATCAATTGTCGTGTCCACAAGGCAGAGATCCGCTGCAAGTGTCCCACCTGTACCTGAATATTCCCCAACTGCGCCCCTGTCAGGAAAGACTGCGCTTGAATGGCATCAATGGTGATGTCGTTGGGATTGTCATTGATCCCTTCGTTGAGGCTTTGACAACCTGCCAAAACCATCACAAGGGAGAGAATATAGATAAGGATATAGTTTTTCATGTCTTTTCGTCTCCTTAGTATCTGATGCTGAGGTTGAATAGGATAGATCTTGTCGTAGGATTGGTGAAGTAGTCGATGCCAAATCCGTTGCCTACACCAAACTGGTTAATTTCGGGATCGACGCCCTTGAGGGAGGTCCAGAGGAACAGATTACGTCCCGTCACTCCTAGCGAGATACTGCCGAGCTTGGTCTTCTCTGTAAATCCTGCGCCACGAATGGTATAAGAAAGTGAGGCCTCTCGCAAGCGTGTCCAGGTCGCATCTCCGATAGAGAATTCATTGATCACTGAACTGAGGAAGCCCCCGCCAAGGGTCGTGTACCATGACTCATCCAGCAGGACGGTTCCCGCTCCGAAGTCCGCCAAATTTCCCCTTACAGTTTCCCCAATGAAAAAGACACCTCCATTGACATTTTTTACATTTTGGGTCAATGTCACTTCATTCCCCACATCCTCATGCGTCCCAAATCGATAGAGGACAAATCGTGTTCTTTCTGCAAAATCTCCTCCTTGCGAATGATCAAAGAGAATATTAAGACTCAAATTTTTCCAAGAAGCATTGATTCCTGCACCTGCACGCCAGTCTGGATTGGGATCGCCCATGACCCCTTGCTCACTGTCGAGTTGTGGAAAGCCATTTTCATCCAGGAGCAAATCACCGTCATCGTCACGCTGCGCCCTGGTCCCCCACAATACCCCCAAGGCTTCACCTTCTACTGCTCGTGAGGAAATAGCACCTCCCGTCAAAGCAATAGAGCTCGCCCCAAATAGATTAGTAACTTGATTACGATTGCGACTAAAGTTGCCATAGAACTCCAAGTTCCAGTCTGCATTTCGGAAGAAGGTGTACCGAATATCTGCTTCCAGTCCGTGGTTTTCCATGGTTCCAATATTTTTGTACTCGCTCAGGAATCCTGTAGAAGGGGAAGTATTGATCTCATACAAAAGATCACGGATCTCGTTTTGGTAGTAAGTAAAGGAAAAGCTCAAGCGATCCTGGAAAAAGCGCAGATCTGTACCCAACTCTAATTCGGTCTTGACCTCAGGTCTCAAGTTTTCATTTCCCTTGTCGTCATCCACTCGGAACCCCCCTCCAAATAAAGAGACATTCAGCGGATCACTAAATGTGCTATAGGAAAAGCCCCCTTCTGCCAGCGTTTGGGAGCGGTGAGCTGCAGCATCTACCCCAACCTGCCCCCATGAAGCGCGCAGTTTACCGAAGCTCAGCGACTTCCACTTAACTTCATCACTAAACTGCCATGCAAGATCTACTGCTGGGTAATAAAAGGCACCACTCAGCGTAGAAGAGGCCTCCACTGTGTTGCTGATGTTGATGTACAACTGCTCATTCACATCGAAACTCAATACAGAGTATCCACGATTGGAGCGTTGGAAGCGACGACGGGTCCTGAAGGAAGTATTTTCATTGGCTGTGTTGAGCTGAGAGGTGGCAATGTTGACATCTGCCTGGAAAGCGGTCAGGGAAGTAGAATTGAAAATTCGTTGCTGGTCATTGTAGTTCCAACCTGCAGTCAGGGTCATACGTAGCACTTCCGCTAGCTGGACATTCCATCTTCCGATCACATCGAAGTTGACCTCAGTACGATTGATATTGTCCTCGTCAAATCTTCCTAGACTGTAGTCTGCATTGGCTGTACCGATAGGAAAAAAGTATTCCCTTATTTCTCCGTAGTTATCCACCCCTCCACGCAGGGTGAAAAGTAGATTGTTAGTGGCTGTGATATTGATTTCAGAAGAAGCGATGAAGCGATTGAGATTGGATAGGACACGTTGGTCATTAATGGTCCATAAGGGATTGTTGTAAGCAGGACTTGTACCTGCTCCCAGATAGTTGCGATAGGCACGATGGCGATTGGTAAAGGCAAATCCATCTGCGTCTACATAGGTCCCTTTGTAGTAGCGATTGTAAAAATCCGCAGGTGTACGCAGCAATCCGATGTAGAGTCCTGCCACATTAGAGCTTTGGTTGATGCGATTGGCTGTACTGTTGATGTAGTTGGCTTTTGTCTTAATAGTCAGCCAATCGGTCACCTGTGTTTTGTTGTTAAATGTCAGGTTGGTTTTGTCAAAAAAGCTGCTTTCAATGATGCCGTCGTGGTCAAGCCTCCCAATAGAAAGAAAAAATTGAGAGACCTCATTTCCTCCACTCAACTGGATGTTATTGTTGAGAAAAAAGCCTGTGCGAAAGACATCGTTGAAGTTTCTTTCTGTGAAAATATCTGTAGACCTTTTTTCTAGAATCGGATAAAATACCGTTCCATCCTCTGCAATAAATCTTGCCCCTTGATCTGTCACCAAGTCCCCTTCTCCGCTTCGATCAGTAATTTTGTCTCCCCAGCTATTGGCAGAAGTAGGAGAAAATGCGCCCCGATCTCCTTGCCCAAAAGTAGTTTGCAAAGGATGCTGGTTGAGAATCTGATCAAAGGACATCTGGGTATTCAGGCTAATTTCCAATTTCCCTGCTTTGCCTTTTTTTGTAGTGATCACCACCACCCCATTGGCGGCTCTAGAACCCCAAAGTGAAGCTGCTGAAGCTCCTTTCAATATCTGGATCGACTCAATATCATTGGGATTGAGATCATTGAGGCGGCTAGATTGGGCTACGCGGCGATTGCTATTAAAGTCCCCTCCACCGTAGGTAGTCGAATTGTCGATGGGTACGCCATCCAGGATGATCAGTGGACTGCTGGAACCTGTGATGGTGTTGGCACCACGAATCTGTATGGTAGTACCTGCACCTGGTTCTCCATTGGAGCGAGCAATCTTCAGGTTAGAGGCTTTTCCTGCCAGGCCATTGAGGAGGAGGGTCTCTCCCGACCGGATCACATCTTGTGTGCTGACCTTGGAGACGGTCGATCCGATGTTGTCCCCTTTTTGCTCTAGACCTATCGCACTGATGACAATTTCATCTAGTGTCTGCACTTGTGCCTTAAGGGTGATGGATAAGGTCCTTTGACCTGCCACAGCGATGGTCAAATCCTCGAATCCATAGTAGGTACAAATCAAGCGAGCCGAAGCAGGATCTTCTACGCTTACTTGAAATTTACCCTCTGTATCCGAAATCGCTCCTTGGGTGGTTCCCTCCACACGTATCCTGACCCCTTCGAGGAATTCTCCCGCTTCGTCCCGGACGGTACCGTTTAGAATGGACTGTGCCATGAGATTCGTCATACTCAAAAGTATGCCGATGAGTAGTAAGTAGATCGTTCTTAGCATTTCTTTGGACTTAAAAAAGCGGGCAAGACAGAAGCTACATGCCTCGCCCTTAAGGATTACTAAACTTAACTTTGGAGATGGGAAGAGAGATCATATTCAGTAGCTTGACATGTCTCTCTTCCCGCTCCTTTCACAATACCCTACCTTATCTCTGAATCATTAATTTCTCTGTCAATATCTTCCCTTCTACCTGTATTTGGATCAGGTAGACATCCTCTGCTAGCGTACGAATATCCAATTGGTCTCCTTCTCGTAAGTTGCTTGCACTCAAGACCTCTTGTCCCATCATATTGTAGATGGTCAGCTGATCAACCATAGATTCACTACGTACGAAGAGCCTTTCATTAGCTGGATTGGGATACAGACGAATATCTGTTGGAATCACTTCGGTATCGTTGCTGACCACACCGCACATGGCAAATGGATAGGGCGTAGCAGCTTCCGCATTGGTACTCAGCCCTTCAAATACACGCAAACCACTGATATCCCAGTTACCCAAGACAAATGTGCTGCCATCAGGGCCTGTATTGGGCATGCGATGCACCCACCCGAGGATGTACTCCCAAGGCGTACCCGTACCGTCGGCGTCGATCTCTCCAAAGACATCAATTACTTGCCCACTTTCGAAGATCTCGAAGGCATCGTCGCCATTGAAGTTGGTTGCTGATCCCTGGTCTGTAAACTCGGCTCCAAAGCCGAAGAACTGTCTGAATGCAGCGGTATCATTTGCCACGAAGAAACAAGTTCCCGCATCAATAGACACATTGGGGAAAGTATACTCCTGACCATCTGTTCCGCCTCCATTATTGGCACAACCCAAACCATACAAACTCAGATTGGGAATGTCATTCACGGCCAAAAGCTCGACTGCTTTGGGAACGCCACCAATCGGTCCATGAACCATTCCAATCAGTTTGAGGCTATTGGTAATCGGTGCGTCATTGTCGATGATGCGAATGTTGAGGGTATCATTGGTGATCACCGCATCATTTGTAGGATTCGAAATCTGAAGGAAAAAGAACTCCTCGGGCTCCTGATCGCTGTCGTCATTGATGGGAATGACAACAAACTGTGAGGTATCTGTACCTGCAGGGAAAGTCAATGTCGTGGCCGTAAAGGTGTAGTCGTTGTTATCTGCTGAACCAGAAGTAATGGCGATGTCTACGGAAGTTGCATTCGCTGAGTCGGGATTATCCATATTGACAAATACGGTGATACTCCCCTCGGATTCCCCCACGATCAGCTCTGCGGCAGTAATCCCCACGATGGGTGTCGCAAGACAAGTCGAAGGGATACCTGGACTACCAAACACTTCTCGGCCATTGAAGATCTTTCCTGAACTGCTGGTCGAGCGCTGCCAGTTGGAAGCGAGATTGTTGTCGCCATTGACATCGCACAACTCGAGCGAGGGACCACGACCATCTGCCGTCCTTGTCCAAGGTGCATTGTCGTCATAATTGACCGAATCTACGACTGTGCCATTGCCATCCTTGATCGTGATCGGCTCTCCTCCATCATTGAGAGAACCTGAAGTCCAGTTGTAGGCTGTGACACCCCAGAAGCTGAGCATACCCAAAGAATCGTCTGATACCAAGAGGTAATCATCAGGCATCAGCATGATACTGGGGAAAGTGAAGTCCACGGCATTGGTGATGCTGTATCCTGTGAGATCGATCGGACTGGAGGTATTGTTATAAATCTCCAAATACTCCAAATCAGTCCCTGGAGAGTTGTACATGATCTCTGTAATTACGAGATCTGTTCCACCAGCCCCTCCCTGGGTAGGACAAGGCACAGTTTGATAGGTATCTACGGGATAGGGAGCTGCCGCATCTGTATTGACAGTGGTATTGTTAAAGTTGTCGATAGGCGCAATGGTCCAGCTACTCAAGACGAAGGTAGAAGAGTCGGGACCTGTCGCACACGCTCTCTGCACCCAAGTATCATTGTATTCCCAAGGCTCACCTGTCCCGTCTACATCTATTTCTCCGTAAACATCGATCACCACCCCATTTTCAAACAGCTCAAATGCATCATCCCCATTGAAGTTGTGGGCAGCTCCCGAGGTATCGTAGTAGGTCGCATTGAAACCAAAGAAGTCTCGGAAGGTAGCAGAATCACGTGTAACGTAAATACGATCCCCAGCCGTAGCCGAAGCTGCAGGAAACGCCCACTCTACGCTATCTGTTCCGCCACCATTGTTGGCACAACCCAGACCATATACACTCAGATCGGAAATGTCTTCCAGCACATAGTATTCTGATGACTTCACGTCGGCATTTGCATGTATAAGTCCTACAAGAACCAAAGCTGGCTGAGGTGCACCCAAGCCCAAAACAGGATAAGGATCGGAGGCTGCTGCATTGGTGGGCTGCCCATCCAGCGCATTCAACGCACTGACGGTCCAGTTGCTCAAGACAAATCCTGCTGTATCGGGACCTGTCCCATCGTTGCGATGTGCCCAACCCAAGGTATACTCCCAGGGCTCACCTGTGCCGTCCTGCAAGGTATCACCATAAATTTCGATGGTCTCGCCATTCTTAAACAGCTCAATGCCATCGTCTCCATTGAAGTTGAGCGCGGCCCCTGGCGCATCATAGAAGTCTGCATCAAACCCAAAGAAGTCTCGGAAAGCAGCAGAATCTCTCGCAACGTAAATACGATCTCCCGCACTCGCCGAAGCTGAAGGAAATGGCCACTCAGGACCATCTGAGCCTCCTCCATTGTTCGATACACCTATGGCATATACGCTGAGATCGGCGATATTATCCAGCACCTCAAATTCCATAGCCTTGATGGTCGCACTAGCATGGATCACGCCCTTCATCTGTAGCTCGACCGTCACAGGCGTGGGATTGGTGCCACCTCCTGGCATGTAGGGCGCAAGGGGATAAGGTACAGGCGAGCCCGCATTCGTCGTTTGATTATCAAAGACATTGATCGGACCGAAGGTCCAGTTGCCGAGGATAAAAGTAGATCCATCAGGACCTGTCCCGTTGACACGCTTTCCCCATGCATCTTGATATTCCCAAGCCGTGCCAGTTCCATCTACATTGATGTCTCCAAAGACATCGACTACCACTGCATTTTCAAATAGCTCAATCGCATCGTCTCCATTGAAGTTGACAACGCCTGTCTCATAGTCTGGCGCAAAACCCATAAATGAGGTAAAACCCGCAATGTCATTGGCCACAAAAATCGTAGTCCCTGCTGTGAGTGATCCTGCAGGAAAGGTGTATTCTACCCCATCTGTTCCTCCTCCATTATTTGCCACACCAATTCCATACACACTCAGGTCGGGAATGGCATTGATAGCATATAATTCGATGAATTTGGGATTACCGCTAGGTCCATCCACAAAACCCACAATGACAAAGTCTCCAGGAGCCTGGATATGGGCAGGTTGATAGGCGTCTTTCCCCTGAGTCATTTGGAAAATCATACTCAGTAGAAATAAAGCGTAGCATAGTAGTTTTCTCATAGTCTTAAAATTTTGGTAAGAGATAATTGTCACACATGGTCTACTCACTTGATCCATTCGAGTGGATAGACTAGGGGGTCAAAGCCCCAGAGATACGGCAGCAAAAAGTAGGTAATGACGCTGAGGACAAGGATGGAAATGATGTTCATCCAAATACCTACACGGACCATTTCCACGATCTTCAAATAGCCTGAGCCAAAGACGACTGCATTGGGAGGGGTGGCGACAGGGAGCATGAAAGCGCAAGAAGCCGCTACGGTCGCTCCTACGAGGAGGATATAAGGATGCACCTCGATTCCTAGTGCCAAAGGAGCCAAAATGGGCAGGAGCATGGCGGTAGTCGCTAAATTCGAAGTAATCTCTGTCAAGAAGTTGACAGCGGCAACCAGTATCAAGAGCAGAATGAGCAGCGAAACCCCTTCCAACAAATTCATTTGTCCTCCTATCCACTCGGCCAATCCGCTTACTTTGAATCCTTGTGCCAAAGCCAGTCCCCCTCCAAAAAGAAGCAAAATCCCCCAGGGCAATTTGACTGCTTCTTCCCACGTGATCAGGGCACGACCCTTCTGTGAGGTAGAGGGAATGAGAAATAATGCCACGGAAGCGATCACCGCTATGATGGTGTCGTCTAAGTTGGGTATGAAGGCTTGTAAAATAAAGGAGCGTGAGATCCAAGCAAGTCCTGTGAAGACGAATACAACTAGCACCGCACGTTCTTCAGGTTTGATGGCCCCCAATGCTTTAAGTTGCTTCTGTATCTCGGCTCGTCCGCCAGGAAAGCTCTTTTGCTTGAAGCTAAAAGCAAAATGGGTCAAATAACGCCAACATAGGAAAAGCAGAATAACCGAAATGGGCAGCCCAAATATCAACCATTGAGTAAAGGAGATTTCAATCCCGTAGGTTTCCTGGACGATACCTGCCAGCACAAGATTGGGGGGAGTCCCGATCAAGGTCGCCATACCGCCGATGGAGGCACTATAGGCAATCGCCAGCATCAATGCCTTTCCAAAAATCTGCGTTTCATTCTCTATGGTCAAAGGATTGTCCCTCAACTGTGCCACGATCGCCATCCCGATGGGCAGCATCATCACCGAAGTGGCCGTGTTGGAGATCCACATGGATAAGAAAGCCGTAGCCACCATGAAGCCCAAGATGATTTGGGTGACGTTTGTGCCAATGAGTTTGATGATGTTGAGGGCAATCCGTCTGTGGAGGTTCCACCTTTCGATCGCAATAGCCAGCATGAAGCCTCCGATGTAGAGAAAGATGTATCGATGCCCAAAAGAAGCGGTCGTTTCCTTGAGCCCTAGTCCGCCTGTAAGGGGAAATAAAATGATGGGCAAAAGCGACGTAATAGCGATAGGAACAGCTTCTGTGATCCACCAAGCAGCGATCCAAAGGGTACACGCTAGGATGGCATTGGCTTGGGTGCTCATTCCTTCTGGATGTATACCCCATAGCGTCAGAAGAAACAAGGCAGGCCCCAAAACGAGCCCTGTCTGCTTCATGCTGATCGAGTTTTTCTCTGTGTTTGACATGGTTATTTGCGCATTTCTTGAAGGACATCTTGCGCCACTTTTTGACAGAAAAGCGCATTTTCCTTAGACTGAATGTTGAGGTAGAGTTTTTCCCCATATGTATCCTTCCCCAAAATACGATGAGGCAAGCCTACAGGTGATTTTCCAGAAAATACTCCATAAAATACACAAGCAGTCAAATAAGTCCCCAAAGGAGAGGGATGACTCTTATCCTCATCGTACAAAGGGAATCCAGGACGAAGGGTTCGGGCTCTTTCCCAAGCAAGCCCTACAGGAACCAAAGTCGCTCCTGTCTCTGCGGCTAATCGGGTATACCCTTCCTGGATAGGTTGCTGCATGTAGGGATCAAATTCGCGTGCCCATGTCATGTACAGATAAGGTTGTGCTCCACTTTCTCTGACCTCCTTTACCCACCGCTTGCCAAAAAGCATCAGACTATCAGGATGGTCGACCGCTCGACGACTGTGGTCTTGCAAAATGATGTAATCAAATTGACCCTCTGCGATGGCTTCGTGGCTGTGGAGTTTCTTTTCATTGCGCCAGTGATGCCCTAGGCTCGCGCCACCACTTGTAGATTGGTGAATCTCTGCCTCTGCATCCATGGTATCCAGCATCCCTTCTACCGTTTGGGGTAAATTCCAAAAGTAGGTATAACTGTTACCGACGAAAAGAATGCGGAGAGGACGGACCTCCTGTGCCTGAAGATTTCCCCAAAGCAACAGAACAAATCCCACGAGATATAGGAATCGTAGCCTATCGAACGTACATTTCATAGGAGTAGTAGTAAAAAATAAAGGAGTCCCAGCTTGCTGACATTTACAGATCAGCAACAGATTATTATATTTATGTAATGATATGCGTTAGTCCAATCTAGTGAATTATTTTTAAGAAAAAGATTACAAACGGCCTTTACGCCACTTATTCACAGTTTTTTCGACCTTTTCACACTTTTGGAATAATGGAAAAATGCATCGAATAGAGATTTTTGGGGCCTCAAATACGAGAAAATCCCCACACATCGTGTTCAATTATTGTCCTCAATGGAAGTATCGCTACAGGAGAGATTTATAGCCAAGCTGGAAGAGAAGTACGGGAAATGGGATAAGATTGCTTCCAGATTCGGAACCACTCCCTTTGGAGATATTTCGAAAGATCTCAGTATAGGAGCTAGTCAGTTTTCCAAACTCATCTCGGGTACGGCCACCGAAGGTATGTACCAACGATCCATCGAAAATATCAACCGGTTGATCCAGCGGGAGTCTATCAGGAAGGCGCTGGATGAAGCACTAGGAGAAAATGAACAAATCCAACAGCAGCTTCAGCAAGCGCAAGTAAGAGTCTCCAAGCTTCAATATAGCGCTATGTGGGGGCCTCTTCTCTCACTATTGATAGGAGTTACTGTAGCCTATTTTTATTTCTATAATCAAAGCGTCAAAACCACTGCCTCCACACGCAGCCAGCATCCGCTTTCGGCGTTTTTTGACCAGGATTTCAATGCCAACTTCAATTCGCCCTATCTGGACTTGACGGATGTGCAAGATTTCTGTCCTGCAAGTGCCTATGAAGGCATCTGGTCGCTAAGCCACTCCTACAAATTACCTATCCCAGGTAGCAGAATGCCAGGTGTCTACTACCTGGCGAGGAGTGCCGATGTGCGCATGAAAGCCAGTCGTTACGATACAGCTTCGGCAGGCCAAGGACATGTCCTCATGGCATATGAGCATCTGGTCAATGAAATCTGGGTAGATATCCAAAAGCGCCCCCTTTCTCCCCAGTATTTCGATAAGGTGAGCAAGACCTTTACCGCAGATTTTGAAGCCTTGACATTTGAGGAAAATCCCAACTTCAAAAAAGTAGCAACCATTCACTCTTTTTTCATTGATCAATTTACGCTCGTCAAGGACTCCATCATTCGCAAGGGCGAACCCTACGGACGCTATGCATCTGATGTAGACGAAGCCCTCGCCCATGAATTCGAGCTAGATATCAAGTATATTCTTGAACATGTCCTTGGAGACATGACGACTGCTACCTGTTCGGCTATTGAAAATCCTTTTTGTGATCCCAACGATCTGAAGGAAAAGGAAAGCATCATGGCCTTTGACTGCATCTATACCATCCGCTCTGAAAATCTCGGCATCGGAGGAGGGTATCCCTACCAAAAGGGATATAAATTGGAAAAACAGATGTATGCAGATAATCTGACTTGTAATTGTGGGGAGTGAAGGAGGTGTGATCGCACTTTGCTTAACAGGTTAAAAAGTACAGTTAGAGAAAATTCAGAAAAACAAGCAGAGGGACCTATTTGGGATACCCTAGCAGCCCGTTTAGCTTCATAGATCAACCCACTCAAAATAAATGCTTAACAGATTATCTGATACACAGTCTACGCTCGAAAAGACCAAACAGGAATCATATTCTTTTACTTTTCCTAAATTTGAATTCCCATACTTTTTATCCACATCCCTATTTTCTCAAACCCTATGAAACCTACCTCCTATTTTGCCTTTCTGCTCATTGTGGTATTCTCCGCCTGCAACTCTTCCCCAGAGACAACAACCTCCTCCATGGATACACCTGAAGACTATCTATACATTCGATTTTGGCAGGACAAAGATCTCGACGCAACATACGATTATGCAGTGACAGCTGATGGGATGCTACTTGGAGATCCGAAAGACGTCGCAGCTTATGAAAAAGGAGTCCGATCTATCCTCCATATTTCATCTGATACCAGCCAGAAATTTATCATCAAAGCCCCATACGGTGTTGAATATGAGATTTTCACTAAAAAAGTAACGGAAGATCGGGAAATCGCTGAGCTACACATTTACCAATACAAAGATTCTACAGACCAAGTCAAAACCTCCAGCATGCAATTCATCGCGGAGATTCAGACTACTGTATTCGACATCATGGGCATCGAAGCTGCGCGCAAAAAATGGATGGAGCTGTGTAATGCGCATGATCCTGCTCAGCTTATCTCTCAAGTGTATACAAAAGACGCTTTTTATTTTAACCATAAGCCTCCTATCCAAGGGACCCAAGCCATCACAGCAGAATATCAGTATATGGCAAGGCCCAATTACCAACTTACGCTTATGCCTCATTATGTGATGCCCGTGCAGGAGGATCTCGCCTATGAAATCGGGCAATGTGCAGGCTCTTATGGCGGAAAGTATGCGATTGTGTGGAAAAAAGTCGATACAGGCGAGTGGAAAGTATTGCTGGACAGCAATTATTAAGAAAACTCTTATATCTCAAGTCTTCCATCTGATATTTTTTTACTGCTCCATTAAACCTTTTCCTTTCATGCTGATCTAACCCTCATTCACAACAATTCTCATTAAACCCTGATAAGATGAAAGTTTTCAAACACAGTTTATTGCTCATGCTTCCGCTGACGCTGATCTTTTTCTCTTGTGAGCGTGAGCCGTCCGTCAATGTCGATCAAGACACCGTCTACGGTGAATACAGGCTTGTATATGAAGCAAATGAGGACAAAACCTATGCTCGTGCGACTTTCCGCTTTGGAAGTGCAACAGGAACCATTTTGGAATTGAGTGAGCCTGCCGAAATCACCTATGACGGAGATGCAATGCCCTGGAAGCCTATTTTGGCTTATTATGAGCAGGATTTTGCGGGTCAGATAGCCTCTGGGACATTCTCCTACACAGATCTGGACCAAAATACCTTTGAAAATAATGTGAGCCTCGCCTCAGAAATCGGACTTCCTGCCAGCTTGGCCGAGATTTCCCAGGGTTCTGCATTTACCTTGGTATGGGAAGGAGGACCTATCCTAGGGGGAGAAATTATCACAGTGACGATCAATGGTATTAATGAGGGAGACGCACAGATTTTTATTGAGGCGGACCCTGGCGCAACTTCGATCGTGCTTCCAAAAGATAAATTAGGAGAGCTGGGCATCGGGACTGCACGCGTCTTCATCGAGCGTCGCGCCAATGCGGAAGTGCAGCAAGGAACGAGTCGTGGAGGTGCCATCTGGAGTCGCTACAATGTAGGTCCCATCAATGTCGAGATTGTAGAATAAACCTAATGACCATTTATATTTTTGAAGTGAGGCTGCCCCGAGATGAGGCAGCCTCCTTTATATTTGATGAAACGTTCTTTATAGATTCCTTAATCATCCTCACGCAAAGCGACTGCTGCACGCATCTTTCGGATCAACTGTGCAGATGCTTCAAAACTGATGGTTTGCTGCGCATCAGAAAAAGCCTTCTGAGGTACGGGATGCGTCTCATAAATCACGCCATCCGCTCCTGCCATCACAGCAGCCAAGGCCACAGGTTCGACAAAATCCCGTATTCCAATACCATGCGAAGGATCAGCAATCACAGGCAGGTGGGTCTTTTCTTTCAGCATCGCAATCGCATTGATGTCCATGGTATTGCGATAAGCTTTCTCGTAGCTGCGTATTCCCCGCTCGCAAAGCATGATACGCTCATTTCCCCCTGAAAAAATATACTCTGCCGAATGCAGCAACTCATCAATCGTCCCAGAAATTCCACGCTTGAGCATGACTGGCTTATCTACATCACCCAGTGCATCTAAGAGGTTAAAATTTTGGGTATTTCTTGCGCCCACTTGGAAGATATCTATGTAATCGACCATTTCTTTGATTTGGGATACCTGCATTACCTCTGTAATGATCTTAATCCCATGTTCACGCGCCAGTTCTGCCCAAAGCTTCAGCCCTTTGATCCCCAATCCACGAAAAGAATAGGGAGAAGAACGCGGCTTGTATACCCCTCCTCGCATGATACGTACCCCCTGAGCTTGAAGATGCTGGAGAATAGAGCGGATCTGATCCTCGTTCTCAATGGAGCAAGGACCTGCCATGATCGCCAAATTACCCTCCTCTATCGAAACACCGTCTCCCAAGTCTATTTTTGTAGGATTGACTTTCCACTTGCGTGAGACCAGTTGGTAAGCGTCCGTCACAATATGGATGTCCTTCACACCAGGTAGCGTACCAAACTGCCGCGGATCAAAAGCATTTTTCCCAATACCGATCAAATAATGGCCATATTGAGTCTTTACTTCTGATGATTTATAACCAATGGAGTGAATTTGCTCCTGGATTCTTCCCTGCTGCTCTTCTTCTATATGAGGATTGAGTTGAATGATCATGTATTCGATTTTTGAAATACAATAATAGGAATTTTTACGTGTAAGGAGGCAGAAAAGGTTATATCCCTATAGTTCCCCCCAATTTTCGGACCATGGATTAAGGTGATAAATTCACTAAAAATCTAGGAAAAAATGGGAAGAAAACGCCGCAACTTTAGTAAAGAATTTAAGGCAAAAGTAGCGCTAGAAGCCTTACGAGAACGTGAA
>JBCBPW010000071.1:0-36323 GCA_039820545.1 Bacteroidota bacterium | reverse complement strand
AAAGGTATTGGCATCTCATTTAGCAGAAATGGTGGAAGACCAATTATTAACCCGTCAATCTTTTGCTGAAACTCCCCCAAGAGTGGAATATAGTTTAACAGATAAGGCAAGGGAACTTGTACCCATTTTTCAAGCTATGCGAGATTGGGGTGAATATTTGGTTGACTCGGAATAATATCTAAATCTAAGGTTTTAGGGTTTTCCTAAACCCCTTGATGCGGGAGGCAGGCATCATCACATGTAGGGTATCCATTGAGATTCTGGTAGGGAAAGAGGGGGCCCTCCTCTGTTATCACCTTCGATCCAAATGCCATCCCATCTATGATGTTGAGATCATCTAGCACATCCCCAATCTCACATTTACGCCCGTAAAAAAGGAACGCGACCCATAAATTTATGGGTTCACATTCCTATTCATTATATTAGGAGGCTTCGGATGGCGTACTGCCTATTTTTGCTCCAACTTCAGATTCCTAAACTGGCCCTCCGAATTGAATCCTGTCCAGATCGCCATGACATCTGTCTTCGGCTTTGACAGACGCGCGACCTCTAAGACAGGTGATGTCGCCCCCTCTACGAACACACTTACTTTCTTCTCTGTAATCTCTAGCTTGACATGAAACCAATCATCGGGGCTTGGCGCAGGCTTGATCTCATTTTCAAAATCTCCCGTACGTTCCTCCCGTAACCTATACCATGGAAACGCTGGATGGTAAATATACTGCACCATATGCGCACGGCGACTCGGCTCCTCAGCGACAAAATTGAATGGACGGAAATAGACCGCTTCGTAGGTCGAGTCATTCTCGATATTAAAGGCGAATCCGACAAAACTTTGACCTGGTTTGTTGGCTCCCTTGATGTCTAGCTCGATGGTTCCTTTTTCAAAAGAGATTCCTTTCAAAATCCCCAAACCATCCGAAGGCTGGGCATCCATCATGACAGCTTCAGCTTCTAAACTGATCGTTCGATTGATTGCCTTTATATTTTCATCTTCAAGCAGGCGTCCCAGGTTGATGTCTTGGGCTGTTGAGAGCAAACAACTCAACATGAGTAAAGATCCACACAATGTATCAAGTAAAAGTTTCATCGTTTTTTCCATTAGTAATCATAGGATACCATCGGTTCATTTCAAGCAAATGAGATACTAAGGTAGCGTTAAAGACTGCTCAATGATTGCTTTTTTCTCATGTACATGGGGGTTCCTCTTCTAGTTTGAGTGTACCAAACTTGGCTTTATAGATTCTAGTAGTTGCTTCTTTCAACGCTTCCCTCCCTGTTTGACAATATATCCTTATAAGCGTCCTGAGTGACAACCTATCAAATAGCGTATCATTTCTTGTCAGCATATCTCGCACCTCCTGAACCAAGTCTTCCGCAAGATCAAACTCCCCCGTTTCTAATAAAAACTCCCCATATCGCCACTTGGTCGGATAGAATTGGGGAAACTCTGATAAGGACCTTGTGTAATAACGTAAAGCAGAATCCCTATAACCGCCCTTCAATGTATCAGGAATAGATGTATCTGTTTCGAGATAAAGCTCTGCATAAAGATTGGCCATCGTCCCCAGTGCGTATTTGCGCACTTCCCTCTTTCCTGCCAGCGCAATTTTCCCCTTTTTAATCGCTTCCAAATAGTCTTTTCTCTTATCCTTGAAGTACAGACATACGATGTAAGGGTCAATCGATTCTGTAATTTGGATCGCCTGCATGGTGAGAATCGAGTCTACTACTTTTATGGGAGACAGGGAGTCAGCAAAGACCCAGCATTGCTTGTCTAGCAATTGATTTTGGATTCTAATGCGCGAGCAATATTGGTCCTCTGATTTGTACAGGTTTATGGAGATATTTCCATTTTTGAGGGAAAGTTTCTCTTTGATATACTTGATGACTAAATTATAATTTGACTTGATCCCCGAAATCTCGATGCTGAAAGTTGAGGCAAAGGGACTTACATCTGATTTGGTTCCCTTCAAGGAGTTGACACTTTCATAGATGTTATTGATCTCATCATGCAGCAGAATTTTCATTTGCTTTCCATCTAATCCCTCAATCTCTTGAAACTTGAATACTGCATAATCATCCAGATATATCCCAGGAGAAATCACATCATGCAAAAACATGATCATGATAAAAGAAATGATTGCAAACCCTCCCCACTTGTACATAAATGAGGGAAGTTGCTGAATACGCCATTTCTGAGCAGATTCAGGGGAAGGGGGAGCGTCCTTTGCAGCCATCATTTTTGGGAGTGGAAAGTATCTACGTATAGATTGATAGCGAAGATGGTTCTTCTGACTCCTTTTCTTTGGTTCAGACATGATGTGTCAAACTGTATTTTGAAGAAGGGATAAAAATTAGTCGTCAAAATATACGATAAAATAAAAAATTAGCGACCATATTGGAATTGTTTACTTACTTCGGATGAATATCCCATTCTCATATATACGTTCTAGCTTTAGATAATCCATGTCAAAGGATCGGAATGGATCTCATACAAAATTCTCAAAACCTACATGTCCAAACGCTTTTTTTGTATCGATGCGCACACCTGTGGAAACCCCGTCCGAGTCGTCGCAGGAGGAGGTCCCATCCTCCAATCCCACACTATGAGTCAAAAGAGATTGGAATTCTTAGCTCACCATGATTGGATCAGGCGCGGGTTGATGTTTGAACCCAGAGGACATGATATGATGTCAGGCAGCATCATTTATCCACCCGCCAATCCTCAACACGACGCAGGCATTCTGTTTATCGAAACCAGCGGATGTCTTCCCATGTGTGGGCATGGTACGATCGGTACAGTGACTGTTGCTATCGAAGAGGGGCTGATCACGCCAAGGGAGCCAGGAAAGCTGCAACTAGAAACACCTGCAGGACTGATCGACATTGCCTATGAGCAAGAAGGAAAGAAAGTGCGCGCCGTTTCACTGACCAATGTCCCCGCTTTTCTCTACAAAGAAGCCTTATCTGTCGAATGTCCTGACCTGGGACAACTAAAGGTAGATGTCGCCTATGGAGGGAACTTTTATGCCATTGTAGATCCTCAGTCAAACTACCTCGGGCTGGAACATTATACAGCTTCTGACTTGATTCGATGGAGTCCCATCATACGCCAGCGTCTCAATGCGGCATACAGCTTTCACCATCCTACGGATGATGCAATTCAGGGGCTTTCGCACGTATTATGGACAGGGACGCCCCAGCATTCCAACGCTACGGCGAGAAATGCAGTCTTTTATGGCGACAAAGCCATCGATCGCTCTCCCTGTGGGACAGGCACTTCTGCACGCATGGCACAGTGGGCCGCCAAGGGTAAGCTGAAAGTAGGCGATCGCTTCGTGCATGAGAGCATCATTGGGAGTCTATTCGAAGGGAAAGTAGTAGCATCTACTACGTGTGGAGATTTTCCTGCGATTATTCCGCAGGTCACAGGTTGGGCAAAGATCACAGGCTTCAATACTATCTTGATCGATGCAGAAGATGATCCCTTTGCCTATGGTTTTCAAGTGAAGTAAACGTCTACGGGGAAAATGCCATATAAAACGACCTGATTAAAAATACATTCATTGAATTACATTCGGAATTTACGTAAATTCCATATATAAGAAGGGCGACTGAGCTATTTGAGTAGAATAGAAGGCTGAAAATATTCACATTCAAATGTTTAGCCTAAGTACAATCTGCCTTTCCAAAGCGAATATCTGTGAGCATGCAAAAAATCATCCTTATACTTCTGTTAGGAGGATTATTCCTTCCTGTCCTTGCCCAAGACACCTATACTCCCCTTCGCCAAGAAGCTTACCGATATTATTTCGCCAATCAATATGATTCATGTGCCATCCTACTGCGCCAGAGTCTGGAGAGTCAAGACTGGGAGGAGGAATATCAATACCTCCATCAAGCAGAAATCAAGGTGATGGCAGGACTCACGAAAGCCAACAAGCTCCAAATCCAAGCGAGTATAGCAGATATCGACTCTGCTTTTCGATTGATTGAAAAAATATCACTCAACATAGATACCCTTCGTCAAAAAGCATGGTTAGCCAGAGGGATCGTCCAATTCAAGGCGCAACAGTTTCCTCAAGCGCTCCAAAGCTGGTTGACATCTGAGGCGCTGCTACGGCGATTTCCCGCTACCACAGATACCCTTGATAGCTACATCAACCTGCAAAACCTTAAAGCTGGGGCCAATTTTCGACTGGGACAAAACCAAAAAGCCAAAGCAGGCTACGAAGAGATCCTCCCTTTTTACCAGGAAAAAGGACTTTCTCTACAAATATCCAATACACTTTCTAACCTAGGAAATATTTCATTTGCCACAGAAGACTACTCAGGTGCTGCGAAAGCTTACACTCAGGCCATCGCCATGGCAGAGGCGCATGATCCTCCATTGACAGTCGCTATCGCTACCTCTAGTATGAATCTGAGCTATGTGCTGAGAGGATTTGGAGATTATGAGGGTGCCTTGCACTATGCACAAAAAACAGAGACTGCCTATCAAGCCCTCAACAGTCCAAATGCAGACAAAGTCAAAATGCTGATGGCCCTTATCTATGCAGATCGGGGAGACTTTCAGCAGGCCATCGACCTACATAAATATTACTACCGACGTGTAGTCGGAACACGAGGTCCCAACTCGCTGGAGGCCAAAAATATCATGGGTAATCTTGCCCTTTTCCACTACAATGTACAGTCATACGATGAGGCAGAGACCTACGCCCGACAAGTGATCGACATCATACAGAAGTACCCTGGACTTCCTCCTCAATACCAGTTCATAGACTACGTAGTCCTGGGATCTATCCTCGTTAAACTCGATCGGGAAGCAGAAGCAACACCTTATTTCAAACGTGCAGAGGAACTCCTAGAAGGCGTTCAATCCAATAAAGACTTTCATCTCACCAGCTACTATGAAGCCCTGGCCAAGCTCTATCTTTCCATAGGTGACTATGATCAAGCGATAGACTTAGCGAGAAAAGCCGAAAATCTTTGGGAGGAAAAAGAATTGGCATCCATTTCTGCGCGCATTTCGAACCTCTCTACCCTGGCTAAGGCTTACTACGCCCAGGAGGATATTGGGGCTTCTATGAAGACGATTCAGCACAGTTGGAAACTGAGTAACCTCCCCGATTTTAATCCAGGCACAGATACCCAACTGCCAGTGCTAGGCGCGGTACCTAAGCTGCGAAACCTCGCAGAGACCTTGATTACATTTGGCGACATCGCTTATCTAGATAAGGCACACAAGCTCCCTGAAGCTTACAACGCTTACAGGTTAGCAGCCGACTTGATGGATTCCATCCGCATCAACCGACGCGAGCGTGGGTGGTCGATGGACGCAGATTATGAGGTTCTCTATGAGCGAGATGAGGTGTTTGACAAAGGAATGGAGGCCTTGTTCGCCCTCTATCAGCAAACGGGAGAAGCACAATGGATGGAAGAAGCTTTGGTCTTCTCCGAGCGTAACAAAGCGACCTTGCTTGCCGAATCCTTTGCCAAGCAAAAGGCAGAGCAAGTTTTCAATATTCCTGTCAATATCTTGGCGACCGAAAGAAACCTCCGCTCACGGATCCTCCAACTTGAGCAGCAACTCCTCCTGACCAAAGAAAGACCTGGAAGTCAACTGGAAACTCAAGTTCCACTCTGGGAAGAAGAGATCTATCAAGTCAGAGCTTCTCACGATAGCCTGATTCAGATCATGAGGAAGCAATATCCCGACTACTACAGACTCACTTATCAGACGCCCAAAGTTGCCATCAATGAACTTCAGGATGCATTGAGGGCGGACGAGGCGCTAGTAGAATATTTTGTAGCTGATTCTGTCCTGTTCACGATGATACTGTATGGGGATCAACGCCATTTTTTCCGCACAGAACTTCCCTCTGTTTGGAGTAAGTCTATTGCGGCCTACCATCAGGAGATTTATCAGTCCTTCCTTCCTCAACGTGTGAGTCAGCGCCCTCCTGCACAACTAGCTTCCCTTTCTCATGTACAGTATCTACGATTTTGGAAGGTTCTGGAATCCTTAGATCTTCCAGAAAAGATCTTGCTTGTTCCAGATGCAGAGTTGGGCTATTTATCTTTTGAAACGCTTATCTCTTCTATGCCTGAGGTACCTGCAGCTTATGCTAAGTGGGATTATCTCATCCGCAAACATAACTTCCGCTACACCTATGCAGGCAGTTTACTTCCCGATGTACAAGATCGGCACAGACGCACAGCCTACAAGGATTTTTTGGCTTTTGCGCCTACCTACCATGCGATTCCTGAGTTACTAGCAACTAGCAGAGGCGATCTCGGGAATCTTCCTTATGCGCAAAAAGAAGCCCAACGGTTGCACCAGCTGATGGGAGGAACCCTCTATACAGGTGCAGAAGCATCTGAGGAAGCCTTCAAGGCGCAGGCGGTGGATTATCGATTGATTCATGTGGCGGGTCATGCCATTGTGGATAATATGCAGGGGCTCAACTCTCACATCATCTTCACGGAGGATTCGACAAGTACAGAAGACCAACGCCTGGAAATCAAAGAGCTCTTCAACCTCGATCTTAAGGCAGATCTCGTTGTACTCAGTGCTTGTGAAACAGGTGTAGGTGAAATGCGCAAAGGCGAAGGCATCATCAGTCTGGCATGGGGAATGATTTATGCGGGTGCACAGAGTGTCGCCACGACCCTCTGGCAGGTAAATGATCAGGCCACTGAAAAGCTCATGACGCAGTTTTATATGAATTTGAATCAGGGTATGGCCAAAGATCAAGCCTTGCGCCAAGCCAAAATGACCTATCTTAGCCAAGGTGATCATCTCAGTGCACACCCTTACTTGTGGGGCAGTTTCATCATTGTAGGGGATCACGAGCCTATTTCCTCACCTATTCTCCCTTGGTGGTGGATATTGGGTGGATTTGCAGGCGTAGCTGTTGTGATTGGAGGAATAGTTCTCACGAGGAGAGAGAGACATACAGTGGGCGTCTCGTGATGTAGAGAATTACTCTGCATATTTTCAGTAACAAGCATTTTTCATGCTTATTACAAATTCAAGTTTCGCATCTCCACCTTATTGAGGACAGCTCCCATGAGGCGATCATCCAGCGAACGTAGATACTCAATGGATTCCTTATCCTTTTGAGAGATCCCTGCTGTCGCAGAAAAGATAGGCACTACCTTAGAAGCATAGCGTGCCAGCTCTCGGGAATCTGCATAGTCATTGAGCTGCGGCCCTTCCATGAGGATGAAGTCGTAAGACTCGCTCAGCTCGATCAGCAGATTCTCAAACGTATCATCGGGAAAGACTTCTGAAGGAGAAAGATCTCCTCCTTCGCATCCGATGATGTCTACATTTTTGAAGATGGACCTAGAAATCAATTTGCGGCGTGAAATCTCTTGACTGAGGTATTTCTCCAATGAAGGACTTGCACCTACAATTTTGGTCAGAGAATTATTCTTAAAATTCACATCCAAAAGCAGGACTTTCTTCCCATTTAGGCTCAAGGAATAACCCAAAGAAATCATCAAGGAGGTCTTGCCCGCATCAAACTTGGTACTCGTAATCAATGTGGTTCTGGGCCAATCCTCCACCATATCGTATCTGATCTTGCGCAGAAGTTGCTTGTAAGTTTCCAGACTCTTGTTCTTGTGTGTTTCATTGAACAAAGAGACGAGGTCTAGATTATTGGTCAGCAGTTTATTCAGCGTCCCCATCAAAGGTAGCCCTGTCAGTTCCTCAAAATGAGAAGGGAATTTGATAGAGGTATCGAGATACTCCAGGATAAATGTCACCACAACTCCCAAAGAAAGACTCACCAAACCTGACAAGATCACCAAAAGTAGGGTCTTGGAGGGTTCTGGCTTATCAGCGGGAAGGGCTAATGAAATCTGGCTGATGGAACCTGGATTGATTTCCTTGGCTGAGAGCAAGGCTTCATTGAGCTTAGTCAGAGACAACAAGTAAGCATCTCTTGCTTCTGCCACATCCTGTGCATAGGTAGATGCATCTCCGTCAAGGACAGAGTAAGCAGAAGGTTCACGCGTCAGACGGCGCATCTCTTGGTTGATCACTCGGATCAAGTTCTGAAAGGCTCCTACCTGCGCTTGCTCTTGAGCTGCTACACTTAAGTCATTTTCGGAGACAATACCCGGGTTGCTTTCCTGTAGATTTTGAAAAAATGCAGTCTCCATTTCCTCTAGGGTATTCTTCAGTGAATCGGTCAGCCCTTGCGTCTGTCGGTTGTCACGCACCATACGTGTATGGAAGCGTGTCAGACGCTCATTCAAGCCTTCTAGTCGCGCGATTTGTGCTCGATTGTTATTATTTACTGCAGGAATTACGAGCCCGCGCGTAGATTGAAGCTGCTGTAGGCGACGCTGAGAATCACTCAAGCGTCGATTGGCCTTTTCTCTTTCCTCTTCCAGATCCTCTACCCTTTCCAGCATACGATCCATAGGATTGGATACTTGAGTGATGCCATTGTCTCGTCTGTAGCCATCCCACACACGCCTCTTTTCTGCCAACTCCCCACGCTTGATTTCGACCTCTCGATTCAAAAATTCTAGCGACTTCTCTGCCTGTTGGGCACGAAGGTGAGTTTGATATCGGATAAATTCTTGAGAAAGCGTATTGACGACAAAAGCAGAAAGTCGAGGCTCCTCAGATGCAAACGTAATTTCGATCAAATCTGTCCCTGGAATGCTCTGCACTGTCAGCGTAGATCTTAGGATAGAGGGACTATATCCCATATCATCCAGTATCTGTAGATGTTGGCGATCTAGTGCATCTGTAGACTTTAGGGTCTGAAGTGAATCGTATTTCTGTTCAAAATTCTTTCGGGCATTTTCGACCTCTAATATAGAGTAAGTATTGGCTCCATCACTCGCAGCATAAGTATTACGTAGGCGTTCCAGTGGACGGAAAGGCTCAGACAGATCCAAATCATGGAGGAAAAGCTGATAGGATACTAAAGATAGTACCTGATCCAGCACCAAGGTCTCTTCATAGGTCTTGAGTCGGGCCTCTATCTCATATTTCTGAAGCGGCTCTGTACGGCTCGATAGTGAAAATGGGGTATTAAAGTCTGTCAAGCCCGTACTCAGCTGAGTCGAGGATTTATAGATGCTGGGCGCTTGCTCAGCTATCAAAAAAGTCACAATGACTGCGACACTGGTGATGGCCAAGATCAACCACTTTCGCCTTGATAGAATTCTCAAAAAATTGATTAAATCCATATAGTCTGCGCCATTTCGGGGCAAATAACAGCAATTAGCCTACGAAAAGAAAGCTAGCCTATGCAAAAATCCTGCGGATCTCACCGTTCGGGCTAGAACAGAAATTAGAAACGCCTAAAAATGAATATTTCGCGAGAGTGGTTTTTTCGTATAGCTCTTCATCTCCTGTAAAGCCTGAGATCATCAGGCTTCCAAATATAATACACACATGAGAACGGGAGATGAATATGCAGTCACATGCATTTTACTCAATATCAGACAAAATAGGGGAAATATCTATCCTTTTTTCAAAGGTATGGGTCAATGGATAGTAGCTTGCTGCGAATGGCTTGTACTATTTTTTGAGTGGTCGAAAAGGTGAATATATCCCAATTGGTAAAGGAAGATCCCCCATAGAAGCAGCGTAGCGAGTCCTACTTGTAGCGCTAAGATGAGAGATGTGTGTGGACTAGGCGTACGGGTCTTGCTCTTGACCATCAAGACTAGGAGGCTATCTACCACATTTAGGGCCTTCTGCAAGCGTTGGTGCTGAAGCTCCAAGCTTGCAAAATCGGCCTCCCACTTGGCCAATTCCTCCATATGAGGAGCAAGCAAGCCGTTTTCTTTTTGTACAAACTTCTCCTCCAACATCCTGAGCTGCTTATCAATAACAGACATCCTGGACTGCGCCTGATCCAAGCGCTCTCTCAACGCAGAAGCAGGAGCATTGGAAATGCCTTCTTGATCAGCAGTCTGTATGACAGGGACGACGTCGGAGGCACTTCGCTCAGGATACTTTTCAAGCTGATTTTGAAGCTTCTCGATATACTCATACTCCCGCGTACGCGTGCGCTCTAGCCTTTTAATCCGCTTCCTAAGCTCCCATAACTCGTCGTCGACAGCTTCTGCAATAGAGTGCTTTTTCTCCGCGATAAACCGTTTCTTATCTTTGATCAGCTGTTTGAGATCTGCCATTTGACGATGAGAGACATCCAATAATTGTGAGAGATCTTTTTCTTCCTCTGCTTGACGATAGCCTATATATACATCTGCTAAAGCATTGACCATCAAACCTGACTTGCGGCTATCTGGCGCTTGCCCCTCGATGCGAATTAGCGCAGTATTGGGAACAGGTGTAATGGAGAATCGCGTCTCCAACTCATCTGGTTTATAGTGGCGAGACATGATCCATTCTCTCACCGACTGATCGACCTCCGTCAAACCCAGCCGAGGAGTTAGATCTTCTAGTCGTCGGGTAAGCGTATCGTAGATGACGCGTAGGTACTGTGTATCTCCTGTAAATTCGTCTTCTTGATCCCAAATCGCGCGAATATCGATTCGGACCATCTCGAATGATAGCAGGGTCAGGGGGATCTCCCCAAGGATCTCCTTCTGTACCATCTCCACACGGTGGGTCATAGGGTCTTGGCGCGAAATCTTTTTTCCTTCTTCTTCTTCCTCAGCGAGCCATAGCGGTACATTTACTTGCAATTGAGCTTCGGAAGTGTAGGCAGAGGCTAGAACTTCGAAAATAAAATAAGTGGCTACGCCTATACCCACGGGTAACAACAGGACCAATAGCAACTTCAATCCGGGATTTATCCGAACTGTGGGCTTATATATCGTATTTTGATAATTATCCATGAGCCGCAGGACCTATTGTTACGATGATAACGTAAGAATGATGGTAAAAAATACATAGAAGGCGGCTGGCTTTTTCAATTATTGAATCAGTTGTCGTAGATGGCGTATCATCGGTTATGGAAGAATAAAAAGAAACTGCCCACCCTATGAAAGTGTGAGCAGTTTATATCTAGAACTCATGAATTGATTACAAAATATACTGACTAAGATCGCGATGCTTGACCATGCTCCCTAGTTTCTCCATGACAAAGGCCTTATCAATCACAAAGGCAACCTCTGGATTGATGTCGGGTACTTCGAAAAGAATGTCGTTGAGTAGGTTACTCATGATGGTATGCAGGCGACGCGCACCGATATTTTCGACTTCTTCATTCACTTCGAATGCCAAGTCAGCCATCGCCTCTATGGCGTCATCCTCAAACTTAAGCGAAACACCTTCTGTCTCTAGCAAAGCTTGATACTGCCGCGTCAGCGCGTTGCGGGGTTGAGACAAAATCTTCACAAAGTCTTCTTTACTCAGCGGATTGAGTTCGACACGAATGGGAAAGCGCCCCTGCAACTCTGGAATCAAATCGCTGGGTTTGGCTACGTGAAATGCTCCTGCTGCGATGAACAAAACATGGTCTGTCTTGACGCTTCCATGCTTAGTGTTGACGACGGAGCCTTCTACGATGGGCAGTAGGTCCCGCTGTACGCCTTGTCGAGAGACATCAGGTCCTCCTTTGCCGCCCGAGCTGCTGACTGCCACTTTATCTACCTCATCGATGAAGATGATCCCACTATTCTCTGTGCGGTCAATCGCTTCCTTGGTGATGGTATCCATGTCGATGAGTCGCTCTGCTTCTTCCTCAATGAAATGTTCACGTGCCTCAGCGATAGTCATTTTACGCTTCTTCTTCTTCTTGGGGACCATACCACTGAGCATTTCCTGAAGGCCATCCATTCCTTCCATTCCCATAGGCCCCATTACTTGTACATTGTGGCTTGGGACGGTCACTTCCACTTCGATCTGGCGATCCTCTAGCTCTCCACGCTTGAGTTTCTCACGAAACTTGTCACGTGTGCGCTCATTCAGCTCCTTGTCAGAAAAGTTTTCAGCAGGTTTATAGCCGATCCCTTCAGGAGACATTCCCTCAAACGTTTCATTGCGTGTGGTACGGATAGGAGGAATCAGGATGTCGAGTATCTGTTCTTCTGCATTTTCACTAGCAGTTGCACGTACAGCTTCTTTCTGCTCCTTGCGGACCATATTGACCGATTGCTCGACAAGATCACGCACCATGCTTTCGACGTCGCGCCCCACGTATCCTACTTCTGTAAACTTGGATGCTTCGACCTTGGTGAAGGGTGCTTGTGCCAGTTGTGCCAGTCGTCGGGCAATCTCTGTCTTCCCCACGCCTGTAGGGCCGATCATCATGATATTATTTGGAATGATCTCTCTTCGAATTTCTTCGGGAGCCGAGAGCCTGCGCCATCTATTGCGTAAGGCAATTGCTACTGCTTTTTTGGCTTCTGCCTGTCCGATGATGTATTTATCTAGCTCTTGGACGATGCGAGCGGGCGTCAGCTGATTTTCCATGTATGAGTCTATATCGCTTATGTTACTTCTTTTGGCTAAGATAGTATAAAAACGAATCTCTCCCTTTCTGGTTATCAACGACTTTATTTTTTTTTCTTCCTACTCAAAAGAATCTCACTTTTCCCTCTTCTCTCAATCCTCTACTCCTTCATAAATTCATATCATATCATGACTTTCCTATAGCTTTTGATGAAAAGTCACAAATACCTAACATCACTATTCGATTTCTATAAAAATTTCATTCTTTTTGCATAATACTAAAAATCGAACAAAACACTCCATAAATAGAAATAGTATTAATCAACACCCTACTTATGAGGCCCTTGTACTGACCTTTCTAAAAGATGAGATAAATAATCTTTATCATATCTCATCGCATGAACCCTTAGCTCTCTGTAAATCATTTATATAAAATACTCGATTTACATCTCTATACACGCGCTACACTGATGCTAAGACTACGCTTTCTCTCGCTTATGGCAGGGATAACCTGTTTATGGATTTGCAGTTGTGAACCGTCCCCACATATTTCCTCAAAAAAACTCTCCAAGTACGACCGAATCGCCGAAGCGATGAGGATGGAATTTGAAGCCACCAAGGATCCAGCCCTAGGGTATATCCCACGTGAACGGCTCAAACTAGCGAGAGAGATCACCGCACGTAAACAACACATCCTCGAAGATAAAGTCTCAAGAGGGGAAATATCTACACTGTATTGGGAAGAAAGGGGTCCCCGTAATGTCGCCGGACGTACCCGAGCGGTACTCGTTGATGCCAATGACGCTACAGGCAATACCATCTTTGCAGGTAGCGTCTCAGGGGGGTTATGGAAAGCTACAAACTTTGCTATGGGGACGCCTAGTTGGACACATGTAGACGCATTTTGGGACAATCTGGCCATTACATCTATCGCTCAAGACCCGACGGATTCGGATACAATCTATGTAGGGACAGGGGAAGGATTTTTCAATTATGATTTTGTGAGGGGAGAGGGCATATGGCGAAGTACAGATGGAGGTACGACCTTTACCCAGCTTTCCTCTACGGACAATTCTAACTTTCATTATGTGCTGGATCTAGCCATCGCTTCAAACGGAGACCTCTACGCCGCTACTCTATCGGGTGTCAGAAAATCTACCGACGCAGGCCAAACATGGACCGTAGTACTAGGGACATCCGCCAGTCAGGGCAGCTCAAACTCTGCTTACGATGTGGAGTTTTCTGCAAATGGAACTATTTACGCCGCTTTGTCGGGGGCGATATGGAAATCTAGCACAGGAGACAATGGAAGCTGGACGGACATCACGCCACCTGCCAGCACCTATGCACGCATCAAGCTCGCGACGGCTCCTTCTGATGCTAACCGACTCTATGCCCTGTGCCAAGGAAGCGCGTCCAACGATGTGACCCATATATTCCGATCCGACGATGGGGGAGCTGCAGGAACTTGGACGAGCCTGACCGTTCCTACGATCATCGATCAGGGATCCAATTCTGTGTTTACACGGAGTCAAGCATGGTACAATCTATCCGCAGCCGTAGACCCCAATGATGAAGATGTACTCTTGATTGCAGGTATTGATCTCCTTCGTACAACCAATGCAGGGAGTAGTTGGCAGCAAATTACCTCATGGTCTTTGTTTCCTTCGGCCACGACCTCTGCAGCAGGACTTGGAGCCAATCAAAACATACACGCGGACCACCACAACATCGTCTATTACCCTGGCAGTAGTACGCAGGCCATCATCGCCACAGATGGAGGGCTTTATTACTCCAGTGATATCAATAATACGGGGAGTACGCCCTCCTTCACAGATAAAAATGAAGGCTTCAACGTCACACAGTTTTATGCAACTGCGGTTCACCCGACCGCTGGGACAGATTACTTCCTAGCAGGATCTCAAGATAATGGAACCCAGCAATTCAACAACACGGGTATCAATACGACAAACGAGGTCGTAGGAGGTGATGGAGGATTTTGCCACATAGATGAAGACAATCCCAGCATCCAAATTGCTGCCTACGTCTACAGCTATTTCCGCGTCTCCACCAACTCTTTTTCCTCCTATAGTAATGTCACGATTGGGAGTGGTCTGGACGGACAGTTTATCAACCCATCGGACTATGACAGCGACAATAATATTCTCTATGCTGGAGGAGCGGCTGGCACCTATGGCTACATCAGCAGCGTCGGGACATCCAACACGACGGGTACACGAACGGTGGCGGCCTTCTCGGGTGGCTCCATCACATCTGTGGCCCTTTCTCCCAATACCGCCAACAGGGTATTCTTCGGATTGAACAATGGGGATGTGGTGAAGGTAGACGATGCACATTCGGGTTCCTTCTCGGGCAGTGTGATTTATGCAGGAATTGGGACTGTGTCAAGTATTGCAGTAGAAGAAGGAAATGATGACCATATCGTCATTACGTTTAGCAACTATGGGGTTTCACAAGTATTAGAGACAACAGATGGAGGATCTAACTGGTCTGTCTGCGACGGAAATCTCCCTGATATGCCTGTCCGCTTTGCTTTATTTGCACCTACCCAGTCGGATTCCCTCCTACTCGCCACAGAGACAGGCGTCTGGTCCACAGGCAACCTCAATGCAGGAAGCACGACTTGGTCGCCGTCCAATACAGGCTTGGCCAACTGTCGTGTGGACATGCTCCAATGGCGCGCAGCAGATAACGTCATTGTCGCGGCAACACACGGAAGAGGGCTATTTACCTCGACATATTTCTCTACAGTCACTGCCAATTTAGACGCCACTACGCTCAAGGTGCAGGAAGGCAACCAAAGCGGATCGAATACCCATTTTAGTTACAGAGACTATACCTTGGGGGTAACACTCGACGGTCGCCCCAACGATACCACACGACTCGACATCTCAGTCAATGGATCTAGCACTGCTGTCGAGGGAGCTGATTTTGACATTGTCGGAGACAGCGTCGTATTTCTTCCAGGTGAGAATCTAACCCAAAATATCACCCTTCGCATCTATAACGATGACTATACAGAGTCTAGCGAAACCATCGTTTTGGACCTCTCAGTGAATACTCCCAGCCAGACCAATGTCGTCATGGGTACCTCTCAGCAGGCCACTGTCACAATTCTCCAAAGTGATCTCGCGCCTACTACATCGACTGCTTATCAGCAGATCGGATCAGCTACAATCACCCACACCAGTCAACCCTTTGCAGGTGGGAACCACGACAGCCGAACACAGATCCTTTGGACAGCTTCAGAGCTTAGCGGTGCAGGATTAAGTGCAGGGACGATCAAAGCATGGGCTTTCCGCGTCCTTACCAAAGGCAGCTCCGCTCCTTACACAGACTTCACTGTCAAGCTGGGACATACGACGCTGACAGAGGCTCCTGGTTCTGGGCTATTTGTCACGGACGCAGAGACCGTCTACTCTGGGGACTTGACGACTGCCTCAGGCTGGAATGTAATCACGTTTGGCGAAGAGTTTGTGTGGGATGGAGCCTCTAATCTTGTCATGGACATCTGTTTCAATAACGTGGCAAGCACGGGCAACGACCTTGTCTACGGCACCGACAATGGTAACCAGGTCGTCTGGTATCAAAATACGGACAATAGCGATGGCTGTGCTATACTCTCCTATGGCTCTACGGACAACACACGTCCTGACACACGATTCTATCAATCCCTCGCATCTGAACCAGCGACACAGATTGGTACATCGACCGCTTATCTAGGTCCAAATGAAACTGTTTACTTTTATAATGGTGCAGGAGATTTGATTTGTAGGATTGACAATGGAGGGCATGACTTTGGGATGACAACTGTAGAGATCGACCGATCGTCAACGAGTGCAGGCGCAGCTGCTACAGAGTTTTGGGATAGTGATGAGGTTGACAATCGCCATGACTTAGTTAGTAAAACGCTGCACATTACCCCCACGGATAATAGTGGATCAGCTTCCTACACGCTCACTTACTATCTCTCCCAGACAGAGGTCAATAATTGGATCACAGCCACAGGCAATAATTATACGGTCAATGATCTCCAATTTGTCAAAAGTCCTGGCACCCTCACCAATGTAAGTGCTTCTCTCCCTTATCCAGATGGAAGTATCAACATAGATTCCTTCCCGACTGTTGGTACCTACGGGACAGATTATATGATAAGTGCTTCTTTTTCCAATGGATTTTCAGGTTTTGGTACGGGTGTACCTGGTGAAGCACCACCTGAAAGTTTACCTGTCACATGGGGAGATTTCCAGGGAGAATTTTGGGAAGGGCAGGTACAACTCACCTGGACTGCGATCCTTTTAGGGAATCATCAGACCTTCGATATCCAGCGCTCACTAGATGGGGAGGAATTTGTCCGTATTGGAGAAATGGATATCAAAGCATTCAAAGTGGGGCAGCATACCTTTCAATTTAAAGATTTTCACATCCAGGGAAATGCTGAAAAGTACATCTACCGCATCAAGGAGTTAGACATTGACGGAAAGCAGGACTATTCTCCCAAAATAGAAGTAAATATCCCACGTGACCTTAGTTACCTCACAGTGGGACCCAACCCATTTGAGGACCAAATACAGGTACAGATTTTCCCCGCTGTAGAAGGCAATGGACGGTTCACACTCTACTCCTTAGACGGACGCCAAAAGCGCTTACTTTACGCAGGGATCGTGAAGTCGGGGACGCTCACATTACCCATAGAAAACGTACCTCATGGCATCTACTTTTTACAATTTGAGTTTGAAGGGCAGACAGAATGGACTCGCAAGATCATCAAGCGATAGAAGGGGTTGTTTCTGCATACGAAGAACTACATCCATCGCTTTTCATAAAGTATCCATGCGCCAGTTATATCGGTTTACACCAGTTCTCCATCTTCTGTGTAGGGTATTTCCATCAGGAGACGGATTCCTTTTTGGATGTCGTAGGACTCAAACAAGATGCGATAGAGTAGAGTCGTAATGGGTACGGGAACACGATAGGCTTGAGCAAGTGCTTTGGCTATGGCTACAGTCTGTATGCCTTCGGCTGTCTCGTCCATTTCTTGTAGGACCTGGTCCGTCGACTTGCCCTGCGCCAGTTGGTATCCAACTGTAAAGTTGCGGCTGTCTCGACTTGAGCAAGTGGCGATCAAATCCCCGATACCAGCCAATCCTAGAAATGCATTGACTTCTGCGCCTAAGGGTTTGGCGAGGGCGACCATCTCAGCTAGTCCTCTCGTGATCAACATCGAACGTGTGTTGGCACCGTATCCAAGGCCTTCGAGTATACCTGCTGCGATGGCCATCACATTTTTTAGTACGCCAGCCAATTCGATACCTGTGACATCTCTTGCACCATGCACACGGAAGTTGCTACTTCTCAGCGCATTTTGCCCCTCTCGGATGACCTCATCAAAGCTACTCGCAACCACCGTAGCGGCTGGCTGGCCATGCGCTATCTCAGCGGCGAGATTGGGACCTGCCACACATCCGACGCGCATGACGACCGTCTCCTCCCTAATCAACTCCGTCATGGTACGCACCTGATCTCGACGGAGACTTTCGATTTCGTGTAGCGGCATATCCTTAGTCACACTGACGGCCAGTCCCTTGGTTGCGTGGATCATTTTGTGGTGCGGCTGAAGGAAGGGCGAAAATCGCTGTAGCATCGCGCGAAAATTCTGAGACGGTACGACAGGAAAGATGAGTTCACAATTCTCAGCCAGATACTGCGGTTCGCTCGTCAGCTCTACTCGATCATCTAGCTTCCAGGACTTGTAAGCACGCTCATGTGCCAGCTTGGCAGCCGCCTCTGGACGGCGCGCATACAAAATGACTTTTCGATTCTGTGCAAGTAAGTTGGCAAAGACAGTCCCAAAACTCCCTGCACCAATTACACCTACATATTCATCAGATAAGAGATTCGAGCTCATAACCCACAAGGCGATTGTGATAGTAATAAATAAGATTCATGTTATTCAAGACAAGGATTTGATCATCCTTCATTTTGATGGGTCGCTTAGGATGATAAATCCCCAGATTCTTGATTCCATATTCTATGATAGACATTGGATCATTGAGCATATGTGTTGGCAGTTTGACCTTACCTTGGTCAGATAGCTCCCTTAGTCGCTGATATACGCGTTCTAAGACTTTGCGATACTCGGTCAGGTCCAGGTTGCGCTCATCTGGCGGTAGGCGGAGGATAGCATATAAGTCTAGCTCAGGCCGCCGTTTACGGAGTATTTGAAATCCGACAAATGCGACTAAATGGCTGGCAAAAACATAGTTCTCAATATGGTAGCGTTCGACAATACGCTCACTAAGTAACTGCGTGTACATCAAGTCGCGTTGGTGATCCTGTGTGATCTGCCCGCGATTCATGAAATAGGCTTTGATGTCCAGGGGCCTGCCTGCATCGTCGTAGCTATGACCACTTTCATCTACGAAATTACCAAATACATCCATCGGTTTACCAAAACTTAGGACGATATCCGAGCTTTGGCTAAAGGTAGTCCAGATAAAGCGCAGGATCTTGGTGATGTCGCTAGACTCCTTATCCAGGACATAATACTGATCTTCTCCTGTGCGGTTGAGATGTTGCTTGATCAGAGACTTTGCCTCAAATACAAAGTTGTAGCTCATGACCAGCGGGACAATAAAAACCTTTTCTGAAACAGCTTGTGGAGGGGCCAAAAAATTACGGCGTTGAGCCTCAATCGCCGTACTAAGTAGACCTAGTTTGAGTTTCTTTTCTATCTCACCTGATCGAGAGCGCGTCCCACCAGGGAAAAAGATATGATGGGTTCCCCGCATTGTAGCTTGCGTTGCATAGGCGTTGAGCGTTGCACGGTAAATGGCATTTTTCTTCCTGCGATCCACCGTATAAGCTCCGAGTCGAGTCATGAAACGCGCAAGAATTTTATTGTTGTAAAGATTTAGACCTGCTCCGTAAGTAAAGGCAGGTAAGCCCAGTGCATGGACCCCCCAACCGACCAGGATCGAATCGATGTTGCTGATATGTGTAGGAACCAGAATAATGGTCCCAATCTTAGTGAGTTTCCTTAGCAGTTCTGTTTCTCCCTTGAGGTGTACCCGCTCTTGCAACTGCACGCTGTGGTTAATGACAGATCGGATGGTCTTACCAGCAGATGCATTGAGAAGTGTGGAGAAAAAGAAGGGGAGAAAGCGTTTGGCAAACTGATAGGTAGCAGGCTTGAAGGTAGAGATAATCTCGCTAGCGTATCGCCGCACAATCAGTTCTAGCATCTCCTGGCTGTGTAGCGCCGCACTTTCAGGTGCATTTTCGAGCTGCTCGTAGCGGACTAGGTTCTTTTTGATCCCCTTCCAAAACCTGCTCTCATCCTTGGGATCCACCTTCCAGGGATCTTCATTCATTCGGATACGCTCTAAGTACATGGCGCGTGCGACATAGCGATCCAAGGAAGTATCCTCTCGATCTTTCCGATCATTCAGTGCTTGTATCGCATCCTGAACCACGGCGTCATAGAAGGCGTGCTTCTGCTTAAATAGCAGATTGATCGGCCATTCCTGGATACTCGGGATTACGGGTTCGTATAAAATCCCTTCTTTGATGTAATGCTGGACAGATTCCATAAAGGAAGATAAGTCAAGTCCTGAACATACACCTCAAGGCGAGGTGTTTTTACATTGCAAATTGCTAAAATGTTTGTTCAAAGGAAATATGATGCAAGTAGTACAGGACAAATTATGAGAAATTAATGGATGAATAAACTGATGTTTAAGATTTTGGGAAAATAAAATCTATCAAAATAAAAAGTTGCACTGCCAATCTGCACGCTGCTGTGTAAATTATCATATGAATGAAGCAAAGCTCAGCCCAAAATGGTATCATCTTGCTGCCCATCTTTCATTTGAGCATAAGACGGCGGAGGATGCATGGATATTTTTAACCACGCATTATCGGGCCCCTCAGCGATATTATCATACGCTCTCTCATATCGACCATATGTTGCAAGTCTTGGAAGAGCTAGACCAGATATGGAAAGATGTGACGGCTGTACAATATGCCATTTGGTTTCACGACGTCATTTATACTGCATATAGGAAAGACAATGAAAAGCGAAGTGCAGAAACGGCTTTGAGATTTGCCGAGAACCTACCTGTATCATCTACTTGGAGGGAAAAAGTACATCAGTTGATCCTAGCCACACAGACGCATCAGCTTTCTTCTGAAGATCCTGATTTGCCCTGGATGCTAGATTTAGATTTGATGATTTTGGGAGCAGAGCCCGAGGCATACACTGCCTACACGAAGGCCATTAGAAAAGAATACCGTATCTATCCTGATTTCTTGTACCGACCTGGCCGTGCCAAGGTGTTGGATCATTTCCTCCAGCGTCCGAGGATCTACTACACCGATTACTTTTGGGAAAAACTGGAGGGGCGAGCCAGGCAGAACTTAGAAAAAGAGCGGAAGCAACTGAAGGGAGCTTAGGGACTTAAGATGCGCACAAATTATTGTGTTTCTAGCCATCTCCTCTGTCCACCTACTTGAAGGCAATAGATTGCCAGTTGTGTACCATGCGTCCGAGTGCTTCTTTACTTACGGGTTTTGTGAGAAAGTCGTCCATCCCAGCCTCCAGACAGCGCGCACGATCTTCAGGTGTCGCGTTGGCAGTGAGGGCGATGATCGGCGTGTGTGCCAGATTTTCTTTTCTTTCATACCCTCTAATCATCTGCGTAGCCTGGATGCCATCCATCTCTGGCATTTGCATATCCATCAGGATCAGATCTATCGCCTGATGTGTGTAAGCTTCAAAGGCTTCTTTCCCATTATTGGCAATCGTGACGTGCTGCTCCATCTTTTCTAGCATACGTTTGACGACTCGTTGGTTGACCATGTTGTCTTCTGCTACCAGCACATTCATGGGCGCAATGGGTAGTTGCTGGAAGGATTCTTGGCTGGTCGTGTTGGCTTGTGTAGCAGGGAGCATCGCAGCAAAGGTAAATACGGAGCCTTCACCTGGTCTGCTAGTGACCTGTATGATCCCTCCCATCATCTCTACCAACTCTTTGCTGATCGCTAGACCAAGTCCAGATCCTCCATATTTTCGTGTCGTAGATCCATCCGCTTGCTCAAAGGATCGAAACAATCGTTCCTGCACTTCCTCACTCATTCCGATCCCCGTATCTCTTACTTTGAAGTGAATATATGCCCCCTCTCCCTTTGTCACCTCGATATGGACTCCCCCTTTATCTGTAAATTTTAATCCATTGCCCACGAGATTGACAAGGATCTGACGTAGTCGGAGCGGATCTCCCTCTACTGTTTGAGGTAGCAGATCATCCTCCATCGTAAGTGTGAGGGTCAGATTCTTGCCTATGGCACGACCCCTCAAAATCAATACGACTTTGTGCACTTCCTCATACAACGAGAAAGGCTCATTTTCCAGATACAGTTTGCCCGCTTCGATCCTGGATAGATCTAGGATACCGTTGATCAGGTCCAAAAGGTTCTGACTAGATGCCTTCAGCGTATCGAGATGGTCTTCCTGCTCGTGGTCCAGTGGCGTTTCTTTGAGCAGTTGGATCGTACCTATAATGCCGTTGAGAGGGGTACGAATTTCATGACTCATATTGGCTAGAAATACACTTTTCGCCTGATTGGCCTCTTCTGCTTGTTGCTGCTTATCTGTGATTTCTTCTAGATGCTTCTGAATTTGATTTTGTAGATAGTTGAAGCTCTCTGTCAATAAATCTATTTCATTGCGCGAATTCTTTTGGGGTACAGGTAGCGGTGTGGCAACAAATCCTTGAGAAATATACTCCCGGATCGCAATCGAAAGCCTGGTCAGTCCCTCTGTCGCATATCGAGAAAAATATATACTCCCAATTAGTCCCAATAACACCATGATTAGCATAAGAATGACCTCCTGAGATTGTATCCATTTTTCTTGGGTTTGAATCCGCTCTCTCTCCTTTCCCTTCCATCCATCAAAGACCGCGCTGATCTCGTACTGAATATCCTTCAATTGTGAATGAAGTCCTATAGCCCCAAATCGACCCGACTTTTCGTCTAGCTGACGGACATGGTCAAAGTGGACATAATATTGCTGAATACTGTCGATGAGTTGTTGTTTTTGGACAGATGAGATATTGTTCTTGGATCTGATCTTACCCTGCATTTGGGTAAGCATTTCCTTGAACTGATCTGCATACTGGACTTCATGACGCAGCAAGTAGTCTTTTTCGTACCTACGGAGCATTAGCAAGTCAGATAACAAGATGTCGTCCTGTCCTTCTAGCCATAGAGCAGTCGTACGCATACATCCTATACACCCATAATTTACAAAGCCCCGTTTTTTAATGTTGGCGATGAGTGCCCTAAACAAACTATCCCTGACTTGAATCAACTCGATAATCTTTTGTGCATCTCTTCTGCTTGGACCTTCTGTCTGACTAAGCTCTGTCTCAAGTCGATTAGATAGCTCTGCTTGTATGAGGAGGGAGGGAATATGATCTACCCCTTTCTCAAAAAAAATCTTGTTGGTGGGTGCGATAAGGAGGAATTCGTTGAGCTGGTTTTCCTGCTGTAGCAAAAGCTGTTGGAGAAAATCAATATGCTGTAGATTCTGAGCAAATCTCTTTTGTCTCCCACTACTCCAAAGGCTGATGAGAATGACCAAAATGATCAATGTGATCAGAAATGAGAGGAAGGATAAGAGTATGGTATGAATTTTCTGCCTCATCTACCCACGCTTAATTAGGAATACTAAAGGTAAGAGGTAGTCCCCAGTGTGAGGGATGAAAATGAGCCAATTCCTTACAATTGAATGAAAAATATTAAAAATGAATAAAACAAATACATAAACATATAACTATCTGGAGACAGATAATAAAAAGCCTCATATCCCTTAGAATGCTTCACCCAGGAAGATATAAAAGCCTCTTCCCTCTTCGGTAAAGGCTACATCGAATCGTGTAAAAATATCTTTCTTCTTAAATAATAAAATCCTCACACCTGCCCCACCTGCCCACACAAATCGAGGTGTCTCCTGAAAATTAGAGAAGACACTCCCCATTCCTCCAAATACGGCAGCTCCAATTCGTTTGCTAAAGGAAAAAGGTAACCATCGATACTCCACTTGCCCAGCGGTTAAATTCTTATCTCGATATCGTCCTAAATAATAGCCTCGCATCATACTCTCCCCACCCATCAAAGCCAGTTGATTGAAGGGAATTTCTCCCCCCATAAACTGTCCGATCACCTGTGCTGCAAATACTTGGTTCTTTCTCACAGGGCGATAGATGCGACTATCTATGGCAAATGAGTAGAAATTATCTCGATTGGTGTTGAGGAAGTTGTAGTTGATGTAGCTCAACTCAGCAAAGAAGCCCTTTCGGACGTTTAGGACATTGTGTCTGTTGTCATAAACAAGCCCCCAGCCCAGCCCTAGGTTAGATGTCCCTTCAGCTCCTAGGGGCAGAATATTAGGCTGATTTTCATCGGTCCATTCGAATCCTACATTGCTCAAGCGTTGAAAGTCGATTTCAAGTCCTGTATAAAAGGACTCCTTGACTTTACGGAGGGCACGCTCCCGCAACAAGGTATAGGTCGCATTCACAAGCGCAATCTCTTCAGCGGGTGTGTTCTCCCCAATCCCATAATACAACAAGGGAAAATTCTGATACCTCCCGCGGCCAAAGAAGAACCAATCGTTGCGATCAGTGTACAAAGCGTGATCTAGCCATAATCCATACTGCCCACGGGTGGTGACAAAGGTAAAGGCTGTAGCTTCGCTAAGACGATTGACTGTGTCGCGCTTGGCATGGTAAAAATATATAGAACTCAGCCCAATCTCCCAAGCTGTCTCAGGTGCAAATGCCAAAGTAGGATAGGCAAGAAACCGTCCCTGCTCGACAGGAGCATCCTCCTGCAATAAAAAACGGGCCGTACGACCCAACCAGCTGAGGCTATCTTTTTCTTGTGAAAAGCCCAATGCATAGGCGGAGCATAAAAGGGCAAAAAGGACAACTTTTTTCCAAATCATAGTATCAGGATGATAGATAGGAAATCTACTCAACCTTTGAGCAGGAAAAAAGGCGATAAGCGATAATTTATGTATGGGAGGAGTCCTTGGAGACGACAGATTAGGACATACGTAGAGCGGAGTCTATGTATAGCGAGCTGTCTCTTGTCTCTTAAAATATCTTATTCGCCTTCACCAACTCTTTCTTGATGCCCTTCAAGATAAAGTCTTGTGAAAAGACCAACTGGTTCTCATGCAATCCTTGTAAGCAAAGATCCTGGACAACGTTGAGAATATCAGCCCCTGTCAGCTCATATTTATGAGAAATATTATGCAGGTCTACGGCATCCTCTAATTTGACCTGCTTGGGTATGGTGTTTTCCCATAGCTTGAGCCGCTCTGCAGACTTGGGCATGGGAAAATGGATCATGGATTGAAAGCGACGAAGGAAAGCATCATCAATATTACTCTTGAGATTTGAGGCGAGTATCACCAATCCATTGAAGTTTTCGATCCGCTGTAAAAGGTAAGAGACTTCCTGGTTTGCATAGCGATCATGGGCATTTTGTACTTGTGTACGCTTCCCAAATAGGGCATCTGCTTCATCAAAAAATAGAATCCAGTTTTTATTTTCTGCTCTGTCAAAGAGATTAGAGAGATTTTTCTCTGTTTCTCCGATATATTTAGATACTACCGTCGATAGATCTACCTTGAACACATCTCTTCCTGTTTGTTTGCCTAGTAAGGTAGCCGTCAACGTTTTGCCTGTCCCAGGAGGGCCATGAAAAAGGGCGCGGTATCCAGGCTTGAATTTATGCCCCATCTGCCAGTCATTTTGCAGGGTTTGATGGTGCTTGAGCCAAATGAGGATATCAGAGATTTGCTCCTTGGTGCTATCAGGTAGGACTAGATCCTCCCATTCCATTCCTGTTTGGACATAAGAGGCAGGAAATTGGGCGCTAAATCGAGGCTTGGAGACAGCTCCTGTCGTGATCTTCTCGATGAGTTCGGGGTCTAGTATCAGTTGACCACTCATAGCGGGTTCAGAAGGTGCAGGCATTGCCACTTTCAAGATCTGTTCTTGATGTAGCCAATGGTCGCTTGAGAGCATTTTTTGAAAATGAAAGCGCTGACTCAGTTCATCTCCCCCAAACAAATACAAAGCAGTCGTTCCTGTAGGTAAGAAGCCTCGATGGTGCTTCCCTCTCAGGCCTCCAAGTTCGGGGAAGTCGCCGCCATTGGGAAAGACATCCTGTAGAATCCGATCAAAAAGCTGGGGCCGGATATGGGGAAACAAGGCCAGCATCATCACCAATCCTTCGTATACGTGAAACTCTTTGCGCTTCATGTAAGGCAAAAAGACCATGCCCAAGGCTTCCATGGAGATTTCCAGATTGGATTCAAACTGTTCTCCTTTGAGTTGGCGAAGACGGGCGCGGAGGATCTCACCGAGAGATTCCAGGCAGGCTTCCAGGGCTTGTTCGAAGGTCATTGAAGGCATAGATAGAAGGTCGAAAGGTGAGTGGGACACGTTTGATTTGCTATATAAGATAACGACCAGGGCGTATAAAATGCATGACCATGGATTGAAAATCTGTGAAGGAATTGATGGTGCGTACATGCATGGAATGATCAGAGGTAGATTGTAGATCAGCAATCTTTAACCCATGACGATACCCTAAATAAGGCGTGACCGTCCAGAAAGCTGTAGGGCAAAAATCATAACTCATATCCATCAAGTGGAGGTTGTGGGAATCTCTACTCGGCTTATTACTGATCCAGATATACTGTATTGGGATGTATCTATGTTTCCATCTGAATTTCTACCCGCAGCAATCGTAACAGCTTCAAATGTTATATGACTGGGCAGATGAGATAATATCCCAGCCTTATTAGGTAAATCTGGTAGACTATTTAGATAATTTCTTTCAGGGTTTGAACGAAAAGCAGGGCTGATCGTGTACCTCACCATTCGATTTTGCCCAAAAACTACATTTGAAACCCTTTCTTCAATATCATCTCTCATTACTTGATTATTGAATCTCTCAGAAATCAGCATCAAATTTCTAGGATAGCCTTCTCCAAAGAACTGTTTCCCCAATTTATGTCCTCTCTGATATGTATTAAAATGGTATGGAGAGCCGCTTTGTACCCTTCTCAAAGCTTGGGTTTCAGCTGATAGACCTATGGGCCTTGTACCAATTAGCGATCCAGGGTTCATGCTAATAAATCCTGTTACAGTGTTTTGGTCGAAGCTCACAACACTTCCAGGAACTGGTCTAGCAGCGGCTGAGTTTAACCCAATCAACCTAGCGATGGCTTTCATACGTTGTGAAATTTCTAATCCCGCATCCTCCATCACACCTGAACGTCCAGGCACTCTTTCTGCTTGATCCTCTCTATATGCGATATAGGATATCTTCTCAAGTTGTTTTGCTACCTCTCTTCTTACATTTTCATAATCTTGTATGGCACCTGCAGGCCCCATCATATCAATGTATTCAAGAATATCTATACTTCGAGGATTTAGGATGAGTTTTCGCTTTCCTTTAGCACCATCAAATCTAATCTTATGTGATTCTTTTTTCCCTTCTTTATTGAGAGTAGTGACAGGAACTTTCGTCTTCCACCATTGCATCAACTTTGCCAAGCCTGCCTTCCCCAGATTCACCAACGCCTTCCCTCCCTGCAGGACCTTGTCGATCAGCCAATCGATGGCCATGTTGATTTTCTCGCGTGCCTTGCCGATCATGACGGCGATTTTCTTGCCGAGATCATCCAAGCCCGCTTGCTTGGCGAGGAAGTCTATGGCTACAGGCAAGCCTTTGGCTAGGGCTTTTTCGAGGAACTCTGCTGCCTGATTGAGTGAACCTTTGGCGATGTTGACCAATCCTAAGGTGAAGTTGTTGATGATCTGAAGGATCTCCTTGAGGCGCTCGACAAAGGTCTGGACCGCATCGAAGAAAGCCATTGCACCGTTGATCGCGGCCATGATTCCTGTCGGTTCGAGACTGGACAGGATCTTGACCATTACCTTTTGGATCACTTTCTCCATGACAAAATTCTTAATACCATCGGTGATGATCGTCCACAGATTGCTGATCTGATCCTTTATTCGGTCAAAGAGGGCTTCAGGTCCTTTCTCGTTAAACTCGCGAATGAAGTCAAAGGCACCTTGCACCGTCGATATGACCTTTCGGATTTTGTCGACCTTCTCTTTCCCGATCTTTTTTTCTAGTCGAGCAAAGAGATTGTCTATCGTAATGCCAAAGATGTTCATGGCCATTCCCAAGAGATTCTTGACACTGAGATCCTTGGGGGGCTCAATTCCCGCTTTTTTGAGTTGGCCAAATAACCAAGCTTGTAGACCACCGAGCAGGTGTTTGAGGAAATTGTCAAAGAATTTCTTGAAACCCAGTCCAATCGCTTTGATAAGGTTGATGAGGAAGCCCAGCGGATTGTTTTTGATATCCTGGAAGGCCTGCATCGCATTAGCCAAAATGGACTGAATAAGTTCGGGGGGAATGCCCATCATCTGCAAGATCAGCTCGACCACGATCTGTACCATCTTGACGACAAAGTCAAACAGGCGGCTGATCGGCACACCAAACTGGTCCACAATCCGCTGAAAAGCAGCAAAAGGTTCTATCAGATCATCGATGGAGAGGCTATTCCAGATATCGGTGAACAACTGAACCACCATCGCAGGGCTCATGGCCAACTCTTTGACCAAAGCGTCGATTTTAGCTACAGCCTTCCCGATGACGCCCGTCTTTTTGAGTTCCTGAAACTTGGATTCTCCTCCTGGAACCAATCCCATGAAACCCCGAATCACATTTTCTGTACTGCGCTTGACCTTCTTTCCTGTAAAAGGATTTTTCTCAATGATAACTGTCAGGAGATGGTAGCCAGGGATGTTGTTCGCAAAACTATCGAGGGCTTTGAGGAGGGCCTCTTTGATCAATTTGAGCACCTCGGCGGCTACCTCCGAGGCGAAATCATACACATCCTGAAGCAGGATCTTCAATTCCTCCCAAATCCCCGAAAAAACACCCATCATATCACCTAAGCTTTCGAGCGAAAGCGCATCCAACGCTTTAGTCAGGATCAGTTGAAAACGCCCTAAAAGAGAGGTGAAGCGTCCCAGATTTTTATCTATCCAATCAGCTGTCTTTTTGAGTGTCCCCTTCTTTTCCATCTCCTCGACTTCCTTCTTCTTCCCGATGAGCAACAAAAAGTCCTTGAGGATCTGTTCGGTCGTAGCTTCTACTTTGTCCTCCAGAGGAAATTTGCTGCCGATCACTTTCGTCGCCAGTTTGTAGGCTTCGCTGTTTTTCTCCAGATAAGCTACGAGGGGTTTGAGCAATCCTTTCTTTACCAGATCGAGCAGTTTCTGTACGGCTGATTTTGCGAAGCTGACCACCCGATCAAAAAGAGGTTTGAATTTATTGTACAGCACACGAAGGTTTCCACTGATACCCAGCGTTATGCCCATATCCTCCCAGGCATCCTCCAAGGCTTTTTCCAGCGAACTTAAAGAAAGTCCGATGGTACCCAGCTGCGATTCCAACCACCGAAAGGCTTCATCGATCAAGCCGTATTCGTCGAGCTTGTTGTACAGCAGATTCCCTCCTGGGATGATCCCCATCAATCCTTTGATCAGGGTCTTTCCATTTCGTTCGACAGCTCTATTGCGAATCAGGTCAAACTCTGTGATATAGCTAAAGAGGGAGTAGCCTGGGATATTGTCCACGATGCGGGGCACATCGATCCCGATTTTGCTTGCGAGGCCGACCATGCTATCAATCAAATCACGTATAAAGCTGGCTTGGACATCTTCGAAAGCCGCTTTCCGCTGAATCCCGCCTTGCTGCACCGTATGTGTCAACTCATGTGCCAATAGGTGATCGCCGCTGCTTGTCCCTGGCTTATATTTGCCTTCATTGAAGTAGATATCTGACCCATGCGTGAAAGCCTCCGCTCCGATAGACTGACTCATTTGCACGGCCTGACTACCTGTATGAACCCGCACCTGACTAAAATCTGATCCAAATCCCTGCTCCATGCGAGATTGAGTCTCATGGGTCATAGCTTCCCCACCGCCCTTGCTACTATTCAGTTGTTGTTCAAAATCTTTGGGGGGCGTGACAGGATCTCCCTTGGCTTGGATGTCTTCCTCTCCAACAGAGTGCTCGGACTCTGTGCTAGATGGACTCTCGGCTTTCCCAGAAAATCCTTGTTTCATAGCAGGTGCGGGAGAAGGGTTGATTTGCGAGATTCCTTCCGCTACTGACTTCCCCTGCACACTTATTCCCTCTCCCACATTCGCTGAAACGGCTTTCTGTCCTTTGCCTGCCACAATCTGATCAGCCACAGCATCTGCCTCCGCTTCATATGGATCATGCGCGGGGTGAATGTGAAGTTTGGGCTGAAAAAAAGCAGTAGAAGGATCGGCTTGCTGCCCAAAGAAAGTAGGATGAGCTGACTTCTCCTGTATGTGATGCTGTCGCGATGGCTTAGGCTGTGTATGGGTTTCCATGTGGGTAAAGGCTAGTTGTGGGAGAAAATGAAAGGCACTTTATTTTTACCGTCCTGTTCCCTTTTGCTGGACTACATGCGCCAGCTCATGGGCGAGCAACTCTTTTCCTGATTGAGCATAAGGATCAAATCTGCCTTCATTGAAGTAGATATCATATCCGTGAGTGAAAGCATGTGCATTCAAAGCTTGCGTCATTTCTATTGCCTGATTTCCCGTATGGATACGCACGGAGGAAAAATCTGCCCCAAAATGGCTTTCCATTTCACTTCTGACATCATCAGGCAAGGCATTTCCCTGTCCCTTGGTCATTTGGATCATTTGCTCGACATTTAATTGAGCAGCATCACCTGTCCCCTTTTCATCCTTTTTCTGGATGAGTTTCGCAGCAGGCTGTTCCTCTTCTTGTCGTTGGATCAACTTGGCAGCCGCTTCTTCTTCCTCCTGTCTCTGGATCAACTTAGCCGCAGCCTCCTCCTCTTCTTGTCTCTGGATCAACTTAGCCGCAGCCTCCTCCTCTTCTTGTCGTTGGATCAACTTGGCAGCAGCCTCCTCCTCTTCTTGTCGTTGGATTAACTTAGCAGCCGCTTCTTCTTCCTCCTGTCTCTGGATCAACTTAGCCGCAGCTTCCTCCTCTTCCTGTCGTTGAATGCGTTTTGCAGCTGCTTCTTCTTCTTTCCCCATACGTTGGATCTTCTTACGCTGGATGGATGCTGTTTCTCCTCCCATTTTTGAGGAAGATTGATGTACGACTTGATGGGCAGCAGCATCTGCTTCACGCTCCATGGGACTATCGACGGGATCTATTTCCAATTTGGCCTGGAAGAATCCTGCATCATTTGATTTGGGAGCTTGGGTACTTTTCGAGAAGAAAGCATCCTTTTGCTCCGTCTGATTTTTCTTATGTCTTCTTCGTTTCATCATTTGGATATTAGGTACATGAAAATCTTATGAGAATTTTTCCTCTATTTCAAGGCGTTATGTCTATAAAAGGCACGTGTGGTACTGGTACGTCTTTTTGATTTGTTGAATATGACCTTGCCCGATAGAAAGCCTGTACTACTGGCACTGGGGCTATTGGCATCGACTGTCCAAAGCTTGTCTCCCTCTACTTTGACCACGAGGAAGTAGTGATTGCGGTTGGTAATATTTCCGATATCACCTGGCTGGGGGGATGTACCTGATCCAGGTGTGAATGTGGTGAAGCCCTTTTTGAATTGGCTATTGCCTTTCCTGACATCCCAGTCGTTGATCGCTAGCCCTGCACTTCTCAGCACCCAAAACAGGTAAATACCACACCATGAGGGGAGTACATCTGATGATTTTCCTGATGTGGATCTTGAATCTGGTCCCGATACGCGGTGTTTGACTTGTAGACGCTCGATCGTACTCCCTGGCTTGCTATAATTGGCATTGCCTGTAGCTGTAGAGAAAAATTGCCCTATACGTTGATAGCCCTTTCTGACAAGTCCTGTATTCCACTTGAAGGGGATGCCTGGGACGTTGGAAGGACTAGACATCCCTCCGTGTTTGCCAGGTATGGCATACTCACTACCCGCCTCGACGGTCCCGACCTGAGAGAGTGCGATCGATACGACCCTTTGCGCCAGTGGCTTATCTGTTGTACCTCCACTCTGCTGTTTGTCAAGCTGATCTTGATAATAGGTCCTTAGTGCCACGATGCGGTCACGAAGATTGCCAAAGTGATCAGATTCATGCTTAGGGGGAAGTTGATTGAGTTCCTTCTTCCGCATTTGAGCAGCCCGAAGTAAGATATCCAAAGACTCAACGATCAAGCTCAATTCTCCTGGCAAAAGGAGGAACTTCCCAAACTGGCTGGGATCATCTGTAAACATCTTGCTGAGTGCTTCCCCGATCATCACTTGTCCAGGGGGTGTCGTGACAATCTGGAGGAAAAACTGCTGCGTCAATCCTAGCACTTCTTCAAAAGTCTGGATAGCATGACTGGGGTCCAGGATTTTGCCAAAGGTATCATTGGTCTGGGTTCCTAGTGGATTGTCTGGGGCACTGGTCCCCCCTCCTGTCACGGTTTGTTGGAGGGTCCCCCACGTCTGATTGCCTACCAGTCCGTCCACTTGTAGTTCCTCTTGCTGCTGGAAGCTGTAGACATTTTGGCGGGTCTTGGGACCAAAGATGCTATCGGTTTTGAGTAGAGGAGTCATTCCTGCATAGTTGAGCCCTTTTTGCAGCATATGGACGGCTGGACCGATGGCACCCATTTGGAGGAAAGGAAAAGTTCCCTGCTGAAAAAAGTCTGTCAAACCCATTTCCCCATCTTTCTCCTCTGCCTTCATCTGGATATTGTTGGGAGGAAAAAAAGCATCCTGCTTCGCCTCTGGTGAGAAGGAAGTCGCAGGTTGAGCGTATCTACGATGGGTTTTTGAGGACATATTATGTATTGGGAATGGTGGTAGTAGCTTGAATATTGCTTGGATTCTGATTGGTAGGCCAGACACGTTGGGCAGAAATGATAATGTTTGCTGGAGGTAAGAACTTTCCAGCCATAGGACCTGATGGTTGTCTATTGGTAGGGGAAATGGTTACCCTGTATTCATAAGCTGCACCGTTTATGACATCATTTCGCACACGTGTTTCCAGTGACTGCATTCTATCATTGGCTGTTGCAGTCATGGCCGCGATGTTATTGTTGTTATTCTTCCCTCCGAACATTTGCGCAATCAAGTGGCCACGCTCTGCATAATATTGACCTGCTGCTCCATTCTGTTTCCACATAGGATAGTCTCCTGAAGCGGGTTGTCCCCCTGGCATAGGATGAACAGAGATTGTAATGGTTTGTCCATATCCACTACCTGGAGGTACAGGTGCAGGTTTTGCGGCTAGATTAACAGCTTCCCAAGACTGATCGAAATTTTCAAAAGAATATTGACGTTCGGCAGTTCCATTGACAGGTCTTGCTTTTACTCCGAAGGTTGTTCCCATCCTTACAGAGGCGTCCGTAACCACCATGCGTTCGTTTCTATTGGTATCAATGATATGGTCGCCAATACTAAACTGGTGAGGAAGGCCACTTGCTACTGCAAAATCGTATTCAAGGGCAATATTCTCTAACTCGGCATCTAGCTCTCGAAGCTTAGGTCTCCAAGCTGCCAATCGTTCTCTTGGATGGAGAAGATTGATCTCATTACGGTATCGAAGTGCCAGAGCGGCAACATCGGCCATCTCATCTTCGAAATCGCTTTTCCTCTCTGGATCTACTCTGTCTTTGTATCTATCTTTGATTTGGTGGACTCTTTGCAGATAATCTCCCCATCCTGCACTTGCCATCGTAATGATGATATCACCTGCCTCATTTTGATGGGCCCTGATTTCATGTTCTTCTGTATCAAAAGAGGTTTCCACTACGATATCATTTTCACTGTCTACGCCCTCAGGAACCTCATTCACTGCTTCTTCATCTTGTTCTCCTTCCGCATTCTCATTGTCTCCCCCTAATCCTAGTGCATTCAAAAAAGCCGTCCCTGCTCTCAGTGCCTGATCGATCAGCCAATCAATGCCCTCATTGATCTTGGCTCTTGCGGCCTCAATCATCTCAGCGATCTTCTCGCTGATGTCTCCTAAGCCTAGCTGCTTGGCGAGGAAGGAAATCGCGACAGGTATGCCATCTGCCAAAGCGTTCTCCAAGAAGTCTGCTGCTGACTTGATGTTGCCTCGGGCGATCTCAGCGATACCCGCTACGAAGGAGTTCACAATCTCCAGGATCTCACGCAGCTTCTCGATGAAAGACTGAATTGCGTTGAAGACTGTCTGTACGCCACGGATGATCGGCATGATGCCCGTCACATCTAGGAAGGAAAGCAACCACGTAATGGCTTGCTGGATGACCTTCTCCTGGATGAAGCCCATGATGCCATCTTTGATGATGTCCCAAAGGTTGCTCAGCTGCTGCTGCACATACTCCCAGATCGCAATCGGTCCCCGCTCGATCACATCCCTCACGAAGGCCCAAATACCTGTAAGTGTATCCAATACACCTCGAATCTGTTCCACACGCTCTTGCCCGATGCGTTCGCCCAACCGATCCAGCACATTGTCGACTGTGATCCCGAGCACATCCATCGCCATTCCCAGGAGGGACTGAAGGCTCAAATCAGAAGGAATCTGAATCCCTGCATCAGCCAATGTACCAAAGAGCCATGTTTGAAGTCCATTGAGAAGGTGTGTGCCAATGTTGTTGAGGAATTGCAGGAAGCCTTCCTTGATGGCATTCATCAGATTGAGTAGGAAGCCGACGGGATCATTTTTGATGTCCTCAAAAGCAGACATCGTATTGGCGATGATGTTGCCAATCATGTCTGGCGGGATGCCCATAATCTCTAGGATCAACTCCATCAAGATTTTGACGACCTCCACTACAAAGCTAAATAAGCGTCCGATGGGTTCTCCATATTGATCCGCGATCCGCTGGAAAGCGCCAATAGGATCGATGAGATCATCTATGCTGAGGGATTCCCAAATACCTGTAAAGAGTCCGACGATAAACTCCCATGAAATGCCGAGCTGCGCAATCAATGCATCGATTCTTTGGGCTGCCCGCGGAATCGCGCCTGATTCCTTCAATTCCCTGAACTTGGCATCTCCTCCTGGTACCAAGCTCATAAACCCTCGAATCAGATTTTCTGTCGTCCGTGGTACAGCTTCATCGGTAAATGGATTTTTCTCAATGATGACCGTCAGCAAGTGGAAGCCTGGGATGTCATCCGCAAAGGAAGCCAGGAAGCTAAGAAGGGCGTTCTTAATCAGCTCCAATACTTTGACTGCTACCTCAAGCGCAAAGTCGAGAAAGTCCTGTAATAACTCCGTAAAGTCGTCCCAGATACCCTGGAATACGCCTGGAATATCCTCTAATGTCTCCAAAGAGAAGGCATCCCATACGCGTGAGACAATGGCATTGAATCTACCGAGTAAAGAGAAAAACGTGGAGAGCTGTGTATCGATCCAATCTGCTGTCTCTTGAAGCGTCCCTTTTTCCTTCATCTCATCCACTTCGGTCTGCTTACCGATGAGGACCAGGAAGTCTTCCAGGATCTCTACTGTAGGAGCGTTGACCTCGTCGTCCAGTGGAAATTTCTTCCCAATAACTTTGGTCGCCAGCTTGTAGGCTTCGCTATTTGCTTCCAAGAATTCTACCAACGGTCGAACCAAAGCATCCTTGACAAACTCGATCAATTGGTCCACGGCATTGTCTGCAAATGTCTCGATATCATTTAGCAGCGGCTGGAAGTTGTTGCGCAAGATGCGGAGGTTGCCACTGATCCCTTCACTGATTCCCATTTCATCCCAGGCACGTTCAAAGGTACGCTCTATACGCCCCATGGAAATATCGAGTGTACTCAATTGGCTTTCTACCCATTCGAAGGCACGGTCGATGATGCCATACTCATCAAGTTTGTTGTATAGCAGATTTCCTCCTGGAATCAAGCCCATCAACCCGCGGATCAGGTTGCGCCCATTGCGCTCTACGCTGCGCCCGCGGATGATGTCATACTCGGTGATGTAGCTAAACAGGGTATAACCTGGAATATTGTCTACAATCTCAGGGATATTGATGCCTACACGACCTGCTAGCGAAACTAGGTCATTGATCAAATCCCGAATAAAGCTTGCCTGGATGTCTTCAAATCCTCCATTATTTGCCTTACGCTGTACCCCTGACTGCTGAACCGTGTGTGTCAGTTCGTGGGCGATCAGATGATCTCCCTCAGAGGTACCTGGCTGGTATTTCCCTTCATTGAAATAAATATCTTTCCCATGTGTGAATGCCTGCGCACCAATAGACTGGCTCATCTGCACGGCATTCGTGCCTGTATGGACTCTTACATCCTGAAAATTGGCACCGAATCCTTGCTCCATACGACTTTGGGTGGATGTGGGCAGGGCTTGGCCTCCTCCTTTGGAGCCTTGCAGATTCTGTTCAAAGTCTTTGGGCGGATTGACAGGATCGCCTTTGGCTTGTAGTTCTTCCTCCGATTCTTCTTGCATTTGGAGGTCCATCCCCGCAGACTTTCCCTGAACATCTCCACCTGAGCCAGTCTGCTGGTCCATTTCAGAAGGGCTATCAAATGCAGGTTTGTGCTGTGTAGACGTCGTATCTGTACTTCCTATCCTCGTGATCTCATCTACCAGAGGCTTGGTTTGCAGCCCCTCTTCTTCGGATTGCTTCTGAATGGCAGGAGTGAAGCCTTCGCCTTGAGGCACGGATACTACCCTATCTGCCATAGCATCTGCCTCTTGCTCATAAGCGTCGTGAGCAGGATGGACATTGAGTTTGGCTTGAAAAAAGGATCCCATTCCTTCGCTTTGCGAAAAGAATGGCACCGATTTGCGTTGGATAC
>JBCBPW010000070.1:0-36519 GCA_039820545.1 Bacteroidota bacterium | reverse complement strand
ACTCGTTGAAGGAATGTGTTATTAAGTAGGTGTCAAAATCAGACTCAGGGTCTTCTTCACTAATTTTATCAAAGACCACTATACAATGTTCTAGGATAGAAGTTTTTTCTCTAATTGAGAGATGTAACGCGAGTGTAGCTTCTTTGAACTTAACTGAGTCCTCAGAATGTTCCATTTCGGCGTAAGACATCTCGTTTTCCACGAACTCAAATATTAGCTCCAGAAAGGGCGATAATACGAATCTTCTAAACGCCTTTTGGTTCAGGTAATAAACTAACTCGATTACGTTTTGGCGCTTTTCTGCGTTAGGATTCAAAATAAGCTTGCTCAGTTCTCTCTCTTGCTTTTCTCCAGTATCTAAGCACAAGAAGCGAGCGGCAAAATAATCCTGTAAAGACTTATGACTCCATCGGATAAAGGTTCCATCACGTTGAAAGATTGGCACTGCCTTCAGAAGGTCTTCCAAGAAGTCGCTGGGACTGAATTGTAGCTCAAAGAAGCGACGGGATTTATCAATTACCCCTAAAATCTCATCTTTATCATATCTGACTTTTCCCATTTTCATGGTGAAAAATCCAATTCCGCGAAGAATACTTTCAAAGTTGTCTTTATGAAGGCCACATTTTTTCTCTCTCTTATAGTATCCTTTTTTGGAGATATCATGACGATTAAATAGGCCATCAAAAACAGATCGATAGAACTGAGCCTTTTCTAAAGGGATTTCTCGATTGTAATCAAAAGAGGCATATAGTAAAGAAGTGAGTAAGGGGTTGGTGAGAAACTCATGTACAGATCTATTTTCTGGTAGTTCCAATAGTTTGACCAAATCCTGGCTAAAATCCCGCTGGTCACATCTTGCATATATGTCGATGACCTCATAAGATTCTTCTTTTTCAAGGGGGCGAATAGTAAACTTCCGAAACTGGCCAAAGCTGGCAAGCTCATCTTCGGGTCTTGAGGATAAGACGAATAGATTTTCTCCCGTTTTGGAGATGAAGTCATGGAGATCAAGACTGACTTTTTGACGATTGTCCAAAGGTATCTCATCATAGCCATCAAAGAGAAATACAAAGTCTCCCCTTTTGATGAGATGAAGAAGAAATTCCTGATCTAGCTTTTCTCCAATGGGGGTTAGTTGATGGATGATTTCATCCATGACGCCATGATCCGCGTTAAGGTTGCGCAGTTCAATGAGGATGGGAATGGCACAGTGTTCTTCAATGACGGACAAGAAGAGTTTGCGCAGGATGGTGGATTTTCCCATACCTGCTGTGTCTTCGATTAGTACCTTGAAGTACTTTCCCAGAAAGTCCTTGGGGTATCCATCTATCTTAATATTAACTTCCTCCTTATTGTCATGCGTAATTACAGTCAAGGGGAAATATAGGTTATCAAAAGGGACCTGCTGATTTTGAAGAACGAGGGTGTCAATCGTAATCAGATCAGCATATCTCCTCAGAAAGTATTCCTTAAAGACATGTTCGACATAGTCGTTTTTGATTTCTTTAAACGTATTGAAAATCCCAGCTTTACGTAACTCTCCTAGTTTGGGGATTACCTGCTTGGCCAAAACAGGGGCTATAATTTTAGGTATGTCTATATCTATGTTTAGTTCTGCCATGATGCTACTTTTAGGGGCTATGATATACTTAATGTACTTTGTTGTCCATGGGGTAAAGCTTACTTCCCCTCCAAGCGATCCAATCGCAACTTAATCTGATCTATCTCCACTGTCAATTCTTCTAATTGTGTCCTTAAACTTTGATCTTTTATATCGAAGAAGCGCTCATGACTAATTCCTAAGATATTCAAGATATCCTGCCACGTATCTGTATTCATCGAGCCTTTACCAAGAGTGATGTTGACAGATTGAGGGGATAGCCCCAACATTCTGGCTAAATCTGACTGTCTAACTCCCTCTTGACTAAGAAGAACTTTTATACGATCACCGAAGTGAATTCGCTTTGATATTAAGTCTTCTTTTGATAAAGGTGAATTTTCCTCCATTTCGTTTTATGTTTGCTTGATATTGTCAATCAGCTTTGTTTAATATTACGATCATAAATGATAATACCACAAATGAAAGTACCTCAAGCACAATTAGACTGGGACCGCCTACGCGAAAAAGTCAATGATACCCCCGCTTACCTGAGAAACAAACAGCGATATGCCGCTTCCTTGGGCATCTCTTATCCAACCCTGATGCGCTTTATGAAGGGAGGCGACCTAGCTGCCAAGACGCTGGTGAAACTCGTCTACATCATTGATCTTCAGGATCAACCAATCTCCTCCCTCACCCGAGCACAGTAGACTAATCTCAAGGGGACAAACGTTACTACCCCTATTTTGGTCTCGGCTCTTGAGCAAAGCGAAATCCCGCAACACGGGATCGACTCTCACCATCCTACCTAAGTCATTTTCTCCCGCTCAGGGAGATGGAATCTTATATCCCAAAAGTTCGTATGATCGCCTCCTCCCACATCCAAGCCATCAAGGAAAAAGTTGATATCATCCAGATCATTCAGCCTTTTCTCCGCTCCCCCCTCAAGCGACAAGGAAGCAACTTTTTCGCGCTTTCTCCTTTTTCTGATGAAAAGTCACCCTCCTTCAGTATTCACCCTCATAAGAACATATTCAAGTGCTTCTCCTCAGGAAAGGGGGGCGATGTCTTCACCTTCCTGCAAGAGTCCCAGGGCATGACCTTCGTCGAGGCTGTCCGCTATGTGGCCGAGCAGATTGGATACGAGATCCCCGAGGGTACGCCCGAGCAGACCCAGCTAGCCCAGCAGCGGACATCCATATTAGCCATTTTGCAAGCGGCTGCCCAAGCCTTTTATGCACGTGCGCCAAGAGAGACATGGTACACAGACTGGCTGCAAGCGCAAGCACGTAAGCTGGATGATCCGCAGCTCCTGGAGGCATTTCAGATCGGCCATGCTGTGACAGATCGCAGCGCCCTGGTCAAGCAGTTGCTCAAGGCACAGTATACCCGAGACATGCTCTTGCAGGCAGGACTCGCCTACGAAAGAGACGACCAGCTTCGCGATCGTTTTCGTCGCCGCATCCTCTTTCCGATCCGCGATCATTTGGGGCGGGTCGTGGGATTTGGCGCAAGAAAGACAGATGATGACACGACCCAGCAGGCCAAATACATCAACAGCCCTGAGAGCCAGGTCTACCAAAAAAGCAAGGTGCTGTACGGCTTGTACGAATCCAAAGAGAGGATTCGCCAGCAGGGAAAGGCATATATGGTAGAAGGATACACCGACGTACTCGCAGGTTGGAAAAATAATGTAGCGATGATCGCTTCCTGTGGCACGGCGGTCACCGAGGCGCAAGTCGCCCTACTCGCAAGATTTACAAACACTGTCGTTCTTTGGTTAGACAGGGATGGTGCAGGGGTGAAGGCCACCGCCCGCGCCATCCCGCTTTTTTTGGCCCAGGGCTTCACCGTGAAGATCTCCCAGACGAGTGCCGAAGATCCTGATGCCTATTTTAGAGAGAGTAAGGACGATCTGGCGGAACTCGACTGGATGGATTGGGTCTATCAGCATCATCAGACGGAGGATGAGTCACCTGCAGCTCAGGCCAAGGTCATCCGTGCCGTGCAGGAATACATCGAGGTGTTGCCCTTCGACTTGGACCAGCAATTGTATCAGGCTAGGCTGGAGGAACTGAGTGGGATACAGGCCCCGCCAAAACAGCCAGCAGTCAAGGAAGCCTTCACCCCCCCTGAGCGGGCTAGAAAACTGGGCGTATTACGAGGCATTGCGGGAACAGATAGGACTGCGCCAACCCATTAAAAAATCCTTAGGAATACAAGCTAGGGAGCCCCATCCATTCACACTGAGGACCGTCACATATCTTATAGAAATCCCCAAAACCTACCCGCTCTATTCACGTAAAACAAACATATATCAACCCCTACACATGAATGCTAAAACACGCCAGCGTCAACTCAAACTCAAAAAGGCTTTTCTGAGCATTCGTTCTGTCAATGATCTCTGTCGCCTCCTCAAAATTGACAAGCGGCGACTCATGCTCATGAAAAACCAGCCGCGCTATCGCTCCTTCTCTGTCCCCAAAAAAGGTGGTGGAGAGCGTCACATCGAAACGCCTTCTCCTGCCCTCAGAAAAGTTCAAACCCACCTTAACCGATTTCTCCAAGCTGTCTACTACTTCGAAAAATCCGCCGCCTCTTATGGCTTTATCTCAGGCATCCGCAACGAAGAAGACCGACGCAATGTCCTTACCAACGCCAAAAAGCATGTTGGCAGCCCCTATTTACTCAATGTAGACCTCAAAGACTTTTTCCATAGCGTGAGGCGAAACCATGTACTGGAAATCTTCCAGGGGTCCCCCTTTCATTTTGAACATGACCTGCCAAGTATCCTCACCAAACTCACTGTGCACAAGGGGCGACTTCCCATGGGGCCCCCCACTTCTCCCGTCCTTTCTAACCTGGCCTGTCGGCAGCTCGATGAAAAACTGTCAGAACTCGCCCTACAAAATCAATGGAACTTTACCTGCTATGCAGATGATATGTCATTTTCTTCCCAAAAACCGATAGAAGATCTCCAGATACAACTTATTCGGCACCTCATTCAGCACAGTGTAACAAAAGTTTTATACTACAATATTCGAGTATAGTAACAGGCTATTTGGGGAGGCGTCGGCCTAGGAATTTGGTGTTAGGGGCGGATTTAGGCTTTGGGCTTAAATTCCGTAGGCTTTTGGTTCTTTTTGCCTAAAAAGAACTCCCGCTGAAAGCGAATGTTAAATAATAAAAAACTTACGTTACAGTGTATTCAGCAATCAGCCTTCACCATCAATGAAAAGAAAATCAAACAATAGGGATTATCACGAATGAATTCTTATTGAGCTTTTTGAAGATTCTGCATGGATAGCCTTAGCCCAACTCTTTGAAGTTATACAAAATGATTCGTGATAATCATTAATATGGACCCGATGAGGACAAAATCGTTACAGGTCTTTTGGTCACCGACAAGGTTCAACTAGCCGATGGCTACCTCGAGCAGCTTCGCCATGACATCGCCCAGCTCAAGCAGGTCATGGAAGCTCAAAATCTTCAAGGTCAGCTCGACTCCAAGTGGGTGGACCAGTTCAAACTCCAGGTACGCGGGCGACTCAATTTTGCAGGTTTTGTTGTCGGTAAGCGCAAGCAGACTTACCTCGACCTCAAAGATGCCTACTACGAAGCCATCAACCCACCCGAAGAGGACTTCGGCGCCGTTAGTTGGCGCTCCTTCCCCTACAATCTATGATACCCGTAGCCACTTGCTGTAGTAAGTGCTGCCCCAAAAAACAACCACATGCAACTCATCCTCGATACCAAAGGACTCCAACTTCTCAAAAAACGCAACTCCTTCCACATCGTCCCTGAAAAGGGAAGTAGCCGCACCATCAGTCCCAAAAAGCTGACCAGCATCGCCATTACCCAGTCCGTGATGATCTCATCTGAGGCTGTCGTATTGGCCATCAAACATGAGATTCCCATTCTTTTTTTCGATCGTATCGGCAAGGCCCAAGCCAGACTATGGTCGCCTTACTTTGGTTCTATTGCCACCTTACGTCGGATGCAAGTCAAGTTCAGTGAGAGTCCCCAAGCTACCGAATGGATCATCCAGCTTTTTGAATTGAAAACGGAAGGTCAAATAGCAAACTTGCAAAGGATGATAGACTCAAACTCTGCCCAAAAAGAACCCATTGAGAAGGCCATTCAAAGTATGAAACGCCAGTACAAAGGAATGAAAAAATATAAGGAAGAAACATTAAAAGGGGCACAGAGAGGCATCATGGGTGTGGAGGGAGGCATTGCGCGTAGCTATTGGCGGCAGCTTGGAAAAAGCTTACCTGAAGCGTATGCCTTTGAGAAGCGGAGCCGCAAACCTGCCAAAGACAACTTCAATGCTGCACTCAACTATCTCTACGGGATGCTATATTCTGTCGTGGAGGGAGCTATATTCGCAGCGGGCTTAGATCCACACTTGGGACTGCTTCATAGCGACGAGTATAACAAGCCCGTTTTGGCCTTTGATCTCATAGAGCCTTTTCGTCCCTTTGTAGATCGATTACTTATGGAGGAGTGTTTCATTCATGCATTAGAGGATAGCCACTTCACCCGCAACCAGTATGGACTTTTCCTCAACAAATCAGGTAAGGCATATCTCATTCCCTTATTCAATGATCATCTCCGCAAAGAGGGCAAGTGGTTGGGGCGCAGCACCCGTTTCAAAAACCACATCATGTACTTAGCTGCTCGTTTGGCGCAGCGCATCCGCACATTTGAAGTAGATGCGGACTTTCAGATCATGGATGAGTTGGCTCAGGACGACCAGCAAGCTGAAGACCCTCAAACATAAACCGCCAGTCCAATAACCCGCAATAGGAGGAGGGGATGGCCGCGAAATTCAACACTCGGGACTCAAGAACCAAAGCAAACCATAAATCAATCAAAGGAAAAAACTACACATGGCCCATCTCATCTGTTACGACATTGAGCCCAATTATCTGCGCAAAAAAATGGCTGACTTAATCATCGACTATGGTTTTGAGCGGATCAATCTTTCTGTATATTTGGGGAACTTAGATCAGCGGTCCTTGACGTATCTAGAAGAAAAGCTGCGAATCATGTTAGAAGAAAAGGGAGGAGACAACGACAGCTTGATCTTTTTACCCATTACGGCTCAGCAGATTCACGACATGCGGGTGTATGGAAAGAATGATTTAGATCCAGGAGAGATATCAGGTGAGAAAAGTACCCTCATTCTGTGACACACTCATTTTCTGCCCAATACACAAAAGTGCGCGTTTTTTTTGCGAATTAATCGGAAAAAATGAAGTAATAATTCATTCGTTCCCAGCTTTTTTATCCCAAAACGTCCAAATTTTATGCGCGAAAAGTCAAGTGCAAAATCGGCTATTTTTCGTAAATTTATTACACAGTTTCCAAAACAGTCCTCAGAGGCTAGAAATGCCGTTTTTTACTACGGAAAAAGAAAAAGTTAAGCCTCCAAAACCATTGAACAACCGTTGATGATTTTTGTCACTCTGCATTTTATTGACCAAATACGAAAGGTTTTGATAGAAAGTACTCCTGATAATCAATCATATAGTGTTTTTAAGGGTAGGAGCCATGTCCATTAATAGGTAGGACTGCGACGTAATGTCCTTGTCTTTCGATGCTAGAAGCGCAGCGTAGGAGCCATGTCCATTAATAGGTAGGACTGCGACGGATCAAGAAAAACACTTCCAATTCCTTCAAGGACGAGTAGGAGCCATGTCCATTAATAGGTAGGACTGCGACATCATTCCTCTTTCTTCTAATTTTGAATGTTAGAGGTTGTAGGAGCCATGTCCATTAATAGGTAGGACTGCGACTGGCATAATTTAAGTGTTTACGTAAAAAAGCTTTCGTAGGAGCCATGTCCATTAATAGGTAGGACTGCGACGAAGAATTGTGTAGCTGCAGCGTCTGCTACTACTTGGTAGGAGCCATGTCCATTAATAGGTAGGACTGCGACGTATCAGCTTACCTTCCAGTGATAACAAGCGTACTGTGTAGGAGCCATGTCCATTAATAGGTAGGACTGCGACTTTTTTGCGTAGCCATATCTATTACATCTGATGTAGTGTAGGAGCCATGTCCATTAATAGGTAGGACTGCGACACGTTGACGAGGTCTGCGGCTCTAGTGTATTCCCGAGTAGGAGCCATGTCCATTAATAGGTAGGACTGCGACGAGGAATCACGTAACCATAGTTACAGTCTGTGCTAGTAGGAGCCATGTCCATTAATAGGTAGGACTGCGACGCATGTAGTTTTGACTGCTTCCACCAGACACAATCGGTAGGAGCCATGTCCATTAATAGGTAGGACTGCGACAATCCGCCGTCTGTTAGTCGAGGTTGAAGTGCGCGAGTAGGAGCCATGTCCATTAATAGGTAGGACTGCGACGATTAAGCCAATAGGGTGTTAATGGAGATATTTCAGAGGTAGGAGCCATGTCCATTAATAGGTAGGAATGCGAAAAAAATAAGGCCATCTGGTGCACAGGTGGCCTTTTCTGGTTCAATAAAAAAACTTATCCTCACCAATTCCCCCAGACCTGCTTCATCCCCTTATCCATCGAGGCATCGGTCACATGCACATACTTCATCACCGTATCGATCGAGCTAAGGCCCATGAGTCGTTGTAGCTCCTGAATCTGGCCGCCCCTGCGAAGGTAAAGCGTCGCAAAGGTATGTCTAGCCACGTGGGTGGTGAGGTTGATCTGGATCTCCATGATCTCGGAGACGAGCTTGAGCTGCTTGTTGAATTTCTGATCGGAGATCTTCTTGATCAAGTAGCCATCGGCTTCCTCAGGACCCCAGAACCACTTCCAGTGCAGATCTGTCAGTATCATGCGCACCCGCTTGCCGCTGGTGTCCTTCGTCTTTTGGGGCGTGAAGATGAGGTAGGTCTTGTCATGGAAGACATGCTCCTGATGTCTGAGTCGTATGGCGTCGCTGTACCTTGCGCCGATCATGCACATACAGACCAGTCGACGGATGATCTCCCGTATGCGTTCGACAGACTTGGGACCGCAAAACTGGGTGATGTCTTGCTTGCGGGTAAGGCGTTTCTCTCCAATCTCCCGTAGCCTTTTCTGTATCCAGTCGGGATCTTCATAGGTTTCCATGAGGTCTCTCACATCGTCCTCAGTCAAGAAATCCAACCGTTGCTTTTCGGGTGGCCAGCGGAAGTTGGTGAAGGGCCAGATGAACTTGAAGCCATCTTCTTTTGCGCGATTGAGGTATTTGTAGATGTGAACGAGGGAACGCCTACGTTCGGTCGTCCCGTCATAGGGGCTGGTCTCAAAGTGCCTGGCGTGCCATGCATCGTATGCTTCGACGAACTTCCGATTGATCATGGAGTAGAGGATCTCTTCCTTCCATTCTCGGAGTTTGCGTAGGGTACGTTTTTCTTGTTGGTAGGCTTTCTTCCCGATCTGCCTACGTTCGAAGTCGCGGGCAGACTCTATTTCGTAGTACTGGAGGAAACTGTCACGGGAGCCGATGCCATTTACTTCTTTCCAGAACTGTTCATGGGAGAGGTGAATCCCGAGTATGTTGTAATCTACGATGATGTTGTACGCCTTGGCCAGGCGTTTGGTCAGGATCTGATTGGCCTTGTGATACTTCTTGCCTTTGATCTGTTTATTCTCGTCATCCCAGTCCTCACGCTTGATATACACGCCTACCTGATCGGACATGGATCTCCTGAATTCACCCTGGTCTGTGGTGGCGCACAAGATGATAGAATGTAAGCCATTGCTGGCAGGTTTAGATCGTAATTTGTAATACGGTTTCCGCATAGACCGAAATCCTGTGTCCGCTGTGTGTCCGACGATTGTGAGAAAAAGTCGATTAGCGCATGCACAAAAGGGACCTTAAAATGCGAAAAACCTAGCTAAAAGCTAGGTTTACGCATGAGGCGGTGACCTCGGGGTGATCAAGGGGATTCGAACCCCCGACCCCCAGAACCACAATCTGGTGCTCTAACCAACTGAGCTATGACCACCGTTAAAGTTTGGATTGCAAATATAAGGACTAATCGGATAATCGCCACAATTTTTTAGAGGAAAATAGGAAAAAGATAGTGATTGCTTGAGAGGAGATTGTCTTTTCCTGAGTCTACCTCCATGCACTAGGTGGAGTCGAGTCCCATGCGTGAATCCTCCATATAAGAAAAGAGCAGACAACTCATTTGTCCACTCTTTTATTTTTAGCAGAAACCCTAAAAAGTCCCTACATTCATTTCTCTCAAGTTATCTCAACACCGTCACTGTACCTGTGCGTTGGAACTCATCCCCATTGAAACCTGTTCCCGTAATCAAGTATACGTACACACCCTCCTGTACAGGTGCGCCATTGTAGGTGCCATCCCAGTACTGCGTGTAGTCATTCGTTTCGTAGATCAACTCGCCCCAACGGTTGAAGATCTTAACGTTAGCAGTCTCGACATTGGGAAGGAAGAAACGAAACTCGTTGTTGGCCTCGGGCCCTGCATTGTTGGGAGTGAAGACATTTGGAATATAGATCCGTGGAGGGAAGACAATACAGGCCTCGTTCGAGACTGATTGGGCATTGTTGCCTGCTAGCTCCTCCGCTACCACGCGATAGCAATAGAATGGCTGCTCAAGCACAGTCTGTTGGTCTAGGTAGCTTGTCTGATTCCCTGGTACATTACTTTCCACTACGACAAAGTCTCCCACACGATCATCCAATACCTCAATGCGGTAGCTCAGCACGCCGTTTTCCCATTCCTCATAGGGAGACCAGTTGAGCTGAGGGCCATTGTCTGTGAGCTGGACATTTAGCAAGATAGTTTTTCCGATCAGGCCTAAAGCAGAGGTGTCTCCACACTGATCCACGACGATGACCCGATAGGCATAAGACTGCGCATCTACATTCACAGCTGTATCAGAAAAGGCTGTAGTCGTCAGACCAAAACTGGCATAATCCGCGAAGCTTACCCCATCCAATCCTCGCTGCAGGATGTATTCCTGAGGTAAGTATCCCGTATAATCAATCCAGGAGATATCTACAAAGTTGTCCTCGACTACAGTAGCTGTGATGACATTGCTGCCTTCGGTAGGATCGTTGTGAATAGGTGCATTGCCCGAGACATCACTAAGCGAACGCTCGATGAAGCCATCTACCCCAATCGCTCTCACGCGATACTCGATAGAGTCCCTACAGAAAGTCTCAAAGTCAGTATAGCTCAAGACATTGCCAGGGACAGAGGCAATCTGCTGCAAGGTAGCTGTATTGTAACCCGTCGTACGGAAGATGTCATACTGGATCACATCATATCCCTGATACGCACTCCAAGTCAAGTCAATTGCATCTACCAACGGACTAGTCTGTAATTCAACGGTACAGTGGGTTTCAGATGTCCCTAAGTTGGAGATTTCATCACAGAAATTACGAACGGCTACCTGATAGCAGTAGACATTGTTTTCTGTATCCAGTGTCGGGTCATTGTCTGTGAAGCTGGATGCTGCCTGATCAGTCACTGTTGCAATCTCTACAGGTGTTGCTCCATCTAGTCGATAAATGATGTATTCGACAAAGTCTGTAATCGTATAGGGTGTCCAAGTCAAGGTGACAGCATCGGGCGCATCCACAGTAACATTGCGCATGTCGATCGCTGGTGGCGTGATACGTTCTCTAATCTCTACTGTTTGAGGCTCTGCTTCATTGGGACAACCCAAAGAGTCAAAGACCGTCAAGAAGACCAAGAAGCTTCCAGGGTCTAGAAAGGTAAACTGTGCAGAATCTTCGGTTCCGAAGGTCTCAAGGCACTGCACAGTATCTTGCAAAGCGACATCAAAAAGGCACCAGCGGTAGCGCTCCAACGTACGACGAGAAACTGTGCTATCTCCATAAAAGGTAACCGTTGTAGGATTACAGGTCACAGGTTGATCAGCATAGATATTCGCTTCAGGTCGGAAGAGATTGATGTAATCTACCTTAGTAACTGTATCTGAGCATCCCAACCCATCTGTCACGATGAGCGTCACCGTATACAATCCATCGTCTTGATAGATGTGTGTAGGTGAAGTCAACTGTGATCCTTCTAAGGTATCCCCATCCCCAAATATCCATGTCCACAAAATCGGAGGAGCATTGGTAGAGCTATCGGAAAACTCAACAGCGAAGGGGGCACAGCCTGTGGTATCCGACGCACCAAACTCAGGTATGGCTCCTTCATAAGATGTAAAGGTGGTGATGGCTGTATCTCGGCATCCATTGGCATCCTCAATCCGCAGCTCTATATCATACAGTTGATCGCCCATAAAAGTATAAATAGGATTCTGTTGATCGGAGGAATCTACCAAGTTGCTGTTAACGGAGAAGTCCCAATCCCAAATCGAAATGGTGGTATCTCCTAGTATACTTCCATCGAATAGATTCAATGAAAAGGGTGAACATCCAAAGCTATCTTGAGGGATAATCTGAGCCACGGGCCTGGCAAATACTTGTGCACTATCCTGATCTCGAAGGGTAAACGAACACCCTTGCGCATCTGTCAGTACGACGACAGGGAAGTAGGTATTGGGTGCCTGATAGGTGTAGCAGGAAGTAATAGAGTCTACCCCTCCCGTAAGTGTAGTTGTATCAAATACGGCGGTTCCTCCATCATCATACAATACAATAGCAGAGACTGCACCTAAAATTTCTGTACTAATGCATATTTCTTCTCCTTCACAAATAGCATCAGGAAATACATCATAGGTACCATTAGGCCCCGCTACAAATATATAGTCTTCTCTAAGTGCAGTATCTCTACATCCGTCCTCATGTGTAGCGACCATGAAGACACTGTAAAGACCAGGAGCCTGATACACAAATCCTACGGAAGGGCTATCTACCCCTGCAATGATAGGACTCTGAGGATTTCCGAAATCAAAGTTCCAGTCCCATAAAACGATATTACCTACCGACTGATCAAATAATTGTACAGGATGCGGTGGACATACACCCAGGGTGTCATTTGAGAAGAAGAAGGCATCAAAGGGTTCTATGAAGATATAGTCGTCACGTGTCAAAGTATCCGAGCATCCATTGATATCTGTCGCAATCAAAGTGACATCATAAAATGTACCTGTCAGAGAGTCATCAGGGAAGTAAGGATGTAAAGGGGCTGTAGCCATGCTGGTATCTCCATCTCCAAATAACCATAGGTAGCTGTTTCCTATTCCGTTGGAATTATTGTTAAAGGGAATGGGATTGCCCGCGCAAGTGGAGGTATCAGCTACGACAAAATCGGCAGTAGGAGAAGTAATCGAGATGGGCAACGTAATATCATCTGTACATCCTTCGTCATCTGTCACGGTGAGAACCGCATTGTAAAGGCCAGGACCTGTGTAGATGTTTGAAGCGACTTGCCCAGAACCTGATGCTCCACCGTCTCCAAAGTCCCAACTCCAGTTGACAATAGTCGTTTCGTATGTGGTAGATGTCTCGGTGAATGTAATCGTTTCTCCGGGACAGGCAGGATTTCTGGCAGCCTCATATTGAGCAAAAGGTCCTACTACTTCTAGTCCATCGGGAACAAAAGAGGTATCTTGACAACCAAATTGATCAGAAACTACAAGTCGTATGTCATAGAGTCCTGTATCCTGTACGATTATATTATTGCTAAAAGAGAAGTTGCTTTGTACACCTTGTTGATTGATGAAACTGATTAAACCAGAAGTGAAATTCTGAGAAGTATTATTAAAAGTTACATCTAGTGGGTAACAACCCCTGGTAGGTGCGTACGTAAAACTGGCTTGCGGATTTCCTGCAGCTACTACAACAATGGCGGAGTCTCGACATCCCGTGAGAGAGTTTTCAATCCTTTGTTGAAATAAATAAACTCCTGGTGTATCAATTTGGAAGGGGCCAGGTGCTTGCTGGCTCCCAAAACTGGCAAATACATTGCCGTTAACTGACCAATCATAGATGTCAGCAGGACCCACAGATGTATCGGTAAATGTGATTGTGGCAGGAAGACTACATATCAACGTCTGGTCAATCTCAAAGCCTGCCTCTGGTGGTGAGACAAACACAGCATCATCTATCGTAGTGGTATCCTGACAACCATTGTTGCTCACGACCAGAGAAACAGAGTAAAGCCCCGTGTCTGGATAGGTAGGAGTCGGATTGGGTAAGTCCAATACGTGTGCCCCTGGAGCCACATACTGGAAGTCCCATAGATATTCCCAGTCGCTATTTACAGAGTCAGCCTGAAAAGTGACAAAATCATTGACACATACAGTATCTGGATCAAAAGTAAAGGTACTGATAGGGGGTGTTCCCACACGTACAGCTCCCGAACGACGCAGCGTATCCGTACAGCCGTTGGCAGTGGTAACGATAAGGGTAACATCATACGATCCAGGCGCAGTGTACTGAGTCGTAGGGTTTTGTACGGTATCAGTAGAAGGCACTGCCGAGCCTGTACCAAAGTTCCACTCCCAACTGATGATAGAATCCACAGGCGAAACTGTCAGATCACCAAAAGCCACATCGAGTGGCGCACACCCTTCGCTAGGTGTAATGCTGAAATTGGTCTGCGGGGGGGCAATCTCGATGGTACTGGTGGTTGTGGAAGTACAACCGACACTATTGGTTACAGTCAACGTAACGGTGAATGTTCCAAATCCCGTGTAGGTATGGGTAGGGTTCTGTTGGTTGGAAGTGTTATTGTCCCCAAAATCCCAACTCCATGAAGTAGCTCCAGTAGACTGATCTGTGAACGTAAATGGATTCCCTGGCTGACAGTCTAAATCCCGATCCTGGATAAAGCTCGCAACGGGTACATCTAGTACGGTGATATATGCAGTCCTTAAGAGGGTATCTCCACATTCAGAGTTATTGGCAAAAACCGCGACATCATAAGTACCTGGCGTTGAATAGGTATGTGTGACAATCCCTCCTGTTGCATCCACTCCTGGAGTCTCGCCAAAGTCCCACTCCGTCAAAGTCACACCACCCGTAGAGGTACTCGTGAAAATGATCGTCTCTCCCAAACAAACGGTAGTCTGGTCAGCATTGAAGTCAGCATCTACCCCACCGATCCCGATGTAGTTGGGCCTGACAATGGTATCCGCACATCCTTGTAGACCTGTTAGAATCAATGTGACATCGTATTGGCCATCAGCTCCATAAGTTACAGGGGGAGGATTCGGACCAGTAAAGGTACTACCCCCACCTGCAATGACACCACCTGGAAAGATCCAAGTATAAATGATACTCCCAAAGTTGGACGCTCCATTTTCTATGGAAAGGTTATTGAAGTTGACCTGGAAGGGTGCCTCACATGCGGCATTAGTGTCGGCGACAAAATCAGCTACAGGAGATTCGAGAGGAGTGACGACATTGGGGAAAAACTCTGTAGCTACACAGCCAAAGCTATTGGTCACCTCAAGGAATACACTAATCGTATCTCCGACGTCTGTAAAGGTAAAACTAGGATTCTGTTGGGTACTCTGAAATGTGTTGGATAGAATCCAGAGCCAATCTGTATTGCCTCCTGGTGAGTTGGCGATCGAAGCATCTGAAAATGTCACATCTAAGGGCACACATCCTACAGTATCTGAAGCAGTAAAAGCAGGCTCAGGTTGGGGATAAACTTCTATAAAACAAGTCTTTGTAATGGTATCATTTCCAAAAGAATTGCCTATAATCAACGTAATATCATAGCAACCTGGATCAGAAAATACGAAAGTAGGCATCGAAAGCGTACTATTACCTACGGGTGTGATCCATTGATACGTTGGGTTGGGTCCTGTATTAGTTGACTGGTCCTCGAAGGTCGCCACCAATGAATTAGGAGCACATATCGTTCGTGGCCCATTGTTGAAAACGTCAAATTCAGCCACAGGCTGTGCGAGTCCGATCACCGTTGTAAAGAAAAATAAGATCCCGAGAGATAGGTGATGAAGCTGTCTAAGTCTCATATTTTCTGTTGTTGCAAAAATACTTTGCGAAGCAATTTTTCTGTATAAAATTCGTATTCCCCACAATACACACTCGTAAAAGAAAGGACATTTTGTACAATTACCTAGTGGATTTTATCCCAAAAATCACAATGCACTTTCTCATCCCAAATACGTATATATAGTATCTCTTCACTACATGTAGTAAAGGGCTTATTTCCCTCAAGTTTTCATGCTTTCTCGTTACATTTCTCTTTTGTTTGATTCAAGAAATAGACAAAGAGATACAACTTATATTCTGCTAAATATTATGAGGGGCTGTTTAAGTTCAGATATTGAAATTTGATGGCAAGATGTAGCGTTTCTGGTAAATTCCATCTTGTAAAGGATAAGTGATACGCCATCGATCAGAATAGCAAATGATTGAGATGGTGCGCGAACATTTAAGTAGTCGTTGAGGGGATAAAATGATACTGAAAAAGAGGGCTCCCTACATCAAGCTATTAGATTTTACTAGACAAAACTCTTCCCTACCTTCAGCCAAAACCGATGATCGCATATCAAAAATGGGAGGGCGAGCATTCCCCCAAAAATAACCCCCACCAATTATGGGACTCGTTTTTAGGTGTGGGGAAACCCCATCTGTTGACTCATTAAGCTTCTCAATATCCCCATCAAACCTACATATAAAAGAATAGGCCCTAAATCAATGAGCGACCGTAGCAAAGGCCATTTTTGTCCCCAATTTAGTGTAAGCTGGAAGAAGGTGGTAAAGAGCAAAAAGTTCGCGCCAAGCTTGATAATAGGACGGAGGGAAATATGCTGAAAATGGGGTGCGACGCCTTGACTGCTGGCAGTAGTGACATAATAGTAAGGACTCTCCAATGCCAAAAACAGCCCAAGCATCAGCAGGACAGCCCATTGACTAATGGAGAAAAATAAGCGAATAGATAATAATTCATTACTGTAGTTCACAGAGCGCGCCCAAATTAATAGAAGCGTACTCAGCCAAAGAAACAACATCAAGATAATGGCATGCTGACGGCCTAAAAATAAAAACCACATGGCCAGAGTCAATCCATATTGTAGGAGGGCGTGGAAAATGACGACTATCGGGAATTCCTTTCGCGGAGTGGTGACCACATATACAATGAGGAATACGGCCAATAAAATGAATCCCACGGTACCTATCATGATGTCTTATGCTATTGGGAATAAAATATAGCGCTGAAGTCAATCCACGATTTAACTATTTATCTCAGGTGTTGGTTTAGGAGATTTTCGATTTAAGCCTATTCTCAAGCTAAACTGATGCGCCGTGAAGATAGATCCTGCCCCAAAACTGCTAAATCCATAGTCAAACCCAAAGTTTCTGCGCTCGGATCGTATGCCCAAGCCCATGGAAAAACCACTCAATCCCGCACGGTTCTGACTCCGAAGCTCTTGGCGCCTCATGTGATTGTATCCCCCCCTCAATCGAAACCCTTTTCCCAGCAAGAACTCTCCACCAAATACAACATGGCGAAAGATTTGATCGGGAAGCTGACTCCCTTGCTCTATAGGGTCCCCATTTAGATCCAGTTGTACCTCTGCGTTGGGATTATCATATATCAAATTAGGATTTTCTAACTGAATCAAAGTGATCGAGAATCGCAGCGGCATATACTTGAGCTTATTCGAGATCCCAGCCACAATCTGAAAGGGAAGGGGTTCCGTACTTCCATTTCCTGTATACGTATTGAGTTGTGTACCTATATTTTTCAGGACAAGGCCTGCGGAAAATAATCGACTTTTGCTCACATAAGATCCGCCCAAATCGACCGCCAAGCCAGAGGAAGAAAATCCTGGGGCGAGATTGGAGAAAATATACTTTACGTTCAGTCCATAGCGGAATTGGTCATTGATCACTGTACGTGAGCCTCCCACAGTCAGGACTGCCTCGCTACTACTGAAGCTACCCGTTACATTTCCAAAAGGATCAGCCTGAACCTGCGATCCACTGTTAAAGTATTTGATACCCGCATGAAAATCACCTATTCCCTCGAAAGTCTTTCCATACCCTGTATATCCAAATTGTATCCCCGCAAGGAAGGGGGAATAGGAGAGGAACAATTGTCCATCCATAGAATCATTGGTAAGGGCTGGATTCATGTAGGCCATGCTCACATCCTCATCGAAGATCGACACATTCATCCCTCCAATAGCATTGAGTCGGGCCGACGGCGTGAGATTGAGGAAATCAAAGGTGTTTTGACCTCCAATCTGGCCATGAACAGGGGAAAACAGAAAGAAGAGTATGCAGAAAAATGAGAGGCTTTTGAGGGCACTAGTCCACAAGGCATGAAAATGAAATTGCAACATAGAGGGATGTCTTCATTTGAAATTCTCTACGAATGTAGGGGATTTTGAGAAATTACTTCTGGCAAAAATACCGCACTCTTTGGAATAGAATGAAAGAAAATGTAGAAATATGAAGGATAGTAGTGATATCTACAAGCCTTGTCCCATCTTGATCTTTTTAGGGAGACTAGGTAAAAATAAGCCTCTGACAGTCAGACCTACCTCCAGAGCTAAAAAAGCGCGTGATTCAGAACTGAAGAATCTGTACAACCATAGGTTAGGTTTGATGTGCCATGAGATCGGCTTGATCAGGTTGGAGGTTTTGATGTCTTGGCCGATGGCCAGACCTATCGTGGGCATCAGTAATCCCTGACCAGACAGCGTACTGCGAAAAGAGCCTGATCCTGGATCTGCTCCATTACCCCCTGTGTAAATGGCAAACACCATTCCCAATGTCGCATCTAGCCTCCATGCAATAGGAGGCAGGTTGCTCTGGTTGCGGAGATATCTGAATCCACCCTCGACTTGCAGAAAAATAGCCCCATGATCTCTGGGAAAAGTGTAGTATCCCAATCCACTACCCGCAAACAACTGAGAGCTTTGGGTGAGGTTGAAGCCGCCCTTATTGGTTGGAATTGCCTTTCGAGTTTCCTTGATGTAAATGGGATAATCTAAGCCGACTTTTAGGCCAGGATGTGTGACACCATCCCCAAAGTAGGATACAACCAAACCTGGATCAGAATTGAGAATGGTGCGTTGTGCCCAAAGGTGTATTCCCCCTGAGAAGAGGGTAAAAAGTAGCAATGCTCGGATCATAGGACAGATTCATTTGGAATACAAGATACAGAATGACTTCTCAACGAAGAAGTCCCACAAAGTGGTATATCTTGTTATGCCTCTGCCTTGATGGATACATTGGATGCCAACTCCTTTTTGAGGAAGCGTCCTGTATGGCTCTGCGGATGTGCTGCTACATCCTCTGGTGTTCCTGCGACGAGGATTTGACCTCCGCCAGCTCCACCTTCAGGCCCCAAATCAATGACCCAATCGGCGACTTTGATCACGTCCATATTGTGCTCAATGACCAAGACCGTATTGCCTCTCTCTACCAATTGGTTCAAGACAGAAAGCAACATCTGGATATCCTGAAAATGAAGACCTGTAGTAGGCTCATCCAAAATATATAGCGTGTTGCCTGTATCTTTGCGCGAAAGTTCGGCAGATATCTTGACACGTTGGGCCTCTCCCCCTGAAAGCGTTGTCGCAGGCTGTCCCAGCGTGATATATCCCAAGCCCACATCATGCAACGTTTTGATCTTTCGCTTGATACGAGGCATCGCATCGAAAAATTCCAAGGCTTCCTCGATGTTCATGTTCAAGACATCGGAAATAGATTTTCCTTTGTAGCGTATCTCTAAAGTTTCTCGATTGTATCTTTTGCCCTGACACTTAGGACAGGTAATGTAGACATCTGGGAGGAAATTCATCTCGATCGTCTTCACACCTGCTCCCTCACATTCTTCACATCTCCCCCCCTTCACATTGAAAGAGAAACGACCAATTTTGTATCCCCTTGCCTTGGCCTCTGGCAACTCCGCAAATAACTGACGAATGTAAGTGAATACACCTGTGTAAGTCGCAGGATTGGAGCGTGGGGTACGACCAATCGGAGACTGGTCTATGCGGACGACCTTATTGATATGCTCTAGCCCTTCGATCGAGTCATAGGGCATGGGTTTTTGCTTGGATTTGTAGAGGAATTGGCTGATGATAGGGTGGAGGGTCTCATTGATCAATGTAGACTTTCCTGATCCCGATACACCTGTCACACAGACAAACACACCTAGTGGTACATGCAGGTCGACATTTTGTAAGTTATTTCCTCTCGCTCCTTTGACTACGACTTGGTTGGGTTGTGGCTTGCGTCTCTCTACGGGGACGGGAATTTCCTTTCTCCCTGCCAGATAGTCTGCGGTGGTAGAGGTCAATTGTAGCAACTCTTGAGGTGTCCCCTTGCTGACTATTTCTCCTCCATAAGCACCTGCTCCAGGCCCAAAATCAATGATGTAATCTGAAGCCAACATGGTATCCTTGTCGTGTTCGACGACGAGGACGCTGTTTCCTAGGTCACGTAGATTGAGTAGCGACTGAATCAGCTTCTCATTGTCACGTTGGTGCAGACCGATGCTGGGTTCGTCCAAGATGTACAAGACATTGACCAGCTGAGAGCCGATCTGCGTGGCCAAACGAATTCGCTGGGCTTCGCCTCCTGAGAGACTCTTTGCAGGACGGTTCAACGAAAGATAATCCAGTCCCACTTGAGTCAAAAATCCAATCCGCTTGCGCAACTCTTTGATGACTTCGGCTCCGATCTGAAGCTGGCGCTCGGACAATTTCTCTTCGACATTCTCCATCCAGGCAGCTAGCTCGCCTATATCCATCATGGCTAGCTCCGAGATATTTTTTCCCCCGATATGGAAATAAAGACTTTCTTGTTTGAGTCTGGCGCCATTACACGTAGGACAGACCGATATTTTCATGAACTGCTCAGCCCATGTCTTGATCTTTTCTGAAGAAGAATTGTGGTATTGTTCCTTGACAAAGTTTTTGATTCCGTCGTATCGAATGCGGATACCTTTGGCTTCCCCTACTTTCTCTCCTGTCAAAATAAAATGCCTCGCCTCCGACTTGATCTCCTCCCAAGGCGTCGCCATAGACTGATCAAAATGTTCGACGATTTTACGTAGTTGGCGAAATGCCCAAATATCTCTGTACTCTCCCAGCGGAGCGATGGCTCCTTTGTTAATTGACAGGCTGCGATCGGGCACCAATGCTTCCATATCCACTTCAAATACTTGCCCTAAACCGTTACATGTCGGACAGGCACCGTAGGGAGAGTTAAATGAGAAGGTATTGGGGGAGGGAACATCATAAGAGATGCCAGATTCTGGATCCATAAGATTCCTGGAGTACCAATACGTATCCTCTGTTTCATGGTCTACCAAAAGCACGGTTCCTTCTCCCATTTTCATGGTTTTTTGGATGCTTTCAAATAGACGCTTTCGATCTCCACCGATCTTGACGCGATCCACCACGAGTTCAATATCATGAATTTTGTAGCGGTCGAGTTTCATTCCCTTTTCAATCTCTTGAACCTCACTGTCCACTCTTACACGGGTATAGCCTTGACGGGCCAGATTCTCAAATAGCTCTCTATAGTGACCTTTTCTAGATCTAATCAGAGGGGCCAGTATGAGGAACTTTTTCCCACCAAATTGATCTTCGATCGCATCTACGACTTGCTCATCGGTCATTTTGACCATTTTTTTGCCTGTCTTGTAGCTGATGGCATCTCCTGCTCTGGCAAATAGCAGACGAAATAGATCGTAGATTTCAGTGACGGTTCCTACGGTAGATCGAGGGTTGCGGGAAGTCGTTTTTTGCTCAATGGCAATCACGGGGCTGAGCCCATCGATTTTGTCGACGTCGGGGCTTTTGAGGTCTCCCAAAAACTGGCGGGCATAGGCAGAAAAACTCTCCAAATAGCGTCGCTGGCCTTCGGCATATAGCGTGTCAAAGGCCAGCGAACTTTTGCCAGAACCACTCACACCTGTGATGACCACAAGCTGCTTTCGAGGGATCTGTATGTCTATATCTTTGAGGTTGTGTTCTCTTGCACCAAGTACTTCGATTACATTCTTTTTGCTGTCACTCATGCCTGATTAGTTGAATCCGGTGTAATTGCGACTTCTACCGGAGGCGTATTCGGCTCTTTCGCTACGGATTCAACTTGTGAAGAGTCATTGGGTGCATCTATGGATGGTACCGATACTTTGTTCAAGATATCATCTACCACAAGCTCATCCGCCCGCAAGCTACTGTTTAACGGAATCCGTATCTCATATGTTTTCCCCTCTTTGGCAATCAACTGATGTGAGATCAACCAAGGATTGAGGTTGCGCAGGCTACGGAGGTCCGTTTGATTTTGCTCGGCAAAGATAGCTAAATCATCTATATTTTGACGCACATAAACAGATTTGTACGAGAGTGGCTTGTGGATCTTTTCCTCATCAATTTGGATTCCAAACTGGTAGGGTTCATCCAAGATGAGCTTGTAAGCCATGATCTTGTAGAAGTAGTTTTGCGTCTCGCGATTCAACTTCAGCTTGTAATAGCTTTCCTTTTGTTGGTTTCTGAGCTGGCGACGCAGACCCGAAGGCCCCATGTTGTAAGCAGCTGCTACCAGTGCCCAGTCTCCAAAGTCTTTGTATGAGCGACGCAAGTAGCGTGCAGCTGCATGGGTGGCTTTTTCTGGGTGGTAGCGTTCGTCTACCGTAGAAGATACCTCCAAACCATAAGCGCGTGCAGTAGCTGGCATAAACTGCCAAAAGCCTTTGGCACCTACAGGAGAGGTAGCATTGGACAGGGCACTTTCTGTGACAGAGAGATAAAAGAAGTCTTTGGGAATCCCATAGTTTTCCAAGATCCTCTGAAAGTTCTTTTTGTACCTTCCCATCCGCTTTTGTAGAATATAATTTCCGTAGCTGCGGCCGAGAAATCTATTGACGTGGCGTTGAAGACGCTCCTTTACCTGTGGATCAGCCAAAGGAATCTGCTCACCAGCAAATTCAAAGTCTGAGTAAGGCTCCTGAGAGATGGCACTTAGGTGATGCGTCATCTTTCGAAGATCCTCGTGGGGGGATGGCACTTGCGAATTCGTAGGGGCCATCGTGACACCCGCACATGCAAATCCCAAAGGGAGTACTGCTAGGGCAAGTTTTTTCATTGAGTTTGTTGCTTGTTTGATGCGTATGCGATCAAATAGTATTCCGAAGGATTGAATTTTTCCGACAAAGTGCGTGATATTCTTTCATTTCGTCGGAGGATATAGTCTTTCAAATTCAAAATTTCATCCTTTGGGAAGACCTAGACGCGGTGATCGCATAATGAAAACTAGGGTAGAGGTAGGTTCGATAGAGGAAAGTTTAGGCGTTGTTATTATTATGGTGGCATTCGTAATGTTTGATTTTGCGTCTTTTACCATAAGGTTCGTCAATGTTACGGAGAATGAATCAAAGGGTTATGTGGATTGGTGTGGATAAGCCGTGGATGATAGATTTTGACGAAAAAAGAAGATTTTTTGAACGTGCAAATATGGGCTTTACTTAATAGATTTTAGCAATAAAATTTTGAAAATGAGTACTTTATAAAGGTTTGGTAAAAAATAAAAGAAGATAGGCATCCACCTATCTTCTCTGTATGTTTTGAAAAAAATATTTACGAAAGCTTAAAAATTCGGTCTCAAAAGGTTCACTTGGTAGAATTTGGTCACATAATCTACGACCTCCTCTGCTGTATCTACGACTGTAAATAGATCCAAATCTCCAGGTGAGATATTCTTATGGGTCTCCAGCAAGGTCGCTTTGATCCAGTCTACCAACCCTCCCCAAAAGGAGCTCCCAACCAATACGACAGGGAAACGCTCTATTTTATTAGTTTGAATCAGCGTGAGGGCTTCAAACAACTCGTCTAGGGTTCCAAATCCACCAGGTAGTACCACAAAACCCTGTGCATATTTGACAAACATGACCTTTCGGACGAAGAAGTAATTAAAGTTGATGTCTTTGTCTCGGTCGATGTAAGGATTGGTGTGTTGCTCAAAGGGCAATTCGATGTTGAGACCTACAGAGGCGCCTCCTGCTTGGTAAGCTCCTTTATTTCCCGCTTCCATGATCCCAGGTCCACCGCCTGTGATGATTCCAAATCCTGCTTGGGTGAGTTTCTCTGCCGTCTCCACTCCCAATTCGTAGTAGGGATCTCCTGGTTTAGTCCGAGCCGAACCAAAGATTGAAACACAAGGCCCGATTTCAGCCATTTTCTCAAACCCTTCGACAAATTCAGCCATGATCTTGAATACCGTCCAAGATTCCTGACCAGAGTTCTTCTTCCATTCGCTCTTGCGCTCCGAAAAATATGAGCTTACGTGTTGATCCATAGACATTTTTGGTTTTGACCAGGTGCAAATCTAGAAAAAAAGATGAGAGGTTTACGAACGAATTCCCACACAAACTTCCATTTCTTTCTTTTGAGGGAATATAATCCGTTGAACATGCGGAGAGATTTCCCTTTTGCATTGCCACTTTTCTTCAGTTAAAGGTATAAAAAGATCGTGCAGGCAAAGCCGTTGCCAGCTTCAACCTGCACAATCTATACTTGAGTACCTATATAAAAGAAAAATGAGACAAGATGCTCTGCGTAGTCATCCAACTACGCAGCTTCTCCATCTTTTAGCCTCCTGACAAACCCAACAAGGAGTTCGTGAGTAGGAACAAGTAGAACGGAGTCTAAGCAAAGCCAAAAACGAATATTTTCAACCTTACACCCTTCGGGCTAGGGCGCCTCTTTTTGTAGGATAGATTACAACAGCCCTTAGACCTAGCTTCATGGCTTTGAATCCCAAACTCAAAGATCGGGATCATTTAAAATCACTCATTTTCTTCTGTCCTCCTACTGAGTACTAAAGAGGATTAATTTTGAGCGAAATTATCCGTTCCATCAATAGATGTAGGAAGAATCCAGGCTTCCTGAGAGAAGAACTGCTTCTTCAAGTTTTCTACCCAGTAAGGATTCGTCGAACTATACACAGAGATTCGGTATCGATTGGAAGAAGGGGTGGGATAAATGATGCGCGCATCTGTATATCCGCTGGATCGCAAAATATCGCGTCTTTGTAAAGCCTGATCGAGATTATTGAAGGAGCCAAAAATCAAATGGTATTGAGTGTTTGTTTGAGGTGCTAAACGCTTATTTTGATTTTGGGTAATGCCGCCATTATCTTGCATGTCGGGTGTCAGAATCCATCCTTCCTTTTTCCCTTGTCTGGCCCGCGCACGTGCAATTTGGGTCAATCTTCCTTGATTTTCGGATTGATAGAGCGAGACCCGATAGTATCCATTGGCAGCTTTGGGCAGGACCTGTGTATCTCGGTACTCATTGGCGTAGGCCTCCTTGACAGCGACAGCATCTTTGTAGGAATCTGTAGAATAGATGATGAGATAAAAAAAAGGGCCTGTAGATTCCTGTGTTCTGAAATTGCTCCCCCTAGGAGGTGTTGGGCTTGCATAATAATTTTGGGCTGGTTGAGCTAACTCCAAAATCCAGTTGGGCATCGAGGAGGGAAGGGTACGTGCTTTTAGGGATACGGCTTCGCGGTAACCTGCTTGATGAACAGAAACGCGATAATTCTTGGTGTCAGGTGTTGGATAAAGGACTTCAGTATCCTTATAACCACGTTGGATGAGTTGTGCCTTATGTGCTTGTGCTTTGGATAGTGTCTGGTGGCTACCTACGATCAGATAGTGTGTGGTTTGGGCTTGTAGATATAGGCCTAAGAATAAAAATGCTAATGATAGCAAAATGGTATACATAGATGCGCGTAGGGTACGCTTGGAGATATTGGGGTTCAAGGTTATCATATCAGGCTTTTGTAGAATGTGGTTACCAAATAGTGAGTCGATGCATGGTGCATAAACGATCGGCTAGTGGGAAAGGCAATAATGTAGGTATGACGAAAATCGGAGGATTTTTTTACAAAATAAGAGAAGGAAAGCTAATTTCCTGTATCTGTATTATTTCTACGTGGTAGATTTATGTAAGGTTTTATCTTTTCACGCGGAAAATCCTGTCTTTCACACGATATAATGCATAGGTCTTAGAAAAGGTAGGAGAAAATTAGCTTTTGATAATGAGCAGTTTAATTGGTTAAATCAATCAAAATGAAAGGCAGGTATGTAGAAGGCTGGATGGCTTTCTCCCAATATATCTAGTCTAGTTTTACAATCGCTATTTGAATATTTCGATGACGATGGTCTGGAAGTAGGGAGAATCATGGGGGAAGAAGGGCTAATATTCATTCAATGATATGAATACGCTGGGCGAGAGACAAGATCTGTACAGAAGAGTGACATGATCCTGTTGTGTAGATACGCCATCTATAGCCTATCTACACAACAGGAACGCTATGATATTGGAAATATACACCATGAAATATGGCCAACGCCTCAATCATACTTGATCAAGAAGGGATTGGGCTTTGCATAAGCACCTGGAAACATAGGATTGGCTTTCCATTTTTTGGCTTCGAACTTTGCATCCTCCAAGCTGCCATAAAATCCTGCATATAGAATCATCTCTTTGGGATCATCTGGATTCATCCACAAGAATGTCCCCTTTGGAAACTGCTCAGGAATCTGATGCATGCGCTCAAAGCGTGCCAACTGTACCACATAAAAATACGAAGGGAGTCCCTGGCCCCCTACTCTGGGTAGATCTGTACGAATGGGAATGTCCGTCTGCACGCGATACTTGGTCCCAGTCTCATCCTCACCAATGAGCGTTTCAATTTGAGCTTGTGATTGACTCGCCATGCCGACGAGGAAGAGACCCAAGATGAATGTTACAAGGGTGGACTTTAGAAAAGACGTCATAATTTTGGTCTTAGGTATGATTTCGATAGGGTGAAACTGCGAATTTTGAAGTAAATAAGTGGGGTTTTTCACTCGAAGGTTTTGTATAAAAAAGGCAAATTTAATGCTGCCAGTGAAGGTAATGATTGCTTTCGAATTCTTTATTTCTTTTTTATTGATATCCCAACTACATAAATATACGTTTTGATTACCGCACAATTGTATAAATTTTTTTTCTAACTTGACAATTATAAGCTTCAAACATTCGGCCTTTTTGAGAATGCCTATTTTGTGAAAGGAAAATTTGTTTGAAGAGATGCAACATGCCTTTCCAGTGTTTTGTCTTTACGACATCGAAAATAGAAAGCTGTCTATGTAGACCGTTTTCTTGACTCACTTTGGACAAAGATTAATCCCCCAATGACATGAACAAAATACTGACCCTATTTGCGATACTCCTGTTGGGATGGCCCATGGTGGAAGGGGCCCCCACAAGTAAACCCACCAAAGTAGATCGTGTGCTGGCCCGCGCCCGCTCTTATGTAGGTACACCTTACAAATTGGGTGGCACCAGCCGCAGAGGGATCGACTGCTCAGGGCTCATGGTCAGGAGCTTCCAAGCGATCGACTTTCAGTTGCCTCGCGTATCTGCCCAGCAGGCACGTGTCGGAAAACCTATCCGTAAGACTGAATTGAGACGTGGGGATATGGTCTTTTTTGCCAAAGGTAAGAAAGTGAGCCACGTAGGACTGGTATATGCTGTCAGGGGACGCAAAGTCAAATTCATTCATGCCGCAAGCTCAAAGGGAGTGACAATCTCCTCTTTGGATGAACCCTATTGGCGAAAGCGCTATCACTCTGCTCGCCGTGTCATCCAAAATGAGCGATACAACCCCAGACAGGATCGTCCTGTAGCAAGTACGAAGTCGCCGATCACCATCAAAATTGAGGAGGACAATCGCGGAAGAGGTAGACAGGCGATCACAGATACCCGGCCACGTAACTACAAGCCTGTAAATGTATCTGCCATCCCAGGAATGTTTCCCCAAGCTTCTCGTCGTGTCATCTCTGTGACTGAACTAGAAAATATGGACCCCGATCGTCTGATCTTGATGAAGTATGAGATTCTCGCAAGGCACGGATTCGAGTTTTCTTCGACTCAGTTGAAGCGCTACTTCGAGATGCAAAATTGGTATCGAGAGATTCCCAAAACGCGCAATACAGACAAGATCTTGAAGAGTCTATCGGCCATCGAGCGGGAAAATATTCGCAGAATTCGTCAGATTGAAGAGAAGCGACCTGCCCCTTCCAATCCTTTGCTGATTGACGATAAAAAAACGCGAATCAATAAAGGGTAAAGAACCGCGTATTGTTCGGGATTCTACATTTGCATACGAATAATCTTAAGGCAGAAGGCAAAGGCTTTCTGTCTTTTTTTATGGAATCTCAAAGAGGAGAGACTCTACATGACAAATTCACCTCTTAATCACGATTCCATGAACAAGCAATATATGCTATTGAGTCTCTCCCTATTGGCTTTCGCCTTTGGGCTTGGATGGACGATGTATGACGATCCCCTCACCATCAAAGGTTATGTACGCGATGCGGAGACGCAAGAACCTCTGATAGGTGCTACTATTTTGATCAAGGGGACGAATAACGGTGCGCTGACAGATATCAATGGATTCTACCAACTCAGAGTTCCCGATGAGCATAAATCAGGCACATTGGTGGTCAGTTTTATAGGGTACCGTAAACAAGGATTCCCCATTAAGAACCGCAATAGAATTGATGTCAACTTGCAGCAAAGTATCGTCACCCTCGATGAGGCAGTTGTCACGAGTGCGACTACTACAAGAACGAGAACCAAAAAGGCCAGAAAACCTAGAAGGGACAAGAGTTTACGCGAGGCAGATATGCTCAAGTCATCATCACCACCACCACCTCCTCCTCCTCTGAGTGTAAGCAAGGACGAAGAATCAGTTGAGTCAGATCACTACTATGAGGCACCAGTATCTCCCCCTCCACCTGCTTCCGCAGCACTTCCTAACGCTGGAGCCCCTAGTCCTGCACCCAAAGTGCGCATCAAGCCTAATCAACAGCCTACTGACGCATCGAAGGATAATTCTTGGAAATCTATTGACTACAAATCAACCATTGACCGACCTGTAGAGGATTTCAACCGCGAAGGCTATAGCCCCATCACTGAGAATCAGTTTTTAGCTGTAATCGATCAGCCGCTTTCAACCTTTTCTATCGACGTAGATCGTGCTTCATACGCCAACATGCGCCGCTTCCTCAACAGCAACCAGCTTCCTCCGAGAGATGCTATCCGCATCGAGGAGATGGTCAACTATTTCCACTATGATTACGAAGATCCACAGACAGTCCATCCTTTCAACATCGTCACAGAGATGAGTGCCTGTCCCTGGGCGGAAGACCATCACCTGCTTCACGTCGCACTCAAAGGCAAGGAAATCAACATGGAAGAGGCACCCGCCAGCAACTTGGTCTTTCTCGTGGATGTCTCAGGCTCTATGAGTTCTTACAATAAGTTGCCCTTGCTCAAGCAGTCTTTCAACCTACTGGTCAATAATCTTCGTCCCCAGGATCGCGTAGCCATTGTGGTGTACGCAGGTGCAGCAGGTGAGGTCTTACCTTCTACTTCTGGTAGCGAAAGACAGAAGATCCTCAATGCCTTGAATCGACTGCAATCTGGAGGATCAACCGCTGGGGGTGCAGGTATACGACTGGCCTATCGCATCGCCAAGCAAAATTTCATTCCTCAAGGCAACAATCGCGTGATTCTAGCGACAGATGGCGATTTTAATGTAGGAGAAAGTAGCGATGCCGCCATGCAAGAGTTGATTGAGGAGAAAAGAAAGCAGGGCGTATTTTTGACGGTCTTGGGTTTTGGTACAGGAAACTATCAGGACGCCAAAATGGAAATCCTGGCTGACAAGGGAAATGGGAATTATGCCTATATCGACAACTTACTGGAAGCGGAGAAAGTCATGGTCAATGAAATGAGTGGAACGCTTTATACCATTGCCAAGGATGTCAAGTTGCAGCTAGAGTTCAACCCCAACAAAGTCAAAGCTTATCGTCTCATTGGATATGAAAATCGTGTGCTAGCCAAGGAAGATTTCAATGACGATACCAAAGATGCAGGAGAGTTGGGGGCAGGGCATACGGTGACGGCACTATATGAGATTGTACCTGCGCATAGCCAGGAAAAGCTCACAGGTAAGGTGGACCCACTCAAGTATCAGGCGCATCAACAAGTGAGTGGAGATTATGATGACGAATGGTTGACGGTAAAGTTTCGATACAAGCAGCCAGATGCTGATAAGAGTCAGCTCATCGAGCATGTATACGCAGGTGGGATCGCGCCTGTAGCAGATGCTTCGCAGAATCTACGCTTTGCTTCGGCGGTGGCCGAGTTTGGCATGCTGCTCCGCAACTCCGCGTTCAAAGGCGGTGCGAACTATCAGTCGGTGATCAACCGCGCCAAAGGCGCAATGGGAGAGGATAGCGAAGGCTATCGAGTAGAGTTCATTCAGCTCGTGAAGAAGGCTCGGATTCTGAGCCCTGCGAATGAGGGAGGACCTGTAGCCGAGAATGATTGATGGCCGACATCAAAGGATCAATTGGATGGGATAGGGAATTTGCACGCTCTATCCCATTTTTCATTCATAGATTTTATATTTCTTTAGCGATCGTTCGACCTGCTTGATTCGCTTTTAGCGGAGCATCGGTTTTCATACTTCTTCTCAATTGCACAATAGACAATAAATGCATGAAAATAGCAGATGGCATGAAAAAGGAGGGGAGTAGGAGGAAGGGGAATCGATTGAAAGCTAAGTTAGGCTCGGCATCTCCCCAGATCTCAGGAAAGTAAAAGGAGGAGATAAAGGTAAAGGCAGCAAAGCCGACGACAGCAATTCCTAGGATATTCCATGCGATCAATAGCTTAGGAGAGGCATCGGTGCGATAAGCATATAAGCCCACAAATATAGCTGAGATCCCTAGCAGCACATCATAGTTGGCACCTCCAAATGTGACTTGTATAGGCAGGATACCTGCGACAAAGGTGAAATAAAATAACACTTCAATCACTGCCCGAAAACTCTGATAGACAATAGGGATGTGTATGGGAATTGCATGGAGAATCGGACTTTGCTTGTTTCGATTCAAGAAGACGAAGGCAAACACGAAGAGGGGAAGGATCATCAGCAAGGGAATCCGAGGCGGAAGGGATAAATCATCGTAAATGCCTGCTGTAGAAAGCGCAATCTGTATGGCGATCCATCCCAAGACCCCCAGTAAAATAGTCACGAGTCTGCGACGCTGAGTAGATAAAGGGACTTCCATTTTTCTCATGGCCAGCCTGGCCATCCACAAAATTACGCCCATGAGCGTCACAAATAGCAGTATGTAAGCGAATTCTAACATAGTGAGAGATATTTTGGTTGTATATACAACTATGATAAAAAATGAGACCAAACTTGAACATTCAACTATGGTCTTATTGACTCAACTTTTCTGTTAGCAGCGACAAAGCTTCCATTCCTTCCTGCCCCAGCACTTCTTTTGATTCTTGCATCGCCATCTCCCAATGGGGGATGATCTTTTCCAAAACTTGCTTTCCTTCTTCTGTCGTATGTAGCATCATCTGATCGTCCATCATGATGTATCCACGGTCGATTAGTCTACTGATGTTGCGGTTGACCGTCGATTTTTCCATGTACAGACGGGTAGCTAGTTTCTTTTGGTTTACCTCCTTTGCTTTGGTCACCATAAACAGAATACTCATCTGACTGTCCGTAATTTCAAATGGCTTGAGATACTTCCTAAAGATGTTGGCTATGATCCGTTGACACTTCATGATATTTCCTGAGACGCATGTCAAAGGATTGGTTTTTTCGATCAGAGGATATGCAGTTTTTTCTTTCACACAATGAAAATAAGACCAGTTGGTTGTATATACAACTTTATATGAAAAAAGTTTCATATTTATTTTATATGACAAGAACATAAGATCGTGATGATCGAAAAATTAGGTGGAAGCATCCACCCTATCATTCGTAGAGGATAGAGAAGAAAAGGCCCATTTTGTATTCATGATGGAAGACAATCCCCGTTTTCCTTTCCCCCTTCTACCATATTTACTTATATTCCTATTCGTTCATTTAGATATATGGGAAATAAAGTACATGATGGCTTTTTTTCCTTTCCATCATATACACACTAAGTGCTAAAGCTATGCATCAACTCAAATATGGGCTGGGAATGCTCATGATCATTCTTTTTTGCCTACCTGCCATGGGGCAAGAAAAGAGTAAATCTAAAATCAATGCACGTACCGTCAGTGGGATGGCTTTTCGAGGGATCGGACCAGCCTTTGCTTCAGGACGTATTGCCGACATCGCCATTCACCCAGATGATGACAATATGTGGTATGTAGCTGTGGGTTCAGGCGGCGTATGGAAAACAAAAAACGCAGGCGTTACATGGCAGCCCATCTTTGATCGTCAATCCTCCTATTCCATTGGATGCGTAACCATCGACCCCCTCAATCCCCATACGATTTGGGTCGGTACAGGAGAAAATGTTGGAGGACGTCACGTAGGGTTTGGCGATGGACTCTACAAGAGCGAAGATGATGGCAAAACATGGAAAAATGTAGGTCTGAAGGCTTCCGAGCATATCTCCGAAATCATCGTGCATCCTGAGAACTCAGATGTGGTATGGGTGGCTTCACAAGGACCACTATGGAGTAGTGGAGGTGAACGCGGCCTTTACAAAACGACAGATGGTGGCAAAAACTGGGCGTTGGTATTGAGTGGCAATGAGTGGACAGGTGTAACAGATATCGCCCTCGATCCACGTGATCCCGATGTGATCTATGCAGCCACCTGGCAACGTCACCGTACAGTAGCTGCTTATATGGGAGGTGGTCCTGGTTCGGGTATTCACAGGAGTACAGACGGAGGAACTAATTGGAGAGAAATGAAAACGGGACTTCCTGGTTCCAATATGGGGAAAATTGGGATTGCCATTGACCCATTCAATCCAGACATGCTCTATGCAGCCATTGAGCTAGATCGTCGCAAGGGGGGAGTGTACATGTCTGATAACCGTGGGATGAGCTGGAAAAAGATGTCCAATGCTGTCGCGGGTGCTACAGGTCCTCACTATTACCAGGAGTTGTACACATCTCCCCATCAGAAGGGAAGACTGTATCTTGTGGACAACCGCATTCAGGTTTCTGATGACTACGGCAAGACATTCAAGCGACTGACAGAGAAGGGTAAGCACTCGGATAATCATGCCATTGTATTTCGCGAAGATGATCCTGATTACCTCTTGATCGGAACTGATGGGGGCTTGTATGAGAGTTTTGACCTTGCAAAAAACTGGCGCTTCATTGACAACATGCCCATCACCCAATACTACAAAGTAGCTGTAGACGATGCGGAGCCCTTTTACTTCGTGTACGGAGGTACCCAAGACAATGGCTCACATGGAGGCCCTTCTCGCACAGACAATGTACACGGCATCCGCAATGCCGACTGGTTCAAGACACTGGGAGCAGATGGTCATCAGTCAGCCACAGAGCCAGGCAATCCCAACATTATGTATGCAGAGACGCAGCAGGGAGGCTTGCATCGTGTAGATCGTATCACAGGAGATCAGGTAGCGATTCAGCCTCAGCCCGGCGAAGGAGAAGATTTTGAAAGATATAACTGGGATGCACCGATTGTCGTGAGTCCTCACAAACCGAGTCGTTTGTATTTTGCTTCGCAGCGGGTATGGAAGTCCGATGACAGAGGCGATAGCTGGACAGCGATTTCAGGCGACTTGACCAGAGATGAAGAGCGTATCACCTTACCCATCATGGGTAAGCAACAGAGCTGGGACAATCCTTGGGATATGTATGCCATGTCTAACTACAACACGATCACTTCCCTCTCCGAATCTCCTGCCAAAGCAGGCTTGCTATACGCAGGGACAGATGATGGCATCGTACAGATGAGTGAAGACGATGGCCAAAACTGGAATAAGGTCATGCTGAGTGACATCAAAGATATGCCCGAGCGTCTTTTTGTCAATGATATTCGCGCAGACCTTTTTGATGAGAATGTGGTGTATATGTGTGCAGACAATCACAAGGAAGGGGATTATAAGCCTTATTTGATGAAAAGTAGCAACAAAGGGAAGTCCTGGGAGTCAATCTCTGGGAATCTGCCTGATCGCATGCTCGTATGGCGTCTCGTTCAAGATCATGTCAATCCTAATTTGATGTTCCTCGCAGCAGAGTATGGCATTTACTTCACAGTCGATGGAGGGAAAGTTTGGACCCAGCTCAAGGGAGGACTCCCTACGATTTCTTTCCGTGATATCACGATTCAGCGTCGCGAAAATGATGTAGTGGCGGCCTCTTTTGGACGTGGATTCTACATCCTAGACGACTACACGCCCTTGCGTACATTGACAGAGGAGGCGATGGCTCAGGAAGCGATTTTGTTCCAACCTCGCAAAGCCTACTGGTATAGTCCGAAGTCGGTTGTTAGCTCGCAAGGAGGTGCCAAGTATGTCGCAAAGAACCCCAAGTTTGGTGCTAACTTCACCTATTACCTAAAAGAGGGTTTGACGACGGCTATGGCTGATCGCAAGAAGAACGAACGCAAAATGAAGGATCAGGATGTACCATTCCCAGGCTGGGAAGCTTTGGAGGCAGAGAAAAATCAGGAGAAGCCCAAAGTACAGTTGGTCATCAAGGATATGGAGGGGAATGTAGTCCGCCGTGTGAAAGGGAGAACCTCCGCAGGTATGCATCGAATCAATTGGGACCTTCGCTATGACGGGAAAAATATGGAGCGGCTGGAAGCTTCTCGTTCTCGGCGCAGCTGGGGTGGATATCCTGTGACTCCTGGGAAGTATACGGCTACGCTCACGAAAGTAGTGGATGGGAAGGTCAGCCAGTTGGGAGAACCCGTAGAAGTCGAAGTCGTCCCACTTCGCAAAGGTGCTTTAGAAGGAGCTTCTTATGATGAGATGATTGCCTTCCGCAAGGACTTGCAGTCCTTCCAGGAGGATCTTTCAAGTAGTGCTTATATGCTGAAGGAGTCCATGAACAAGGTCAAGGCCATGCAGCGTGCGCTCAATCGTTCGGATCGCGAAGCACCCGAGTTGGTGGCCACCCTGCACGATGCCAAGATGCAGCTCATGGCGATGGATATGCGTCTCAATGGCAACAGTATCAAGGGGGAAGTGGGAGAAAAAACACCCCCGACACCACGCTCACGTATGTACATGGGATATCGCGCGCTGACGACGACCTATGGACCTACGAAGATGCATAAGGAGATGGTGGCCCTAGGTCAAAAAGAGCTAGCGGGAATTCAGGAAGAAATGGAGGCCATGATCAAGGATTTGATGCCCAAGCTGGAGGAGGCCATGCAGGATGCAGGAGCTCCCATGATTGAGGGAATCGGATCGGAGTAAATCATTATTCTTTCTACATCGAAATAAGAAAAGGAGTGTCTGTTATAGGCACTCCTTTTGGTTTTAGGTCATTCTCCCTTCGCTTCCAACAGCTCCACATCTCATTAATGCTTCAGATTTAGGCTTTCATTTCAAATATGGCCTTACTCAACAGCCAATTGTACCACGCGTCCATTGCTACTATCGGTCAGCAGGTAGAGCAAGCCGTCTGGCGATACTACCACAGCACGTATTCTCCCCAACTGGTTGCGATACAATTGCTCCTCTTCTACTAGCGTCTGGCCATCCCAGGACAGTCTCACCAGCGTCTCTTCTGCAAGGGCGCTCACAAACCATTGATTTTTCCAGTCAGGATAGCGATTCCCTTGATAGTAAGCCATGGAAGAAGGTGCGATTGAAGGGTCCCAGTAGAGCAGGGGCTGCTCCATGCCCGCACGTGAGGTTCCTAGTCCGATGGTCTGTCCATTATAGTCTTTGCCATACGTGATGACTGGCCATCCATAGTTTTTCCCAGGCTCTAAGATATTAACTTCATCTCCGCCTTGTGCGCCGTGTTCATTGATCAGTATTTCATCATGACTGGCCTTGAAGGCGATACCTTGAGGGTTGCGATGTCCATAAGTATAAATCTCGTCTAGGGCATCCGCCTGACCGACGAAGGGGTTATCTTGAGGGATACTGCCATCACCATTGAGGCGTATGACCTTTCCCCAGTGATTGTCTAGCTGCTGAGGAAAGGCTTGAAAGACATCGGATATCGAACTCGCAGTCGAATAAGCATTTCTATCCCCCAGTGTAACGAATATATGCGCGCTCTGATCAAACGCAATGCGCGAGCCATAGTGGGCTTCACTGTTGTAGGCAGGGCTTGCAACGAAGAGTTCCTCTACCTCAAACATGACGTTGCTATTGATCTTGAATCTGATGAGTGCAGTCGTAGAGGTAGAATTTGTCACGCGCTTGGCATACGTCATGTATATGAAGCCCGTCTGTGCATAGTCAGGAGACGCCTGAATATCCAAGAGTCCGCCTTGTCCCTCTTGCAGAACATCCAGACTATGGGGTATTTCTATCAATTTCTCTCCGTCATAGAGTTGAAGTCCGCCGTTGCGTTCGGTTACAAGAAAGCGCGTCTCCGTGAGGAAAGTCATGCCCCAAGGATGGACCAATCCATTGACAATTGTAGTGGGGGTGATGGTATTCTGACCTGGAGTGGGTTCTGTCACCTCAGGTGTACGATTGCAGGAAAGAAGGAGTGAGGCTAGGAGAATGACAAAAAAGAGTCTTATGCGATTCATTTGGAAAAATGGATAATGAGTGAAGCGATGAGCGAAAGATCTCCTACAAGATATAAAGAAATGAATATGGGTGACGATGTCTTTTTCTGTCTCTATGTGATGATGGGGAACTTTTCTTAGAAACCATAAGACCACTTTTTACCCTACATAGGGAGAAATCCATGCTGAGGAGAGAAGGCAAATGATGGGAGGTGGAGAGGATTATTCTATCTCTTTTGATGTATAAAATATTGATAATCAGTGTGAGGAATTTTTGGGCAAAGAAATGTCCCCTTTGGGCAAGGGATACAGGAGGTAAATAGATTTCTTGAGTCGTGTCAAATACAGCCTATAATTCTTGTCAGTTTGGCGATTCGCTAAATCCTAGATGTATAGTCAGATCTACGCAGTCATCCAGACGCGTTCAATTTTC
>JBCBPW010000069.1:0-36578 GCA_039820545.1 Bacteroidota bacterium | reverse complement strand
TAACCTGCGACCAGTGGTCGCAGGTTATATAGCTTATGTGCGCCTGTATATTGATCCAAACTGGAAAATTATTGTGTCTGAAAACTTTACAGTGAATGTTTAAATCATCTGCAATTAGGATTCGGTGTTTCTATACCATGAGGCTGACCCGTCATCTCTAAGGCTGGTAAGACCTGAAAGTGGCATTCTACATCTTACATATTTTCCTGATGAAGGGGTGTTGCGTGAGATAGAGATTATAGGGCTCTGATAGTTATTTTAAATGTGATTCAATCCCAAAAATAAACACAAGCTAAAAATGGTTATAAGAATTATATACTGTTGTATGTTGATATTTTTTGCTATATCAAAAGATGCTCTAGCTCAAAAATCTCCATTATCACATACAGAAAAAAGTGTCTCAGCAGATCGTCTCCAAGTAGTGATTGCTGTCAAGGGTGATGGGCAGCAATTGTTCCTACAAAACTTTGAAGTAGACCTTCACTTGATTGGGGAGGGCAGCCACGAAGTGGAGTGTGAAGTTTGGCGAATAAAAGGCATATTATCCAATACGTGTCTCCGCTTATCGATAGATTCAGAATCAGATGAGGTGCTAGTCATATCAGTAGATTTGAATCAAACCATCAACTTTCTCAGTAAGGAGAGTTATTTTTCTCCCGATCGTTCCCCCTACCACTTAGAGCATTTCAAGAAAGATAAACTCACGTTTGATAGCCAGCCATTTTGCCTATCATATATCAGCTATGAAGCGAAAAAAGGCAATGTCCTAATGGGAGGATCAGGTGTTACTACAGGGTGCAAATTATATATTCGGAAGTCTCAAAAGGGGACTTGTTTGGAAGAAGTAGATTCAGCACGTGCAGATACCGATACGTACGAAGGACCTGAAGAGGTTTTTAAGTCCTTTTTTGAGAATTATGGTTATGATTTTCAGGAGGTCTCTTATGAGATTGATTTTATCCAACCTTAGGAATCCTATCTATAAGACCTTGTAAAAGGAAAGCTTACGTGATAATCACTAATGTTGTACCCTGACCTTCTGCCAGTGCTGGTTTTGACTAAATATTCCTTTTCATGTTCTGGGACTGACCCTACATTAGATCGTAGCATAGCATGGTAGTTGGATTCTGATTCCTGGACTCTTTTTGGGATGAAGCAATATAAGTGAAATGTAATCTTTGTATCATGGCATGCCAGGACAAAGCTCCCCCTATTAGATGATATGTACGTTACAAGCTTTCCCCACAAAGGGGGATTTTGTCGTGAAATAGGCTTTTTAAAGCATCCTAGCCAGAAAGTCCCCGTAAGAAAAACAGAATTTATTTCCGTTCTTCTCCTTTTACATATACTAGCCCTGTCATTCTTCTTTTTACTTTTCCAAGCAGTTCAATAAACCTTTCTGTTGGAAGGGAAGAGGAATGTGTTTTATCAATAATCTGTTAAGGGATTAGGTAAAGAGAATAGAAAGACTTTGTAAATGGGTGTGCGAAAAACCGCACGTTCCAGCCTCTCTATGCCTTTTTTCCTCGCTCTCTTTACACAACTCCATTATTATTCCATTACGCATGAAAATCTTCTTAAAACACATGTTGTTAGTCTGGGCTTTTGCTGGCCTTATGTTTAGCCAAGCCATCGCTCAAAGTCCTGAAGCTTTCAAGTATCAGGCCGTCGTGCGCGACGCAAATTATGCGCCCATCGCAAACCAAAACGTCAAGGTCCGACTGAGCATCGTCGAAGGGACAACGACTGGACCCATCATATACCAGGAAGCCCATGACGTCACGACTTCGGCCATCGGATTGTTCTCGCTCAACGTAGGCGAAGGTACGGTCACAGGTGGATCTTTTGATTCGATCGATTTTCAAAGTGGGGGAGACCTTTTCCTGCAAGTAGAAGTCGATCAGTTGGGAGGTACCAACTATCAGCCACTCGGCATTAGCCAGTTGCTCTCCGTGCCCTTCTCCCTCTATGCCACCAAGGCGGGTTCTGTAGACAATACAGATGATGCTGATGCCGATCCGTTCAACGAATTTCAAGATCTCTCGCTAGATGGCAACGACCTGTCGATCACCCAAGGCAATACCGTGACCCTGCCTACATTCACAGCAGGAGAAGGCATACAGATCGACAGCAACGTGATCAGCAATCAAGCGCCCTCTCTCTGGCAACTCGATAGCAATGTGGTGTTTGTCGATACCCAGAAAGTAGGCATTGGCCTGACAGATTCTACAGACTTTCCCGAGGATGCTGATCTATTTGTCAACGGCAATGTGCGTGTAGCCGATGATTCCAGCTTACTTGGAGTAGGGGAGATCGTAGGAGCCAATGACTTGAGCTTTTCTGCAAATGAAAACAGAGACGGTGACATGACAATCGCCAGCAACGGACGCGTACGCTTTGAAGAAGAGGTAGGAATCAATCAGGTATTCTCTTTCGTTGATTTGAACATTCGAAATCAACAAGGAAACAGTACCGTTTTTCAAGTGGAGGATACTGCAGGACTTGACATCTTTGAAATAGGCAGAGGGCGAAATGTCGGAATCAACAGGATCACCAACAATGTGACCCTTCAAGTTAGGTGTAAAGATCCCCTTAATACGCCCTCTAGCATCATTGCCAACTTTGAAAGAGAAAACGGGGACAACGTCTTTCAGATCCAGAACGACCAGGACGTCGTGGTGACAGGTGATTTCTCCGTCAATTCAGGTAACAAGAACTTTATCCTGGATCACCCTCTAGATCCTGCTAACAAAATCCTCGCACACAACGCGGTAGAATCTCCCGATCACGTCACCTACTACCACGGAACTGTCCAGCTAGACAATAAAGGAGAAGCTGTGGTCAGTCTGCCGAGTTACTTCGAGGCACTGAATACAGACTATCACTACCAGTTGACATGCATCGGAGGCTTTGCCCAAGTCTACATCGGAAAAGAGATCATGAACAATACCTTTACCATCGCAGGAGGACAGCCAGGGATGAAAGTCTCTTGGCAAGTGAGCGCGAGAAGAGACGATCCATGGGCACATGATCATCCTTATGAAGCAGAGATGGACAAAGAGCCATGGGAGAAAGGAAAGTATTTCTATCCAGAAGGCTACGGAAAGGGACGTGCGTATAAGATTGGAGCAGGTGATGATAAGGAGGACGAATAATGAAGAAAGTGATCAGTTATTTCGCCGCAATTTTGGTCTGTACTACGGTGCAGGCGCAAAATCTGACCCCAGAAGTGATCGCATCCGCAGGTGAGCGTTTTAACAATGGAACGCTCTCGCTAGAGTGGACACTAGGAGAACTCGCCACAGAATCTCTCTCAAACGGAGGGGTAATCATATTGACCCAGGGTTTTCACCAACCCACAGATCAAGTGACCTCAATCGAAGATCCAATCTCGCAGCTTGGCGATGTGCGTGTATTTCCCAATCCTACCTCGGAAAGTCTCTTTGTCGAAAGGACGAAAATGGGAAATCTAGACTTGGTCCTGTGGGACATGAAAGGAACAGTCATTATGCAAACCCGTATGCTGACGACCTCTCAGAGTTTAGATCTTTCTCATCTGCCATCGGGTGTGTATGTGCTGCGCATGTCAGATGAGGATCAGGCCACTAGGAGTGTGCGTATCCAAAAGTTCTAGAATCTAAAACGCCTAGCATACTCACGATCGAGTATGCTAGGCGTTTGTATGTTAAACCGAAGATGACCTATGTTTAGAAGCGTAGATTTTTTAGGCCCGTTTAAAACGATTCGGAATACTACCTATTCCTTCACTACCTTATAATTTCCCTTCAATCCTGAAGCTGTCTCCAAATGGATCACGTACATGCCTTGCGCATAGCGCGACCAGTCCAGGTTCAATTTAAGGTCCTGCGTGACAAACTCTTCCAGGATCTGCCCACTGGGCGTTTGTACTTTGACACTAATCTTTTCTCCTAGTGCTGGCAATTCGATGTTGAGAAGGTCTTTCACAGGATTGGGATACATTTTCACCCCCTCAATGGTCATTGGCTCTGTAGAGGAAACTACAGGCTCCTGATACACGCGCACATAATCAACGATCATCGGACTCTGCGTAAAGCTAGAAGCAATGATGTTCTGAATGGCGACATTGAGCAGTAGGTATTGATCTGCATCAAAAGGCCATGTGCTGGCATCGCGTACAGCTGGTTGGTAGGTGTAGAAAACGTTTCCGTCGAGTGCAAATTCGAGTCTATCAGGATACCAGTCCAGCGTATACACATGGAAGGCCGTAGATACATCAGGGACCATCAGCCCCCCTTTATTGATCGTCCCTCCAAATGAAGAGGGGGTATGCGTCGCACTTTGCACAAAACCCTGGTTGTTACCCCAGTGCTCCATGATGTCGATCTCCCCACAAGCAGGCCAGGATGTCGTCCCAAAGGTAGGTTGCCAGAAAGCTCCAGGCTCACTGATGTTTTTACCCAGCATCCAGATCGCAGGCCACGTTCCCACACCAAAAGGCATCTGCGCACGGATTTCTACGCGGCCATAAGTAAAGGCAAATTTTGAGTTCAATCGCGCAGAGGTAAACTGCTTGGTCTGTCCTTGATCGGTAAACGTCTCGCGCTTGGCCATGATGTAGAGACTGCCATTTTCTACATAGGAGTTGTCGATTCTATTGGTATAATGCTGGATCTCACCATTGTACCAACTCGTACCTGTCGGGAGTAACGTCTGCTGAAACCACTTGCTTTTGTCGATCTCTCCGTCTGTATCAAACTCGTCTGCCCATACCAGATCCGTGTAGGGCGAGTTGTTGGTAGGTGTCCCAGATTGGATGAAATCTCCATTGTAGGTGACATTGTCTAGATAAGCCACGACTTGGTCGGAGTTGTTTTCGCCATTGATCTGTAAGACGACACGGTTGAAGTCCCTGCGACTGATGGGAGTGCCAGAGTTGGGATTCAGGTTGCGATAAAAGTCATTCGCAAAGTCAAAGGTGACCATCTGCCATTGGTCTAGGTTGATGTTTTTGACAATTTCACTTTGGGTTGACCAAGGAGTAGGCAAAGATCCGTCCTGTAATTTGAGAGAAATCTGGTTGTTTTGATTCCCCGTGAGGCTATTGGAAGGCACATAAACTAAGAGAGAAAAGGTTGGATTGCTCGTCAGATCAAATTTATCGGGCATTTCGAAGCGGACATTTGCATACGTACCGCCATTGTCTTCATACTTGAGGACAGTCCCCGAGCTATTCATTCCCCCAAGAAATGGATTCGAAAAAGTCGTTTGGATCTCTGTTTCGTCGCCAAACCAATTTTGGATCGTCCCATTGCCTTCAAAGTCATCTTGGGCACCTTGAGCGAGGATAGATAAAGGCAGCAGGAGGAAGCTGGTAAATATAAGTAGGGTAAATCGCACGTGATGAGTAAGTTGATGATTCGTGATTAAGTCTAAGATCAAATATACAGAAAATGCATTCCGAATCTCAAAGGAAAAGGAACCAACTTTTTCATTTGTAAAAGAATGGGTGGGTTTTGTAAGGTAGTATTTGTGAGACCTTCAAGTTGTGGTGAACCGATCGTCAGGATAAACAGGCTCACAACGCCTCCTCCAGATTGTATCTGGAGCATATAGTTGGCTTCAGTTGCAAACTGAAGGGGGATAGGGGTAGCTAGTGTTTCCCGTAAATTTCGAGTGCTTTGTTGGGAAACTAAGAGATTCATGTGTTGCGTAGTTTGATGACTACGCAGAGCATCATTTTTTTCTACAGACTACTAATCCGACGCATACAAAGTATCAATCACGTCCCCCAATCGCTGCAACTCCTCCGAAAAGCCATCTTCGGAATAAGATAGGATGGGGGCATTGGCGAGTAGTGCGATGACGATGTTTTCCTCTGGATAAATGATGAGCATAGAACCTGACGAGGGCAACTCCCCTGCATGATACCAGACAGGTCTTCCATGGATGTCTTTACTTGTGTACCAACCCATTCCATACCCTGTAGGAATACCCTGTGTAGTATATTGTGTCTGGAATAATAACGCTTTTGCTTTGAGATCTAAAAATGAACTGCTCAAAATGGCATGGCCCAGTGTGACAAGATCTTCGCTCGTCGAGAGCAAACCCCCTGTAGGATAACTATAACTCAAATCATAGGCTATGCCTTCATTTCCATAGACATCGTAAAAACGACTCTTTTGAAAAAAGAGACTGTCTTTGACATCGCCATAGGTAGCTTTCATCTCTAAAGGTTTCCAAACCGCTTCCTGCATATAGTCCAGATAGGTCTGACCCGAAAGTGCTTCTATGATAGCTCCGATCAGCATATATCCATAGGAAGAATAGAAAAATTGTGTTCCAGGAGGGTGGATCAACGTATCATTTTGAAATAGAGGAAGTGTAGAAGTCACATCTGGATAATATTCCTGAATAAAAATTTCGTCCAGACTCTGTTCGGCATATCCTCTGATGCCTCCTAGATGACCTGCTATCTGTTGGATCGTGGGAGAATATTTTTTGTGAGGGAAAGAAGGAATAACAGAATGTATGGAAGTATGGGGAGAAACATCTTTTTCTTGCAACAGTTTGACCAGTCCGATAGCAGTCATAGATTTTGAAATACTGGCAATTCGGAATTGAGTCGAGGTCGTGACAGGTGAATTTTGCGCAAGGTCACGCATGCCATATCCTTGGGAATGAATCACTTCGCCATCTTTGCTGATAGCCAGTTGGAATCCTGGAATTTGCTGATTTTCTTGGAAGCTACTGACCCATCGCTCGATCTCACACGTCAGGCTATCACCTTCACAAGGCACTACGTCGTCAGCTTCAGAAGCTGGATAATTACCCATTTTGATGCGAGCAGACAATGGGCCAGCGGCACGTTTCCATTCCCCAAAACTATTGATGCGATAATACGTGATGTGCTGATTGGGATCCTTTCCCACGGACGTCGTGCCAAAGAGTGTACCCGCGATGACCGTCCCGATCTGGGCGATGCTGATTTCCTCGTCATCGATGATTACGGTATCATAATGGACCCTGTCGGGATAGGTGGTCATGTACGCATCGTAGGCTTCCGCAATATAGGTGCGGTCATCTTTATCCAAAATCCACTCAAACATTAAGTAAAAGGACTGTTGCTCCAACCAAAAATTAGGAGGTAATTCAAAGTCTAGCCATCCTTTTCTGATTTGAGAAATGGCGATGAGCTGTTTTTCCAGAATATCCTTACCAGGTTTGCCTTGATTGTTCTTGTCTACTTCCAAGAAACGCAATCGGACCTTGAAGGTCGGCATTTTGTTGCGGGCAATGTAGAGGGAGACTTTTTGTACGTAATTCAAGAGGCTGTCTTCCTGTTTATCAATACGCAAAGCGACGGCACTGCCTGCTGAGACGGTATCAAAGTAAAGTGTCCCCGAAAGCAAAAAACTCTTTCCATTTCCCAGCTTAGTTGTTTGCTTTTTTCCTCTTTTGCTGGCGATCGTAACAGGTTGTAGTTCGATGGATTTTTCTTTTAGGTAAATGACCCATTCTGTTTGTGGAGAGCGTTGGGAAATGGAGAAAGATTGGGTCTCGAATCCGAGGGAGGAAATCAGGAGCTCGTCAGACTGATGCTTGGGGGGAATCTGAATGGTAAATGTACCGTCGGCATTGGAAATAGTCCCAATTTCAGAGTTGAGGATGCCAATATTGGCATAAGCCATAGGTGCCCCACTACCTTTTTTGAGGATTTTTCCTGAAAGGACGACCTGACCTTGCGCATACAGTAAGAGAAGCGAAAATAGACTTCCTAATAGTAAATATTTCAACATATATGATATAGACGTATTCTTATTCCCTCTTTTATTTGGTAGTCCAAGGAGGTGGGTGGATGAAAGGAGCGGATGTCGCACACGTTTTGAGACTCCACATGCTATATGATACTGTCCCTCCAGGGCAATGTGCCAGCTTCAAACCCTGAAAGGGTAGCATTATCTAGGCTGGTGGTTTCAACCCTAGATTACAAGATCATTTTGCACTATCCCAATCCTTATGCTCACCTACCTACTGCTCGCACGAATCACCGGAATCACCTCCTTTCCAATCAACTCAATGGCACGCATCAACTGCTCGTGCGTCAGCAAGGGATTGTCCATCTGAAAGGTAAAGCGATCGATGCCCCCCAAAGCTTCCGCATGTCTCAGGATCTTTTGGGCTACATGTTCGGGATCACCCACGACCAACGCACCTCTTTCTCCCGACTGCGCGTCGAAGTCCATACGCGTTACTGGCGCCCAACCTCTTTCTTTTCCGATTTCATTGAACATCTTTGCATAACCTGGAAAATACGTGTTCCTCGTCTGCTCATGGTCATCTCCTACAAATCCCAGCGAATGCAAGCCAATCTTCATCTTCTCTTCAGGATGTCCTGCCTCTTTGTATGCCTGACGATAGATATCTACCAGGGGTTTGAAGCGGGCTGTACGTCCTCCAATCACAGCAACCGTCAAGGGTAGCCCCATCTGACCTGCTTTGGCAAAAGAAGCAGGTGTACCTCCAACCCCACGATGGATGGGAAGTTTCTCTTGAAGTGGACGCGGATACACAGCTTGGCGTTGCATGGCAGGGCGAAAACGACCTTCCCAGGTGACAAATTCATTGTCTCGTATCTTTAGGAGGAGGGCAAGTTTTTCTTCGAAAAGGTCTTCATAATCGTCCAAACGCAGCCCGAACAAAGGAAAGGAGTCTACGAAAGAGCCTCTACCCGCGACGATTTCAGCCCTTCCATTGGAAATCAGATCCAGCGTGGCGAAATTTTGAAAAACGCGAACAGGGTCTGCCGAGCTAAGCACAGTGACAGCACTGCCCAGCTTGATGCGTTGGGTTTTAGCCGCTGCCGCCGAGAGGATGACGATGTTAGCGGAGTCCAGAAAGTCTTTGCGGTAGTGCTCACCGATGGCAAAGATGTCTAGACCCATTTCATCTGCAAAGACGATTCGTTCGAGGAGTCTTTGGATGTCTTTATGAGGATCAGTCACGACTCCTGTCTGTGGGTCGATGCTGGCAGCAGCAAAACTATCTATTCCTATTTCCATTGTATATTGTCTCTATTTGGTAGAGGGAAGGTACACAGAGAGGAGGGAATAAATAAAATAGAAGAAGTGAATATGTACAGCGTAGAATGATGCAATCATTCGCAGCTCCTCTAATATTGAAGTGAGAAATAGGAAGCTAGTACGTTTGAAAAAGGAAGCCCTTATGCACCCAGCAGGGGGAGATGCTTCACCCGATGATATGTCAAGGCCAATTGAATACAGTGTTTCAACTCAGGTATGGGTAGCTCCTCTTCTTTTTGAAAAATAAGGGCTCTTTTTCCTTCAAAATGGAAGATATCGCCATACAGTTCTCTGAAAGTAGGCATCAGCAGGCTGGTACATTTTACATACATAGCGTATTGCCCTGGTTGGGTGGGTTTCCAATCTATCCTTAGCGTACTTCCTTTTTTGACGAGGTAGCTGGGTTCCCCCCACTTGAGGGTTTCTTCTAGTTGAGTGATACCTTCTGTTTCTTCGGCAACCATAAGGATAAGGCTGCGCAGTCGCCCCAGTTTTTCCTGTACCCATAAGGGGTAGCGGGCGATACATTCAGCTACTTCAGGATGGGAAGTGATGATGAGTGGGTGCGTCCCTGAATTTACCTTTGCCATTTGTCGCTTTTTTCAATAAGTGCCTTGAGAGCCTCATGGTCTACTTTCGCGAGACTTTTGATGTATAGACATCCTTTTCCTTTCTTATGGTCGCCTAGTTGTTCTAATAATGCGGTTTCCTTTTGTAGATCGTACATGACGTAGAGAGAAAGGTGGGCACTTGCGGGCGAGAAGCCGACATTGAACCATTCAAACTCATCTCCATTTTTGCGTTGATAGGAGTATTTCCCAAATCCAATGATGCGTTTTCCCCATATCTTGGGTTCTTTTCCTGTAATCTCCTTCATGATTGCCAGCAGGGCTTTGCTATCTGCTTTTCGCTTTTGGTTGGGGATGGCCTCAATGAATTCATCCACATTGAGATCAGTTTCTGAATTGACGAGCTTCTTCATAATAGGTGAGATAAAGGGAATATTTTCTCGAGTCATTAGCCTGAGTAAGATACGAAATCCTATACAGGAAAAATCTGGATGTATCTACTTATCGCTTCGCAGTGCGCAGCTCAAATACTGCGAGCGTGACAACTAGGATAATTTCTCCTACAAAATACAGAATCCCCCAATACGTGAGTTGCCCATACAGGAAGAGGACGAGTGCAAGTGTGACAGCGCAATATAGGAGGTTGACGGTTGCGATGAATCGAAGGTAGGGTATCCAATTTTGAGGAAATCGGACGTATTGGCTAAAGGAATAGACGGCAAAGATGCCAGCTGCTAGGGCCAGATACTGAAGGACAGAGGCAGGCATACCGAAAAATGACTCAAACTGTACCAAAACCACGCCCAGCATAATGGCTGAGACTAGCGCACCGATTCCATCAAGTAAGAAGAGATTGCGTGGTGTAATCTGTTTCAAGGCATTTTCTATTTAGATAAGTTTGGACCCAATATAAGGAACACATCTTTTGGAAAAAATGCTTCGAAACGATCCATCACGAAGATCGAGATTCGGCTACTTTCTGCGCCCATTGCTGAACCATGTCAGCTAGTATCTGAGGTTTGATGGGTTTTGAGAGGTAGTCATTCATGCCTGATGCAAGGCACGCTTCTCTGTCTTCTGCCATGGCATTGGCGGTCATCGCGATGATGGGAAGAATATCTGAGGGGATATGTTTACGAATTTCCCTTGTGGCAGCCAATCCATCTTTTTTGGGCATCTGTACATCCATGAATATTATGTCATAAGGTCTAGCAAGTGCCATATCTACAACCTCTTGACCGTTCTCCGCCAAATCGATTTCATATCCCAATTTTAAAAAAAGTCGTTTCGCAATTTTTTGGTTGACCGCATTATCCTCAGCAAGCAAAATATTCAACGGGATATGGGGAGACGGATGGGGGGCATGAGACAATCTAGGTACACCCTTCTGCTCCACAGGGGACAGGTGGAGCAAGTCTGCAATAGTTTTAAACAACTGCTTTTGTGAAACAGGCCTAAGGAGTGCTTGCTCAATTACTCCTTGAGGGATACGTACATCGGGTACAGAATGAATCATCAGAATTGGAATCTCAGGAACCAAAGATTTGCAAGCGAGACTAAACTGAATCCCGTCTATATCAGGGAGTTGATAATTTGTGATGATTAGGTCAAATACCTCTTTATCCAAGACCTCAAATACATGAGAAGCATGTGTAAACGTCTGACTCTTGATGCCCCATTCCTGCAGCTGTCTGGCTAGGATCTGCTGATGGGTGATGTTGCTATCGAGGATGAGTACACGACTCTTCTTTAGGTTTTCGAGATTAAAAGATAAGGTGGATGCAGGCAAACGCGTAGGGGTACTCTGGAGCGTAAAGTAGAATTTGGAGCCTTCATTCGGTTCACTCTCCACCCATATGTTACCCTTCATCATCTCCACCAATCTCTTGGAAATGGCCAATCCCAAGCCTGTACCGCCATATTTGCGTGTTGTGGATGCATCCACTTGCTGAAATGCTTGGAATAGTTGCTCAATTTTATCGGCAGGAATCCCAATACCTGTATCTTCTACCCTGAATTGCCAGATGACCTCACCGTTTATCGACTCCTCAGAGGAGACATAGATGTATACCATACCTGAGGCGGTAAACTTGATGGCATTGCTCACCAGATTAGAGAGGACTTGCTTGAATCGGACGACATCCCCCAAGAGTCCTTCGGGGGTTCCTTTTTCTATCTCATAGAGAAGATCGAGGCGTTTTTCTCTGGCTCGGACACTGAAAAGATGTAGAACTTCTTCGATTGCGCTACGCATAGAAAAAGGAATCGCTTCCAGTTGGAGTTTTTCAGATTCTATTTTACTGAAATCGAGTATGTCGTTGATGATGGTCAGGAGAGATTCTCCACTGTTTCTGATGATGGATAGTTGGTCTCGCTGATCTTCATCCAGGGCAGTTTGGTCTAGAAGCTCTGCCATGCCGATGACGCCATTCATGGGGGTGCGAATCTCGTGGCTCATGGTAGCTAGAAATTCGGATTTGGCTTTTGCTGCGCTCTCTGCTGCATCCTTCGCTGCTGCCAATTCGGCAGTACGTGCCTGTATCCGATCTTCTAAGTGTGTATTGGCTTCCTGAAGTTGTTGGTTCAACTGTTTGATATCCTCAGCTGCTTTGAGCTTATCTTTGAGTGCTTCTTCTCTCTCATGGAAGATGATCCAATAGTTTTCAGATGCACCGAGTAGAAGACAGATACCAAAAATCAGGATTCCAAATACGATAGGTGCTTGGGGAATGATACTTTCAATCGTCAAATCAAAGAGGATAGAAAATACAAAAAAGGTAGCGGCACCTAGTAAGCAGAGTAAGCTGAAAATGAAAAATCGCGTACCTGGCTTATTTTCTTTAGCCAGTAAATATATCATCCAAAAACAGAAGGGAAATGTAATCACAAAATTGAAGCCTACGACAGTCGTAGCATACCCTGCATATACTCTGACTTCTTCTGGCTGCAACCATCCAAAATAAAAGAGATAGAGAATCACTACGACTTGAAACGCTTGACTGGCGATAAGACCACGTTTAAAGCTTTTATTTTGTGTGATGGTCTCCCATACCAGACTGATGAGCGCAAGGTTGAACAACTCGCCTCCTATAGTCTCTAGTGGAATCAGACTGAGACCTCCAAAAAACTGTATCCATCCTGGAAACCAATGCGACCAAAAGCCTCCAATATTTAGCACACCCAAGGCAACAAAGATGATATAAGCAGATGTAAATAGGTAGTAAAGTTTTTTTCTTGTGACGTAAAGAAAGAAATACCCCAAGAAGGCAATTCCTAGGATGGTGAGTACCAAGCCAAATAGTAAAAGTCCTTCATCATCTCGTTCTATAAATGCTTCTTCCTGCCAGATTTCCATGGGAAAGGTCAGGAGTTCATCATTTACGATTCGAATCCAGCAAATCACAGGTTGCTCCTGGGGAAGATGATGAAGTGTCAAAGGGAATCGCAGCGCTCTTGTATTCATGAAATGCTCCCTGCCATAATAGCCAGCTCCTCCATATAGCGTTTGAACAGTCTCTCCATCCACACTTAAGTAAAAGGCTACTTGATATAAAGCAGGATTATTGATCAGTAATAAGTTTCCCCCTTCTCGTGCATATTGGGTAAGATCTATTTTAAGCCACAATGTCCGAGGTCCCGTTTGGAATAAATTATCTTGAGAAGAGACTGTGCGAAATTGACCCATTCGAAAAGAGTCTTGCACAGCATCTATAGATAGATCATGTGTATGATCCCAAAAATACTCCCAGTTATCTATTTTGATTTTCCCCCATGTTGTCTGAGGGATGATATAAAGCCCCGTGAGCAAGAGAAAATATAAGACTCGTATTTTATATTGATGATGTCCCAAGGCTTTGATTTGTAGCTTATTAAGGATTGTAGTTGTGGTAGCTGTGTCTCTATAATGGATGAACTGCTTCAAATGCAAGAAGATTGAATCAATATAGGAGATTTAGGATGTTTTAATTAGTGAAATATATGTCCAACTATAACATTGGCTTTTTAGGGTTTTATCAAATATGGAGATATTTACATTAGCCTCTGAAGTAACTCCCTCTATGTCTAGTGATCTGTTCGTCTCTCCATTATTTTTTTATGTGAAAAGATGCTTATAACATATGAGGTAAAACCTTATTTATCAATATGTCTGTTGTTTATATAGACAGGATCTATGATTAATAGGAAAAACCTATTTATTTATTGCCAAAATTCCTCTTTTATTAGGGTATAGAAATATCACTTTTTGTATAAACTAATTCGCATGGACTCTCTTTCAAACGGAACACACTCCAATGGAAATGGCGCTGAAAAGTGTCCTTTTCTGAATGGACAATTGAATCAGGGTGCTGGTGGCGGTACCAACAACCAAGACTGGTGGCCCAACCAGCTAAAGCTGAACATCCTGCGTCAGCATTCTTCTCTTTCCAATCCTATGGATAAGGATTTTGACTATGCCGAAGCATTCAAGAGCCTGGATCTAGAAGCCCTAAAGCAGGATTTGACAGAATTGATGACGGACTCTCAAGAGTGGTGGCCCGCAGATTACGGACACTACGGTCCTTTCTTTATCCGCATGGCATGGCACGCAGCGGGTACGTATCGTATTGCGGATGGTCGCGGTGGTGGCGGGACAGGTGCACAGCGCTTCGCTCCACTCAATAGCTGGCCTGACAATACCAATCTAGACAAGGCACGTCTGCTGCTATGGCCCATCAAGCAGAAGTATGGCAGGAAGATCTCATGGGCAGACCTTTTGATCCTTACAGGAAACGTCGCCCTTGAATCTATGGGCTTTCAAACATTTGGATTTGGTGGAGGTCGTGCAGACATCTGGGAGCCTGAGCAGGATATCTATTGGGGTTCTGAGGGCAAATGGCTGGAAGATAAGCGCTATACGGGAGATCGTGAGTTGGAGAATCCTTTGGCTGCTGTGCAAATGGGATTGATTTATGTGAATCCCGAAGGACCCAACGGAAATCCTGATCCGCTCGCGGCTGCTCATGATATTCGTGAGACATTCGGTCGTATGGCGATGAATGATGAAGAAACCGTCGCGCTCATCGCGGGTGGACATACCTTCGGCAAGACGCACGGAGCAGCGAGCGACGCTGAATACCTCGAAGCTGAGCCTGCAGGTGCGCCTATCGAAGCACAGAGCATGGGATGGCACAACCGCTTTGGTACAGGTAAAGGAGCTGATACGATCACTTCTGGACTAGAAGGAGCTTGGACAGATACACCCACACAGTGGAGCAACAAATACTTTGAGAACCTCTTCAACTATGAGTGGGAACTAACTAAGAGCCCAGGTGGGGCACACCAATGGAAGCCTGTCAATGACGGAGGAGCAGGAACAATTCCTGATGCACACGATACTGAGAAGAAACATGCGCCTTTCATGTTGACGACAGATCTTTCCCTTCGCGTAGATCCCGCCTATGAGAAGATCTCTCGCCGATTCTATGAAAACCCAGATGAGTTTGCCGATGCCTTTGCACGTGCTTGGTTCAAGCTGACGCACCGTGACATGGGACCACGTGTCCGCTATCTAGGAGCTGAAGTGCCTGAGGAAGTATTGATTTGGCAAGATCCTGTACCTGTGGTAGATCATGAGTTGGTCGATGAGGCAGACGTGACAGAGTTGAAGAAGCGCGTATTGGCTTCTGGCTTATCTATCTCTGAGTTGGTTTCTACTGCCTGGGCTTCTGCTTCTACTTTCCGCGGATCGGACAAGCGTGGGGGAGCAAATGGTGCACGTATTCGTTTGGCACCTCAGAAGGATTGGGAAGTCAACCATCCTGAGCAACTGGCCAAGGTATTGAACGTACTGGAAGCGATCCAAAATGAGTTCAATGCAGCGCAGTCAGGTGGTAAGAAAATTTCTCTAGCAGACTTAATCGTACTCGCAGGTAATGCAGCGATTGAGGAGGCGGCAGAGAAAGTAGGGCACAAAGTAACTGTACCTTTCACAGCAGGTCGTACAGATGCTTCTCAGGAGCAGACAGACGCTTACTCTTTTGAGGCGCTGGAGCCACAGGCAGACGGTTTCCGCAACTACGTGAAAACAAAGTACACCGTATCTGCTGAGGAGATGCTCGTAGACAAGGCGCACTTGCTCAACCTCACAGCACCTGAGATGACTGTATTGGTAGGCGGTATGCGTGTACTCGATACCAACTATGGACAGTCTACACACGGTGTCTTCACCGACCGTCCTGGAACCCTCTCCAACGACTTCTTTGTAAACGTTCTGGACTTGCGCACCACTTGGGCGGCAACCTCAGAAGACGATGAAGTATTTGCAGGACGCGACCGCATGACGGGTGATCTAAAGTGGACAGGCACGAGAGTAGACTTGATCTTCGGGTCCAACTCTGAACTGCGCGCACTTGCTGAGGTATATGCCTGTGCAGATGGCGAGGCGCAATTTGTACATGATTTTGTTTCCGCTTGGAACAAGGTCATGAATGCTGATCGCTTCGAATTGGCTTAAGGTATAAAACTGACTGGATATATATTAAAGGCAGCTCTTTAGGTAGGGCTGTCTTTTTTATGATCCTAAAAACTCTCGATCGAAAATCGAAAAATAGGTTTGTGCATCAAACGCTTCCAAAATAAGTTCGTTGTAATGGCAGATGAAATACGCAGGATGTTCATGGACTATTTTTTGTGTGTCCTTAAGGTGTAAGGACTGCGTGTAATCCTGTAGTGATTCAATGTCCTCATTCGTTATTCTTGTGGAGAAAAATTACACCATTACATTATTCACCTCAATTTTATTCATGATGAAAAAGACACGATCCCTCTTCCTTTTGCCCTTCGCTATGCTTATCGTCAGCCTCCAATGGGGTTATGCCCAAGGTGTGACTGAATATAAGGTGGTTACTGTTGTAGAATCGATTGTTCCGGGTGGCTTAGGTCGCTCAAGAATGATTGAAAATCAAGAAGATAGGAATGTAGATGACCTGACTACAGATAGAACTGATGGGAAAAAGAGCGACCAAGGCAAAGTCAAGCGGAAGGATGCCAAAATTGATAAATTCAAAGAGGCCAAACTATTGAACTTTTACAGCGCTGTAGGCATCAACTTTCAGAATATTGCCTCTAACGATGCCCTCATCACCTCCAAGCTCAACCAACTGGCTGCCGAGGGATGGGAGTTGGCGTTTGTGACCAGCGGAGTAGAAAGCGACTCAGGCACACCTGCTGATGATAAAGGAGGACAGAGCGATGGAAAAGGGATCTTTGTCACGCGTTTGATTTTCAAGCGAACAAGATAGTATAGTACTGAGTGAAAATATAGATGATAAGAGGCTGTCCCCAATCGAGGTAGCCTCTTCTTTATGGATCTACAACCCACTACCTCGCCCTACGACCTTGTCTCCATATTTGTGCTTGAGCGCATCCAATGCTTCATATAGATCTACCTGTCGAGACTGATCCTCAAATAGTTGAATCTGTGTGCCTCCAGGAACCAAATGACTGAATCTTACCCCAATCAGCCTCAGCCTGACCCTGCGATCATAAACCTGCTGAAAAAGTGAGAGTACCTTTTCGAGGAGAAACGCATCATTGGCAGAGTAGGGAATGCGGATTTGCTTGCTTACTGTATCGAAATTGGCGTAGCGTACCTTGACGGCCACGCATGCTGTGAGTTTATGTTCTTTGCGCAGTTGAAAGGCCAATTGCTCGGTCATACGCGTAAGCATAGTCTTGAGCTGGTAGATGTCCACTGTATCCTGAGCAAAGGTACGTTCTTTGGAAATGGATTTTCTTTCCGAATAAGGAATAACAGGGCTGTCGTCCTCTCCACGTGCCCGCTGGTAGAGCATGCGTCCCATTTTCCCAAATCCTCTCTCAAGCACAGGCTTGGGAATCTCTCGTAGCGTCTGTATGGTCCGTACCCCCATATTGACAAGCTGCTGGGTAGTTTTCTTTCCCACATAAGGAATCTTGCGGACGGAGAGTGGAGCTAAAAAGGGAGAAACGCGCTCAGCCGAAATTTCCATTTTGCCATTGGGTTTTACCTCATTTGTGACCACCTTGGCCACCATCTTATTGACCGAAAGACCAAATGAAAGGGGAAGCCCTGTTTCCTTATGTACACGTTTTCCCATCTGCTCGGCATACATCCAGCAACCGTAGAAGCGCTCCATGCCCGTCATGTCAATGTAAAACTCGTCTATACTAGCCTTCTCAAATAGCGGAGCATCTTCGCGAATGATTTCTGTTACGATACCCGAATAATCGGAGTAGGCACCAAAGTCTCCCCTGATCACAATCGCATGCGGGCAGAGCTTACGTGCCATGCGCATGGGCATGGCCGATCGCACCCCAAAGTGCCTCGCCTCGTAGCTACAGGAAGACACCACACCGCGATCGCCTGTTCCACCGATGATGAGCGCTTGGCCATTCAAACGACTGTCCTTGAGCCGCTCGACTGAAACAAAAAAAGCATCTAAATCTAAATGAACGATAGAACGCATACTGTGAGACATGAGACCGCTTCGTTACGAAATATTGAGACTTCTACCATATAGTGCGAAATACCCAAATACACATTTTATAACTAATAAAATTAGCTTTTATTTTTATTTTGCTAAATAAATTTCAATTTTTGTGATATGGAACGTGTGTATTCTGTCTATTTTAGCTATGGAATAATTGCTTACATGCAACAAAGCCCCATAGCGTAGCGGTCCCGCAGTTCCGGCAGGGACGGTCTCCTGCCTCACAGTCTCCCCAATGTATCTCAATTGCCACACATACTACAGCATGCGTTTCGGGACGCTCTCAGTGTCAGAACTGGTGTCGCTGGCGGAGGAGCATGGCATCAGATCGCTTGCCTTGACGGATGTGCATAGTACGTCGGCTGTGTATGAATTTGTGCGTCGGTGCAAGAAGGCGGGGATCGACCCTGTCGTGGGGATGGAGTTTCGCCGAGAGGATCAACTGCTGTATATCGCCTTGTCCAGAAATCTCAATGGCTTTCGTGAGATCAATGAATTTTATTCGAAATACGCCCATCAGCATCGAAAATTCCCTGACCTTCCCCCTTATTGGGAAGATGTATTTGTGGTCTATCCTTGGGAAAAACGAGACATGGTGAGTCTAAGCGAAAGAGAATTTCTGGGGATTCGTAAAGAACAATTGCCGCAGCTCCTGCGCTCGCGCTATCGTCACCGGCAAGATAAACTCGTCATACATCAGCCTGTGACCTTCATCGGAGGACTCGGGCAGGAGATGCATCGCATGCTGCGCGCCATTGATCACAATACCTTGCTGAGTAAGCTCACGGCCAGACAGCAGCTAGGAGCTGAAGCGCGCTTCGTGACACCGTCTCAACTTGTCAAAGCCTTCGAGCAATACCCGCGTTTGATTGCCAATAGTGAGCGTTTGCTTTCGGAGTGTAGCTTTGACTTTGTGGAGGGAAGGAGGCTGTCCAAGCAGACCTTCACGGGAGCCAAGTACGACGATATGCTCTTGCTGGATAAACTGGCGCGTGAAGGGCTGGTTCGTCGTTATGGTCGCTATCATCCCCATGCTTTGAAGCGCATGGAGCGCGAGCTAGAAGTCATCGACCAACTTGATTTCAACGCCTACTTTCTCATCACCTGGGACTTCGTCAACTATGGGCGTTCGCGGGGATTCTTCCATGTAGGGAGAGGCAGTGGCGCCAACAGCTTAGTGGCCTACTGTCTGGGAATCACAGATGTAGACCCCATCGAGTTAGATCTATACTTTGAGCGTTTCCTCAATCCCAAACGTACCTCTCCGCCTGATTTTGACATTGACTATTCGTGGAAGGACAGAGACGATGTGATCGACTATGTACTCAAGCGTTATAGAGGTACTCATGCAGCTTTGTTAGCGACTTACAATACGTTTAAGGAGCGTTCGGCCATTCGAGAGCTGGGAAAAGTCTTTGGTTTGCCCAAACAAGAAATCGACATCCTCACGCATCTGGGGACAGACGCATTAGCACCTGACCAGACGTCGCAACGGGTGCTGACCTATGCCCATTTGATTCAAAATTTCCCCAACCATCTGAGCATACATGCGGGCGGGGTATTGATTTCACAGGAACCCATACATTGTTACACCGCAACAGATATGCCACCCAAAGGCTTTCCAATCACACACTTCGACATGTACGAGGCGGAGGACATTGGCTTGCACAAGTTTGACATCCTGAGCCAGCGTGGGCTGGGGCATATTCGCGATGGGATCGACATCGTGCAAGCTCAGCGAGGAGAGGCTGTGGACATCCATAAGGTGCAGCATTTCATGCGGGATGAGAAAGTCCGCGATTTGCTGCGTTCGGGGCGGACCGTCGGCTGCTTTTACATCGAGTCCCCTGCGATGCGAGGCTTGATTCGTAAGCTCTCCTGCGACAACTATCCTACTCTGGTGGCCGCGAGCTCTGTCATCCGTCCAGGAGTGGCGCGTGCGGGCATGATGCGTGCCTTCATCGAGCGACACAATGGAGTGGAGTTTGAATACCCTCATCCCAAGATTGAAGAACTCCTCGAAGAGACCTACGGCATCATGGTCTATCAAGAGGATGTGCTGAAGATGGTGCATGGCTTTGCGGGATTGGATTTGGCAGAAGCAGACCTTTTGCGGCGTGCCATGACGGGAAAGTCGCGCACGCAGGATGAGTTTGTACGACTCAAAGAGCGTTTTCATGATGCTTGTTTGGAAAAAGGCTATCCCGAGGCCGAGGTGAAAGAGATCTGGCGACAAATTGAAAGCTTTGCGGGTTATTCTTTCTCCAAGGCCCACTCAGCCAGTTTTGCTGTGGAAAGCTTCCAGAGTTTGTATCTCAAGGCTTATTATCCACTCGAGTTCATGGTGGCGGTGATCAACAACTTCGGAGGCTTTTATTCGACGGAGTTCTACCTGCATGAAGCACGCCAGTGGGGAGGTAATGTATTAGCACCCTGTGTGAATGAAAGTGTGTATGTGACGTCGATTCAGGAGCAGGACATCTACCTGGGATTTGTGCACGTCAAGGATTTGGAAGAGAAGTTGGCGAAGAAAATTGTGGAGGAGCGCAAGCTGCGTGGGGTGTACAAGAGTTTGTCAGACTTTCGGCATCGCATTCAAGCGAGCGAAGAGCAATTGACGATCTTGGTCAGAGTAGGGGCGTTTCGCTTCACAGATCAGACCAAGGCAACCCTACTCTGGGAGACCAAGCTTCAGCAGCGAAGCCTGATCAACGGTCATGTAGGACGACAGGTAGAGACGCTATTTTCGCTGGAAGAACAGGACTATGAAGTACCTCGGCTTCCTCAAACTTGGGTGGAAGACGCCTATGACGAAATGGAGCTGCTGGGCTTTCCACTTTGTTCTCCCTTTGAGCTTGTCCCCAATTTGCCTGAAAATGGAATCGTGACCTCCTCATTTCCCCAAAATCTCAACCGCGTAGTGTGTATTGCAGGATATTTCATTTGTGCCAAAACCACTAAAACAGTGCATGGTGACTACATGCAGTTTGCCAACTTTGTCGATACTGAAGGGGAGACCTTTGATGTCACGATTTTTCCTCCCGAAGCCAAGCAATACCCACTCACGGGATCAGGTGTCTACATGGTGACAGGTATGGTCGTAGAGGAGTTTGGGGTGTATTCCATCGAGTTGATGACACTGAAGAAATACTTGTATTTGGAGGATACGCGCTTGGTGTAGCGCAAGAGAATCGCCCCAGACCATATATAACATTCGTGATGTCCTCTATTCCATCAGCTTATAATTATTCTCCTACCAAATAATCTGTAGGCACGTGCTCGACGAGCCATACCCCATTTCCCGTGACGAAAAACGCAAAACCTGCTTGGGCCATTTCCTCACTCCTTACAGTGAAGATATAAGGTTTCCCATGTCTTCCACCGACTTGCCGAGCCGTTGCGAGATCTGCCGAAAGATGCACATGATGACGGTTGCCTTTGATGAGTCCTTGCTTCCAGATACTGTCCACGAAGCGGGTGGCGGTGCCGTGATAAAGTGTCTGAGGAGGTACAGCCGTTTCATACCCTAGGTCTACTTTAATGCTATGTCCTTGTCGGGCACGGATCATTTGGCCATCCTCTGAAAACATGAAGCGTTGCTTATTATTTTCAGCTACGATAGTTTCTAAGTCATTGCGCTGAAGGTGACGACCGTTTTGTTGCATCGCTTGTAGGAGGGTATCGACGGAGATCCAGCCTTGAGGATCGAGTTGGAGGGAGAGGACTTCGGGCTTGTGACGGAGAACAAGAGAAAGGAATTTGCTGTGTCTTTTGAGTTGTGATGTGTCCATAATATTTAAAAGAAGTAGAGAATAACTGATATGTTGAAATGTAGTTTGGAGGGCTATATAGCGTTTTTATACGAATGCTATGCTTAGTTCGATCGAGGCAGGAGCGATAAAAGATGAGGCGTGATGCGTTATCATTTTATACAGAATGATAGGCAATGCCTACTTTTACTCATAATCTGACTTTAAGGTTCCCAAATGGGAAAGATTTTTTGGGTCGTTGGATACGACAGATTGTGGAATGCGTAGATCAGAGTCTACGCATAGCGGAGCATTTGCGACACAGTATTGTTTCATTTTTTCAATCCTTCATTTTCATTAGTCCAAATACCCACAAAAATAACCCCTTCGCCATCAGACGAAAGGGGCATTCAACAAAAAAAGTACTTACAATTCTATTCGTACTTCAAGGCGCGGACAGGGTTGGAGACCGCGGCCAGATAAGCCTGATGACTCACAGTGACCAATGCGATGAACAGAGAGACAACCGTAGCTAAAACAAACGGCAACCAAGGCATGTCAATCTGATAAGAAAAGCCCGACAACCAATTTCTCGCCAAGAGGAGAGACACAGGCCAAGCAACAAGGTTGGCAATCAAGACCAACTTCAGGAAATTGGAGGAGAGGCTGCGCATCAACTGAGGGACTGAGGCACCCAGCACTTTTCGTATACCAATTTCTTTGGTGCGCTGCTCCGCCGTGAAAGCTGCCAATCCATACAATCCCATGCAGGAGATGATGATCGCCAGGATGGTCAGGTAGAGAAACATCGTCCCAAAGTTACGCTGCTGCGCATAGAGCTTCCCAAAGTTTTCATCCAGAAAGGTGTATCTAAATGGATGCGAAGGCTCCATATTGTTCCACCTTTGCTCGATCGCTGCAATCGTCGCGTTCATATTGTCTGTCTCGACCTTGATCGAGGCCCACCACAGCCTATCATCCACAGACATCAGCATCGGTTTGATTTCTTGCGTGAATCCTTCAATGTGAAAGTCTTTGACGACACCTATGACCTTTCCTTTTTGCTGTTTTCCATTGGAGAAGAAGTTGAACAAGGTTTTGCCTATCGGATCTCCCATATTGAAGAGTTCGACAGCTTTTTCATTGAGAATGTACATAGCGGTAGAATCACTGTCTAGCTCTTTTTGAAAAGGAGCTCCTGCGACTATTTCCAGCTCTAAGGTTTCGAAGAAATCATAATCTACCTCCATTGTCCAAAGCGGGATTTGCTCCTCTCTTCCTTCGACTCCAAACATGTTCTGATTGGCAATATCTCCTGGAAGAAAGGAAGATCTAGCTACCCCTCGTACACCTGGAATGTTGCGGAATTCTCCTTTCAGTGACTCAAATTCCTGAACGACTTTCTGGGTCTGAATAGGAACAACCATAAGCTGCTCTCCATTGAATCCCAGATCTTTATTTTGCATATAAGCGATCTGAAGAAAAATGATACTCATGCCAATGATCAATATGACAGAAGCCGAAAACTGGGTAACCACCAAGACTTTGCGTAAGAAGGCCCCGTCGCGGGTTTTGGAAAGGTCTCCTTTGAGGATCTTAATCGGCTGGAAACCCGACAAGAAGAAGGCAGGATAGCTTCCTGAAAAAAGACCGTAGATCACTGTAATCAAAAGGGCAAATCCAATGGTAAGCCCAAAATCAGAGCCTGTCAGGAGGAGATCTGTACGCATGATTTGGTTAAAGCCAGGTAAAAGGAACTCTACCATCACAAATGCCAAAAATAACGCCATCAAACTCTGGATGACAGACTCCATCAGGAACTGAGAAATCAACATGCCACGCGTAGCACCCGATACTTTGCGTATGCCTACTTCCTTGGCGCGCTTGGCTGATCGAGCTGTCGCTAGGTTCATGAAGTTGATACCTGCGATGAGTAATACCAGGAAGGCGATCGCAATGAATATGTAGAGGTACTGAATGTCGCCATTCTGCGCGATCTCATTGTCCCGATGAGAAGTAAGGTGGATATCCGAGATAGGAGTCAGATCATATTCGAAGCTATTCCCGCTTTCGATAAACTCTTCTACGGTCACTCTCAGAAATTGCTCTACATTGGGGGTGATGTAAGCCAGGAATTTATCTGACATAGAAGCAAAAAAGCGCTCCATATCAGTCCCAGATTTCACTTTGACATAGGTGTAGAAGTTGTTGCTGATCCAGACAGGTTCATAGCTATTGTCTGCTATGTAGAAATTAAATTCAAAGTGGGACTTTCCTGCGGGCTCCTTGACCACACCTTTGACTACATAATCCTTACGATCGTCAAAACGGATGATCTTGTTCATCGGATTTTCGCTTCCAAAAAACTTGGAGGCCGTTGGGACTGTCAATACAATCGCATTTTCTTCCTTCAAAGCTGTTTGAAGATCGCCATGTACAAATTCAAAGTCAAATACCTGGAAAAATACACTGTCGGCCCGTGTTCCCTTCTCAATATATAAGCGTTTATCCTGATATTTCAGGAGCAACTCTTGTTGGTAGGGCCTGATACGGGTCGCCGTAGCTACTTCAGGAAAATCTGTCCTGAAAGACTGCGCCATAGGACTACAAGAAACAGGGGCATTCAAAACCTGTCCCATAAAGTTTGCCTGAATCCCTACTCGATAAATATCCTGATAATCGGTGATGTGCTGTTCATAGCTCATCTCGTCGCGCACGTACAGGAAAACGATGATACTGACCATCAGTCCCAACGAAAGTCCCAGGATATTGATGGCGGAGTATGCCTTATTTTTGATGAGGTTACGTAGCGCAACTTTGAAATAATTCTTCAGCATGATAGGTCGTTTTTCGAGGTGGAGGATCAGATGAATTGCTTCTGGGTATTGAGGCTACGTTCGGAAACGACTTGCCCGTCGAGTAGGTTGATGACGCGACTAGAGTAGCTGGCATCATTTTGTGAGTGAGTCACCATGATCACTGTTGTCCCTGCGTCGTTGAGTTCGCATAGGAGCTCCATGACTTCGTTGCCGTTGGAGCTGTCCAAGTTTCCTGTAGGCTCATCTGCGAGGATGACTTCTGGGTTGGTCACGAGGGCGCGGGCGACAGCTACACGCTGCTGCTGACCACCTGAGAGCTGCTGAGGGAAATGGTTGGTTCTGTGGGAGATACCGATACGTTCGAGGATTTCTTTTACCTGATTTTTTCTGTCGCTAGAGGAGATCTTATTGTAGATCAAGGGCAATTCGACATTCTCAAATACAGTCAATTCATCGATGAGGTTAAAGTTTTGGAAGACAAACCCAAAGTGCTTTTTGCGGATCTGCGCACGCCCACGCTCATTGAGTTGGCTCATCTCATCTCCCAGAAATTGATAAGAGCCTGATTCGGGCTGGTCCAGTAGTCCCAGGATATTGAGTAGCGTAGATTTTCCACATCCTGAAGGACCCATGATAGAGACAAACTCTCCTTTCAGAATTTCTAGGCTGACTTGATTGAGGGCAGAAGTTTCGATTTCTTCTGTTCGGTAGATTTTGTTGAGGTCATGTAAGGTGATCATATATTCGTTTGTTATGTGTTGAGTTTTGTTAAATCGCTTTCTGGTTGTCTAGTAATTCAAGGCTTCAAAATGATTTTCTCATATGCCTTGTAGTCTTCGTAGGAAGAGGTAATGATTTTTTCTCCTTCTTCTAATCCTTCCAGTATTTCATAATAACTAGGATTCGTGCGTCCCACGCGTATGGTGCGTTTATATCCTTCATTATTCGCATTGACGACAAAGACAAATTGTCCTCCCGAGCTGTGAAAGTAAGCGCCTCTCGGAATTTGAATCGCCATAGATGCCTGGGATAGTTCCAGTCTCACTTGCACCGAAAGACCCGTCCGGATGGCTTCAGGAGCTTGGGCTAAGAAAATGAGTTCGATTTCAAACTCGCCATTGATGACCTCGGGCAAGACCTTCTTGACCTGCAACTCTACAAGTTTCCCATCAAATGAAAAGCGCGCATTTTGTCCTGGATTGACTTTGCTGAGGTAATATTCATTGACACGCCCTGTGACTTTGTAGCCTTTGAGGACATCTATCTTGGCGATGGTCTGGTTGGGCGAAAAAGACTGCCCGATTACAGGATCAAATGATGAGAGTCTTCCTGATACAGGCGCACTCACTTTGAGGCGTTCCATATTTTTGTGGATCACTTCTAAGTTGCGTTCCATCAATTCCAGCGAACGATTGATGCGCTTGATTTGGACATAGTTATTTTGTCCTGCTACATCTACATTCTCTTGGAGAAAATCCCTTTTTTCTTGCTGATACTTATAGTCTGCTTGGCTATTGAGAAAGTCGTTTTTGGGAATGGCCCCCGACTCAAAAAGCAGCGTATCCACATGGAAGTCTCTTTGCTGGTTGTCTAACTGAAACTGTACATCAATCAAGGATTCTTGCAAAGTCCTTTGCTCTCTTTCAAGTGAAAGCTTGAGGTTTTGGAGATTATTCATTTGCTCCACGATGGCCGTTTCCTGCGTCATATAGCTCAGCATGACTGCGGGATTAGCCAATTTGAGGAGTGGCGTACCTTCTTTGACCACGATGCCATCTTCGACATATATTTTTTCTACCGTTCCTCCTTCGGGTGTATTGACAACTACGGAGCTGATCGGTTCTACTGTTCCATCGATTAGGATGATGTCCTGAAATTCGGCTCTTTCTGCTGTACGGATACTCACACCTTGCAGATCTGTCTGATAGACTTTTTCATTGAGTGTGGTATATCCCCATATGACCAAGGCAGCCAGCAAAAGGCCACCGACAAGTCCGAGTGTCCTTTTGAGGTTCCATCGCTTTTTTTCGATCTTCTTATCCATTAACTTTTGTGGATTCGCAGGTAAAAAGGAATAATTGTACATATGATATCCTAATTATATGCCAGGAGAAAAATTTTTAGTAAGGCATTCATAATCAGAATTTTATGTTTTGTTGCTCAAAATTGGACCGTTCGTTTTCGCACGACTACCTGTTCGATATCGAACACTTGGTTCAGGATATCGAATAGAATTTATTTTCTTTCCCAAAAGGTTTGATGAAAAAGGAGAAAGCTACCATACTAATTATAGATGATGATGAGGACGTGCTGCTTTCGGCTCAGCTGATGCTCAAAAGGCATTATGAAAAGGTCGTCACGGCTCCACATCCCAGAGAGTTGAATCATCTGCTATCCAGAGAGAAACCCCATTTGGTTTTGTTAGACATGAATTTCAGGCTAGGCTTCAACAGTGGAGAGGAGGGGCTGTATTGGTTGCAGCATATCAAAGATGTGAATCCCGACATTCCCGTGATTTTGATGACGGCCTTTGGGGAAATTGAACTAGCCGTAGAGGCTTTACAGCTGGGTGCCAGTGACTTCATTTTGAAGCCTTGGGAGAATGAAAAGTTACGGGACAAGATTTCCAAAGCGCTGGAAGGCGGTAAGCCTACCAAAAGTACACCTCAAGACAACGGCCAGCCTACAACTATTCCCTCTTCGGAATTTATCATGGGCTCTTCTTCGTCTTTCCAGCAAGTCATGGATATCGTAGAGAAGGTTAGTAAGACTGCCGCGAATGTGCTGATCTTGGGAGAAAGTGGAACGGGGAAGCAGCAGGTGGCTCGACAAATCCATGCGCTTTCTGATAGGAGAGACCAAGTATTTGTCCATGTGGACCTAGGTGCCTTATCTGAAAATCTCTTTGAAAGTGAACTGTTTGGCCACAAGAAAGGAGCTTTTACCGACGCAAAAGAGGACAAAAAAGGAAGGTTTGAGATGGCGAGTGGAGGAACAATCTTTTTGGATGAAATAGGCAATCTCCCGCTCAATCTTCAGGCGAAGCTTTTGAGTGTATTGCAGGATCGAAAGTTTAGTCGGATAGGGGAGGGGGAAGAAAGGAAGGTAGATGCTCGTTTTATTTTTGCGACCAATGCGCCTTTAGAAGAATGGGTGAAGGAAGGGAAATTTCGCGAAGACTTGATGTATCGAATTAATACGATCGAGATCCCTTTACCTGCGTTGAGAGAGAGGAGAGAGGATATTCAGGTATTTTTGCAGCATTTTTTGAAGATTTTCACTCAAAAATATGAGAAATCCTCCCTTCAGTTGACACGTGAAGCATTAGGTGCACTCAAAAATTATCATTGGCCAGGAAATATTAGGGAGTTACAACATGCTGTGGAGCGCGCAGTCATCTTGGCAGAAGGAGAGACGATTCAAGCCACCGATTTTCGATTCAAAAAAGAAGGAGAAAGTACAGGGGAAATTGGCTTAAACAATCTCAATCTTCAGGAAATCGAGAAACTCTTGATTGAGAAGGCGCTATCTCGAAATGGAGGAAACATCAGTCAGGCGGCAAGAGATTTGGGCTTGACCCGAGCGGCTTTGTACAGACGAATGGAAAAACACAATCTATAAGTAGCAGAAATTGTGATAAAAAGATTTTCAATACAGCTCATCATTAGAGTATTGTTGTTGCTGGCGAGCAGCTTGGCGCTGACGTGGGTGATTCAACAGGCTTACTGGTTCAGCGTAGCGGCTGTCTTGAGCCTGATAGTCTTGCAAGTATATACGTTGAATCGATATGTAAATGAGACCAATTATGCGCTAGCAAAATTTCTAGAAGCCCTTAAGGGAGAGGACTACTCCATCTATTTTTCGCCCAGTGCCAAAGGTAGTTCCTTTGCTGAGCTGTACCGAGACTTCAATGCCATCATTGGGATTTACAAGAAAAATAAAACTGAAAAAGAAGCACAGCATAAGCACTTCCAGCAGATACTAGAGCAGATTCAGTTAGGAGTTATTTCGATTCAGTTGGAGGATCTGGAAGAAGCGCAGAGCCCCAATGAGATTTTGTTTTTCAATCGCGCAGCGGGAGAGATCTTGGGCCAGCCTCGGCATAAATACTGGCACCGTCTAGAGCGTCAGCTTCCTTGGTTGGGCCAGGAGATACGCAGTCTCTCGTCTGGGGGGCGGAGGTTGGTAGACATGAATGTGGGGGGGGATCGCAAGCAGCTTTCTTTGAATGTCATCCATGCAAAATTCTTGGGCCAGACCAATTTGATCATCAGTTTTCAGGACATCAACATGGAGATTGAGCAGAAGGAGGTCGAAGCTTGGCACAATATCATTCGTGTTTTGGCGCATGAGATGTTGAACTCATTTACCCCTGTACGTTCGCTGGCTTCCACGATCAAGCTCCTGACAGAAGACGAGCAAGGCGCATTGCAAACAGAGATAGACCACGAGTCCCTCAACGACATCAACTTGGCTGCTAGCACCATTCACAAACGCTCTGCGGGCCTGATGGAGTTTGTCAACGACTATCGCGCCATATCACAGGTTCCTATTCTTCGAATCCAATCTGTTAATGCACGGGACTTTTTGGAGAATATCTACCGATTGATGAAGCCCGATCTAGATAGGCATCAGATTGAATGGATTCCTGCCCAGGTTCCTCCGAGGTCCCTTCTACACATAGACGGCAAACTGATTGAGCAGGTCTTGATCAACTTGATTGGCAATAGCATTCATGCCTTGGAGGGGATAGATAAACCTTATATCAAGCTTCATTTTGAGCTCAAGCCAGATCAGGCCGTCATCTCTGTAGAAGACAATGGAAAGGGCGTCCCCAAAGAAATCATGCGACAGATCTTCATTCCCTTCTTTACAACGCGAAAAGATGGTTCGGGGATCGGACTCAGCTTATCCAAAAGCATCATGCGTCAGCATAAAGGGCAGCTTATCGTCCATTCGGAGGAAGGAAAGTTTACGATGATGTCTTTGGTGTTTCCTGAAGTAGCTCAATGAAAATATTTGATAATGAGAAAGGTAAGGAAAGAATGAAAAGTGCGCTCCTTTTGCATAGAGAAAAACTTTCATAAATATCTCATTTAAATTTGCAAAGTAAGGATCGGGCATATACATTTGCATCACCTTAGAAAAAAGGGACGTTCTCAAACAAAAATCGGGCTCTTAGCTCAGTTGGTTCAGAGCACCTGCCTTACAAGCAGGGGGTCACTGGTTCGAGTCCAGTAGGGCCCACAAAGCGTAGCAAAATTTGCTACGCTTTTTTATTTTCAGTTGGATGAGCTTATCCCATGAGGGGGTACAGACTCAAGTCAAGTGCAAAGCATTGCAACAACCATCCAAAATTTTGTTAATATTGGGTTATGCATGATAAGTGGAAAATCCTCTTTCTCGCATCAAATCCAAAAGATCTAGAACGTAAGCAGTTTGATTCCCAGCTAAGGGAGGTTAAGGAGGCGATACGAGGCGCAAGATATCGCGACAGACTTCCTCTGGAACACCATATGAGTGTAAGGAAGCGAGACGTATATCGTACGTTACTAGAGGAGATGCCTCGAATCATTCATTTTTGTGGCAATGGAGAAAAAGGCAAGGGCTTTATACTAGAAGATGAAAACGGAAAGGCACAATCTGTGGCACCGCATGCATTAGCTAAACTCATAAATGAGTGTGCAAAAACCGTAGAGGTTATCATCATCAATGCCAGTTTTAGCGGTGCACATGCCCGCGTGTTAAAAGCCCACATCCCTCATATCATCGCCATGCCTGATAAAGTGACAGATGAGGTGGCCAAAGCCTTTGCAGGTGCATTTTACGATGCACTAGGCGTCGGCAGATCTGTCAAAGCGTCCTATGACGCTGCAGTGGCCTATCTAGGCGTCGAGTATGCGCAGCTTGACCATCCGCCCCAGTATTTTCAGGGTCGTCTCCCTCAGCATCCCCGCGTCGTTCCTCCTACTCCCCCTACTGTCAGACACCCAGTTCCCCCAGTCTCCGTCCCGATAGGAATGGTTCCTTACAAGAAGATCAATAGAGAGAATCAGCTAGCCAAGATGGGAGAACTCATCGGCTTACCTTCTCATCAGCCCAAAGTCGCCTTGATTCACGGATCAGAGTTGGATCAACCTGACATTCTCATTGAGCACTTTGTATACAAGTACTTAGCCTGTCGATGCGTTTGGATGTACGACCGAAAAGATCCTGGACGCCTCTCTATGGAGACGATTCCCAAGAACCTCACAGATTACGAGTTGTTGAAACGAAACATCAGCCAGTATTTTGGACATCATGCAGGGGTGTTTCAAACAGGAGCGGAGTTGCTGCAAGCCAGGAGTCATCAGAAAACCCTCATTCTCCCGCTGAAAGTCGAAGGTTGGGGAAAAGGAACAGAGGCATTATTGAAACAATTGATCTCAGATTTTTGGGGTAATAATATTCCTGCAAATCGAGAAGTCTACATATTCATCAATGTATGCTATCCAGCAAAGGAAGAAAGGTCATTTTTTGGTCTGGGAAGGGGAGGACATGGCAAGATCTTCCGTAGCCTAGAAAAATTGTGGACGGAGTTTCAAGGTCATAGTCGGCTGGTCCCCAAACTAGAGACAATCACAAAAGATAAAGTGGCGAGTTTTTTCGCCAATGACGCATGGTTCACACGTGTTGTAGAGGATGAGTTGAACGATGAATATCCTGAAGAATTGACGATGTACCAAGTCGTACGATTATACAATCGAAACAAAGCGAGCTAATAATGGCAGAAGCCTCACATACAAACAATGCATACCGCATCTACAAGGGAGGGAAAAGTCTCAGCGAAGTCAGCATGCTTCCTGCGATTGATCATCCCGATGGGTATAGGGCGCCCGAAGGTCTGATCGACGCCGTCAACGTGGCCATCCTTCTGGGCAAGCCACTCCTGATCACAGGCGAGCCTGGCACAGGCAAAACCCAACTGGCCTACAGCATCGCCAATGACCTCAAGCTAGGCCCAATGGTAGATGGATTACATAAGCCCTATAAGTTTGTCGCTAAGCACAACTCCCTCGCTCGAGACTTACTGTACACCTACAACTCTTTGCAGCACTTTTCCGAGGCGAACCAAGCCAAGGCAGAGAACCGTGGCCTTAAGAAAACAGCGGCAGATTTTATCACATTTCAAGCACTAGGAGAGGCGATTCGCAGGGCCGACAAAGCGTGGACAGAACAGCAAGAAGAGACACTGCACCGCTCAGTGGTCCTCATAGATGAAATAGACAAGGCACCACGCGAGTTTCCCAACGATCTCCTGAGCGAGTTGGAAAACATGGCTTTTGAGGTACCCGAGATTCCCGCAGAGACCTACGGACAAGAGGGAACCACCCACTTCCAAGCGGAGCGTGCCATGCGTCCCATCGTAGTCATCACCAGCAATGGAGAAAAGAACCTGCCCGATGCCTTTTTGAGGAGATGTGTCTTTTTTCACATTCCCTTTCCCTCTGAGGAAAAGCTTCTGGAAATCGTACGCACAAGGCTATATACAGATGCGCAAACGCTTCGATTTGATCCCAACCAAGAGTTGCCTTTTTTGATCCAGCATTTTCAGACGATCCGTGAGTTGTGCCAAAAGAAAAAACCAGCGACTTCTGATCTACTGAGTTGGTTGCAAATATTGGATTATTACAAAGAATTAGATGTTCAGCAACTCAATCTTCAAGAAGTATTGACAGATGGAGATCGAGATCTATTGATGACGACATATACTGTACTCGTTAAAAATCAGATTGACAGGGAAAGGGTGCTGAATAGTCTCCCTTCGAAGCGAAATGAATGAGTCAAGCACATATCATCCTCCGCTAGCGTCCTTTCTGGATTATCTCAGAAAGGAAGGTTTTGCCATTACTACAGACACCTATCGGGATGTACAGGTCGTGGTAGAGCAGATGTTGCCCCAAGCCAATCTGGAGGATATGCCGCGCTTACTGGCGCCATTGATTGCGACGGATGAGGAGGAGCAGCGTAGATTTTTTCGCTTGTATGAGAGATATTTTAGGAGAAAGGAAAAGCAACATGTGTCTACTCCTATTTCTATTCTGCCTCCTGAACCAGATCCAGCAAAGGAATCTAATCAACAAATACAGTCATTTTTAAACTCAAACCTTTTACGTTTTATACTGCTGATCATTACCGCAGGCTTTTCGTCAGTTCTCATATGGGGGAGTATCTCGCTCGGGCTAGATCTCTATCGCCACTTTTTTACAGATCAGCGTTCTGCTGAGATCTTAGAAAATCCCACACAAGCGGTGTTAGTATGGGTGGGCATTGTTTCGATTACGCTGCTCTTTATTTCAGTGGCATTATATTATGTGCGGGAGTTATTGGGGCTTTCTAATGGGAAAAAAGAATCTTCCGATTCCAAACCTCCTCCCTACATTTACCTTCCTCCCCTCCCTACACCTGAGCTTTCCCTTTTTTCTACGTATGAGAGTGCGCGATTCTCTGATACGTTTCGTAAGCAGGAGGCAGGAACGGTTGATACAGCCATTCTGGATCTTCCGCTGACTATAGATGCTACCGTTCAGAATGCAGGCTTGATCAAGCCCATCTTTCAAAAGTACGGAACGCGCCCTTCTTACATCTTCCTGATTGATGAAACTTACACGCGCAATCTGGCTACTTCCTGGTACACTTATTTGGTGGAGGTACTGAGAGAGGAAAATGTTTCGGTGACCCATTTTTTCTATGAGGAGATTCCTACTACAATTTGGGGAGAGGATCGCCAAAAAATGACCTTGGACTCGTTGAATCTGGAAGGACGCTTACTGATCTTGGGGAGATCCGAAGGCATGGTCGATCACATAGACGGGGGGCTTTTCTCATGGGCAGAGCAGATGTTGGGAGACTTTCCCGAAGTGGGTTTCTTGACCCCTAAGGCTGCCGATCAGTGGGGCTATTACGAATTGACGCTGGCGCAGTATGGCGTCGTGGCTCCTGCCAATCTGGAAGGCCTCGGCTCGATTGTCGACGTACTCAATGGTCGCCAAGATGTCGAGTGGTGGGAGTGGCGCGATCGGATTGACATCTGGGATGCAGAAGATCCCTCTCCTGTCAGTTTGCAAAAGGATCTCTCTCACGAGGTTTTCCTCTGGCTCTGTGCTTGTGCAATCTATCCCCAGCTCGAGTGGAAGCTCGTCCTAAAGATTGGGGAAGCCTTACAGGAAACATTCGCCGATCCCAGCCTCTTGCTCCATCCACAAGCTATTGGAAGCCTGATGTCCATCCGATGGTTTCAGACAGGGAAGATCCCCGATCGCGCCCGCGCACAGCTGATAGAATATCTCCCTGAAAAACAGGAGCGTGCAGTCAGAGCCTTACTCCAAGAGATCATGGATCAGGCCCGCGATGTACCACCTGAAGGTTCCCTAGCCGCCCACAACTTGCGGATCTTCCAGCTTGTCAACCAGCTTCAGCTTGCAAAAGGTAAAGACCAAAAGGAAGCTCTGCAAAAAGAAATCAAGGAATTACAGGAGGAGTTTCCTGTGCAGGAAGACGCTGTACTCAAAGGTGAAGTGGACAAAGCCATTCAGAATATTCCTACGGTCAACTGGTGGTCAGTAGCGATGGACTTTTTCCGAGGGTACCTAAGGCGCTTTGTAGATAACGTAGAGCGATCGGAGATCCCACTGACGGGTTTGAATATCTCTTATAGCAACAAGGATTTAGCACGTGCTGCAGAGGCTTTATATCCTTTTTTTACCGTCGATGACTTAAAGAATGCGACTGAGGATTACATTCCCACCTATTTCCAAGACTTTTCTCCTTCTCACTATGTGCAGCTAAGTGGTGCTTTTGAGAGCCATCAACGAGAAAACGGCGTTTCTTCATTCTTAAAGATATTCGAGTCTAGGCAACGAGTACGATTGATAAGGGGGGGCAAACGACGGTATATGATTCTGGGAGATACTGGGATGGGGAAAACCACTTTTCTGCTCAATTTATTCCTAGCCTACAGCAAACGTAAGCAAAACAAAGAACATGCGCTGGATATAAAGTTGCTTCCTTTGGGATATCCAGATGTGTTGAATCAGATCGAAACAATCTCTCAACCTGAACGTACGATTTTGCTGCTAGATGGTCTGGATGAAGATGCTCAAGCTGTGCAAAACTACCCACAGCGTATAGAACGAATATTAGATCATGTACAAGATTTCCCGATTGTTATACTGACATGCCGTACCCAGTTTTTCGCTTCAGCACAAGATGAGCTCTTTGATCTACCCTCTAAAGTGCAGCGGGACGAAGAGATAAGCCGAATGAAAGTATACCTTTCTCCTTTGTCAGGTCAGGAAATCAAGCGCTATGTCAACAAGAAGTATAGTCTCCTAGAACAAAATAAGCGAGCAAAGGCTCAGAAAATCCTGGAAAAAGCATCTGATCCCATGTCACGCCAAATGATCCTAGGATATGTGGATGAAATGATAGAAGAAGACTTGGATGAGGCGAAGTTAATCCGCTTGTTTCATTGGATCATCCAAAGATGGCTAAGTCGGCAAGCAGCGCGCATCCCACAGGATAGACAGGAGCAGTTTAAGGAGGGCTTATGGGAATTTTCCATAGAGGCCACACTTGAAATGTATCAAAACCAGCGGATGTTCATTTCCTCTCAAGAGATAGAGGACTTGGCTGCACGCAATCAGTTTGGCTTGTCCACTCATGAGATGCGTACGCGTTCCCTCCTCAATCGCAACAATGAAGGCACCTTTAAATTCGCGCATCAGTCCTTTTTTGAATACTTCTTGGCAACGGCAGCGGCTACCAACAGAAAGATTGTGGGAAAGTTTGCCCCAAAGGAGTTTCCACTGGCGCGGACGTTCTATCAAGAGATGATAGATGAGGAGATTCAGGCGACGTTTGCGCAGAGAGAAAGCAACAAGGTACAATCGCCTTCACTTCAGGGAAATATTATCCTAAGTCAATCCCCAAAGCTGAATATAGGCCGTATATATAGTGATCCTAGGGCTACAGATAATCTGAAAAGGGTTTTATTAGAAGCCGCGGAGAATGCTGCTGAATTTAATGAAGGAGAAATTTTATCGCTTCATTTGTGGTGGGCTTTACTCCAGCTGAAGGAAGGAGTAGCCTACAAGACACTGGCTCGCTTAGTAGATAACATAGATGGTTTTACAGATAATGTAGAACGGATCTTACGTGCAGCACATGAGAATACAGAGAAAACCAATCGAGAAATCTCCCAAGTATTAAATACGAATTATCAAAGACTCACCTCGCAGATATTAACAGAGTCAACTCCAGTTAAAGCTATGGTAGGAGGAATCTGGCTTGAGAACATAGACTTGGCTAGCTCAATTTTAGGAACAGAGCATTTGTTACTATCAATCTTGAAGCGTATTGAATTTGAAGACAGCACATTGAAAGTCATTTTAGAAGGGCGAAAAATAGACTATGATGCGATAAAAAGGATCTTAGATAGATCTGGTTCTTCCTCTGTATCGAGTAGGTTGTCCTCTGATGATCTAGCAGAAGAAATATGGGATATCCGAAGAGTTCTCATTGAAAGAATAGATCATAAAAAGCTTGAGGTAGTACTGAATAGGTTGGATGCGGTTATATCTACAGAGTTTCGGAATTCTCAGGAAAGATACTCAGTTGAAGAATTGAAAGGAAGGCTATCTAGCCTGAATCAAAGGGATTACGACTATCAAATCAAAGCGAATCTCATCATCAAAAACACACTGGATATCATTGAGCGTTTACAGGAGTATTTTAACGAAGATTTTCCTTACCCACGAGGTCCGCTAGAGCCTTATGATCCCATCGTCGAGCAACTTTTTCAGCAGGAAGGTCAGATTCAATTCTTTTA
>JBCBPW010000068.1:0-36611 GCA_039820545.1 Bacteroidota bacterium | reverse complement strand
AATATACTTTCATCCACAGTTGAAGAGGTCACCATTGAAGTAAACGTCCCGAATAAGAAAGATGAGCTCTATATCGCGGGAAATCAGGTGGGTTTAGGAAACTGGAATCCTGGGGAAGTGAGACTGGAGAAAATCTCTGATTATAAAAGAGCTATTACTCTGAAACTACAGTCACCTGCTCAGTTTAAATTCACAAGAGGGAACTGGCAGACGGAGGCCGATGTGGCAGATGGATATATGCAAAATCTCATGATACTACCTGAATCAGGGAAGACGTATGAATTTGAGGTGATAGGATATGTCGATCGAATGAAGCGATAAGAGAATTGCCAGACAATTCAAGCCGAATGCGCGCATCATAGCCATATTGGAAAAAACGATGATTGAGCCCCTGTTAGGTCGTCATTAGCCTCTTCACCATCTCCGTCTCTGGAAATTCCACTCCATCGACGACCGTAAGGACCTCTTGGACTACTTCAAATCCTTTGTGCTGGTAGTAAACTTTGGCTGAAGGAATAGCGGTTAATTTCAGTTCTGTCATTTGATGCGCTGCCGCATACTGCTCCAAATGCCCCAATAACATCGCCCCTATCCCTTGTTTCTTTCTGCTGGGTTTGATGTAGAGTCCTACAATTTCATTTCCCTCTAAGCCTACAGTTCCTATCAGCTCATTTCCCTCAAATACACAAAATATCTTGCGCTGCTGTAAGCTTTCTTGGATAGCTTCAGGCGTATTGATTTTTTTCCATGCGACAAGTTGTGCTGGGGTGTAGGTTTTGTCTTCCAGCATATCCACCCCTTGATGGATAAGTTCACTGATGATGATCGCCTCATTTGGTGTAGCTATTTTGATCTGGTAGAGGGTTGGGTCCATATGGAAATGAAAGTTGAAGTAATGAAAAAAGTGGAGCCGCCTCCTAGAGACAGCTCCTTCATGGGTTGCAAAGGTATGCGAAAATGAAATGAATTACTTTGTCAAAATCATGCGCTTGGTATCGATTTCTACTCCGTCTACGACCAGGCTATAGAGATACATCCCTGCCTGTAGGTCGCTACCTTGAATCTCCAGGCTGTTGCGCTCATTGAGGTTGTCGTACTGACGCACCTGCTTGCCTTGCATATCATAGACGTAGAGGCTGGCTTGAGCAAAGGATCTTGGCAACTGGTAGCGGATGGTAGTCACCTCAGAGAAAGGGTTGGGCTGATTCTGGTAAAGCGTAGCTTCCTCGAACTCCGTACCGAAGGTAGGGGCGCTATTTACTGACGCAGCCTTCTCTTTCTCCAACTTAGCGACTTTGGCTTCCAGCTCCTGAATGGCTGCGGTCAGGATCGGGATGAGCTGCACATAATCCATCCCGACGAAGTCCTCATAAGTCATATTGGTAGGATCGTTGTCCTTCATGATCGGCTGGCGAATGTCCATGGTGACAGAAGGAAGGACATCTTGGACTTCCTGGGCGATGAAGCCATACTGCAGGTCATCCTCTAGGTTCATACCCACAAATTCGTCCGTACGATAGGTATAAGTAGTAGGACGTAATTGGGATACGATCGCTAAGGCAGAGTTCAAGTCCTTGATGTCTTTCTTGAGGCGACGGTCTGATACCATACCGAAGCTTCCAGTGTACACCAATCTTCCATTGAAGTAGCCAGCATAAGAAGTAGGTCCAGAAACAGCATTTCCAAACACACCATATTGCGTGGTGGAGTTAAGTGCATTTCCAAATACCCCATAACCTGCACCCGTTGTATTTCTGTTATCTGCTGTCGCATATATTCCATAGCCTGCTCCTGTCGCATCTTTAGATTCTCCAACAAACGCAAAGTTATTAGCAGCATTGGTTGTTCTGGAAAAAGTGCCATACCCAATAGTTCCACCTGATCGTTCGATCAATGCTCCATAATCAAAAAGGGCACCTGATCCATCTTTCTGCACATATAAGGCAATCCCTTGGGCGCCTGATGTAGTGGTACCGCTCGCAAAGACATCCATACGCGCTTTATTGGGATTGGTCGTTCCTACCCCTACACGCCCTGTGCGATTGAAGCCATTGCCTGTGATGGTCAAAGGATCATCGAATGTGCCTCCTAACTGGTCGCTGATGTAGCGAAAACGGATAGCATTTTCTTCATTCTCCCCAAATCCGATGACAAGATTTTCGGCTCCTCCTTCATTTACTAGATTGAATACCCCCAGCGAGAGATTCTTCTGTAGCCTCAATCCATAGGGAAAATCGCCACTAGGACCAGGAAAAGGTGCTTGCCCTATAGCTGCCCAGATGGAAGCGGGATCAGTCACGGTCCCAAAAGGAAGCGTCTGTACGTGTGCCAAGGGAGCAAAACCACCGCCCAAAGCTGCATTTACTGTAGGAAACTGGATCGTACCACCAGGTGTACCTACACCTTGTGCGAAAACAGTCCATGGGAATATTATTCCTGCTAAGAAAATAGCAAGTGTTTGGAAAAATTTCATGTCAATTAAATAATAGTGTTTAATGTAAGTGAATACCTACCTAGAAAAGGAATCTTTGGCCTTGATCAGAGACGCAGAAGATTCTCCTATCAGCATTCTAGAAATTAGGATAAACCGGTTTAAGAGAAATAGACGTGGGGAATAGAATAATATAAACAATTTTGTTGAACTTTTTTAATAAAAAATTCAACAAAATATGAACATATATGCACTTCTGTATAGCATAAATAGCAAAAGGCCACCTTTTCAGATGACCTTTTCCATTCAACTTTATCAAACATAAATCATGCAGTCCTATCCTAAAGCTGACCGCTTACTTAGTCAAAATCATGCGCTTTGTATCCATTTTTTGTCCATCTACGACGAGTGTGTACAGATAGGTTCCTGCATCCAGCGTGCTTCCCAAGATTTCGACTTGCCCTCTTTCATTCAGGCCTTCAAATGTCTTGACTTTCTTTCCTTGCATATCAAAAATATAGAGTGCCGCACGTTCAAATGCGCCAGGTATCTGATAACGGATCGTCGTAGACTCGGCAAAGGGATTGGGTTCGTTTTGGAAGAGGGTAGCTTTCTCACCAGGAACAGCGAAGCCCGTCGCATCTCCCTTGTATTCCTTTGACTCCGCTAGTTGGGACTTCAAGGCCACGACTTCTTGTCGTAGCTCTTGAATCGCTGCGGTCAGGATAGGGATGAGCTGTACATAATCCATTCCGACGAAGTTCTCATAAGTAGCATTTGCAGGATCGTTGTCCTTCATGATCGGCTGGCGAATGTCCATGGTGACAGAAGGAAGGACATCTTGGACTTCCTGGGCGATGAATCCGTATTGAAGGTCATCCTCTAGATTCATTGCCTCAAATTCATCTGTACGATAGGTATAAGTCGTAGGACGCAACTGGGATACGATATCTAGGGCAGAGTTCAAGTCCTTGATGTCTTTTTTGAGCCGACGATCTGATACCATGCCGAAGCTGCCTGTGTATACTAATCTACCACTGAAGTATCCAGCATAGGAAGTAGGCGTATTGGCAGCATTGGCAAATACACCATATTGTGTGGTGGAGTTAAAGACCGTTGCAAATACCCCATAGCCTGAACCTGTTGTATTGCGATTATCTGCCATACCATATAAACCAAATGCTGCAGCTCGTGCATCTTGCGCACGACCCATTAGCGCATAGTTAGCATTCGCATTGCTGGATTGAGCATAAAGCCCATATCCACCACCACCTTCTGATTGTTCGATATATGCTCCGTAATCAAAGAAGGCACCTCCTGCATCTTTTGTTATTTGTAGGCCGATCCCTCGAGAACCTGAAGTCGTAGCACCACTCGCCACAAGATCCATACGCCCCTGATTGGGATTAGTCGTCCCTACTCCTACACGTCCTGTACCATTGAGGCCATTGCCTGTGATGGTCAAGGGATCATCAAATGCGCCACCTAGCTGATCGCTGATGTATCGAAAACGGATGGCATTGTCTACATTTTCTCCAAAACCAATCACAAGATTTTCGGCTCCTCCTTCATTTACCAGGTTGAATACACCAAGTGAAAGATTTTTTTGTAGCCGGAGTCCATAGGGAAAACCTCCACTAGGACCTGGAACAGGTGCTTGTCCGATGGCTGCCCAGATAGAGGCGGGGTCTGATACTGTGCCAAAAGGAAGCGTTTGCACATGTGCCAAGGGAGCAATGCCACCACCTAAGACTGCGTTGGTCGTCGCAAACTGGATCGTACCACTAGGTGTACCTACACCTTGTGCAAAAATAGTCCATGGAAATATCATTCCTGCTATGAGGATAGCAAGTGTCTTTAATTCTTTCATGTTTTTTTCAATAAATGTGTTTAACGTAAGTGGGTGAATACAGCGGAATGTTTAGATGTAGTAATCCATTAGATTGAAATATATTCATGTAAACATTCCATAGGCTGTGATGAATCGATTCAATACCAATAGACGAGACAGAAATAAAACATGAAGTGATTTTGTTGAATTTTTTTAAATAAAACGTAAACAAAAAGTGAACATATGTACATGTATGTAGTATATAAACGGAAAAAGGCCATCTTTTCAGATGACCTTGCAATCCAACCTTAGCATATATAAATCATTCAATCATAGAGATGATCAGTTTATTTTGTTAAAATCATGCGCTTCGTATCCATTTCCTGCCCATCTACGATGAGGGAGTACAGATACATTCCTGCATCTAGTGAACTTCCCAAGATTTCGACTTCCCCTCTTTCATTTAGCCCTTCGTACGCCTTGACTTGCTTGCCCTGCATATCGAAAATATACAGCGTCGCACGTTCAAATTGATCAGGTAGCTGGTAACGAATCGTGGTAGATTCAGCAAATGGATTGGGTTCGTTCTGGAAGAGGATGGCTTTCTCACCAGGAATATTTAAGCCTATCGCATCCCCTTGATATTCTTTTGTATCAGCTAATTGAGACTTCAATGTCGCTACTTCCTGTTGTAACTCCTGAATAGCCGCAGTGAGGATAGGGATAAATTGGACATAATCTAGTCCTATGTATTCTTCTACCTTGAAGTTGGCAGGGTCTTCATTGTCATAGATAGGATTGGCAATGGGATTGACGAGATCGGGCAGTACTTTTTCTACTTCTTGAGCGATAAATCCATATTCTGGTTCTTGTGAGAGATTGACGTTGGGATACGCATCGTATTTATACTCATAGTGTGTAGGACGAAGTTGAGAGACGATCTCTAGTGCAGAAGTGACATTGCGAATGTTCTTTTTGAGGCGCTGATCGGAGATCTTGGATATGCTTCCTGTATATACCACGTCTCCTACAAAGTATCCTGCATATCGCTTGTCTCCTACAGCGGCATTTCCATATACCGCATATCCAAAGAAGTAATTGCCGATCAAACCTCTCACACCTGAAGCAGAGTAGCCACTGCCTGAGCTAGGCGTAGGGACATTGCCTTCCAAGGCAAAGGTAGCGGGATAACTGATGTCATTGACCGTGAATTTGCCTCCATAGGGTATCTCAGATTCCACTGCCAATTTGTATATCCCAGGATTGGTCGTACCAATTCCCACTTTTTGATCCCCTGTGATAGTCATGATATCCGTGAATGTCCCCGCAAACTGATTGCTAATGAGGCGGAAACGGATGTCATTACTGACCGATTCACCAAAACCAATGACTGTATTTTGTGCACCCGACTCTTCGATTAGATTATATACACTAAATGAACCCTCCTTTTGGATTCGAAGTCCGTAGGGAAGATCTGTACCAGGAGCGGATACAGGAGCTTGGCCAATGGATGCCCAGATAGCGTCTGGATCTACCACATTTCCAAAGGGAAGAACCTGCGCGTGACCAAATGGTGCTACACCACCCGAAGCCGAGCCATTGGTATTGAATTGTATCATAGTACCTGGTGTACCCACACCTGTCTGAGCCCAAACAGCAGCCAGTCCCCCTAGCATGATGAGTACAAAGAGTGCGAGATGTTTCATAATCCTGTCTTTAGGTTGAGAAGTGAGTGCAAGTATTTGATAATGAGTACAAGGTAGAAAAATGAAAAGTACGGTACTTGGGAATATTTTCTCATGAAAAGAGTTATATAGGCTAATATGCTGATAGGCAAATGCATAAATCTATAAATATGTCACTATGAGTGCTCAGAATTACCCACAATTACCCATAAAGGAGATACTTTTATTAAGAAGATGTAGTTGGGTTCTTGCGGATTTTTTGTGTAACCCTATGAGGAAGAGGGAGATTTTCCTTATTATTAGTATATGATCGCTTTTATATCAAGCCTTCCTGATCAGTTACACAGCTAAACATATGAGTTAGGTTCCCTCCCATTGGTTTTCAAGGTCTAGGGAACTTTGTGTAATGATCAAGAATCGAAGTATATGGTACGCGCATTACTATCTATCTGGTTTGTAGGAGTCTGTTGTTTGGAGATGTACGGACAAAGCACAGATGAGAATTTTCCTCCGCCAGAGGAGCCGATAAATATTCAAGCAGTAAAAGTAGAGGGAAAAATAGCGGTAGATGGTAGCCTTGATGAAGCAGACTGGCAGCGCGCCTTTCCTGTGCAGGACTTCTTTAGAACAGAACCTAGACAGGGTGGAGAAATTCGATACCAGACGCAGGTCAGATTCTTATACGACGAGAAAAACATTTATGTAGGTGCATTTTGCCAGGATTCAGCAGGGTTAAAAGGAATCCGCGTGCAGGATCTTCGCAGAGATTTTAGTTGGGGAGAGAATGACATCTTTGGTGTAGCCTTGGATCCGCAAAACCTTAAGCAGTATGCCCAAGCATTTCAGACAACGCCTTATGGGAATCAGCGTGACTTCCAGAATTTCAATGGCAACAATTTTGATACGGGATGGAATACCCTGTGGAAGGTGAGGACGAGAAGAACAAAGGAAGGATACACAGCTGAATTTGCCATTCCTTTTAAGACCCTTCGATATGACAAACCAGAGGATGGGAAACCTGTAGAATGGGGGATTACCCTTGTAAGGTATGCTAGGAGAGATATTGAAGTGTCTACTTTTCCTGCGATTCCGCAAGCCTTTACCCCTTACCGGATGACCTACGCCGCGAAGCTCACAGGCATCGAGGTGCCCCCACCTTCTGCCAATGTACGTGTGGAGCCTTATACCCTCTTTCAGTATGATAATATTCAAACGGGGGGAGACATAGATACAAGTAGAAACGGCAAACTAGGAGGAGACATCAAATGGGCGATCAATCCGCGCAGTGTCCTTGACCTGACGTTCAATACCGATTTTGCCCAAGCCGACCTAGATCGCGCTGTCAACAACCTGGAGCGGTTCAATATCTTCTTTCCCGAGCGACGTCAGTTTTTCCTAGAAAATTCTGGGATTTGGGCGGGTAGTTCTCAGCGCGCGATTCGCCCTTTTTTCAGTAGGCGTATAGGCTTACAGGGCAATTTCAATGCAGCACCTGCCCCGATAGATGTGGGAGCAAGATTTACCCAGCGTACAGACAAACAGGCGATCGCAGGTTTGTTTGTACGACAAAGGGCAACGCCTAACTCAGCCGCTTCTAATTTTGGTGTAGCGAGATATTTGCGAAACTACGGCAGAGAAAATAATGTAGGCTTGATGGTGACGCATCGTCTGGATGAAGCCTCTAGCCAGTTGGGACTGGCAGCCAATAACAATACGACAGTCACAATTGACGGACAAATAAGGCCCAAGAGTCAATGGGACATTCAGTATATGCTCACGACTTCCATTGATGAGGGATCTGGCGAGGTCGGCTATGCAGGCAGGATATTCGCAGGCAACTCTAGCAACAAGTTTTACTATGGGTGGAGTACAGAGTTTATAGATGCCAACTATCTGCCTGCGATGGGATTTGTCAGACAAAATGATCTCATCAGTCACAATCCTGGCGGCTACTACATTTGGCGGCCCAAGAAGCTCAATTGGATCAGGAGGTGGGACCCCGGCGTGTTTGCCAGTTTCAATCATGATGCGAGTGATCCCGCACGCTTCCAGCAGGCCAGTCTCTACATTTTTCCTGTATATCTTTGGTTCAAAGACAATAGCTTTCTGGAGTTTTCCATTTCTCCTACCTGGCAGAATATCAACTTTGATTTTGCTCCTTTGGGCATTCCCATAGCGCAAGACAACTACTTCTACAATCGCTACCTCATCAGATACAATACAGATCAATCGAAGAAGTGGTCAGCATCTACCTCCTACAGCTTTGGACGATTTTATAACGGCGTACGAAACACAGCCTTCTTCTCGGGTCGTTTGGCACCCATTCCGCAGGCAGCTTTGACCTTTGACTATGAGTACATCGATTTGAAAAATGTAGGGGAGGACCGTCAGGATCTGGTCACACATCTTTTGACAGCAGGCGCTCGCTTTGCCCTGAATCCCAGGGTGCAATTGTCGGTCTTTTATCAGTACAATAGCTTCGATGGGCAGGGACGCTGGAATGTTCGTGGTAGTTGGGAGTACCAGCCGCTTTCTTTTCTCTATATCGTCTTCAACGACTCTCGCATCAACAGTGAGTTAGATCCTTTTCAGGAGCAGCAGTTTATTTCCAAGTTGACATGGGTGAAGCAATTTTAGGAGAGGAAATTGTATGTTGCCGTCTAGAAGTATATAACTCTGATATTGTATTAGGATTTAGACCGAAAGAAGTACGCCAGTATACGGGATTTGGAGAGGCTTAGACCATGTTTGGGACAATAAAAATCTAGCTAAAATAGGAGAGATCAGAAACCCTTCATTTGAAAAAAATCTCTATATTCATTTTTATGAATATGAGTGAAGCCCTTGCCGCTATTCAAGCCCACTTCTGCCCGCTCTCAGCAGAGGCTTCCCAAGCGCTTGCCGCCCAGCTATCCTATCATTCCTATTCCAAAGATACCCTCCTTGTACAAGCAGGACAGTATTCAGATCAGCTTTTTTTCATCTACAGCGGCGCATTGAGAGCCTTCTACCTCAAAGACGGGAAAGACATCACCGACTGGTTCGCCTTTGGTGGAAACTTCATCTGTGCGATCAACAGCTTCTTCATGGAGATTCCTTCTCCGCACAGCATTGAGATTCTGGAAGAAAGTGAAATCTATGCAATTCCGCGCCCAGCCATAGAAGCATTGTGCCAGAGATACCATGACATCGAGCGCCTCGCTCGTCTCTCCGTCACCCAGACCATGTTGCAGCTTCAGCATCGCGTCGTCTCCCTACAGTTTGAAACCGCCCAAAGTCGATACCAATCGCTTCTTCAGACCTTTCCCGACATTGAGCAGCGTGTCGCCCTCAGACATATTGCTTCCTTTTTAGGCATCACACAGGAGACCTTGAGCCGAATTCGTAGGGCGGCAGCACGAATTTGATCTATATCAAATGAAAAGAAAACGCTTTGTATGAGATTTGTTTCATATGAAGCGAAAGACGTTACACCGATATGCAGGCCTCTACATCAGCCTATTTATATTCCTGCACTTGATCAATCATCTCGCAGTCTTGTGGGGACCACAAGTACATATTACACTGATGGAAAAGCTTCGACCTATCTATCGCCATTCTGTGGCTGAAGGAATATTGTTGCTCACCATTGTATTTCAGGTCCAGTCAGGCATCCTGTTATTTTGGAAGACGAGAAGACAAAAGCTTCCCTTTTGGTATCAGGTGCAGAGGGGGAGTGGCGCATATTTGGCCATCTTTTTAATGAACCATCTACTCGCAGTGGTAGTCGCCAGGTATGTACTTCAGCTAGACACGAACCTATACTTTGGCGCTACTGGACTGAATAGCTTTCCTTACGCCCTCTTTTTCATTCCTTATTACAGCTTGGCCATTCTGAGCTTCTTTGCCCATATAGCTGCGATCCACGCACGGAACATGCGCATCACACTTCTAGGCTTATCACCTGTTGGACAAGCATATCTGATCATGGCTTTAGGTGCCATCTGTACCTTGTTGACGCTCTATGGTTTGACGGACGGCTTTCAAGGTCTTGTCATTCCTCAATCCTATCAATTACCTTCTTTATGAAAACTCGAAACATGCATCTCCCCCTGCTTATCGCAGGCAGCCTCAACTTATTTTCTGCCTTTTTGCATCTCATTGCAGGGCAGCTAGACCTTGTAGTTCCTCTATGGGAGAGTCAAATGGAGCTGGCGATACAAGCCCAGTGGTTAGGTGCTTGGCACATGGTGACCGTTTGGCTATTTGGTACTTCCTGGATATTACTAAGGAGCGCCTTTCAAAAGCAAATACATGCTCAAGAACTCCACTGGATAGGCTGGGGGTACATATTATTTGGCCTCTGCTTCATCGGAAGTAGTCTCTTCATGGATGCCATGGCACCTCAGTGGATTTTGCTGGCTCCTATTGGGATACTGACTTTTTGGGGAACGAGAAATCGCATTGCACAAGAGAAGGTAAAGGAGGTGGTATCAATCAAATAATCCTAGCTGCTTTGGCTTGGGCGGCTTTTCAAAGCCTTTGGGGGTACGACCACCATACTTATAGGAGTTGTCTCGTTCATGCTGAAGCGCTTTGTTGAAGCCCTCTTCGGGATTTTGGACGCGCTCGATTTGTGCTTCAGCTCGTTTCACGACCTTATGCAGCTTTTCGAGTGCTTGCTGCTTGTCGGGGGCTCCCACTTTGGCGCGTTTGACGGCTTCCTCTAGTGTCGAGATCGTCTCGTCGTAGGTGTAGGTAGGTACTGCGAAGGGTTTGCCACTTTTACCTCCGTGGGCGAAGGAGAATCGGGCAGGATCTGTAAATCGGCTGGGCTTGCCATAGATCATCTCACTTACCAGCGCAAGGGACTGCACGGTGCGTGGCCCGACACCTTGGGTTAGGAGCAATTCTTCAAAGTTCTCGGGAGGTGTCTCTCTTGTCACATTAAATAGGGCCGCCAATCGCTTAGGATTGATGTCGGATACTTTCACGTCACAGTAGGAGGGTAAGACCATTTTCTGTATCTCCTGAATCATCTTTTCAGGCTTCTCCTGCGTCATCTCTAGCATCGCACCTTGCGAGGGTAAGGCCCGTTTGTCGACCATATTGATGATCTCTCCCTGGTTTTCTCCCAGGATAAAGGTATGGGGCTCCTCTACGAATGACTTCACTTTGTCTGAGTGCCAGTGATAGCGTCTGGCCATACCCGATTCCGCTTGCATGCCTTGCTGCACGACGGACCAGTTGCCGTCTTTGTCGAGGAGGAAGTTGTGCTGATAGATCTGGAATCCATCTTGGATGGCGGTGTTGTCTACTTTGGCGCTGAGTTTGGAGTTGCGGGCGAGTTGGAGGCCGTCGAGTCCTGTGTGATCACCGATGCGGACGAGTTCCTGAGGTGTCTGTTGGGACTGCTTGCCTTTTCCGCCACAGACGTAGAGGCCGAGTTCGCGGGCGTGGGGGTTTAGGCCTTTCTTGAGGGCTGCCATGACTGCTGTGGTCACACCTGAGCTGTTCCAGTCCATGCCGATCACTGCGCCGAAGCTCTGAAACCAGAAGGGATCGGACATCCGTGAGAGCCAGCCTTTTGTCCCGTACTCCATCAGTATCGCTTCTGTCATGGCCAGTCCGAGCTTCGTCATACGCTCAAACAGCCAAGGCGGAATGGAGCCCTTCCATAGCGGCATATCTGCAGATCCCGATTGTTTCATATAGAGCTAAACGAATAGGAGGGGGGAGTGTTTAGGGGGGAAGTATACCATGGCATGGTTAAAACATAAAATCTACGCCTAGCAGTTAATAATTGAGAACAGGATTCCTTGATTTTGCGTATATTTACCTAAAACAGACTGAATGAGCGGCTTATTCATTCCACCTGAAATCCTACAAGAGTTAAAACTTTCACCCGAACAGCTGAAGGTTGAGCTTGCCGTGATTTTTTATGCTCAGACTAGACTCACCATGGGGCAGGCAAAAGACTTTGCCGAGCTTGATCAATTAGCTTTTCAGAAGGCATTGACTGAACGGAAGGTAGACATTCACTATGATTGGGAAGACGTAGAGGAGGATTTGAAGAATTTGAGGCTGCTGGACCGTTCATGATTGTCATCTTCAATAATTTTTAGGTTTTCTGGGACGAGTTTGGGACTTCCTGTCAGATACCAAATCAAAATGTGTGTATCAATCAAATACATTACATATAATCCTTAAATTCCTCTAACGGCGCATCAAAATCCTCTGCCATCCAGACTTTACCTTTGATGATACCATATCCGCCACGTGTTTTCTTGCTCAGTTCTTCCTTTTGCTTCTGCTTATATCGAATGTATTCCAAAAAACTCAAGACTTCTTGCTGTAGATCTTCTGGAAGCTCTTGAATGAAAGCAGTAATTTGTTGACTACTCATATACTAAATGCTTTTCCTACAATATACGAATAAATTGCGCGATGGATAGATACCTTTATATCATAAATATCAAGACCTCCCTCCCCATATCGTAGCGGTCTCTCGTCTGACAACGTAGGGGGCTCAAAATCTCCAAAAAACATGTACCTTTGCCGCATGAGAAACGACCCGAGAGGATTTTCGCGCTATGAATTGTTGCCGCGCGTAGTAGATGCAGTGAAAGCACTGGGTTTTGAGCGACCCACCAAAGTGCAGGAGAAGGTCATTCCCCTATTTATGTCCAAGCGCAACCTCATCGTGGAGGCCCCCACAGGTACGGGCAAAACCGCTGCCTATGGCCTTCCCTTGATTTCGCGCTTGGAGCTCACCAAAAAGTCCACCCAGGCACTGATCATGGTCCCCTCCCGCGAGTTGGCCATGCAGGTCTCCACGGCTTTGGATTCCTACTTTGATGGGCACCTGCTCAAAGTCGGTGCTGTATACGGTGGCGTGACGATGGAAGAGAGCTTTGCGGCCATCAAAAAGCAGCCCCACATACTCGTGGTAGTTCCTGGGCGCCTCAAGGATGTCATGGCCCACTACCAGTACGACTACCTCTGGCGAGACATCAAGTTTTTGATTGTGGATGAAGGCGACAAGTTGCTGGAGGCAGGCTTTCAGCGCGACTTCGACGACATCCGTAACAACGTCCGCAACCGCGCGCAGATCGGATTTTTCTCGGCGACGATCTCGCCCGAAAGCGAGGAACTCATGCGGGAGCGCTATCCCCGCATCCAGACTGTGCGTCTGAAACCCAAACACCTGCTGCGCAACATCCGCTTTTTTGCCATACAGGTGAAAAAAGGCCAGCGCGAACGCTTCCTGATCTCGACCCTTGACCAATACAAAATAGAGAAGGCCCTCATCTTCGCCGCTCGTCGCGAAGACATCTTCGCCGTGACCACTTTCTTGCGCAATGCAGGCTACCGAGCAGAGTCCTACCACGGCAATATCTCCCAAGAGGAACGAAATCACATTCTGGATAGATTCAAGGAAGGCCACATCGATTATCTGGTAGCTTCTGATCTTGCTGCCCGAGGATTGGATATCGAAGCCTTGCCTGCCGTTATCAATTTGTCGATTCCTGAATCCTTCGACTTTTACTTGCACAGGGTCGGGCGTACAGGGCGTGCAGGTAATATCGGTCGTGTCTATAGCTTGATCAGTGGTGAACTCGAAGAGTATCGTGTGATCAGCCACCATGAGCTGATTGAACTTCCGATTCAGTTCCTCAAAGTCAAGGCAGCCGAAAAAGCCGCTACACAAGCACCCGAGGGCAACAAATGGGTCAAATACTTCCTCAATCGTGGGAAGCGAGACAAGATTCGTCCTGGAGACATCGTAGGCTTTCTCACCCATCAGGCACAGTTGGCACCCGATGATATCGGAACAATCACGATTTATGAGGCCTACTCACTCGTAGATATGCCTGAGTATGGGTTTCTCACGCTCAAAGAAGCTCCTCAACCACTCAAAATAAAAGGCAAGACACTCAAGATCGAGCGCTATAACATCAAAGCAGAAGAGAAGAAGGCCAAAGCTGTCCGTAAACTTAAGCAGGACCGACGTTAGGGCCATCGCTTTGAGGGGGCAGCAAGCATCTTTTTATATCTGAATGGATATTTCCTCTTATTTTACCACCTTTTCTACGCGTTTTGCCTGAATTGCCTCCGCTACTCGATCCCCATGATCCAGCGAGTTCTCAATGAACCACTTATTGGTCTTTTTACCTCCTAGCACCGTACCCGCCAAATAAATACCTGGAACACTAGACTCCAATGTTTCTTCATTATACACGGGAAATTTCCACTGGTCACGTGTAAAATCCAGTCCGAGCGTTTCCATGAAGGTATAATCAGGTTGAAAACCTGTCATAGCCAGTACAAAATCATTGGGGATCGTGACGAGACCCTCTGGAGTTTGGATATCGACCTCATGTGAACGGATCTCTTGAATTTCACTGTGGAAGTAAGCCTTGATCGAGCCTTCGGCTATGCGATTGACGATATCTGGTCGAACCCAGTATTTGACTTTCTCGTGGATCTCCCCTTGGCGGACCACCATTGTGACATTGGCTCCCTTTCTCCATGTCTCCAAGGCAGCGTCTACAGCTGAGTTTCTGGCACCCACAATCAGTATCTCCTGCTCTATATAAGGGTGGGGATCATCAAAGTAGTGGCGAACCTTTGGAAGGTCTTCCCCTGGGATATCCAGCATATTGGGATGATCATAAAAGCCTGTGGAAATGACAAGGTTGCGCGCTTGATATCGGCCTTTGGAGGTTTGGATTTCAAAACTTCCGTTGTACCGACTGACGCTTTCCACGTTTTCATATGTATGGACCTTCAAGTCCCAAGTGGTTTTCACGCGACGATAGTATTCGAGTGCTTCTGTGCGGGTAGGTTTTGCGTTGGTAGACAAAAAGGGTACGCCGCCAATCTCGATTTTATCAGAAGTGGAGAAAAAGGTCATGTTGATAGGGTAGTGGTAAATAGAATTGACCAAACAACCCTTTTCTATGATGAGATAAGATAGATTTCGCTTGCTGGCAGCAATACCACAAGACAATCCAATGGGACCCGCGCCTATGATGATTACGTCGTACATGTATTCGTTTTGCAATGAGTGGAAGGAGAAGCCTCTTGCTGATGGCTCATGATCTTCCATAGACATATACCCAAAATTTTCCATATAGTTATCTTCAGCCTCTTTTTGCGCCTTTCTCCCGAGTCAAAAAACGGCTGCCGAAAAGTATTTTTCAGAATTCCTAGCAAGTGGAAACTAAAGGTGAAGTCACTCATTTTTGGTGCTTCCATATTTAGAGAAAAAAATAGCACTAGGAAAGCAAAAATCATTGGAATTGGCAGAGAAATAGAAATGAACAAAATGCAGCTAAAAGAAGACATTTTATAAGGATATCTAACTTGCGAATTTTCGCAGAAAATCCTTTTTTGCATCGAATTTCGCTAGTTAGGCGAAAATAGGTGCTGTTCTTTCACAGGAAGAAAATAGGCAATAAACGACATCTAACATCTTCATATTTTCATGTTTAGATGCCAAAAACCCTGTTTACACGCTATGTTGACCGTTTTTGATCCAGAACGTTCAAAAATTCCAGAAAGAAAAATAGTTAGTGAACTTATTTAGAATGATTCTAAATATCCCTCTTCCTACATATTCTTCTTCCCATATTCTTTGACGCAAATGGTCCCCATATTAATTTGCTGACCCAAAAATACCACAAGCACTTTTGGGAATCGTTCTCTCACACATAGGATACACACGCAATAAGATAATCTGATACGCTATGCGCGGTAACAGTATTACCCATATACTCATTTCGTTAATTTTCTTTGCCCTTGCAATGCTCGCTAGTCCAGAGGCACAGGCTGAGCCTAACTATGAAGCGGGGGCCAAACTCTTCAAGCAAAACTGTTCCTCTTGCCATAAGATGCAAGGGAAACTAGTCGGTCCTGCATTGGAAGGTGCAGCTGCCAAATATGCTGGACAAGAAGAGTGGCTAAAAAAATGGATCAGAAACGCTCCCGGACTGATTAAATCTGGTGACGAACAAGCCGTCGCTTTATGGAATCAGTACAACCAGCAGCAGATGACGGCTTTTCCTCAGTTTACAGATGAAAATCTGGAAAGCATTCTTGCTTATCTAAGAGATTGGAAGCCTGCAGAACCTGTAGTTACAAAGGTAGTCGGAGAGGGGGATGCTGCCGCCGCAGGAGGTTCTCTAAGTGATCCCAATATCTACTATGCACTCTTCGGTCTAGTCGGAGTGTTGGTGTTGATTGCGCTTTTACTAGTGGTCATCACAGCTACGCTTGTTTCATCTGTTCGTGCCAAAGAGCAGAAGGAAGCGCTGACGATGGAGATGGTCGTAGAGCGTAGCAAAGCGATCTTAGGTAATAAGTTTTTCATTGCCACTCTCACTACTGTCATCCTCCTAGGAGGACTAGGTGTGACTGTTCGCGAAGCACGTACCGTAGGATTGAATCAAGGATACATGCCAGAGCAGCCCATCAAGTTCAGCCACAAGATTCACGCAGGTACTTATGAGATTGACTGTAAGTATTGTCATACAGGGGTAACCAAGTCTAAGTCTGCATGGATTCCTTCATTCAATGTATGTATGAACTGTCATGCCTACATCCAGGAAGGGGAGCTTTATGGCAAGGAGGAGATCTCTAAAATCTACGACGCAGTAGGTTACAATGTAGAAGAAGCTGCTTACACCAATACGCCCAACCCTGAGAAATATGCATGGGTGCGTATCCACAATGTTCCTGACCATGCTTACTTCAACCACGCACAGCACGTCGTGGTAGGAAATCTAGAGTGTGAAAACTGTCACGGAAATGTGAAGGAAATGGAAGTCGTGTATCAATACTCAGACCTCGGAATGGGATGGTGTATCAACTGTCACCGAAACGAGAAGGTCAAAGTGCTGGGCGAAGAAACAGAATATACGGTAGCAGACATGGGCGGTCTAAACTGTGCCCGCTGTCACTACTAATCTTATATAGCCGATAGGATCTACCTGTCGGCCCCTTTTTTTCATTATCGGAACACCACATATAAAATAAATATGAGCACCCCTAAATATTGGAGAGGCCTGGAGGAGCTCGAGCAGTCGCCAGAATTTCTGGCACAAGCCGAAAAAGAGTTTGACAACACGGACCAATCAATAGATGAAGTTCTAGCAGAAGCGACAGAAGAAGCGATGAGCTTTTCATCTAATCGCCGTGACTTCCTTAAGGTACTCGGATTTGGGATGACAGCCGCTACCCTCAGTGCGTGTGCAGAGGGGCCGGTGAAAAAAGCCATTCCTTACGTATCACGACCTGATACAATTCCTGATGAGATCATTCCTGGTGTAGCCAATTATTATGCTACAACCACTCCTTCTGGTATGCCTGCGTTGGCAAAGACACGTGAAGGACGTCCGATCAAGCTAGAAGGAAATCCTGACGCATCTGTCAATAAAGGAGGACTCTCTGCTAGAGATCAAGCGGCCATCCTTGATCTGTACGACACAGATCGCCTGCGTGGTCCCAAGAAAAAGGGAAATCTATCTTCATGGGATGTGCTTGACCAGGAGATTGCGCAGCAACTCGGTCAAATCCAGTCTAAGGGTGGGAGTATTCGCATCTTGACGGACTCTCTGATGAGCCCTACTTTGAAGAAGGCGATCGGGGAGTTCATGGGACAGTACCAGAATGCGCAACACATCTCATTTGATGCTGTATCGAACTCAGCACTTGCCAAAGCACATGAGATTGCCTTTGGACAGCGCATGGTTCCTACTTACGCTTTTGACAAGGCGATGGAAATCGTGAGCATAGATGCTGACTTCTTAGGTACATGGATCAATCCTGTAGGTTTTGCGGCGGACTACGTCACAAACCGTGAGCCAGACAAGCCAATGTCTCGCCACACGCAGTTTGAATCCTTGATGACAATTACGGGTAGCAAGGCTGACCTTCGTGTGCCTTTGAATCCTTCTCAGTTGTCAGGTGTAGTACTCCAGCTACACAACTTCGTAGCAGATCAGCTAGGTAAGCCTAGCCTTCGTCCACTGACGCATGATTTTGATCTTGCCTTTGGTTCTACCAAGCTCGCGGGTGAAAGACTAGCACAAAAGAGAGGACAATCATTGGTAGTATGTGGTTCCAATGACGTGTCTACCCAGCTTGTCGTGATTGCGATCAACCAAATGTTGGGCAACTATGGTACAACAATCGATCATGACAATCCTTCTTACTTCAGCCAAGGAAACGACGAAGCATTCGAAGGATTGATGAAAGAAATGGAGCAGGGGAATGTAGATGCACTTTTTGTGCTAGGTGCCAACCCTGTGTATCATTCTATGGCAGGAGCGAAATTTGGCGAAGCATTGAAAAATGTGGGACTGACAGTTTCTTTTGCCAATAAAGAAGACGAAACATCTGTACTGTGTACGTACACAGCGCCTGATCACAACTTCCTAGAGTCTTGGGGAGATGTACAGCAGAGCGAACGTCACTACTCATTGGTACAGCCTACGATATACCCGATCTTCGACACACGTCAGGCAGGAGATACCTTCTTGAAGTGGGCAGGATCTGATAAGGATTTCCAGACATACCTCAAAGAGACATGGGAGTCGGACTTCTTCCCTGCCTCTAATGAGTTCAAGTCTTTTACGCAGTTCTGGAATGAGACCCTTCGCAAAGGGGTATTTGAACTGTCTGCAAAACCTGCTACTACGCTTCCTGAGGTCAACATTGAAGCACTCAAGCAAGCAGGGATTAGAATTGCGCGTTCGTTTAAAGCCAAAGTATCGGAAGGTACATTTGATTTAGTCGTGTATCCTCGTGTATCCCTTGGAGATGGTTCTCAAGCCAACAACCCTTGGTTGCAAGAGCTACCTGATCCCATTCAGCGTGTATCTTGGGACAACTATGTAACAGTTCCTTTGGCTTATGCAAAGGCAAATGGCATTAAGAATGAAGATGTCCTTCAGATCTCAGTAGGAGGAAAAGAGATGTTCATGCCTGTCATTGTACAGCCAGGACAAGCGATGAATACACTGGGCATCGCGCTTGGATTCGGTCGTACAAACGCAGGTCGTGTCGCTAAGAAAGCCAACGGGATTACAGAGGGTGGTCGGCAGATCGCAGGGGGTAATGCTTTCACGCTGACTAGCATGAAAAATGGAAGCATCAGTTATTTCTCTGAAGGAGCTACAGTTTCCACTACTGGTACTACATATCCTTTAGCACTGATCCAGACGTTTAATACACTGTATGACGATGCAAAAGGAGTCGCTTTCGGATTTGACTACGACCGTTCGGAGTACATTGTAGAAGAAACATATTCGGCTGCTTATGCAGACGGAACATATAAAGAGCGTGTTAAGGAGCGTGAGGCAATCAAGGAGCACTTAGTGACCCTTTGGGACAATCACTTTGAAGATCCTGAAACGAAGCGCACCATCCACTGGAAAATGGCGATTGACCTGAACAAGTGTACGGGTTGTGCCGCTTGTGTGGTTGCATGTAATGCAGAAAACAATGTACCTGTAGTAGGGAAAAGCGAGGTGCGTACACGTCGTGAAATGCACTGGTTGCGTATTGACCGCTACTATACAGGTAATCCCAACGACCCTGACACGGTCTTCCAGCCCATGCTTTGTCAGCACTGTGACAACGCACCTTGTGAGACGGTTTGTCCTGTACTTGCTACCATCCACTCGAATGAGGGTTTGAACCAGATGACTTACAACCGTTGTATCGGTACGCGTTATTGTGCGAACAACTGTCCTTACAAAGTACGTCGCTTCAACTGGTTCAACTACTGGAATGATGAGGAATTCTTTGGTGACTTCTACACACACCAGAAGCTGGGTCGTTTGGTCTTGAACCCAGACGTGACGGTACGCTTCCGTGGAGTCATGGAGAAGTGCTCTTTCTGTGTGCAGCGTCTACAGGAAGGAAAGCTAAAGGCGAAGGTAAACGCAAAATCTACGTTTGCGAAGCCTGAAGACGGTCAGATTCAAACGGCTTGCCAGCAGTCTTGTCCTACAGGTGCCATCGTATTTGGTGACGCCAACGATCCCAACTCTGAGATCTCTAAAGCAATCCGCCACCAGCGTAGTTATGCAGCATTGGAAGAAGTAAAAGCCCTTCCATCTGTACAGTATCAAGCATTGGTACGCAACAGAACGCATGAGGAGCAAGGATACAGAGATGCGCAGTTTGAGAAGTGGAGAGAAGAGACTTATCCTGGGTATAAAGGATCAGAGTCTGACCACAGTGGGGATCATAAGGAAGAAGCGCACAAAGAAGGCGAACACGCATAAGCACTGAATATGGATCGGTTTCTGAAAAGGAGCTGATCCCTTGATTGATACATTGTCCTAAAGGACGCACACACATAAAAGAATAGTTAGTCTCAAAGAACCAATCGTATAATGTCCCACGTTAGATCTCCAATACGCCAAGAATGGGTCACGAATACTGACACTTACGGTAAGATTACCGAAGATGTCGTACGTCCCATCGAGTCGAAGCCCAATGCGATGTGGCTTCTATTTACAGCGATCTCTGGACTGGTGATGATCATGTGTTTTACACTGATCGGCTGGACCATTTACAAAGGTATCGGAACCTGGGGTCTGAATAAGACCGTAGGATGGGGTTTTGATATCACCAACTTCGTATTCTGGGTAGGTATCGGTCACGCGGGTACTCTGATCTCAGCAGTACTCATGCTGTTTCGTCAGGAATGGCGTAACTCTATCAACCGTGCATCGGAGGCGATGACCATCTTCGCTGTATTCTGTGCGGCGCTTTTCCCATTGATCCACATGGGCCGTATCTGGTTGGCGTACTTTACGCTGCCATTGCCCAATACGCGTGGTTCTCTCTGGGTGAATTTCAACTCTCCGCTACTTTGGGACGTATTTGCGATTTCAACTTATCTGACGGTATCGTTGGTGTTCTGGTATCTAGGGATGATTCCTGATCTTGCGACGATCCGTGACCGTATGGCGCGTGGTGGCCGTAAGATTGCAGCCTACATTTATGGTGCCTTGGCATTTGGATGGGAAGGATCTTCTCGAAACTGGTCTCGTTACGAGGTCATTTCTTTGATCCTGGCAGGTTTGGCGACACCACTTGTACTTTCTGTACACTCCATCGTATCCATGGACTTTGCTACAGCGGTGATTCCTGGATGGCACACGACCATCTTCCCACCTTATTTCGTAGCAGGTGCGATTTTCTCTGGATTCGGTATGGTACAGACGCTGATGATTGTCACGCGCAAAGTATATAAGCTGGAGAATTATATCACCATGGACCACATGGAGTCCATCGCTAAGATTGTGATTGCGACAGGATCTTTGGTTGGTTTGGCTTATACCACTGAGTTTTTCACGGCGTACTATTCAGGCGCATTCTTTGAGCGCTACATCTTCATCAACCGTATGTTCGGGCCTTACTCTTGGGCTTACTGGATTATGTTTACCTGTAATGTAATCACACCGCAGCTGTTCTGGTTCCGTTCGATTCGTCGCAACATGGTCTTGACATTCATCATTTCCATCTTTGTGAATGTGGGTATGTGGTTTGAGCGATATGTGATTATTGTGACTTCGCTTCACAGAGATTACATCACTTCAAGTTGGGCTGATTATTATCCTACATGGGTCGAGGCAGGTATCTTCATCGGTACCTTTGGATTCTTTATGTTCCTCTTCTTCCTCTTCTCTAAGTATCTACCCGTCATCAATATGTTTGAGGTGAAAACTTTGATGCATCACATCAAAAAGCCTCAACACGTGATTGAAACTGAAGCCGCTTTGGCAGCAGATGCTGCACGCCAAGACAGCTAAAAAAGAATGAACACACAATTGACTAGAACACAGAACACACACATTAATCATTTAGGATAATGGAAAAAAACTTTTTGGTAGGGAAGTTCTGGAATACGGAGCATGTATTAGATGCCGTCAAGAAGTTTCAGGAGAAAGACATCCTGGTATATGACGTGTACTCTCCCTTTCCGATTCACGGAATAGAGCCTTATCTCAATATTCGTCGTTCAAGATTGGCGATTGCAGCGTTTTTGCTGGGATTGACAGGAGCGACACTCGCGGTTACTTGCATGAGCTTGATTTATGGGGTGATTTGGCCCATGAACATTGGGGGTAAGCCAGCTTTGGCATTCCCAGACTTTGTGCCCATTACGTTCGAAGCGACTGTATTTTTCGCTTGTCATGGTATGGTCCTTACTTTCTTTATCGTAGGACAGTATTGGCCTGGCAAAAAAGCGAAGCTATTTGATGATCGCCAGACGGATGACGTATTCGTCGTAGCGATTGATCAAGCCAAGTTGGAAAATGAAGAGGAGGCAAAGGAAGTGTTTGCCCAGACAGGAGCTTACGAAATCACCAAGAAAACTTTATAAGAATCATGCACAATATGCTATCCAATATAAAGTGGTTGATCGTAGTAGTCTTGATCGTCGCCTTGATGAGCGGATGTAACTACGACAACGCTAAGCGTAATGTGGAGTATGCACCTAACATGTACAACTCCCTGCCGCTAGAACCTTACTCGCAGACAGATTACCACGAAACAGATATCGGTGGGAATTTTTATGCGAATGAGAAGAAAACCGATCAAGAAGTCTTGAAGGAGTTGAATTTTGAGTACGGAATGTCCGCTCAAAAGGCGCCTAAGGGAACAGTTCCTCGTGGAGAATCTCAATACTACGAATCAGAGCATCAAATTCCTTGGCAGCCCTATCCTTTCGAGAATACACCTCAAGAGTATGAAAGAGCAGGTCTTGAGTTGGACTTTCCTGGCAATTATCAGTTTACTTCTGCTTCTTTTGAGAAAGGAGAAGAGCTATACACGACTTTCTGTGTGAACTGTCACGGAGCCAATGGTGCTGGAAACGGTATCTTGGTTCAGAAAGAAAAGTATGCAGGTGTACCTGCCTACGAGCAGCGTCTCGCACAGATCACTGTTGGGAAGATGTTCCACACATTGACTTATGGAAAAGGAGTAATGGGATCACACGCAGGGCAGATGACACAGCGTGAAAGATGGGAAGTGATCAACTACATCCTTCAATGGCGTCCAGAAGGAGCAGATCCAGGAGATGGATACGCAGCAGCGGACGTAAAAAAATGACGATTTCTTTCATCTATAAAAATTAGGAACAGTGGCAGACACACATTTTAATCCTGAATCATTACGCGAGCGGTTTGTGATGCCGTCTCGTCTCAGAAATATATCCTTTGGATTGATGGGAATCGGTCTTGTGTTGCTAGTGATGGGATACTTCCTAGCTTCTGGCGACAGCAACGCTTCTCATAATGATGAATCACATGGTACAGAAGAGCACGCGGCTCTCAAAACACCAGCTACTGCCGATGTATATCAGGTAGCTGATGACGATCTTCTAGAGGAGCATCATGAAGGGCATCACCATGAGCCAGGCATGCCTTTGCGCGAGATTGGCTTGAGCCAACGTGTACTGGGTAATTTCTTGCTCTGTGGGATGTACTTCTTCCTGTTTGGTACAGGTGCCTTTTTCTTTATCATCATTCATAAGATAGGCAATGCAGGATGGCATATCGCACTCCATAGGGTAGCAGAAGCCGTCTCGATGTACCTCCCGATTGGTGCCATTGTATTTGCGATCCTTTTGTTCTTCCTCCCAGATCTTTATGACTGGGCATATGTGGAAGCGACAGGTACACCTGATAAGCTCATCGAACTAAAGGCGGGTTGGCTAAACACAGCATTCTTCGTCGGACGTACAGTTGTATTTGTCGGTGCATGGATCCTGGTAGCGATGTTGATCCGTCGCTGGTCGATCGCTCAGGATGATGATCCAGGCAACGCGCTTGGATACTTCAAGAAGCAAGGCGTTGCTGCTTCTATTGGATTGGTATTCTTCGCGATTTCATTCTGTTTGTTCACCGTAGACTGGATTAAGTCTCTGGAGCCTCACTGGTTCTCGACGATTTTTGGTGTACTTCAGTTTGGTCGCTCGATGGTCTCCACGATGGTCGTGCTCTACTTCATCACGGCTTATCTGAAGAGTTTGGGTTACCTCAAGGCAGTGAATAAATCTCACTTCCATGACATTGGAGGTTATACCTTTGGATTTACGATTTTCTGGTCATACATCTGGGTAGCTCAGTACCTATTGATCTGGTACTCAAATATTCCAGAAGAAGGATTCTACTATGTAAAGCGCTACAGAGTAGAGGATAGCATGTACTTAGGAGGAAACTTTAACTTTTTCTTCTACGGCAATATTATTCTGAACTTCTTGGTTCCCTTCCTTGCATTAGTAGCACCTATCGTGAAGCGTAACATTAAGTACTATCTACCCGTAGGTATACTCTTGCTTTATGGTCACTGGCACGATCTGTATCAGCAAATCATGCCTGGAGCCGTAGGAAGATCTTGGGACATTGGTTTGATTGAGTTGGGTATGTGGATGACTTTCGCAGGTATTTTCATCTTCACTGTATTCACCTCACTCACCAAAGCCAATCTTTTCGCATTGAATCACCCTTATATGCAGGAATCCGCTCATCACAACACGGGTGAGATCTACAGGGAATTCGATGTGGCAGAAGCATAAGACATATCAACCTTGCAGGGAAATCTTGCAAGGTTTTTATGGGAAAAAATACATATGATTTTAACAATGTGTTCTTTTTTGTGTTAGTATAAATAAAGGCAGGTGCGAAAGCAGAAAATGGTAATCTTCTTTTCCACCTAAGATAGAATACACGCATTTGCATTAAGATTTAAACCATGCTGGAAGCTCAATCACTCATACAACTCGCACAGATCATATTGATCGCCATCTTTGTTCTGGTGTGCGTAAACTTGTATCTGGTTTTCCGCTTGAAGGAGATTGACCCCTTTAAAAAGTGGAACCCACATGCAATCAATGGAGGTCTTTTCATGGTCTTTTTGATCGTGGGATTGATCGCTGCTGTTGTTTCTACTCAAGAGTATGACAAATATTTCACGCTTCTTTACAATCCCAACTCCATCCACGGGGTAGAGATTGATCGGATGATGTGGAATACGATGTTTGTCTCTTTGTTTGTCGCTGTTGTGACGAATATTTTCCTCTTCTACTTCTCGTGGAGATATCGTCAGAAGAAAGGGCGCAAAGCACTTTACTACCCACATAACAATAAGCTAGAGATCATTTGGACTGTCGTTCCTGCGATTGTCTTGACTCTACTCATTTTTGATGGAGTAGGTGTTTGGCACGACATCTGGGCTGAGCCAGAAGAAGGAGAAGAAGTCATGTATGTAGAGGTAAACGGCAAGCAGTTTGCATGGACCGTCAGATACCCTGGACAGGACTTGGAGTTTGGTGAGACGCATGTTTCCTACATCAATGAGGATAAGGGAAATACATTGGGCTTCAACATGAGCGACAAGAATGGGATGGACGACCTCGTGACATACGAGATGCACCTACCTGTAGGCAAGAAAATCGACATGAAGATTCGTTCTCGTGATGTCTTGCACTCAGCGACGATTGCCCACTTCCGCGTGAAGATGGACGCCGTACCAGGTATGACGACACACTTCCCATTCGAGACGCGTTATACAACGAAGGAGTACATCGAAAAGTTCAATAAGCCAGAAGACTTTGAGTTTGAGATGTCTTGTCAGCAGATCTGTGGGGCTGCACACAACAATATGCGCCTCGTGGTAGTCGTAGAAACGCAAGAAGAATTTGATGCATGGTTGGCGCAGCAGCGCACCTTTGCACAGTTCTACGAAGATACAAATGGTGAAAATCCTATGGCACGTTTTGCTGATTCAGAGGGAGAGAAGAAAGAGGAGATAGAAGAGGCACAGCCTGCATCTGAAACAGAGGAAGTAGCCCTAAACTAAAAAGATTAACAACCAAAGAAGCTTAAGAATAAACGAGAGGATATGTCTGAAGTTAAATCTGTTCAACACGCTGGAGGAGGGCTTCATGATGAGCTGCATGACCATGCAGAGCATCATCATGACCATCACCACGGCAATTTCTGGACAAACTATGTGTTTAGTACAGATCACAAGGTGATCGCTAAGCAGTTTTTGATCACGGGGATTATCATGGCCATCATCGGGATTGGGATGTCTACCCTTTTTCGCTTGCAATTGGCTTTCCCAGACCAAAGTTTCCCAATTCTGGAAACACTACTAGGAAAATGGGCTCCTGACGGAAAACTGGACCCTAGTTTCTACTTGGCGTTGGTGACCATGCACGGAACCTTCATGGTATTCTTTGTATTGACTGCGGGTCTGTCGGGTACATTCTCCAACTTCTTGATTCCACTACAGGTAGGGGCACGCGACATGGCCTCAGGATTCATCAACATGCTTTCTTACTGGTTCTTCTTTACTTCCAGTGCGATCATGTTGGTTTCCCTATTTGTCTCTACAGGACCTGCGGCGGCGGGATGGACAATTTATCCTCCTTTGAGTGCACTGCCTCAGTCTATCCCAGGCTCAGGTACAGGTATGACCCTCTGGTTGATCTCCATGACATTATTCATCGCTTCATCTTTGATGGGGGGTATCAATTACATCACCACTGTGATGAACTTGCGTACCAAGGGTATGTCTTTTGATCGTCTGCCATTGACAGTATGGGCCTTCTTCTTGACTGCGATCATCGGGGTGCTTTCATTCCCTGTATTGTTCTCAGCTGCCCTTTTGTTGATGTTTGACCGTCTGCTCGGTACATCATTCTATTTGAGTGACATCTTCATCGGTGGCGAACTGCTGCATTATCAGGGAGGTTCTCCGATTCTGTACCAGCACTTGTTCTGGTTCTTGGGACACCCTGAGGTATATATTGTACTACTTCCTGCCTTGGGTATATCTTCAGAGGTTATCTCCGTCAACTCTCGTAAGCCGATCTTTGGGTACAAAGCCATGATTGGTTCGATGGTAGGTATTGCCTTCTTGTCCTTCATCGTATGGGCACACCACATGTTTGTGACAGGGATGAACCCATTCTTGGGAACAGTCTTCATGCTCTTTACATTGGTCATTGCCGTACCCTCTGCGATTAAGGCTTTCAACTATATCACAACACTTTGGAAAGGAAATATACGGTTCACGCCTGCGATGCTGTTTGCGATCGGTTTGGTCTCTTACTTCATCACAGGAGGTATCACAGGTATCTTCCTAGGTAATGCGGCTCTGGATATTCCTTTGCACGATACATACTTTGTAACGGCTCACTTCCACTTGGTGATGGGTAGTGCTTCTGCATTCGGTCTTTTTGCGGGTGTGTACCACTGGTTCCCCAAGATGTTTGGCCGTATGATGAATCCTCGTTTGGGATACATCCACTTCTGGTTCACGTTCGTTTCTCTGTACTTGGTATTCTTCCCTATGCACTTCATGGGATTTGGTGGGGTTGCGCGCCACTACTACGAGTACACGAACTTCGACTTCATGAGTAACTTTGGAGACTTGAGTGTATTCATCACAATCTCTGCGATTGTAGGTTTCTTTGGTCAGTTCTTCTTCCTCGCCAACTTCTTTGGAAGCATCTTCTGGGGCAAGAAAGCACCTGCGAATCCTTGGAATGCCAATACGCTTGAGTGGACAACGCCTCGTCTTCCTGGACACGGAAACTGGATTGGAGAAATCCCAACCGTATACCGTTGGCCATACGATTACTCTAAGCCTGGTGTGAAGCAAGATTTCTTGCCTCAGCATATACCAGCAGAAGAGATCGAGTGGGAAGAAGGATTCCAGCCTGAGACACCTCAGCCTGAAGTAGTCCCTCATACTGCTCCTGAAACTGTTGATCAAACAGAAGAGAAAGAGGCATAATATTGAATAACAGAATATCTTCAACGGCACCAATCGTTAAGCGATACCGAAGCATCGCTACTGTAACGGTTGGTGCCGTTATCTTTTTGATCCTCGTAGGAGGGCTGGTACGCATGACGGGTAGTGGGATGGGATGTCCCGACTGGCCTAAGTGCTTTGGGTACATGGTACCCCCGAGCAATCCTGAGGACATAGAATGGCGCGCGGGGAAGGAATATCCCAAAGGAGTAATGATCGTCAAAGACGAAGCACTCTGGGAAGCAAAAGAAACTTTTACCACGGGAGATTCATTTGATCCTGACAATTGGGAAAAGTTCACAGCACATGATTACGCGATTTATAATCCACTTCACACCTGGATAGAGTACATCAATCGACTGATTGGGGTCTTGATAGGGGGCTTTGCCTTGCTGACACTTGGTTTTGCCTTCCCCATTAGACGGATGTATCCACGAGCCTTTTGGTTTAGTGTGTTTGGGTTGTTCATGATCCTGGTTCAGGGAGGGATAGGTGCCTATGTTGTACGCACCAATCTCGAGACTGGAGCGATCTCTATCCACATGTTGATTGCATTGTTGATTGTCGCGCTCTACATATTTGCTTTGCTAGCGACATATAAGGAGCGATTGAACGATCGATTCGAGCTGCCCAAGGGTGTGCTTTTGCTGGGCTGGGTAACCCTCATCCTGACATTGGTGCAGATCATCATGGGGACACAAGTACGAGAAGAAGTAGATATCCTTGCCAAGACGTTGGGGGAATCTCAGCGCGATCAATGGATCGATTCGTTGGCAGGATCTATATATGATGTCCACAAATACTTTTACTATGCAGTGACTGCGGCAGCCGTTTTTTGGGGACTTCGCATGAGGCCTCTGTTTGACCAGTCTGCGATTAAGTATTTGACATGGACGATGTGGGGGACACTTGTTGCAGAGATTCTTTTAGGAATCGGGATGCACAGGTTAGATATACCCGCGGTTTTTCAGCCAAGTCATTTGCTCTTGGCTACGATGCTTTTCGCTTCAGCTTTTGCTTTGCTGGGCATCATGATTTTAGGAAAAATAAGAAAGTAAAGATTAGACTTTAGGTAGAATCTTTAGAGGAATACACACAGTATGATATCAGAAAGAGTTAAAGAGCAAGCAGGATCGGGAATACTGACGCGGATCAAGGATGGTTGGGACGCATACAGTCAGTTGACCAAGTTCAAGCTTTCTACTTTGGTTGCGTTGTCGGGCATGCATGGCTATTTGATGGCTGCAGGTAGCGACTTCGATTGGTTTTTGCTGTGCATGGTGGGTTTAGGAGCCATGTTGGTGACAGGTGCTTCCAACATCCTAAATCAAATCTTTGAGAAAGAATATGACAAACTGATGGCTCGTACGGCGAATCGTCCCCTTCCCTCGGGAAAGATGACGACTGCTCAGGGCGTATGGCTGGCTTTGCTATTGGGTATAGGAGGGGTGTATATTATGGGACACTTCTTCAATCTTCCTGCCGCATTATTCAGCATCATTGCTTTGCTGTCTTATGCCTTTGTCTACACACCGATGAAGCGTATTTCGCCCATTGCTGTGTTTGTAGGGGCAATTCCTGGTGCTTTACCTCCCCTCATCGGGTGGGTAGCTGAAACAGGCACCTTGGGAGATGGCGCCATCATTTTGTTTATTTTCCAGTTTTTCTGGCAGTTTCCTCATTTCTGGGCCATTGCTTGGCAGATGGATGAGGACTATCAAAAGGCAGGTTTCAAAATGCTGCCTACAGCTGCTGGAAGAACAAAATTCAGTGCGTTGTTGATCTTGATCTATACATTGGCTTTGGTACCGCTTTCGTTCTTTGCTGTAAAAGCAGAGATGGTCGGATGGTGGGGATTTGGAGGGCTCGCCCTCTGTGGGATCTTATTTGCCATTCCTGCATTTGCTTTGTATAGGAGTATGGAGAAAAAGCGCGCACGTCAAGTTATGTTTGCTTCCTTCTTTTACCTTCCGTTGATACAGGTGGTATTTTTGGCGGGATAGCAAAAAAATAGATTATAAATCATTGAATAAATCCATAACTATGAGTTCATTAGATCTCCGTATGGAAGAAAAAAATTACATTGTACATCCTCAGAAATTTGGTCTTTGGTTATTCATCCTGACGATCATCATGATCTTTGGTGGATTTACCAGTGCGTACATCGTACAGGTCGACTCTGTGGATTTGGCGAGTCGCACAACCTATGATTTACCCAGTATTTTGGGGAGAAACTTGATCGTGATGTTGGTGAGCAGTGTGACGATGCAGTTTGCGATTTGGGCAGCCAAGCGAGAACAGAACATGCAAGCCATTTTGGGATTGGTCATGACGCTCGTTTTGGGACTGTTCTTTTTGTGGGGACAGTGGCAGGCTTTCCAAGAATTGACCTCTAGTGGGCTTCCCTTCGTTGACAAGGACCGAGCCGATAACTCTGTTGCCTTTTTCTATGTGATCACAGGTGTGCATGGGGCACACATTGTAGCAGCGATTTTGGTGGTAGTCGTGACACTCTTACAGACGGCTTTTGCAGGGTTTAGAGCGGGTCGAAAGAAAATTGCCTATGAGTTGACAGGCATTTTTTGGCATTTCCTAGGTCTTTTATGGGTCTATTTGTATTTATTCTTGAAATTCGTCCCCGACACGTTGAAGGAGTCGGTCTGATATATTAAATTAGTAGCATATTTTTAACGAGCAACACACACATTTGCTATGGCAGAAGTATCTGTAGATCCTAAGGCGCTCCTGGAAGGGGAACGACCGATATATAAAGCCAGTTGGGGGAAACTCTTCATGTGGTTCTTCCTGGTTTCCGATGCTTTTACTTTCTCGGGATTGTTAATTGCATACGGTGCATCACGCGTGAGAGCAGGATCAGATGGGTTCGCATGGGCCGATCCGGAAGTGGTATTTACCCACGCTCCGATCCTCCATGAACTTTTTCATATCGAAGCTCCGCTTGTATTTGTGGGTCTGATGACATTCGTCTTGATCCTCAGTAGTGTGACGATGGTACTTGCTGTAGAAGCAGGTCACCGTAAGTCCAAGAAAGAAGTCCAGAAATGGGTATTCTACACCATCATTGGAGGGGTTACTTTCCTTTCCTGTCAGGCATATGAGTGGTATCACTTCATCTCGGGTACACCCGATGGAGGGATCATGGTCAGTGCGACGATGCTGGAAAATGAACTGGAATCTGCGGGTTACCAAACGCCTAATCTAGACGATCAGAAACGTATTGTATTCTATCCTGGAGGTAGAGAGCATTTCTTTGAAGCAGTGGCACATTCTGATGGACACGGAGTAGAGGGCCATGATCATATCACAAGCCTCGGACTCGTAAATGGTGCGACCATCACGGATGAAGCTGACATCGAGAAGATTCTTGCGCATGCACACCATGCCCACGACGGTTCTTACATCATGGACTGGGAAGATGTCTCGAATAAAAAAGAGGGATTTGACTTAGCGGAATTGCTTCCGAGAGGGGCTGAGTTGGAAGACCTGGCAACAGTCAAAATGTACGAGGTACAAGGAATCGCTGGTAATACGGTTTCTCTTCGGATGCCCAATGGCTTCCGTGTGAAAGATCTGACCATCATCGATGAGTTGTTCCAACCTGCCGTCGATAAAGAAGGACATGTAGTCAATGAGAAAGGCTATTTTGTATCTCAAGGGGGGGCCAATCTTGAAGCAAACCAATATGGACCGCCAGCCTTTGCAGATCTCTTCTTCTTTGTAACCGGTTTTCATGGCACACACGTATTTTCAGGTGTTGTGCTATTGGTCATCCTTTACTTGAACACACGTAAAGGCGTATATGAGAAGCGTGGCCACTATGAAATGACAGAGAAGATTGGGTTATACTGGCACTTTGTAGACCTTGTTTGGGTCTTTGTATTTACCTTCTTCTACCTTGTATAGGAAATGCAGAATTGAGAGAAGAGAGCCGTGATGGTTAATATTTTGTCACTGCTCTCTCTTCCCAACTCTCAACCTTATTCGGAACACAGAACACACATTTTTACCATCTATAAAAAATAAGATTATGGCTGCAGAAGGCGCATCAGCAAGAAAAGAAATCATCCAAACGGCGGTGATTCTATCTGCTTTGACAGCATTCGAGTTCTTGATCGCTTTCACTTGGAGAGGAATGTCTGAAGCTGTAGGTATCTCTATGGCTACAGGGCAATTGATGAAGAACTTACTTTTCATCATCTTGACACTCTTCAAAGCATTTTACATTGTGGCGTATTTCATGCACCTCAAGCACGAGATTCGCCGCATGTCTGTGACGATCGTGCTTCCCTTCCTGTTCATCGTTTGGTTGATCATCGGATTGATTATTGAAGGAAATTCTTGGGGAGAAGGTGTGTCACAACAATCTGCACAAGTGGAAGTTGTAATGGATGAAGCAGATCTGATTTCAGAAGCAGATTTGTTGGAATATCAATAAATCATCTACATGTAGTTCTCTTAGTAGATCACATGTCAATGTTGGAATTGCACACTTATGGCAAATAAGAATGTCCAGGCACGGGTAGCCATTGTATTGGTTCTCCTCGTGCCTATTTTATTACTCGCATATTTCTACAACTTTACCAGTCCCGTTTTTAGTGGGGTCCCCTTTGAGTATAGCTATGTGGATGGAGATTCTGCCAAGCGCGAACTCCCTATATTTGATCTAGTAGATCTGAATGGTGATACATTGAATAGAGAGGAGCTATTGGGCAAAGTCGTGATCATGGACTTCTTTTCGGTTGATGATGACGATGGGGTATTGCCCTATCCTTTGGCAACGGTATTGCACGGAAACATCAAGCGACTCTATGACAATATTGCTTGGGAAAAAGAACCTCAAATCGTCATGATCTCGGTGAATACAGGCGACACTCTTCCTGAGATTGTGCGCTATGTACAAGATCTCAAACGTCGATATTCAGAGAACAAACCCATTGAGGATATACGTTGGAAATTTGTCCATGGCAATTTGGAAGATGTCTATCGCATGGGGCAAGGTGCCTTTGGATTGGATGGATTTGTTGGGAAGAAACCAGGAGATGTATCCTTCACAGCCAAGCAGGCGGCGCTCATCGACAAGCAGGGCATGGTCCGTAAATTTTATGTAGCGACAGATCTACAGTCGGAGCGGAAGATCTTCGAAGATTATATTGCCCTGCTGAGGATGGAGTACTCGGATGAGGTGGATAGGATGCGTGGACGTGAGGACTAGATAAAGAAGCGGTCAGATCTGGATCGCTTCTCGCTTCTAATAATGTACTAGATAGATTAAAAGAAATCTATACTTAGGGCAAACTTAAGTCGGGCATGAGGGTTCTAAGAAATAAGAAGAACGAGAATATAAGAGAATAAGGCTCGAAGATTTACACATATGCAAGAGACAACTGTCAAATACAACGACAAAGTTTTTCTCCCTCTGATCTGGGTATTTAGTATTGTAGTTCCTATCGCAGTAGGTATCTTGATGACACCTGGATTGGTCCCCAAGTTAGGGCTTAGTTTTGAGAGTGTACTTCCCAAGATCAATGCTGGGATCAACTCTACGGTATCTGTCTTGCTGGTGCTGGGCATCGTCTTCATCAAGCAAGGCAAGAAAGAGCTGCACAAGCGAATGATGCTTTCCGCTTTCACCTTATCTGCGATCTTTTTGGTGGTATATGTATTGTATCATTTATCAGCGGGTCATCGGGAGTTTTGCGATTCGTCTTGGGTATCAGCCCCTGTATATTATTCCATATTGATTTCTCACGTATTGCTTTCCGTCACAATTATTCCTTTGGCATCCTTCTCCATATACAGGGCTTTGAATGAAAACTTCACCAAGCATAAGCGTATGGCAAGGATAACCTTCCCTTTGTGGTTGTATGTGTCGGTGACAGGAGTGTTGGTTTACTTCATGATTGCGCCTTGTAGTTAATGATATTGGAAGACAACAGAAAACAGAAGTCAGACTCATATTGGTCTTATGCAGAAAACCTTAAAATATATTATACTTGAGTTGATCATCCTGATGGGGTTCATCATGCAGAGTTGGGCGCAGTGCTCGACCTGTAAGGGTGTCGCCCAATCGCAGAACACCGACGGTGAGTACTTCGTAAGTGGGATCAACATGGCGATCTTGTACTTGTTGGCCCTGCCGCTGTGCATGCCGATTGTGTATGGCGTGGTGTGGTATGTGCGGACAAAGCGGAAGAAGGTAGAGGAGGGGTAGGGGAAAACCTACATACATAAAATTTAAATAATCAAAGCGATTCTATATGGGATCGCTTTTTTATTTTAGATTTTGAAAGGTTTTTGCGACTATATCTTTAAAGCGTACTGTCATTTTCTCAATGATTAAACCAATATGCCATGAATGCTACAAAAATTATCAAGCTGATTGCCTTATGGATCATCTCAAGCAGTCTATTGGGACACTCCCTTTTCGGGCAGGGGCTAAAGGGTAATTTAGGTCGAATAACTACGCCCGAGAGTAATTATCATTGGATAAAATTTACCCAGCGCCTTGAGATGACACCAGAAAGCTTCTTTGATCTATACGGGACTGACCTTGGGCTGACACCTTTAGATGAAATGCGGTGGGTGAGGACGCATCAAAGTCAAACTGAAGGTCTTTCCTATCATACGTATCAGCAGTATCACCAAGGAATGAAGGTCCACGGAGCTACGCTCGTTGTTCAGATGTGGCAAGATGAGATTCGAACCATCAATGGAGATGTCGGTGCGGATCTTGAGCTCTCTCCCATTCCTTCGATAGATAGGGAGACTGCCCAGGAACAAGCAATTGCTGCCTTAGCTAAATTTGACACGTATAAGGTATATGATTCAGACAATCCTTTCTCCCCCCAGCAGATTAAGTTCCCCTTCAAGCCAGAGACGGTCTCTATTGACTTTCCTATTGTAGTGGTAAGCCCAAGTCCACAAACAGTGATTGAAAGAGACAATCTTACGGCTGCCTACGAGATCGTCTTGATCTCTGGAAAAGGGACGGATATACAAATTGTCTATGTAGACATCCAAAATGGAAAGTTGTTGAAGACAGTAGATGGATTACAAGGCTGCTTCGACGCAAGCGTTTGGACATTTGCCAACGGAATCCAATCTTTCAAAACGAATAACTATCTAGGTTCTAGTCCATGTGTGCCGAGTACAGGTTTTGGACTAGAAATCAGCTGTCTAGGGAGCTATCAACTTGTGACGGAGCGGCATCCTTTAGGATATTCTTATTGCCCTCCTACTGACTTCACCCAGTTTCTCTCAGACTATTACGATGCGAATAATTTTTGGGCTTCGAGTATTGGGCATAATGATCCTGCCACGGTTCACTGGATCATGCAGGAGGCCTGGGACTTTTTTGAGCAGACCTTTTCCTACTCAGGTGTAGATGGGCAGGGAATGGGATTGACTGCTCAGAGTGGGCTTACAGATGAATTTCTAATAGCACCTGTTCATAACGGTACAAATAATGAAATTTGGATTCCGATTCCTGTTGCTTCTCCTGGTCCAAGTGTGACAGAGTGCGGGACGGGAATCGAAAGAAGTGTGCAGCCTGGTTCTTTTGCTACCCCTGACATTGTGGGGCATGAATATACCCATGCTGTGATCAACCAAGGTGGGAATCTAGGAACCCAAGGAGAGGCCAATGCCTTAAATGAGGGATTTGCAGACATTTTTGGGGGCTTGATTGAACGATTTATTGGAGCTACTGATGCGGAGACCTTTCTGCTAGGCAATGATGTTTCAACAGAGCCTGCTTTTCTACGGTCGATGGAAGACCCCAATAATTTCTTTAGGAGAATAGTTGGTCCCAACAATTGCGTTCAGCTTGGGACAGCAGACGAGGTGGGGCAAGCAGGCTTTTGGGACCCTAACAATAATGACGAATATGCCAATAGTGGTCCGCTCGCCCATTGGTTTTATCTATTGACTATCGGTGGCACACATCGGAATGGGACAAGAGTAGATGGGGTAGGATTTACCATTTCCACAGAGATCGCATTTGAGACTCTGATGGCCCTACCTCAAAACGGCACCTATGTGGATGCCCGTAATGCAGCTTTATCTTATACTGAGATAGCCTATGGCTTATGTTCGCCTACTTACAGGTCGGTTGTGCAGGCTTTCAACGCCATTAATGTGAATCCTTCGACCCCTGTATTTGATATTCCGCAAGTAGAGTTGATTGGATTTCAGGTATGTGTGGGTGAGACAGCGGAGGCAGAAGCCTTTAACCTAGCGCCTGGCGTCGTTTACACTTGGAGTACGAATCCTGCAGGCGCTGCTTCTCTCATCCCTGCGGGCAATACCTGTCTGTTTGTCACCCAATCTACGGCGCCCTTCACCTTGATCGCCACACCTAATGGTACTTGTCCCATTGGAGGGGAGTTACAGGTGCAGCCCGTCATCGGTTTTGGTTGTGGTGGCTTCCAGTTTAAGGAGGGGCAGACTACTGCCTACCATTTATTTCCCAATCCTGCGAGTGATCAGTTTACTCTTACCTTTGAGCGTGGGGAAGTCTTGGATATTATGGATTTACATGGACGAGTCATTTCTCGGAAGATACTTTCGTCTGAATCGGGTATGCAGATTATAGACATATCGGAGTTGGCCTCGGGGATATATATGACGCGGATTTTGGGGACTGACGAAGAGGTGATGGGTACAGAGAAATTGGTGGTGAGATAGGACGTCAAAGAATGAGTTGTAGAATGCGCGGGGGGAAGCTCCTGCGCATTTTTTGTTTTTGGGGGGAGGGGAGTACTCTCTAAACGGTCACCATTTTTAAGAATATGTTGAAATGGCCTCAAAT
>JBCBPW010000067.1:0-37116 GCA_039820545.1 Bacteroidota bacterium | reverse complement strand
TCACATATATAGAGTGTAGTCAATCCCTTGAGTTCTGCAATGGGTTTTGCATCAGAGATATTATTGTAACTTAAATAGAGTGTAGTCAATCCCTTGAGTTCTGCAAGAAATGTATAGTCCTTGAGTCCCCATGAGTAACTCAATCGGAGTTCTTCTAGCTGGGGGAAGGTAGAGGCTAAGGAGTGGTGCGAAGTCAATACGCCGTTTAAACTGAGTTTTCTGAGGTGAGGGAATAGTTTGCCCAACTTCTCAAAAGGAATGTAGCCTTCCCATATGTAGTCGAGCGCCAAAGCATAGACCCTCCCATCCTCATCTAACATGAACCCCCTACTACCTGGGATATATTTATAACGCCCAAAATTTCTATCTGGCCACTTCCCCTTCTCATTAAATTGTATCTCAGGTATAGGAAAGCCTAAGTGTCGCTCTAGCTCCAGGATGCTGTCGGGTTTTTGCATGGGAAGTGATGTTGTTTCTGTGAGCTGAAGTTACACTTTTTTGCTAGATGATTGGGGATGTGGAAGAGATTCTTTGTGTGCGGGATAGTTGTCACTCGATGGGGAGACGGGTTCTGATTCACGATCTGCTGGTATGTTTAGTCAGGAGACTAAGAGATTGGGGTGCTGCGTAGCTTGATGGCTACGCAGAGCGGTGGGGAGGATATAGTTGTCACTCGATGAGGAGGCGGCTTCTGATTCACGATCTGCTGGTATGGTTAGTAGGGAGACTAGGAGATTTGGGTGCTGCGTAGCTTGATGGCTACGCAGAGCGGTGGCGTTGGGAGTATTGGGGTTCGATGAGCCAGCCCTCCCCACAAACCTCTTCCCTTTCCCCACAAAGCTTCGACCACTTACCACACATTCTTTTATGTATGGCTTCTATCCTGTTCATTTGGGGCATCACCTTCAATACATAAGCACGATGACGAAAATCGCCTATTTCATGATCTTTCTCCTCTGCATGGGGATGAACCTACCCGCCCAAGTGCTCACGCCTATCCCAGAGTCCGAGTCTGAGCAAGCCCGTCCCGAAGACTTCCCGCTGGGGATTTATTTTATGCTATCCTTCCCCGCTGGGAATTGGAACCAAGAGCTCGGCATGGGTACTGTTCGTCAGCAACTGGGGCAAAAAGGCATAGAGGTTCCCCGACTGAGCATCCTGCAAAGTCTCTCCACGGTGTTTCGCTACCAGCGGCTCTACCTAGAAGTACAATATCAGGGTTCGTCCTTCGGTTTTACGCGACTCTTTCCCGATCAGATAGACGATCTGGCCTATGCAGGACTCTCCACCACCAGTATGCAGCTAGGCTACGCCCTCTGGCGCAATCGCAACAACGAACTGATCTTCCGAGGAGGCTTGGGTACGGCCCAATCGACCATACAAGTCGTGAAGAATCAGCAGACGAGCTTTTCCTTCGATCAGTTGGGAATGAGTAGCGTAAGCAATCCTTGGGTTCCGATTTTCCACAATACAAATTTTGTCGAAGCCTCGTTGGAGGTTTGGCGTGGACGTCCCAAGAATAGAGCCAACATGGGCGAGGCGCTCCGAATCGGCTATCGACAGGGGCTCGCCTTTGACGAGTGGCAATTCGCAGGGGCTACCGCTATCGGCGCACCAAGAGACCGCTTGTCCCAACTTTTTTTTCAGGTGCAAATCCATTTTGGAACCAATTTTTCCAAAGTAGGTAGGAAGTAGATAAGACCACAGACATGCATCTCCCATTACAGATCACCCGTGCAGGAAAATGGACTTTACAGCTACTCTTGATCGGTTCTTTTTTCCTGCTGACTTCATCTATACTCCCTGTACAAGATGAGTTAGCGACGATCCGCATTTATCAGAAAAGTAGCTTTGCCAGCCCTCGTTTTGCCCTAGAAATCAATGATCAGTTGAGGATAAAGCCCCTCAAAGCCCGAAGCTGGCTAGAGTTCCAAATCCCTGCGGGGACACACAAGATTGCCACGGTCTCTCCCAATCAATTTTTTGGTTATGACAGCAAGTCCTACACCATGAAAGTGGAAGCGGGAAAGATGTATTATTTTGAAGCAGTCATCGACTATAACTTCTTTAGTTTGAACATGCTGTTGATGGAGCGAGAGGCTGAGGAAGCAGAGATTTACATCAAGCGATTCAAAAAAGATGAAAAAGCCATTCCCCAAATGGATACATCCCACTAGACTTGTCTGCTTCGGTCTCGCGACGGTCCTGATTGTCTACGTGAGTGATCAGCTCTATGCAAGTCTTCGGTTCCAATATGCAGGAGAATGGGACCAACTCACGGGCTTTGTCATGTGGCTTTCAGGCTATCTGTTGATCGGGGGTGTTCTCTTGCTGATCGGCTGGGGCAACTTCCGAGGGCCTTATACGTGGTGGCAAGCAAATGAGAACGGAAAATGGATGTACAGAAGTTGGTTGCTGCTCTTGTTTTTGGTGATCTATCTATTTCTTCAAAACAGAACCGATTTCCAGTTGGAGTGGGTGGAGGAAAATCTTCTGGTGACTTTGCTGGCCTTTGGCTTCGTGCTGGGCTTTACTCGCATCGCAGTGCTGATTCGTAGCCGCAACCAGCAAGCGCGTCTACTCCAACAGCACGCCACCGCCGAGCTGCAAGCTCTGCGCGCCCAGCTCAATCCGCACTTTCTCTTCAATGCCCTGAATACCCTGTACAGCCAGGCCGTACCACTCGCAGATGAGCGCCTCGCGAATCATATCCAGGAGCTTTCGGGTATCTTGCGCTTCAGCCTTCAGCAATCGCAGAAAGAATGGGTAGACATAGAGGAGGAAATCGCTTTTTTGGAGCGGTACATCAGCTTGCAACGGGCGCGCCTATCGCAGCCTGAGTGCCTGGAAGTACACATCTCATGGGATGAATCCCCTGCTGTCATTCCGCCTTTGCTGTTGCTTCCCTTTATCGAAAATCTCTTCAAATATGGTCTGCGAAAAGATGCGCACGCTTCGATCCAACTGGATATACAGGAAGGTGCGCTTCATTTTTACAGTGAGAATGAGATATTCGAAGAAGGACAAAAACAAGGTACAGGTACAGGCATTTCCCTCGTCCAAAGGAGGCTGGATATTGTATTTCCTCAATCATATCAACTGACTTTTGGTGCGGAAGGAAAGCTGTATAAAGTCGATCTGTTCATTTCCCTACTAGCTACTATTCCTACCGCTCACCCTTCCCTAAGTACGCTTTCCTCATGATGCTCAAAGCCATTGCCATAGACGACGAACCTGCTGCGCTCAAGGTGATTGCCACGCACGCAGAGAAGATACCCTTTGTCAGCCTCAAAGAGACCTTTTTATATCCTACAGAGGCACTTGCCTATCTCCAATCAGAAGCCATCGATCTTGTCTTTCTAGATGTGCAGATGCCTGACCTGAAGGGGACCGAGCTAGCCGAACTGCTCAAAGGATCAGGTGCACAACTGGTGTTTGTCACAGCCTTTCCTGAGTATGCGGTGGAGGGATTTCAGCTACGTGCCTTGGATTATTTGCTCAAACCCGTTTCATTCTCTCGCTTTTTGGAGGCTTGCAATCGTGCTTTTCAGGATCTTACCCAAAAGCAAAACGAAGCACCCAGCTTTTTCATCAAGGATGGCTATGACTGGGTGCGAGTCGAGTTGGATAAGGTGCAGTACATTCGTTCGGATACGAATCTACTCTTTTTTCATCAGGAAGATCGGACCCTGACGACACGCATGACGGTGGCCAAGGCGCTGGAACTCCTACCCGCAGAGGATTTTATCCGTGTGCACAAGTCCTACATCGTTTCGGTTCGGGCGGTGAAGAAGATTGAACGACATCAATTAACTGTAGGGAAGGAGAAGATTCCTTTGGCAGGGAGCTATAAGGAAGAGATATTGAAGCGGTTGTTGTGAGGGGTTTAATATTCGTAGGACTTATGAGACACATGACATAAGCAAAAAAACTGCTATATAAAAATTTACATATATGGTATATTTCAATTGAAAAAATGTATAAATTATTGTTTAGCAGATGATTACAATTAAATCTAGAAGTTGTTTTGAATGAGTCTAATTTCAAATTAGGATTCTTGTATGTGAGTCTGATGATCCTTTCTTATTTTAAATATATTACAACATTAACCACAGATTATCATGGCAATTAGACTCTCTTCCACTTGTACAAATTGTACACAAATGAGCGCAGAAATGTGTGAACTACATAAAGTCAGCGTAAACGAAAACTACACATGCGACCACTTCACTCTCAAGGCTGACTTAGACAACGACCGTCAGTGCCTCAATTGTGTACGTCATAAGGCAGAATCTTGTGCACACCCTGAAGCAGCAGCAGAAGGCATGCTTTGCAAAAGCTGGGCGCCTATCACTGCCTAGATCAAGATATTATTCCCAGTGAAAACGGCCATCTATGATTCATCATGGATGGCCGTTTTGATATATGCGCCTTCTTCCTTTTCCTAGCAGGTATCGTCATACATTCTCGCAAGAATCCCCTATCCGATATTTCAACCCCCTATCTACAAAGTGATCCTTTCTTTACCCATCATCCTAAGAGATGGCAGGCAGAATATTGACTTCTCTCATCGTTATATACTGCCATAGTATGTATATTTTACCTCACCCTAAACCCTCACCTATATGAAAAACCGAAATATCCTCCTCATACTTGCCCTGATTGTGCTCGCCTCTTGTACAGCCACACCTGTAGATGTAACAGAATGTGCAACAGGCCAACCTGCTGGATTTTGGTTGGGCCTCTGGCATGGCATCATTGCACCTGTGACCTTTATCATTTCCCTGTTTACAGATAACATCGAGATGTACCAATCTTTCAACAATGGGGGATGGTATGACTTCGGATTTGTGCTAGGTGCAGGTATCCTTTTTGGTGGATCAGGCTCAGGCTCACGGACGTATCGCAAGAGAAGAAGACGAGAAAGAGAGTAATCACCTCATTTTTTTTCGAGTGAAAGGGTTTGATAAGCCCCCTCTATCACGACCTCTTGGAGGAAGGTGAAGATACGCGATTGGTGATCAAATGGGATGAACGCAATCTCATGTTTGGCGCCGTGGAAAGTATACAAGAAATAACTGGTGTCTAGCGATTCTAGCTTTTGCGCGATGGTTTGGGAACCATCCAACCATAGGTATCCAGTTTTTTCTGGTGGACAGTAGTGGTGGGGAGCTGTCGCGTAGGGAACCAAGTCATCATCTGTTCCGTGAAACATGATAGTAGGAATAGCATTTTCCTTTGTGATGTGGCGAGCATCGACCATTGCTCCCGCGAGTGAAATCATCCCCGCAAATTTCAGATCCAGATATTGAGGTTGATCTTGAAAGAATCTATTGCGCATGTAAGCGGCGCTGAGTACCGTTTCTGCCCCCGCACTGCTTCCTCCGATGATGATCTGGTCGGGGTCTATTTGATAGGTAGCAGCCTGCTCTTGGATGAAGAGGATGGCATCCATGAGGTCGGCTGCTGCTGCCTTAAAAGCACGTATTTTGGCTTCTCTTGGGCAATCACATCCAAACCCTTCCTTAGTTCCTTTTCTCAGCAAGCGATAAGAAATCGCAATGGCGACATACCCCTTTCTCGCAAAAGCCTTCATCCATTTTTCCTCTGGTTCACTGTCCCTTTGCCCCGTATAAAATCCTCCTCCATGTACCCAAAAGAGCACGGGTCTTTTCTGAAGGGTATCATGCTGAGGCGCGTAGACATCTAGTTGGAGTACTTCCCCTTCTTTTTCTGCATATGTGAGAGTGGATACATGTATTTCAGAGAAAAGATCATCTATGTAGCGCGTCTGTGATCTAGCAGATAAAGGCAGGGCAATGAGTAAGATAAAGATCCAGGTATAGGTGGTTTGATTCATGGGATATTTCCTTTTGACAAAAAAGATGATAAGTCCTGGTCACATTATCAAGAGGAGACATCGACAAAGTGGCTTTGCATAAACATCTGTTTGAGGATGGAGTTTGAAAAAACGTATAATGACAGCCTGATATTCATCCCTGAAGATCCATATATGGTCAAAACGGAAAACTTTGAGAAGGTAGAGATTACGACTCAGGATCAACTGAGGGAATGGTTAGTGGCACATCATACCCAAGAGGAAGGGGTCTGGCTCGTCACATACAAAAAATCAGCTCTTGGTAAATATGTATCTACCTCTGAGGTATTGGATGAGCTACTTTGCTTTGGCTGGATAGACGGTGTGCGGAGGAAGCTGGATGGAGATAGGACCATGCAGTTGATCACGCCGCGACGTGCCCAGCACTGGTCCAAGACCTACAAGGAAAGAGCAGCCAAACTCATGGAAGAAGGTAAGATGCAAGAAGCGGGCCTTCAGTCGATTGCAACATCCAAGGCAAGCGGTTTGTGGACATTCATGGATGATGTAGATAATTTGGTGATTCCTGATGATTTGGCCGAGGCTTTTTCCAAATATGAGGGCGCACGAGTATTTTTTGATGCCATCAATGATTCAAGTAAACGCTTTGTCCTACGGTGGATCAAGCTGGCCAAAACTGATAAAACACGAAAAACCCGCTTGGAAAAAATTGCGTTACTTTCTTCCAAAGGTGAAAAATTGAAAGGGAGTTGACCTTATCCAAAGGACTCCTGCTCATCAGCTGATTCTCGAATTTTCTTTAAACTATCGCCTATACTATCCGATCGCGTTCCCTCCCCTTACATTCTTCTGATTATCTCTTTGTTTTGATTGTCTCCACTTCATTCTGATACAGGGAAATGAGAGGAGAAAAGTTCAATACTTTGAAATTAGAATTACTTCCATGTTGGAAAATTTTCGAGAAAATTGATAAGTATTGGAACAAAAATTATGGAAGAATCTTCCTATTTTTCAGCTTCAAAAACAGTGTAATTCCCTAGCATTTTAAGTCTTTCTCATGAATAAGTATTCCCTACTTTCTGTTATTCTCTTGTTGGCTACATTTGGATTTACAGCGTGTGACTTGCGCGAGCTTCTCATTGATGTGGATGAGGATAGTCTGCGTAACGATCTAACCGCGCACTTTTGGCGTGTAGATACCATCGAAAACTGTACGAATTTCATGTTTAGCAAAGAGGACACCACCTTGATCAATTTTGTGGGAATGGGAGAATCGTCCCAGCGATTTGAAGTCATCGATCCGATCAATCTACCGAATAAGAATAAAGCTTTTCCTGAAGCAGGTATATGGGAATTTACCCACAGTGGAGAAGTACTCAATGAAATTACCCTTTTTCGAACTGGGACAGATACGAAGCTCAACATTCAGTCTTTTGTCCCTGGAGTGGAGCTTGTTTTTTCCTATGAAGGTGCTTTTCCCGATGCGGGAAGTCGATGCGACGCGAAGGTAAGACTGGTGAGATATTGAATGGTCTAAAAAAAATGCGCCATCCCCTTGTAGAGATGGCGCACCTAATAGTCTTAAGAAATATACATGAAAAATTAGTCCGTGATAATCATACGCTTGGTATCTACTTCCTGTCCGTCGATGATCAAGCTGTAGAGGTACATACCAGGTCCGAGTTCGCCAGCGTCTAGTGTCACCACCTGACGACCTGTTCCTTCGCGGCTGATGCTTGTCATGAGCTTGCCCTGCATATCAAATACATAGATTTTGCTCTGGTCCACGTTTGTAGGAAGGTCATACTGAATCTGTGTAGACTGGCTAAATGGATTGGGTACATTCTGGTACAACTTGGCATCTTCAAATGGAGATGTGCTGATTGGAAGATCTAATGTACTACCTCCCTTTACATTAGCAAGTTTAGCTTCGAGATTTTCGATGAGCTGCTGCTGCTCCTGTACGGCATTGATCAATACAGGGATCAAGTTGGTGTAATAGATACCCATCATCGCATTTTCGTCCATAGGAAGTTCATTTCCTTCTTCGTCTAGCTGAACATCAGTAGAAGGATCATACACAACCTCTGGCATCACTTCTAGTACTTCCTGTGCAATCAGACCTAGGTGTGTGCCTTTGTCGTCCGCATTTTTCCAGGAGTAAGAAACAGGACGTAGGTCCATGATGTCTTGTAGTCCGTAATCCAGGTTGCGGATGTTAGACTTCAAGCGACGGTCAGAAGACTCGTTGACCAAACGACAGAAGACTTCATCCCAACGTAGGACAGTCGTACCTAGATCCCTTACTTGGTTGATATCAGGATTGAAGGCAGCGTTTACCTGAATGGTATTGGCTCCACCATCCTGAATCCATTCTACAGAACCAAACTGGAAGCGTCCAAATCCGCCATTACCTAGGTTAGAGAAACGTCCTACTTGCGTACCACAGCCTGTTCCATTGTCAAAACGAATGGAAAGCGCAGGTGAGCTGAAAGAAATCGTAGGAGTTGTGGTAGTGTTGTTGGTTCCCTGTAGGAACATGCTGATGAAGCGTGTATTGGCTGTCTGCGCACGGAAACCATAGCCTAAACAGCTATTGGCTAGTGGTCCACCAGATTCACCCATGGCGACAAACTTACCTGTAGGGTTGAAGTTTTGATCAAATGGGAAGATGGCGAAATTGTCCAAAGAAGATGTGGAGATTTGTCCAAATGCCATGCCTAGCCCTAGAAAACAAGCCACTAGGAGGCTGGTCCACATTTTAGCGGAGAAGTTCATAATAATGAGAGATAAGATCATGTGTGCCTACTCTATTTGCTTTTCGGCGACCGCAGGGGAAAAGATGAAAGAACGTAACCGTAAGTCTTAAGATGTATGGATGGCCATTCCAAAAGAGAAGTCTGTGGCCTTTTATAAAAGGTCAAGCACTACTTCCCACGTGCCTCGAAAGTAGAGGCACAAGACGCCCACCTATCTACTGGTGTACAAGCCAGAAAATAGGATACCTGTAGCTAATCCAAATCTTGAATGATTCAGAGAATAAAAAGGCTAGTTAAGTAGAAACGATTGTATTTTTGGAATTAGAAGGTCAGTATTTTTATTTCTGATGCCAATCACTTCATACCCCAAGTGTGGCAAGTACGATCTAAATAGATCATCAGATTCATAAAAGCTGACAGTGCAGACCGAAGCATAACATGCTATAAGTCTCTGCATGAGAAGTAAAAGAAGGATCATTCTACACGTGCAATACCCCTATGCACGGATCAGTTCTCGAATAGTAATATGTTTATATAAGGTGTCAGATGCTGCCCAAAAGTAAAGGCAGCCGTTGTTTTCTTAAGACTATACACTAGTTTAATTAAATTATCGAATAAAACGAAATGTATTTTTTTAATACTTATTGAATTATTAATAGTGACAACAATGGTTGTTTATTTGAATAAAACATCATATGTAATTTGTATTACTTATTATACTTTGGGGACTCAGTATAAGACCTTTAACCAAGAATAATGGGGTAAGAAAGTGATTTTTTTTCTCCCTTAAAAGCATTCATAATCAGGGAAAGAGCAATAAAAATGATGATCCTTTTGTTGAAGAATAGGTTATGTCTAAAAAGCAAGTATGATTTTCCATTATCATGAGATAAATAGGACTTACGTGTTTAGTAAATCTAGTTGTCAAATTGCGAATGATAGAAAAAAATGCGCACGATGAGCAATGAAAAGATGATTTCGAATCATTTTACATCTGCTTGTATAATCTGTATCCAGCTTCTCAATTTGTGGATAAGGGCTGTGCCAATGATAGATCTTTCCAACGATTGCGTGGCAAAGTCTATGGCCTACAAGAAATTAATGGAAGAGAAAGGGGATTGAAATAGAAATTGATAACTTATGACGAATTCTATATTTATCCCTTAAGACTCACCTACTACAGCATGAAAAAAATCATATGGCTCATGGCAATACTCGTTTTTGTAGTGGCTTGCCAACAAACAGCAGCACCTACGGAAACTCCTGAGGATACTGACCCCGTGACCTTGCATTCGTTTGAAGGCAAGGAAGTCATCACTTTCACAACAGCAGAAAATACCGATAATCGCCTCAGCGAGACGGGAAAGCAAACTTTCACAAAAGGTGAACAGCCTCTAGAGACAGAGATTGCTGTTTTTGTCAATCCACAGAAAACCTTCCAGACATTTTTTGGCATAGGCGGTGCCATCACCGATGCTTCGGCTGAAGTATTTGCCAAACTACCCCAAGACAAGCAATCAGAATTTCTGGACGCATACTACGATCAAGAAAAGGGAATCGGCTATTCGCTTGCAAGAACCAATATCCACGCTTGTGATTTCAGCAAAGGCTTATTTACCTACATAGAGGAAGGAGATGCAGACCTGGAAACCTTTAGTGTAGATGTAGACAAGGAGTATAAAATTCCCTTGATCCAGAAGGCCATCGCCAAAGCAGGTGGAGAACTGCCGTTGTATGCAAGTCCCTGGAGCCCCCCCGCCTTCATGAAGACCAATAATAACATGCTCCGCGGCGGTAAGCTCAAGCCCGAATTTCGCGATACATGGGCGATGTATTACGCCAAGTTTATCCAGGCGTATGAAGCCTTGGACATTCCTGTATTTGGATTGACGATCCAAAATGAGCCTATGGCTGTCCAGCGATGGGAATCCTGTATTTATACAGCTGAAGAAGAAAGAGACTTCCTCAAGAATCATCTGGGGCCTACGCTTGAGAAAGAAGGATTCGGTGACAAAAAGATCATCGTCTGGGACCATAATCGCGACCTGATCAACCACCGCGCCAATACCATCCTCAATGATCCTGAGGCTGCTAAATACGTGTGGGGAGTTGGTTTTCACTGGTATGAGACTTGGACAGGAGGCGATCCAATGTTTGTAAACCTAGACAATGTCAAAGAATCGTTTCCCGATAAGAATCTAGTTTTTACAGAGGGTTGTAATGAAGCTTTTAATCCTGAGAAGTATCAGTTTTGGCCCAATGCCGAACGCTACGGTCGCTCGATGATCAATGACTTCAATCAAGGAACTGTGGCATGGACGGACTGGAATATCCTGCTAGACGAGACAGGAGGTCCCAATCATGTCAGCAACCTCTGCTTTGCGCCCATTCATGCTGATACACGTACAGGTGAGTTGATCTACACACCGACCTATTACTACATCGGCCATTTCTCGAAGTTTGTACGGCCAGGCGCCAAGCGCATCAGCACCGTCGCGAGCCGCAGCCAACTGATGGCGACTTCTTTCCTCAATGAGGATGGCTCTATGGTGACCGTCGTCATGAATGCTTCGGGTAGCCCTGCTACTTACAAACTTATGGTAGGAGAGCAGACGATCACAGAGACTATCGAAGGTCATGCGATGCAGACGATGGTCTATTGATTTTCATGAAGCATATACATGAGGATAGATCGATAAGATCTGATCTCCAACGAATGTCTCTCTTACGAGGGACATTTTTTTGTGGATTTATTGGTTGATGAAAAGCCTCCGCTGGTAGGATCATAAAAGGGACTGGTTGAAAATTTTCCTTCATCCATGTGCTAAAGGCGTAAGTATGAGAAAAATAAATTCGACATGAACCTATCTAAAAACATCATGCTATTATTCGTCCTTTCGCTCATGCTCACAAGTTGTGGAGACATCATGGGGGTCGAGGGAATAGAACCTACACAGTCGGAGACAATCCCCGAGAACCTACTTGACTTTAGATACTGTGAAGTGATTCCCATCTTTATTAAAGGCACTAACGGAAAGGCCGAAGTATTCAATACGATCAGTCACAACGAATGTCCAACAGACTTGTGGGAAGCACTTGAAGTAGACGTCCTAAAGGAAGAGTTGGAAGCGCGTGAAGTCATATTGAATGGACCGAGGTACTGGACGATCAATGAGGTGACGGGAGGTGAAATATCTGGAGACGGGAAAGTGGCAAATTTTGGAGGAATAGAGATGCGACATGTAGCCTCCTTGGACTTCAAGATCTGGAATAAGCTTTCCGCAGAAGATCACTACAAACAAACAGAAGTGAAGCGTGACAATATTTGGGTTTATTATAAGGGAACCAGAGTGTATGAGTTGGTGGATGATGAGGAGAATGTATACATGATGCAATCCTATTCGCAGATAGAAGATGAGAATTTGACGCTAGCAGATTTGATGGACTTGTCGTCTCGTTTGGAGTTACCTGAAGGCTGGAGCTTTCAGACAAGAGTACTAGATGAAGAAGTCCAATTGGCCGCAGGTGGAGAAGCCATCGTATTGACAGATGACTTTTCCAATACCTATCAGCTCGTGCGATGAGGAGATGCTAAAGATCCTGTAAGTTCTTATGTGTTTTTTTTAGGGGTTTTTTGACAGGGGGTTTGTGGGCCTCCTGTTTTTTTATGTTGATCTCTATTTTTCCTCTAAATAGGCTTGAATTTTCTGATAAATATTTGTTCCAAACAGATCTTTCTCTACAATATTTCCTTCAGGACCAATGAGTATGGTCGTAGGGAAACCGTCGATTCCATAAAGTTTCACAATAGGTTGAGCATCGGTTGATAAGATTTGAGGCCAGGGAAGAGAATCCCTTTGCAAGTAGTTCTCAAGGTTTGTGCGGCTATCTTGGGCGATACCCAGAAAGGACACGCGCGATATATCTAGTTGCGCAAATGCTTCGCGCATATTCGGCATTTCATTGACACAGGGTTGGCACCATGAGCCCCAAAAGTCTAACAGTAAATATTTTCCTCGGTAATCCTCCAACTTGATCGTGTCCTGTCCCCTAAATGTGACGCCTTGAAAAAGTTTGGAGGGAAAGCCTATCTGCGTGGAGTATAGCATCGTATCAGCAGGCATCTTTTGCAGTTGCAATTCTTGTGTATAAGTATTGGCGTCCTTATAAAGGAACACCTCCTCTCCTATTCGAATAAATTCATTTTTTTCTATGGGCTTAGGTGCGAGTTTTCTCTGAGGATTGCCTAAGAGGAGCCTGACATAACCTAAACCAATACTTCCACTACCCCCACGAAGCTGAATAAGCTGCTCCCTGAATTGTGTTTGGTAGTGAAATGGGAAATTGTAGTAGAGGTACAATCTATTGTTTGAGAATTCTTTGCGAATGAAAATAGGAACTGTAAGCTGCTGCAACTGACCTTTGACCCACAATTCAGCTTCTACAAGAAGCGCATGTTGAGCGAGCGAGTCTAGGTTTGCCTCAAAATCTAGAAGTGGTGCTACGTGTATACGATCATCGGAGAAGTCCCGATTATTATTTGAGTCGAGAATATATTCGACGGTGCTATCCGCTAGCATTCGGGTGACGACATGGGTAAAGCATCGGATGGGCCTATCTGCCAGCGGACGTCTATCTAAATCAATGTCCCAAGATTCGACCAAATCCGCATAACGTGAAGAGTCTATTTTACCCTGCAAAAAGTTTTGATAAGCAAACTGTTGGGCATCAAACCAAATCTGCTTTGGGTGGGCGTCTTCCCATCCTTTAGGCTTCCCTTTTACTTCTACTTGGGTAGAGAACCAGGGGTTTTGAGGAGACATGTTAGAGGTTCCTTTTCTTCCGAAGCTTACACCAAAAGATCCATAGCCTTGGACACGTTCCAAGGGAAGAGAAATAATCTCGTAATCTTCGATGACTGCAGGCTGTTGACATCCATTCAGACAAAAGAAGGCACAGATGAAAAGGTGGAGAGGGAGAAAGGCAAGGGTTTTCATAGGGTTGGGTTGTGAAATAGAAGCTCATAATACGACTAGTGAAGCAAATATAACTTGTTTAAGGGAATAATTCTCCTCTCAAATCTTTCCCTATCTTTGAGACTTCAAATTTCATCTCATGCATCTCCTAGATCAGTGGGCCAAAGAAGGGCGTATTTCTCATGAGGCTTCTCAGCGATTTGTATTAGCTGCTCGTATGCTGGCAGGTGGGGCACTGCTTCCACAAGCGGGCGTACTTGCCCAGGCTATGGCTGCACGAAAGGCCAAAAAAGAAGCGATACTGGTGCATCCTGATCAAGCAGAAGAAGCTGCCATCGTCAATGATGTAGCGGTCATCTCTGTGACTTCTGAGTCTGAAGCCATTGCATATATCAAAGGAGAAGCAGAAATCGCCCCACTGATTCGTGATACGCGGACGATCTTCCAAGATGCACAGGAGGTGGTGCCTTTGGATATGGCCGACATCATCGAGGATGAGAATGCCAAACATGCCTTGGAGATTGCCGCTATTGGTCATCATCATGCGGTACTCGTAGGAAATGAACGTTCGGGGAGGATGCGTTTGGCCGCGCATGTAGCAGCTACATTGCCCAAGATGACGTTGCAAGAAGCCTTATCGGTGACCCTTCGCTATTCCGATACAGGAAAACTGCCGCTGAAAACAGGCTTGCTGCCACATCGTCCTACCGAAAAAATAGGTCCTTACTCCTCAGAGGAAGACCTACGATTGAAAGCCTATCTCTCCCATCTGGGTGTCCTCATCATTGAGAATATAGAGGAGTTGGACAAGGATCAAGTCCGTGTGATACATGAAGTATTAGCTCAGCGGCGGATTCTGTGGGAAGGAAAGATGGCCCCTTGCCAACCCCAAATGATCGGTTTGAGTACCAAAGGTAAAATGGCTCTTGAGTTGCGTCACTTCTTTGATCTGTATATCGATGTGCCGATCATCTCCATTGAGGATCACTTAAGGTTTGATGAAGAGTTGGAATCCAGTTTGGATATTCGCGAGCGAATCGAATCCGCTACGGCACGTCAATCGCAACGATTTTCTGAATCGACGCTCACATACAATGCACATATTCCACCAAATGAGATCGATCAGTGGGTCCCCCTTCAGGCACCTACCAAGATGCTGATGAATATTTCGCTCAAGAATCTGGGGCTCTCTCCCAAGATTGTTCCCCAAGCTCGCCGAGTCGCCCAGAGTATTGCAGATCGTGTGGGGGATCAGGTGATTCAGCCTTACTATATCGCTGAAGCAATACAGTATTTTATGCTGATGGAGGAAGGCTGAGAAGCGACTCCCAACGTAACGTGAGATTCGAGAAAGGGTAAGGTTTTTCTTATCGAAAAATAGTATCTTGGATACAGTTTGTCCTTGCGTTAGATGCAGATATTGCCAATATGTAAATGAAGGGTTCATTTGCAGAAATCAAATCTCTACTTCAGTTTCCCCATGAAGAAGATAGATGATATTTTTGGGTGGAATTTCCAGAAAAGTCTCAAGATCAGCCTTTGGTGCTGCATCATAGTATGTTTGTCCTCTCCAAGCCTTGGAGAAACGATTTCCGATAGTACACAATTCTCAAAAGACACACTGGCTGTGTGGAACTACATCGATCTAGCCAGGAAGTATCGATATGCACAGCCTGACTCTGCTGAGATATTTGCCAGTGAAGCGAGAACACGTGCCGAGGCGATGGGCTTTCCTATGGGGCAGATACATGCGTGCAGCAATTTGGGTATTTTGGCACGTAATCAATCCGACTTTTCTTTGGCACTGGACTACTTCTATGAAGGCTTTGGTCTCAGCGAAGAAATCAGAAGTATAGAACGTCAAGCGGTCCTTGCGCGAAATTTGGGAGATACCTATTTGCGTGCCAAAGGGCGCGAGTTTGATTCTGCTTTCTACTATCTCAACAAAAGCTTGGTGCTGTATCAGCAGCTAGCGGATGAGAAAGGACTCATGAAAATCCATCTCAGTTTGGGCAATTTATTTGCTTCTGTTCCCGACTTGGACAAAGCAAAATCTCACTTTCTGATGGGGCTTCCCTATGCCGAAAAGTTTGGATATGCCCCATTATTCCAAGAAAATGTTGGCAATATCTACGTCCAAAAAGGAGCGCTTGACAGTGCAGCGATTTTCTATCAAAGGTTGGTCGATGCTATGGGGGACAATATTTCCATCAACCTCCGACATAACTTAGCTGTACTGGCGCAAAAAAGGAAGGAATACAAAAAAGCCATTAAGCTCTACCAAGACAATCTAAGTCGAAGGAGTGAGTTTCCCAGTACCGATTTGTTGGTCAGTAGTCTGAATAATCTTGCCTTTGCTTACAAGATGAATGGTCAGTATGCCGAGGCTTTATCTTCCTATCTGGAAGCGCTGGACATAGCGAAGAAGGAAGGCTTACAAAATCGTGAGCGTCTCTTGAATCAGCAGATTGCTTTGATTTATGAGCAACTGGGAAATGCAGAGAAGGCGTTGATCTTCTATAAGGAATTTTTACGCCTGGACAGCATAGAATATGACGTTCAGGTCGCCCAGTCCATGAATGAGCTTCAGGTCAAATACGAGACAGAGAAAAAAGACAAGGAATTAGCCATTAGTGAGAAGGAAAGACAGAAAGGTATCTATGAACGAAATATCTTTCTCATTGCGACGCTCTTTTTGGTGATCATCGTAGTGGCAGGAGGATATGTCTATTTGCAAAAGCGTCGTGATAATATTCAACTGTCAAAACAAAAGCAGGTGATCCAGCGAAGAGAACGAGAAAAGGCACTCCTCCTGCGTGAACTCCATCACCGCGTGAAAAACAATCTACAGCTGATCTCAAGTCTCCTAAATCTACAAGCCTATCAGCTAGACGATGAGGAAGCGGCCCTTGCTGTGAAAGAAGGTCAAACACGTGTGGAAGCGATGGCCATTATTCACCGTGACCTCTATCTGAAAAATGATCAGACACAGATTGCGGTTCACCAGTACCTACCACAGATCATGGACAATGTATTGAGTTCTTTTGGGGTGCTGGGTCGCAGGGTGCAAACAGAGATACAAGTAGACGAATTGGAGATAGAAGCGGATTTGGCCATTCCTTTAGGTTTGATCGTCAATGAGCTGCTGACCAATTCTCTGAAATACGCATTTTCTGATCATCCTAATCCTACACTTCGTCTCCGTGCGAACGTACTAGATGAGAATACATTGTATCTTGAAGTGGCCGACAATGGTCCTGGCGAGAAAGGATTATCAAGTGAGCAAGTACCTTCTTTTGGAAGTGACATGGTACAGGCGCTCGCCCAGCAGATTGACGCCTCTCTGAGGATCGAAAATGCGGAAGGTTGGCGCACAGAACTACAGATCCCACTTGTGGAGAAGGAAGCTATTTTGACGGATTAGGAATCATGGCAAAAATCAAACTACTCATAGTAGAAGACGAAATTTTGATAGCCAAGGATCTGGAGATCAGAATGAAAAGTATGGGATACGAAGTAGTTGCGATTGTCCCATCGGCACAGGAGGCGATGCCACATCTTGCGCGCGGCGTCCATGATCTGGTCTTGTTAGATATCAATATCAAAGGGAGCCTGGATGGCATCGGACTCGCCCACGAGATCAATAAAGCGTATCCCTGTCCTATTATTTTTCTAACTTCGCACTCAGATAAGCTGACCGTGACACGTGCCCGCGACTGTCGTCCTGCGGCTTACATTCTTAAGCCTTTCAATGATCGAGAGCTGGATATTAGCATCGAACTGGCTGTATCTAACTATGAGAAGGGAAAATTTGCAGAATCAGCACTTGCTCCTCCTCCCCAGCCTCCTGAAGAAAAACTGGATGCTGCCTATAACATGAATGATAGCTTATTTCTGCGGAAACGGGACCGCTTTGAGCGGGTAGACTACGGCCAGATCCTGTGGGCAGAGGCGCAGAGCAACTATACGCAGATCGTAGCAGAGGGACAGACTTACACTATGGCCGTCACCTTACAAGAGATTGAAAAGCATTTGGTGGCCCCTTTTTTCATTCGTACGCATCGCTCCTATGTTGTGAATATCCAGAAAATTGACTCATTGGCAGGGAATAGCCTTTATATTGGGAATCAGTCTATCCCTGTAAGTAAGAGCAAGAAAGAACTTGTATTCAATCATTTTCGCAGACTCTAAAACCTTATTTGAGACTTTAAATCTCCGAAAAGTTTGCGCTTTCAGAACCTGAACTTCCTCTATTTTGATCGATTTAGCCCCACTAAATTTTACAAAATAGCTTTCGTCAGAACCTGAAATCACTACTTTTTAGCTGGATTTTCATTGTTCCAAATAGAGTCTAAACCTAAATTAGAGATTTTCATTATGACCTAGCCCTATACAATCACCCATAACCCCCATTATGAAAAGACCCGAAACGACCAATGTCTCGACATTACAAGATTTGAAACCACGCGCACCTTATGTATCTATTCAAGAAAGTGCCATTGCTGATTCAGTCGATGTGAGCATCTTTATTTATAAAGAGACGAATTACCGATTGGCTTCTTATGTGGAGCGACCCAACTATGACAGTAGGCTAATTGAAATCACGATTGAGCTGGAAGAAGATGGAGGGACGTATCCTGAGTTTTTTCGACAAAATTCAATTCCTATCAACTATTCAGAGATTGATGAAGTATTCATTCGCGTGCTTTCTAATGTAGGAGAAATGGTAGTAGAAAGAAATAGTGTCATTCCTGTAAGAGCTTATGGCTCAGGTGCCACACCTACTATAGCAAATGAAGGTGTCTCTCCTGAAGGCATACTCTATGGAACGCCCTATGGTTACCTCACAAAAAGTACAGAAGGAGACTTCTTATTCAACTATTTCATTTTGACCCTCTTTACTTTTGATGCGCTAGCCTACACCGTTAACACGCCTCCACCCTACCGAGTCGTACAGGTCAATATTGTTCCTGTCACCGAGAATGGTAGCACCCTCACAGTCCATACCACAAATACAGGACCTTCTACGGGCTCGAACGGACAGTCTTATGAAGGAGCCGAAATATTTGTAGATATCTTTCTGGCGGGTGAGCGGATATCTGAGGTAAGTATTTTCCAAAAGACAACGAGAGGACCTGTGATTTTGTCTTATACCAACTTGGATGATGAGGAAGTCGTAACAGGGTAGATAAGTACTGAGTTGATGAGATCTTTACTCGATAAATAGGCCACCCACTCAGTAGAGGAAGGTGGCTGCTCATTTCATTTCTTCTTTTGAGTTGTAGACTGCTAATTCAAGGTGTACACAAGACCTTTGAAAACTACATCCATATTTTTCTTGAATCCAAAATCCAAACCCATGGTTAATTCCCCCCAGACCGAAAATAATTTGATCGCTTTTGCTCCTTATGTAGCAGCTTACATTTTTACAGATGATACAGAGATTCCCCAATTAATGGTTGAAATATTTGTCTATTTGCCAGATGGATATGCTGCATCTGCTTCTACTATGGGACTACCTAGTGGAGTGAATAACGACTACACTCAGGAAATCACCATTGTGTCAGCAGGGGTTGCTGGAGGCTTTTTTACCATTCAGCGAACGCTTCCTATTCCAGCAGATACTGTGTCACAAGAGTTGAGGATTACGGTCAATAAGGATGAGCAAATAAGCCATGCTACGCTCCCTTTGAATCCTTATGCTTCTCCAGACATCGGCCCTTCAGAAAACCAGGGATATTCTCCCAATGGACTCGCCTATGATCATACCTATGGGTATCTGACAAAGAGAAGTGAGGGGCAGATCTCTACGGTATATGCACACTATCTGTTAGTTTCAGCTAACCCTTTTATTGCGAGTGTAGACCTGAGGGGATCCAATGGGCCTTTCTGTAAGTTACAAATCACGATGCAAGACAAGGGAGGCATACCGAGCAATGAACTGATCGGAGAGAGATCACTAGGAGACATAATGGAATATGAGGCTGCTGAGATCTTTACAGATGATTTTAGAGACATTATTACGGATCAAAAAACTACACGAGGTCCTGTTATCCTATCCTACCAAAATATCGACGAAGATTTCTCCTTAGCCTGATCATGAACTGATTGGTTATCCAGGATAGTAAAAAGGAAGCCAGGAAGCAGTCGGTAAGGAGGCTGGCTTCCTGGCTAAATGATTGTATTTACGAAATCGGTGAGGCACTATGCTTCGCTGTCCCCTGCCTCCTTTTTCTTCTTTTTACCTCTCTTTTTTCCTGGCTCTGCTACCTCATCGATGACCCGTAGCATTTGGACAGTTTGCTCGATGTGCATGTTGGAGAGCTTGTGATATTCTTCTAGTACTTGCTCAGGCTTGAGGCCTTGATTTTGGGCGAAGACCATCATCGCATTGCTATTGTAAAATTCGGTAAACCAAGCCAACATACCCACAGATAGCTGGGCGTAGTTGGATCGGCTGTCCTGTATCTTGAGGGGAGGATCTACCAACATGAAAAAAACGATCTCTAGCATCCCAAAACTTCCAAAAGCAATAGACAGGATCTCCTGTCCCATGATCCCAAAGTAGACGGCCACACCGATCAAGACAAGCCCTAACAAAAAGGTAAAGACAAACATCAATCGGGCGATATTTTGGGCATTTTGACTCTCCTTCAAGGTATCCTTGAGGTTGTTTTTAAGCTCTGTGATAACTTCAAACGTCTCGGTTCCCGAATTGCGCAACATGTCATTGAAGGCTTTGACCTCTTTCTGTTGATTGGTTCTATGCGTTTTTACCTCTAGCATGATATGATCCATTTCTTGGATAGATGCTTCAGGTATGTGGGCCTTGAGTTGCGCGATCTCAGGTTGCGTGAGCGGTGCAGGATCGTGATGGATACGCGCAATGATTTGTTGTAAAAGGTTGATTTCGCTTGCCATGGCAGTAATTATGGGTATTCGCTATCTATACATGAAAAAAGAGAGGAAAGGTTAACAAGCAGAAAAATTGGTAGTATCTGACTTTATGTATTGATAGCCCCCCATTTGAGTCAGTGGACAGAAGAAATAAGATTTTGGAGAATAATCCTATAGTCTGGGATTGTGACCACTAACATTACAGAGTGCTACCCATTCAGGATTCGAATCCGCTTCATTGTCCTGAAGGGACAATGTCATATAGCATGTGGAGTCATATAGCATGTGGAGTTCAGTCCCATGCACAAATCTCCATTCTAGAAAATAATTTCTAAACCCCTCATTTCCTTTCTAATACATCTTATATCTGCTATATTCAATATATCACAAATTGAATATGGTTCCTAAGTCTCCAAAAACCGCCCGTGGTGCTGTCCAATGTGACAACACGACCATGCATCTCCTCAAAGCCAATGACTTTGTAGCGCAGAGCATTCGCCAGAAAATGGCCGACCAGTCTACCCTCATGCTCAACCTTGTCTCTTCTCCTGGAAGTGGGAAGACAACCCTCCTGCAAGAGACCGCCAAGCGATTGGGCAGTAAGTTGAAAATGAAGATCCTCGTCGGGGACCTAGAGACTGAGCGCGACGCCGAAAGACTCCGAGAAGTCGGTGCTGATGCCTTCCAAATCGTGACGGGTGGGATCTGCCACCTAGAAGCACAGATGATCTGGCAAGGCATGGAGAATATCGACATCGAAGGAATCGATCTGCTGATCGTAGAGAACGTCGGGAATCTGGTCTGTCCTGCTTCTTTTGACTTGGGAGAGGATTTTCGCGTGACCCTGATTGCGACCACAGAGGGAGATGATAAACCCAAGAAATATCCCAAGATGTTTCTCACCAGCGATATGATGCTCGTATCGAAGGCAGACCTTTTGCCGCACCTTCCTTTTGAGGTAGATGCTGTGGTCAAAGATGCCCTTGACATCAACCATGAACTGGAGTATATGACCGTCAGTAGCTTGACAGGCGAAGGCCTAGATGCATGGTGTGATTGGATACTAGAAAAGGTAGCCGCAAAAAAAGCAGGTGACTTGGTGGAGGCTGCTGGATGAGCTGCTGGGAAATCAGGATAGAGGGGATCGTTCAAGGGGTCGGATTTCGCCCCCACGTCTATCAGCTCGCGCACAAGATGGACCTCAAAGGCACCGTGAGCAACGGAGCTGAAGGGGTTCATATCCAATTCGAAGCGAGTCCCCAACAAGCAGAAACATTTTATCAGGAAATATTAGCGGAGAAGCCTGCTATATCGAGAATCACCCATCACCGATTGCAGCCCCTTTCCCCACAGTTCTTTGAAGATTTTCAAATCATCGAAAGTGAAGCAGCCGCTGTCAAAAAGCTGCCTTTTACACCTGACTATGGCCTATGTTCTGACTGTAGATCTGAGATGAAAGATGTGAATGACAGACGATTTGCGTATCCCTTCATTACCTGTACGCAGTGTGGGCCGCGCTATTCGATCATCACCGACCTACCCTACGATAGGCCTTGGACGACGATGCAGCCCTTTGAGATGTGTCCCACCTGCCAAGCCGAGTATGATGATCCCATGGCACGGAGGCACTTCTCCCAGACGAATTCCTGCGCGGAATGTGGCATCACATTGAAGCTTTTGGAAAGAGGTAACAGAGTCGTAGAGGGAAATAATCCTACGATAAAAGCAGCTATTCTGAAGGCTTGGGAAGATGGAAAAATCATTGCTATCAAAGGAATTGGAGGTTTTTTGTTGACTTGCGATGCAAGCAATCCTCATGCGATTGCAGTGCTTCGTCAGAGAAAACAACGTCCGTCAAAGCCTTTTGCCTTGATGTATCCTTCAGTAGAAAAACTGGATACGTTCTCATTAGATGACTTGCAAAAAGAACGCTTGCAAGGTCCAGTTTCGCCCATTGTTCTGCTTCCTAGAGATCCTAATTTTTATTTGACTAAAGGAATAGCAGATGGTCTGAGTGAGGTAGGCGTGATGCTTCCCTATGCGCCTTTGTTCGAGTGGTTGTTAGATACGTACCAAAAACCCATCGTCGCAACCAGTGGCAACATCAGCCATTCACCGATCATCTATCGAGAGGAAGAAATGGGGATGCTTTGGGAGGTTGCAGATTGCATCTTGACGCACAATCGAGCCATTGTCGTACCACAGGATGACAGCGTCGTGCGGATTTCTCCTACACATCGTCAGCAAATTATCCTGCGCAGATCTAGGGGTTGGGCACCGAATTATTTTCCGAGTCAGATGGCCTTTCCACAGGAAGCCATTTTTGCAGCGGGCGCCCATATGAAGTCGAGTATAGGCCTACTGCATGAAGGCAATGTCTACATCAGTCAGTATCTGGGGAGTCTCAGTCATTTTGATACGGAGAAGACCTTCTCACATGTCCGTAAGCATCTGAAAAAAGTTCTAGGGAGTCAGCCTGAGATCATTTTACATGATCTACATCCTCAATATGCGAGTACGCGCCTAGCTCAAGCGTTGGCAGAAGAAAGAAACTTACCCTCTGTGGGGATACCGCATCATGAGGCCCACTTTGCTGCCATTTTAGGGGAAAATGAACTTCTGCATACTGAAGACCCTGTATTGGGCATCATCTGGGATGGGACAGGGTATGGAACAGACGGTCAGGTGTGGGGTGGAGAGTTTTTGACTTGGAGAAATCGGAAGATGACCCGTGTAGCGCATCTGGATTATTTCCCTGTCTTGGGAGGAGATAAGATGGCACGTGAGCCAAGAATGGCAGCTTTGTCTATCCTGCCTGAAGCCTCTGCAATACATCAGAAGTTCACTTCTTCGGAGTGGAAGCTTTTGCAAGCTTGGCGCAAGCGATCGCCTTTACAGACAAGTAGCATGGGGAGACTCTTCGATGCAGTCGCTTCCGTCCTGGATATTGTGGATGTCCAATCATTTGAAGGGGAAGCTGCCATGAAGCTAGAATCAATAGCCAGAACTTATTGGAGCGGAGAAGAAGAACTTTTGAGCTACGATTATAGAAATGAAAAAGGGAATATTTGTCCTCGCATCATTCTTCAGGAAGTATTGGGGGATAAAAAAAGAGGAAATACAGCTTCAAAAATAGCTGCTCAATTTCATTTTACCCTAATCCAAATCATTTCCCAAATCGCTATGGATCAGCATACACAACAGCTTGCTTTTAGCGGAGGTGTATTTCAAAATGCTCTTTTAGTAGACATGTGTCATAGCTATCTGGGCAAAAGATATCGTCTGTTTTTCCATCAGCAACTCAGTCCCAACGACGAAAATATAGCCTTCGGGCAGATGATTCATTATCTCGTTCAACAAGAAAAAATATAAGTCTATGTGTCTCGCCATACCTGGAAAAATCCAATCAATAGAGTCTCAATACAACGGGCTCGTTCGCATGGCCCAAGTCTCTTTTGGAGGTATCATGAAAGAAGCCAGCTTGGAGATGGTCCCCTCTGCCAAGGAAGGCGACTATGTACTCGTCCACGTAGGCGTGGCGATCTCCGTCGTCAATGAAGAGGAGGCCAAAAAGACCTTCACCTATTTGGAGCAGATCGGCGAGCTTGAAGACATACAAGAGATCAAGGACCAGTTACCCGATCCTTCTACCTATCGAGATGTAGAAACGCAGGATACAGGGACTTGAGGCGCTCGATTAAAGTATCTGTCTACTATCATTTTCAGTCTGAAGTCTATCGTCTGACATCTCAACGTCTATAAAAAATGAAATTCCTATCAGAATATAGAGATCCAGAACTCGCACAGCAGTATTTGGATGAAATTCACAAAACAACGACTCGCCCTTGGTCCATTATGGAAATCTGCGGCGGACAAACCCATAGCCTCGTCAAGCACGGCATCGTCAATGTTCTTCCCGACGAAATCACCATGGTCCACGGTCCAGGTTGTCCTGTATGCGTGACACCGCTAGAGTTGATTGACAAGGCGATTTATTTGGCGAAAGCGGAAGGCGTGATTCTCTGTTCATTTGGGGATATGCTCCGTGTACCTGGAAGTGAGAAGAGTCTCCTGCAAGCCAAAGCAGAGGGAGCGGATATCCGCATTTTATATTCTCCTCTTGAAGCGGTCAAGCTCGCCAAGGAAAATCCAGAAAAGGAGGTGGTATTCTTTGCCGTAGGCTTTGAGACAACTGCTCCCGCCAATGCCCTGTCTGTGGTACATGCAGCAAGGGAGGGCGTGGAGAATTATTCCATCCTCACCTCTCATGTGCTGGTTCCACCTGCGATGGAAGCCGTGATCAATGACGAAGAAAGCCACATTGATGCTTTTCTGGCCGCAGGACATGTATGCACCATTATGGGGATTGAGGAGTATGCACCCATTGTGGAGAAATATCAGATTCCGATGGTTGTGACAGGTTTTGAGCCTGTGGATATTCTGCAAGGGATCTTGATGACGGTGCGCCAATTGGAGGCAGGAATAGCTAAGTTAGAGAATCAATACAGCCGTGTCGTCAAAGCAGAAGGGAATCCCAATGCGAGAAAAGTCATTCATTCGGTTTTTGAAGCGGGTGATCGTGCATGGAGAGGCATAGGCGTCATCCCCGAGAGCGGATATGAACTCCGATCAGATTATGCTCGCTACGATGCGAATCGAAAGTTTGACATTCAGGTCGAACCCGTAGAGGAACCCAAAGAATGCATGGCAGGTCAAGTCCTCAAAGGCATCATCAAGCCACATGAGTGTCCTGCTTTCGGCAAGAAATGTACCCCTCGCAATCCGCTAGGTGCGCCCATGGTCAGCTCCGAAGGAGCCTGCGCCGCCTATTACAACTTCTCTCATACCATCCGTCAACTTGAAGAAGCTACGATATGAATTCGACTTCCCTACACATGCGCCTCAGTTGTCCTATGCCCAAGCTCGATTTTGACATCGTGACCCTAGGCCACGGGAGTGGTGGACTGCTCACCAATCAATTGCTCGACAAAGTCATCCTTGATGTCCTACAAAATCCAGTTCTGGATCAGCGACATGATGGGGCACATCTTCATATACAGGGCCCTCTGGCATTCACGACGGATAGCTTTGTCATCAATCCGATCTTTTTTCCAGGAGGAAATATCGGTGAGCTGGCCGTCAACGGAACCGTAAATGACATCGCCATGAGTGGGGCCATTCCACAGTACCTTTCGCTCAGTTTCATCATAGAAGAAGGGCTGCGGATGGAGGAGTTGTGGGAAATTCTCCATTCAATCAAAGATGCCACGGAGCATGCAGGTGTCCAGATTGCCACAGGAGATACCAAAGTAGTCGAGCGAGGAAAAGGAGACCAGATTTTTATCAATACTTCAGGCATTGGTCAGCTACACCCCCAAGCGCAGATTGGCATTGCGCATGTCAAGCCTGGTGATCAGATCATTGTCAGTGGGCATATTGCGACGCATGGCATGGCGATCATGTCTGTCCGCGAGGGATTGGAGTTTGGGACGACGCTAGAGAGTGATACGTGTGCCCTGCATCATGCTACCTTGCCTTTGCTAGACGAATTTGGTGCTTTCATCAAGTTTTTCCGTGATCCCACCCGTGGAGGAGTGGCTGCGAGCTTAAATGAAGTTGCGCGCGACAGTCGATTGGGGATCAAACTGATCGATCGAAAGATTCCCATGCTAGAAGAAGTACGCGGTGGGTGCGAACTGCTTGGGCTAGATCCATTGTACGTAGCCAATGAAGGGGTCTTTCTCTCCATTGTAGATCCAGGCTGTGCAGAGGAAGTACTGGATCAATTACAGGCAATCCATGGATTCGAGTCGGCACAAATCATCGGAGAAGTAGTAGAAGATCATGCTGGACAAGTGATCCTTCACAGCGGCATCGGCGGAAAAAGAGTCGTCCACATGCTGGTAGGTGAACAGTTGCCTAGAATCTGTTAAGTATTTTTTCATTATTCCGATATGGCCCAAGTGAAAATATGCACCTGCACAAAATGGAACCCCTGCCGACTACTAGCACCTTAAAGTCTGAGGTCTTGAACGAAATGAAATATTTCAGGGTCTCGATTCTCGCTTCTCAAAGTCTTCCATTATTATGAATCTATCCAAAGATCAAATCAATACACGCCTCGTTTCTCATATCCATGTGTTCAATGGAGAAAAAGACAATCCTTTCTTGGCTCCGCGGGGGGTGCAGATTAAGGATGGCAAGCTCATCGTAAGCGATACAGGACAAAACCGAGTTTTTATCTGGAATGAACTCCCACAGGATGAGTTTCAAGCACCCGATGTCACACTGGGGCAATCTGCTTCAGAAGGGGTAGGGCGAAATGCAGGTGGGAAAGTATCTGCCTCGACCTTGCTGTATCCTTCTGGGATCTGGACAGATGGAGACAAACTGATCGTCGCAGATGCATGGAATCACCGTGTGCTGATTTGGAATATTTTTCCGACGCAGGACGGTCAGCCAGCAGATGTGGTCCTCGGCCAGCCCGACTTTTCTGGCAATGAACCCAATATCACAGGTATAGGCTCCACTCCTTCCGCCCAGTCTCTCAACTGGCCTTACGGTGTATTCTCGGATGGGCAATCGCTCTGGATAGCAGACACAGGTAATCGGCGTGTGCTTTATTTTGAGGAAATTCCTTCTTCGTCTTATGCAGCAGCAGATGCGGTTATTGGGAAGCCTTCTTTTACAGATCGAGACTATGACCACCAGGATGCCATTTGGCCCTACTCTGTCAAGATTTCTGACCAGGGGTGTATGGCGATCACGGATACCCAGTATTACAGGGTATTATTGTGGAATAACTGGCAAGATGGTCTGACGAAGAAGGCCGATGTGATCATAGGACAAGCAAGTTTTGAAGGAAATGGACAAAATCAATATGGTTGGTTTCCCGAAGCGCATAGTATGAATTGGTGTTATGACAGTTGCTTTTATAAAGAGGGGATCTGGGTGGCAGATACAGGCAATAGTCGCATTTTGTGGCGCCCTGAAATACCCCAGACGCACAATTCTCCTGCAAGTGACTTGTTAGGGCAGGACAATTTTCAGACGGGGAGTGAAAACAAGAATAGCATTTGGAGTACCGAGCGAAGCTATTATTGGCCATTTTCTCTCTGCATCGATCAAGGCATTTTGGCAGTAGCAGATACAGGCAATCACCGCATCATTTTGAATCATCTCAACATTTAATCCTATATGGAAGGCAATATTTCCCTGACGTTTGCTTTGGCTTACGGTTTTGCGCATGCATTTGAAGCAGATCACTTGCTGGCGGTATCTACCTTAGTGTCGAAGTCCAAAAATACACGGCAGGTATTGAACAATGGCTTTATTTGGGGGCTAGGTCATACTTCGACGATTTTCATCATGGGTGTGCTCCTGCTTATTTTCCAGGTGCATACACTCAAAAACTACTTTGATTCCTTAGAGATTTTTGTGGGGATCATGCTGATAGTATTAGGGGCGATTCGCATTATTCGTACGCAAAGAAATCAAAATATACAGCACGACCACACCCATGATCGAGAAGCTTATGGCATCGGACTGGTTCATGGCTTGGCGGGAAGTGGAGCATTGATATTGCTGGTGATGGCAGATTTGGACAGTAATCTGGAGGCCATTTCATTCTTATTGCTGTTTGGGTTAGGCTCTGCGCTTGGGATGGCCGTAGCAGCCATCGTTCTCAGGATGCCGCTGATTCGAGGGAAGCTTTTTTCAGAACGCAAGAAAATTTTCTCATGGCTGGCAGCGCTATTATGCATCGGATACGGGCTACATATTCTCATAGGATATTTTTAACATGACAGGAATGCTGAAACCTGAAAAAACGAACAATGAAAAATGAGTACGGAAACTTTTGATCCCAAGGCCTTTCTCCTTTTTGGTCTTGATCACTTTCAGATTTGGGTGGAAAAGGAAGAAGGGAAAATGATTCATTTACAGCACGACTATCTGATTGAAATTGAAGGACCCTCTCTTTATAAGTTGATGCATCAGGGACAAGTTGTAGCACCTTTTGCAGATGTCGAGCAATTATGCGAATTTATTCGTCAGGATATTTCGCTCAATTATGGATAAAAAAGCACTCACCATTATCGCCCTCAACAAGAGCAAAAGTAGTCCAGGAAATTTTGTCCTTGTGATGGAGGAGGAACAAGGGGAACGAAGACTTCCAATCATCATTGGTGCTTTTGAAGCGCAATCGATCGCTATCGCACTGGATGGACTCAAACCTCCTCGGCCTTTGACGCATGACCTGATGATTACCTTGATGGATGATCAAGGGAGTGAGCTTCGAGAAGTATGGATTTCGGACTACAAGGAAAAGATCTTTTATGCAGAACTGGTCATTCGCAGGGCAGGAGAAGAAAGTCGAATCTCTTGTCGTACCTCAGATGCAGTAGCACTCGCCATCCGCAACCCCTGCCCCATTTTCACCAACGAATCGGTTTTGAGTCGTGCAGGTAAGGTCTTGGGAAGTACAGGTCAGCCTGTAGAGCAAAACAAAGAATTGGAGGACTATACATTAGAGGAATTAGAGAAAAAACTGGAAGAAGTGCTGGATCAAGAAGATTATGAGTCTGCGCAGCGCATTAGGGATTTGATTCAACAAAAAAAATCCGAAGATTGAGGTAGATCATGCCATGGTATGTGAAATGGCTCGTGCTAACTAAGGGTCTTTAAACCTCATCTCGTTGAAAAATAAAGAAAAAATCCTCCATTCCGCTCTCAAGCTATTCAATGAGAATGGCTTTGTCAATGTGCGTCTCCAACATATCTCGGATGATACGATCATCAGCGTAGGAAACATTGCCTATCACTTTAAGAATAAGGAGGCAATTGTACGCGCATTGTTTCTGGAGTGGGAAAAAAGGATCAAGGAAGTCCTCATCGAGTATCGGCATACGCCTATCTTTGAGAGCATGGATCGCATCTTCTTGAGTATGGAATCCTTGCAGGAGGAATACCGATTCTTTTTTTCAGATATTTTAGAGATCAAACGTTCGTATCCTGATGTTTTCGAACAAATCCAGCAAGTCTATCAGTACCAAGTCATGGCCTTTCAGGAGATTATCCGCTTCAATATCGCGAGAGGGGCTATGCAAAAGCTGGAAGAGAAGCAGCTCCATTTTATTTCTCACCTTGTCGTTCACCACTTGCACCACGCGCCTGTGCGAAACTTGCTTAATCAGATAGAAGAAACATCCGCAGACTTATCTTCTTTCATTTGGGGATTACTCAATCCCTACCTTACAGACTCAGGAAAATCCGAATTATCCGTTTATATATATAAACGGATTTCTTTGGAGGAGTGATAATTACCATTTCCCTTAATTTAGAATGAGTACACATAAGGAAGAGAAATGACCCTATTTCTCTTTATATGAGGATTTTTACATCCATTTAGGATGCGTGTAATCCTGCTTTAGAAAATGTTTTCTAATTGACATTGTTTAAATAGAGATTTTTTTATAATATCAAATGTAGATATTTCAATATAACCATATTCATATACTCGCATGGCTAATGTACTATGGCTTCAAGGAGGAGCATGTAGTGGCAACACTATGTCTTTCCTAGATGCGGAAGAACCCACCGTTGTAGAGTTGATTACCGACTTTGGAATCAACATCCTATGGCACCCCACTGTAGGCCTGGAAATTGGCCATCAAGTGAGTGATCTTATGAACAGCTGTATCAACGGAGAGACACAGTTGGACATTTTTGTGTTTGAAGGCTCAATCGTACAGGGTCCCAACGGCACTGGAAAAATGAACTACTTCGCCGATCGTCCGATGATGGACTGGGTACGCGAACTGGCTGATGCTGCCTCTTTTGTGGTAGCAATCGGTGATTGTGCTACCTATGGAGGGATTCCTGCCGTACCACCCAACCCTTCCGAATCCACGGGGATGCAGTTCCACAAGCGCCAAAAGGGAGGCTTCTTAGGACCTGATTTCGTCTCCAAAGGAGGACTTCCCGTCATCAATATCCCTGGCTGCCCTGCCCACCCTGACTGGATCACCCAGATCCTCGTAGCCATCTCTGTTGGACGTATCCAAGATGTATTGATTGACGACTATCACCGTCCCAAGACTTTCTTCTCCGACTTCGTACAAAACGGCTGTACAAACGCTGTAGCTTTCTCTGAAAAGGTAAATGGGGCTTTTGGTCAACGTGGAGGCTGCCTTTTCTACGAAGTTGGATGTAGAGGACCGATGACACATGCCAGCTGTAATCGAATCTTGTGGAACAGGCACAATAGTAAAACACGTGCCAATCACCCATGTCTGGGATGTACCGAACCTGGCTTCCCGCATCACGATTTGAAGAAGGGCTCTGTATTCAAGACGATGAAATATCTCGGCTTCCTGCCCAAGGAGACACCTCCTGGAGAGCCCAAGCTAGCCTACTACTTCAAAGCAGGTGTAGGAAAGGTCCTAGGATCACCCGATTCTGCCAAGAACTACGGACAGTCTAAGTAGAGACGTAAGAGAGTCGAGATATGAGACTTTGAGACAGAAAGTATGGCTGTCAAAAGTCCCTTATGAATCTCGCCTCTCGTTTCTCATCGTCTTAAAGTCTCATTAAAAAACATTCATCAGAACACACATTTTTATCCGTCATGGAGAGAATAAAAGAACTTAATATATCACCTGTAGGTCGTGTCGAAGGCGATCTAGATGTAAAGGTGTACATGGAAAACGGGGTTGTGACTCGTGCCCATACGCAGGCGGCGATGTATCGTGGCTTCGAGAAAATTTTGGTCGGTAAGGATCCTCAGTCAGGCTTGATTGTGACGCCACGTGCTTGTGGTATATGTGGAGGATCGCACTTATACTGTGCTTCTTCTGCATTAGATACGGCTTGGGGCACAGAGCTTCCACCCAATGCCCTGCTGCTGCGTGCGCTAGGACAAGCAACGGAGACGATCCAGAGTATCCCTCGTTGGTTCTACGCGATCTTCGCTACAGACATGGCCAATAAGAAGTTTGCCAATAAGCCTTTGTATCAGGAAGTCGTCAAGCGCTTTGCCGCTTATGTAGGGACTTCTTTCCAGAAGGGGGTTACAGCTTCAGGTCGTCCAGTAGAAGTATATGCACTCTTTGGAGGGCAGTGGCCACACTCTAGCTACATGGTTCCTGGGGGGGTGATGAGTGCCCCCACGCTGAAAGATATTACGCGTGCTCATTCGATCATGAACCAGTTCCGCAATGATTGGTTGGAGACCGTTTGGTTGGGATGCTCTATCGAACGCTACATGGAGATCCAGACTTGGGATGACATGATGGCTTGGGTAGAAGAAAATGAGTCTCAGCGCAATTCAGACCTTGGATTGTTGATCCGTGCAGGTCTTGAATTTGGATTGGATAAGTTTGGAGAAGGCATAGGCAAGTTCCTTGCTTGGGGAACGTATCTACACAAAGACTTGTATCAGAATCCTACGATCGAAGGACGAAACAAGGCCGTGATCAGTCCCGCAGGATTCTTTGACGGTAAAAACTACTACGAGGCAGACCACCGTCAGGTGATGGAGCACGTCAAGCATGCTTGGTATGAGAATCAGGCAGACGCTTTGCACCCATTTGACCAGCCAGCTCCTACGGGTTCTACCAACTCTACCATTTTGGAGGAGACCAACTTTGACGGGAAGTACTCTTGGGCCAAGGCGCCTCGATTCATGGAGCAGGCGGCAGAGGCAGGACCTTTGGCACGTGTGATCATGAATGCAAACCCTAACAACCTCGACCACCAGATCAAAGATCCCTTATTTGGTGACATCATGAACGTCATGGGACCAAGTGTCTTTACGCGTGTATTGGCGCGTGTACACGAGGCGCCGAGACTCTACACGATGATCGATAAGTGGTTGTCTGAGATCGACCTAGATCAGCCATTCTACATCAAGCCACAGGAGAAAGATGGCATCGGATGGGGCGCAACAGAAGCTGCTCGTGGCGCATTGGCGCACTGGATCGAGATCAAGAACGGTGTCATCGAGAACTACCAGATTATCGCTCCGACTACATGGAACGTCGGTCCTAACGATAGCATGGGACAGCCAGGTCCGATTGAGGCTGCCTTGACGGGAACAGAGATCGAAGATCCACATGACCCTGTAGAAGTAGGTATGGTGGCACGTTCATTTGACAGCTGCCTGGTGTGTACTGTGCACGCCCATGATGAAAAAGGGAACCAGCTGGCGAAGTTCAAGCTGTAACTGAGACCGAAAAGCGAGACTATCCCCTATTGGGGATTAGGAGAGATGCCGCTTTCACCCAGCGTATCTCTCGCTTATATAAGAGGAAGCCCTTGCGATATGCAGGGACTTCCTCCTTTTTTAGATCTACTTTAGATAATATGTGATATTTTCAATATATTATTTACTGAATAAGAAATTATGGGTTAAGAGACCTCATACCTTTGCCCTGATTCTTCAAAGTCTTAGAATATGAAGATTAGCATACTTGGTTTTGGCAATCCTGTGCGTGAAGACGATGGCGTAGGGATTTATGTGATTGAAAGGTTGAAGGAGCGAATCTCAGATCCCGATGTTGAGATACTGGATATGGGGACAGCCGCTTTTGAGATTCTCTTCCAACTCAAGGGCAAGGACCGCATCATTTTGGTTGATGCTGTCATCAATACAGGAGAGCCTGTAGGGACCTTGTTCAAGTTGCCCGCTTCAGCGATTGAAGGACACATACAAGATGATCCGTTGGTTTTTTTGCACAGCCTTAAGTGGGACCAAGCATTGAGTTATGCAAAGAAGATCTTTCCCGATGAGATGCCTCACGAGATTGATGTATATCTGGTTGCAATTAACGAGACCCGATTTAATACGGAGATGACGCCTGAGGCAACGAAAGGAGGGGATGAATTGGTAGACAAAATCGTCCAAGATCTCACACAGCTGAAGGCACAATCTCAAGTGATCTAGACGAAAAGGATGATCGCCCATGCTTTTGTAGGTAAGGGGAGAATCTAGTACTCGGGAAGTTGAAGGCGAAAGCCAAAGTATTAAAATGTAAGTTATAGACTAATTACCCACCATCATGTTCATTCCTCCTCAAAATCAAGCTTCCTCTAAGAAACATACACCCTCACGCAAAGGCGTATCTCTGGAGTCACAGCATTTGATTCTGGCGGCGGATATCATGGCAAGATGGAATGTAGAGGTACGAAATGCCTTTATCGCTCTTTATCAAAATCCCACTTATGTCTTGATCTGTCCTGTGGGGAATAGCTTTTTTACCAAAATCCACGAAGGTGCCGTACAATGCATGCTCAAGGATAAGAATTTGTTGGGAGATAAGGCTATACCCTTACACGAGTGGATCATAGACCATGATCTGAATATGGAAAACCGTCCGCTGACATATGAGTTCTTGGAGAACGCTCAAACCCTCAAAGTGTATTTGTAGGGTGGAGCAGTCTCTAAGCATTGCTTCATATGTTTGTGGATCCAGAAATATCTCGCGGATGGACTCCCGAAGGAAAGGGAGAGATAGTTGATTTTCAGGTTTTTCAGGAAGATGAGTGGACGCAGGATACAGAGGTCAAATATCTGATTCTGCGACTCAAAGGAAGATGGCATGTATGGATTGTATTTTTTTCAACAAAGCATTCCATGCGCATCATCGTCCGCAACATTGACCATTATCACTCTCAGCAAAAAGCTGAGGTCTTCGCTCAGATATTCCAGCGAGGGATCAGGAAAGATGCCCGCGGAACGCAAACACGCAAAAAGCATGCTTACCATATATGCACCAACTGACCAGCTCGATTTTGTCCAACACACGCTTCAGCGCGAAGCACGACTAGATGAACTGGTTTCTGTGCAGGACATTCATCAGGCGCATAGTATTCAATCGCCCTACCTTACCATTACCCAGCACGGCATCTCCTTTCCCCTCATTTGGGACCATTCCCTCCCACCTTATTTATTTCCAGAACATATCGAAGCCACGTCTGAGCATTTGTTGGCCTTAGTTTTTCATTTATTGGAGAATGACCAGAAAAGCTGGCAATACGCCAAGGACTCTGAGCTGTACGTGCATATCGAGAATCAGAATCGATTAAAATATGGGCTGCCTTACCATCAAGTGATTACATTGGCAGAGACGCATCGAGAGCTGCACAATATTGGGGTCATCATGCATTACGGGCATGTGCCAGCCGATCCTAATTTGCCTCATCCTGAGCAGATGTATATAGAAGCTTTTGGGAAGTCGGAAGATGGAGAACTTGCTGCATTTACCTTGCGAGAGTTGGCTACCTTTTACTTGGATCATGGGCAGGTAGATCAGGCGGAGGCTGTACTCAAAGAGGGAATTGGGAAAGTCATTTCGGAGGAGGCGCGGCAGGCATTGAATCTGGTCATGGTCAAAGTGTGGATGCAACAGATTGTGGTGCCTTATGATGCGGAGCATATCGAGAAGCTGAAGCAGAAGATCTGGGAAGCCATGAACTATTTTGAGGGAAAAAATCATAAAGTTCAAGTAGGCTTGCTCTTGATGGATGCTACGCATATTGCGAATATTTCGGATTCTTACTCAGAGGCCTTGGGTTATATCAAACGAGCGATTGAAATCTTTGATGGAGAGGGCTTGACGGAGCTAGCGGCGAGTGCGCATTTACAGAAGGGAACCCTCTTGGGGACCTGGGCACAAAATGGGAATCCCCAGTTTTACAAACCCGCTATTGAGGCGTATCAGAAGTCGATTTATACCTTCACCAAAGAAGAGAGTCCGGATGTATTTGCCGAGGTTCAGCACAAGTTAGGGGTACTCTATGCAGAGATGCCAGCAGAAAACAAAAAGCGTGGCATCTGGGCAGGAATTTCTTCTGCTTCTTTCAACTCAGCCTTGGAATATTATACCAAAGAACGCTTCCCCTACGAGTATGCGAGCATATGTAACAACTTCGCGAATGCTTTTACGAAGTTTCCGCCAGGTATCCGCACAGACAATCACGTAAAGGCGCTCCACTACTACCAGGAGGCGTTGGAGATCCGTACGAAGGCGTATCCTTATGAGCGTGCCATTACCCTGCTCAACTATCTGGAAGCGAGCTGGAATGCTGGCAATGACCCCTCTAGCTTCAATACAGCAAGATATGATGACATGATCGCGAAAGCCGAAGAGGTCAAGCGTTTGGTCATCGATCCCGACATGTTGGAAGAGGCCAACCGCCATCTACAAAACTTGCAGTATCTCCGCAACGAAATCGAAAAAGAACAAAACGATGCATGAGTTATCCTTGGTGCAGAGCATCTTCTCGTCGCTCGAAGCTGAGCTTACGCCAGAGGAGCTACAAAAGCTCAGCGGTGTCGAACTGAAGATCGGCCTCCTCGCCAATGTCGAGCCTACCCTACTACAGAATGCCTTCCTCGCTTACCAGGAAAGTCATCCCGAGTACGCCCGCGTCAAGCTAGACACTGAGTTGGTCCCCATACAGATCCACTGCAAGAGCTGCGATTCGCTCAGTCCTGTGGAGAACTATATCTTCAAGTGTCAGAACTGTGGTGCGCCTTCGAATCAGATCGTGGCAGGGGAGGAGCTGCTGATCTCGCGGGTGGTGATGTAGGAACTTGCTGGGGGGAGGTTTTTATATGCTAAGCGTGATAGAGCTAGGGTCCAATCGAGAAGCGAAGATTAGGCTTTATTCGCTTTAGATTTTCAATTTCTTGTTTGAGTTGCCCCGCAATTCTATTATCAAGGTGAATGACGAGTGAGTGAGTGATTTTAATCTTTTCTAATATTTGTAAGCCTCCACTTCTTAGGGGATTATTTTTCAGGTATAGGGTTCTCAGATGAATTAAATCCTCAATCCCTTCAATTTCAGTTAATTGATTTCTAGAAAGATAAATAGTTTCTAACTGAGATAAACTCCTGATCCCTTTGATACTTTGAAGACGATTGTTATGAAGATTAAGTGCTCTTAGACTAGTGAGTGAGTGTAAATCTTCTATGTTTTCGATATCCGTCAATTGATTCCTTGAAAGGTCTAGACTTTCGAGACGAGTCAGATATTTAATGCCTTGAATATCTTCAATTCTTGAGAGATGATTATTCGAAAGGGTTAGCTTTACAAGTTTATTGGGGTTTTGGAAGCCTTTGATATGCGTAATGCTATTTTCATTTAGGTACAGTCTCCTTAATTCAGATAATTTCTCAATTCCCTGAATATTTGACAGGTTATTTCCTTGGAGTTCAAGCTCCTCAAGTTTAGATAAGGCCTCAATACCTTTGATATTGGTAATCTGATTATTGGATAGGTCAAGCTTTCTAAGCTCTGTTAACTTCCTGATATGTTGAACTTGCTTCAGCTGATTGTTAGATAAATTTAGATGCTTCAAATGATTCAGGGGTTCTGCCTCTTCGATATTCTCGATCAGATTATGAGAGAGGTTAAGCTCTTCGAGGGATAGTAATGACGCGATGCTTTTGTAGCCCTGAAGCTGATTGTGTGAGAGGTCAAGTTTTTTCAACTGTGTTAATTCTCCTAACCCCTCGATAAGCGTGAGCCTATTATATGAAATATACAGTTCTTTAAGCTGGCTGATACTCTTGATTCCTGTAATTTCTGTTAGTCGATTCTGAGAAAGATCAAGTACCTCTAATCTGTTTAAGCGCATAAT
>JBCBPW010000066.1:0-38389 GCA_039820545.1 Bacteroidota bacterium | reverse complement strand
ATGCCACAGCTTCCCCCTGCACTACAATTCCAGGTGTAGTAGTAAGGAGCTGTCCCCCCTGTGACGGCTGCATCCAAGAGTACCCCTCCTTCACCTTCACAGAATTCTTTGTCGCTACCAGCGGTGACTACAGGACCTGCATTCACTTGGATGCTCACTAGCTTCTCGGTGACACATCCCTGATAATTGACAATCAATTTGACATCCTTCGCTCCGCCACTCGTGTAGGTCACTGAGGGAGGATTGGGAAGGGTCGAAGTCGCAGGAGTCGCACCAGGACCGAAGTCCCAGACGAAACTCTGGGTGGGACCGAGGACGGTTCCATTGTATGTGAAGTTGACCGTCTCATTCAAACAAGCCGAGGGAGCCGAAAGCTGGAAGTCTGCCGAGGGCTCGGGCACTATCTCTACCTGAAGTTGTCGAGGCGAGGCCAGACAGCCCGATCCTGAGGTAGTCAGGGTGACGGTTTTGATTCCAGGGGTATTGTAGGTCACGATGCCAGGATTGGCACTGGTTGAGGTCGCGGGATTCGCGCCATCACCGAAGTTCCAATCGTAGCTCTGGGCGGGGTCGCCACTCTGGGTAAAGTCAAAACTGTTACCCACAAAGCACTGAGCAGGTTGAGGATCAATGGTCACGCTAGGTGCATCCTGCACCACGATCTCGCGGCAAACCACAGGAGAGGCACAGCCCTGATCATTGACCTGAAGGCAGACCTGCTTGGTGCCAGGAAGCTGCCATTGAACCTGATAAGGACCTGATCCTGTACCCGTAGCTACCTGTCCTCCATCGAAGCTCCAAGAATAAACTCCTGAAGGTCCATTGGCACCTGTGTAAGTAATCTGTGTCAAATCTCCTAAGCAGAGGGTATCCTGCAAGGCAAAGTTTGTAGAAGGTGTAGGCACGATGTTGATCGTCTGCACCGTCTCGGCTGATTCACAGCCATTGTCTTCGACTTTCAGACGGATATTTTTCACCCCAGGTGTGGCCCAGGTGACCTGGAAAGAAGTGCCATTGGGCGCACCCACACCCCCATCGAGGTCCCAGTTGAAGCTTCCTGTAGCGGAGCTACCACTACCCAAATACACCAGCTGCACAGGTTCTCCCTCACAAGCCTGCAAAGGCATCTGGAAAGCGGAGCTGGGCGTAGGATTGACATCGACTGGAATTGTCGTAGGTAAGGATGTACATCCGTTATATTGTACTGTCAGGCTTACATTCTTTGTTCCTGATGTTGTCCAGGTTACGTTGTGCGGGCCAGGTCCGTTAGAAGTTCCTGTACCTTGGTCGTAGTCCCAAACATAGGTCGCACCTGGATTTTGAGGAGCGGAATAGGTCACTTGTGCCGCCTCTCCTTGACAAATACCTCCAGCTGTACCTGAGACAAAGAAGGAAGAAGGAATCGAAGGCTCATAAGTAACTACTACTGTATCTGAAGCACGACAGCCAATTGGATCTATCGCCTCCACATAATATGGAATCGATATGGGCACTTGAGAGCCATTGGAGAAAATCGCTTGTGGTTGTGGGATCGTGGGGTTAGGTGTACCATTCCAGCCTGCTCCCTGTGGAGAAGACCATTGGTAAGTGTAATTAGGCAGGGCTGCCGTACCAATCACTACAGGGTCATTGGAACAAGAGACTTTGTCTACCCCTGCATCTGCAACCGATGTATTGACTAAGAACAGCGTATCTGTAATCGAGCTAGACACACCAGTAGAGTCTGTGACAGTAAGTGTATATGGATATACACCAGGAGCGAGATAATCATAGGTAAAGTCTCGCCCGACCCCATTCAAACCACCTGTACCTGACCATTGATAGGTAAATGGAGGGGCACCACCACAGGGTGTCGCAGAGAATTCGATCTCATAGCAACCTGTCTTTCGAGTAGTCGCTACAGGATCTAGTGAACATGAAACGACATTGATAATCGCTGAGTACTGATTCTGTCCTAAGATCGGACATCCATCATCTTGAATGGTAAATGTCGTCGTATAAGTACCCGTCACTGTCGGTATCCAGCAGAAGCGTGCGACAGGCGGTACACCTGGGCCATACTCAATAGAATCTGCTACAATGAGGGGGTTGGTAGGATCTGTTAGATAAGCTCCATCCAAATTCTGACTCCAGAATATTCTGTGAGACTGGTTGGGATCCAAATCAAATCCAGGTATATCAAAACATACTTCTTGACATGCACAAGTCGTAAGTGTGTAGGGCCCTGTTAAGACCGATCCACTACCTGTGATATTGGTAAAACTATCTACCTGCGGGAAGTTGTTGGTAATTCCACCAATGGCATTACAGTCAATCACCGTCAGCTGCGCATCTCGAACAGTTTGTCCAATGAGTACCCCGTTTCGATATTCATCTACATATACACAAAGTACCCCAATCTCAAGGGTGGGATTAGCGTTCGGGGTCACCGTAATATCACCTGTAACAGAGTTTACGGTTACGTTCCAGTTGGGGCCTAGTGGCTGCGTTGCACTATATCCAAGTGAATAGGGTACGACACTTGGGTTTGCTGTAAAGTCAAAGCAGTCTCCTAAAGAGAATACCAATGAATCACCATCTGGGTCCAATACCCCCTGGTTAAAAGTAAACGACTGTCCATTACAAATGTAGGGGACAGGCGGTGTAGTAAATACAGGAGAGTTATTACAAGGAGCGTTTTGAAGATCGATTGTCAATGTATTTACATAGATCTCAACACCTCCTGGATTATTCAAACTGGTGATTACGTTGTTTCTGCAACACTCACGCCAGCGTATGGTATAGGCTGGACAGTTGGCATTACAGAAGTTGTAATCAATGTAGTATCGAACTGCCACTACCCCTTTGACGTCAGGATTGACCGTATTGGTACAAGAGGTAGTAATGGTAGGACACACAGGCGTCACATCTGTAAAACCGTACAGTGTATCAAATGTCCACGTATTATTGGGAGTGGGAAGGTTACACCCGACACCTACAGGTTCGATCGCAAAATCGAAGGTACTGGGAGGAGGAACGGGATTGTTGTTGCTGATGGGTGTGTAGGAGTTCATAAATCCACCCGAGCAGTCATAAAAGCTGGTATGTGTGATACGATAGTTACAACTATCCAAACACTCGTAGGCTATATCAACCCCCATAAGGTGTGTCGCTCGAACGGCTGAAATCGTCAGCAGGAGCATTCCCAAGGTGAGCAAGAACCTCGGCGAAAGGCGATTCAATATGTTCATGGGTATAGTAAAAGTCTGGTCAATAGTCAATACAGTTTGAAAAGATCACTAACAAATGTAATTAAATTAATCAAGTGGTACAAAGAGATTACGTAAGAGAATATCCCTATCCTACTTGCTTATCTTTCAAAATTGGGAGAAAAGTCCTTCGAATGCACACTCTTTCTTCCCTAGTAAATAATTGATTTCGAACAAGTACAAGAGGATTCAGCTTAGACATAGGAAGCTGCTTTATTTTCATAAATATCTCATTATCATATCACAAATTGATCACAAAATGCTTCGTCGAGAATTATTTCTTGGGTCTTTTGAAAGATTTCATAAAAAAAGTATGGCGAAGCTCTAGGGAAAAAGGGGACAAGCGAAATTAAATCATACAGGTCTACAAGCGGATGAAAGCAAAACCGAAGTCTTGTATATTTTATCGCGTATATTTTACAATTCTTGTATTATTTATCACCAAACAAGCTTCTATTATTCGAAACCTAAACCTTTTTTTTCGTAATTTCAGCAGTCTTTTTTAGAACAACACCTATATTTCTATAAATCACTGTGAAATCATACAGGCCTAGTTTCAGCGTATACCCTAAGAAAGACAGGTACCCAAACTCCATTTTTGCCATGCGTAAATACTTCTACATTCTGATCTTATGCCTTCCATTGATCTTCAATTGGAATCAGGTCAGCGCCACTCATATTATGGGGATTGATATATCATATAGCTGTACGAGTACGAGCTGTATATATGATGTAGAAATCAGACTCTATCTAGACTGCGAAGGAGGTTTGACCCAAAGCTATCTCCCCCTCAGTACTACAGGTCCCAACCCCATACCATCTGATCTTGAGTTTTATTTTCAGGGAACAACCCCTGGCTGTACAGCCCCAACACCTGTCGGTGCATGGCAGGTCGTCAGTACCCAAGACGTAACCCCTGTCTGTCCTGCCCTACAGAGTCAGACAGGATGTAATCCTGCTATCGGTAACCCTGTGATTAATGGGTCAGCAGAGTTTATCATGAGAAGAACTTATGATTTCTGCGCCACAAACTGCGACAGATATCAGATGGTCTATGATGATTGCTGTCGAAACGGTGACATTACCACCATTTTTGCTCCCCTCTCTACTGACATCATTCTCAACACAGGTTTCATTGATCTGAGTGTGACACCTTGCAACAATTCGCCTTCATTTATTGATCCTATATCAGGTGAGAACATTCCTCCTGTTGCTTATATCTGTGAAGGCCAGCCTTACTTCTTGAGTGTGCGTGCTTTTGACCAAGATGGGGATTCACTCGCCTACAAGATTACAGACTGCTTGGGTGGTTCGAGCGGAGGAGCTGTAGACTACGATTTCCCTAATGGATATACAGCCAACAGTCCCCTAGGTCCGACATGGCAAGTCACACTAGATCCCATCACAGGTATACTTTCACTTGTTCCATCTCCTACAGGTGCAGAAGAGGTAGGCGTTATATGTCTGGTAGTGGAAGAATGGAGAAATGGACAACTGATCGGAACCATCGGTCGAGATTTGCAAGTGACGGTTCTCGATGCAGCATTCTGTCCCTTCCCGAATCCCATAACCGATAGCATCCAGAATGCTACCGCCAATGGGCTGTCAGTCCCTGCTAGTTCTCCTGATCAAGTAGCCATCTGTGCAGGTGCAGAGATTTGCTTTGATATTCCTGTCATCCCTGCTGATCCAAGTCTTAATTACACGATGTACTGGGACCAGACGCTGGCTGGGGCGACCTTTGTAGATGCGGCCAATCCCACGATCGTAGATACCGTAGAAGGCAACAGTCCTGTCGCAAGATTCTGCTGGACACCCGATCCTACATTCCGAGGCTTCTATTACTTCCTCCTTACGGTAGAGGATGACGCTTGTCCCTTGAGAGGTCGGACGCAGTTTACCTTCACCATCAATGTCTTCAATGGCGAATCTTCCTATGTTGTAGATATTCAACAGCTGGGTTGTAATGAAGTCCAACTGAGTGTCGCACCTGACCCAGGTCTACCTTTCACCCCTGCCATTACGACGGTTGATTGGTATGGAAACGGAAACCTAGAATTCAACCCCAATACAGATACAACCACTTTTAACCACTTCTATCCCGAACCAGGACAGTATTTTTACTCAGTAGATGTGGACAATGTGCTAGGATGTGCCAATACCATTACTGGGATTGTAGATATACCGACAGGAACGGTGGCAGATGCAGGAGAGAATGTCACGATCTGTTCTAATGAACCTCTCACACTTGGATCACCTGCTTTGACAGGTGTCACTTACAGCTGGTCACCTGCTACGAATCTTAGCGATGCGACCATCGCACAGCCCGACTTCAACTTCCCCAACCAAACGGGATCTGCTGTCACTTTCGATTATGTATTGACTGCATCGGATGGCACTTGTACGACCTTTGATTATATCTCTGTGACGGTAAATCCTTCTCTGGAAGCACAGTTGCTACCTGCCAATCCTCAAATCTGCTTGGGAGATTCCATTACCATCACAGCTATCCCCAATATCGGCACAAGTAACACAAGTCAATATTTATGGAATACAGGTAGCGCAGATTCCTCCATACGTGTTGCCCCCACTGCTAATACGACTTACTCTGTTGTTGTCTTCAGTGACTCAGCAGGTGGATGTAGTAGTTTGCCTCAAAATATCACAGTAGAAGTATTGGAACCAGAAGTCGCCAGCATCTCGGGTGACCTACAGGTATGTCCTGGCGAAAGTACCACACTTACTGCTTCTGGAGGTACCACCTATCTGTGGACAGGGGGTAGTACATCCAGTACACTGACCATCAATAATGTGAATAGTGATACCACGGTCGTCGTTACCCCTATCAATGCACTGGGTTGCGCAGGTGTACCTGATTCAGTCACAGTGACGCCCAGCGAGTCGCCTGTAGCAGCATTCTCTACTGGAAATGTATGTGAGGGGGCCATGACTTCCTTTACAGACAACTCTATTCTGAACACGGGACAAATTATTGCATGGGACTGGGACTTTGGAGACAATACAACTTCTACCCAGCAAAACCCTGATCATAGATATGTGGCCTCAGGTACATTCACTGTTATATTGACGGTTACTTCACAGGATGGATGTCAGAACTCCTTCACGCGCTCTGTTGTGGTAAGCCCACAACCTGAAGTTGATTTTGACATTGTCAATGTATGTGAAGGTCAAGTCAACGAATTTAGTAGCACTTCTACCATCTCTGTAGGTTCTTTGATCAATTACACTTGGGACTTTGGTGATGGTACGACAGGAATTGGTGCCAATGCCCAACACCAGTATGGCGAGTATGGTTTCTACAATACCACACTGACAGTTACTTCTGAACAGGGTTGTGTCGCGAGCTTCGTCAAAGCAGCTATCGCATATGCCTTGCCCGAACCTGCTTTCACACAAGACAATACATGTCAAGGGACCGTCGTCCAGTTTACGGATAATACGGTTGTTCCAGGTGGGTTTGATCGTGTTGTATCATGGGAATGGAACTTCTCTGATCCCTCTGATCCTACAGCAGGAGACAGTATTCAAAGTACCTCCTACACGTACCAGGATGCAGGTACCTACTTCCCGAGTCTAGCAGTTGTGACCGATAAGGGATGTGCAAGCAGCACACAACAGGAGATCACGATCTTTGAAGAGCCTGTAGCTAGCTTCACATTCGACCAAACATGTGAAAATCTGCCTGTTAGATATACATCCTCTGTACAACTTGCCGCAAATACACGAGTTTTGAATTACTCCTGGGATCTTGGAAATGGCCAGTTTTTTGAGGGAGGGCAAACTGAAGCGGTCTCTGGCAATTACGTCATCAGTGGTGGATCGGGAATATACGATGTACAATTGATCATCCAGTCTACGGGTAATTGCGCAGATACGGTCACCCGCCCTGTCTTCATCAACCCTGCACCTCAAGTGAACTATCAGGCTGACCCAGTATGTTTGTTTGACTCGACTGAATTTAGAGATCTAACACAAGTTGATTCAGGAGGCACCTTGAGTCAGTGGTTGTATGAGTTTGGAGATAGTAGAGTCTCTACTAATTCGAATCCTAACTACTTCTACTTCGAAGATGGATTCTACGAGACTTCGCTGACAGTCGTGACTGATTCAGGCTGTATCAACAGTAGATCACGTCAAGTCCAAGTATATGAGCGTCCTTCCTTCTCTCTCTTCCAGCAAGATACGGTCTGCTTTGGTGATCAAGGCCGCCTGATTGCTGTGAGCCAGCCAGGGACGACGATCTCTTGGTACTTTGAAAAAACAGATGAGATACCATTCCAGACAGGTAATAGCTACATCACACCTCCTCTCCCCTTCACGCAGACCTACTATGTAGAAGCAGAAACTAATAGAGGCTGTATAAGCGAGCGCTTCCCGCTCCGTGGTGTGGTATTTGATGCTGCCTTACTGGACCTCACAGCGAGTGATTCAATCGTAGAATTACCACAATCCATCATTGAGTTTGGCATAGCAACAAACATCGAAATAGATGAATACGAATGGGATTTTGGAGATGGCAACACATCCAATCTATCTGCACCCGTTCATGAATACAGCTTCCCAGGTAAATTCCTGGTACGAGTGAAAATCACCGATATCAATGGTTGCTCAGAAGAATTGAGCCGAATTGTAGAAGTCAAGCGTCGCTCCGTTATCACCATGCCGACTGCATTCTCCCCCAACAATGACAGAAGCAATGACTTTTTCAGAGTAGGGACTTATAATGTTTCTGACTTCAACATCAAAATATTTAACCGTCTGGGTCTCATGGTATACGAATCCGATAATGCTGATTTTGCCTGGGATGGGATGACACTAGACAACCGTCCCGCACTCCAAGGCGTTTATGTGTATATCATCACAGCTAAGGATCTCGAAGGAAATGATATTGAAGAGACCCGAACACTTACTTTGCTACGATAGAAAAGATAACTGCATATACTAAGTAACTATATCTAACCTGAGGCATCTCTTTTTGGGATGCCTCTTTTTTTATGGATGAAAGTGGTATTTGATGACCAACTAGAATACATCGGGCATTACTCAAAAGCCACCAAATAGTACTTTCGCTGATTGCCATATCCGATGACAGCTTTCCCTCTCCAACTGAATACATGTACAGCCTGTGATCCTTTGGGGATCTCGTTTCGGGGTTCTTGGACATAACCGTACACTTTCTCTTTTTGAGTAGGAGATAACGCCTGGGCGGGAACTGCAATTTTCATGGTAGTCTCGTCAAATACGCCCTCTCCATACGTAAAAGTCTGTGTGAGAAAGTTATCCTTTACCCTGGGTTCGTAACTACCTACTTGCAAACGAAGATCTCCTAGCTGGTTTTCGAGGAAGTACACGTAGATAGAAAAGGGTAGCGTCCTCAGCAGGACAGGATGGGCCACCTTTTTGCGGTTAAACTTACCGTAAGTCTGACGATAGATTCCACCAAAATAAGCCTTCACAGCCGCATCATCCACAAAGGTCTGCTGCTGAATCAATGTTTGTGAAGCTACTTCCTGTTGGGCAAGGGTAAGCCCTTGCTTATTGACGATCACTTGATACAGGTAAGGACCTCGTAGCGTCGAATTTATATTTTGATAACTCGTCTCAAGCAAGAACTTAGGATAGCGAAAGGTTTGCTGAGTCAATGTCCAGGTCTCAGTAGAAAGATTTAATAGGTATGTCTTGCCCTTTAGAGGATCTTCTAATGTAAGCACGATCCTATCTGGAAAGGTGTAAATTTTCTTCTTTCTGACAAAATCATCGGGCCTTCCCGCACTCTGATGTGAAATATTGGCGAAGATCTCCCGTCTTTGGACAGCCTTTGACAGTAACGCCAAAGTCCGGGCTTCTTTGAACTGAAAGGCCTGATGTTGAATCATCTGACTTTTTTCCAAGACACAAATACGCAATACCTTTTCCTGAGGATTGACATACCACCGAATCATTTTCCCATTGTGAATGACAAATTGGATGAGCTTATCTTTGGGCTTTTCCTGGAAATTTAGACTCTCGCGCTTCATATTTTGCGTAGCCTTGTCTATGGTAAGTAAGACATGGCCTCGTGCAGTCTTATTGATCTGTGTGTAGAGGAAAAGGGTATCAGGCTGGTTGATGATCGCTCTGACGCTTGCGAGATAAAGGTCCCTTTTGGGTTTTTCGACCACCAGATTACGGGTGAGATTCAGCCCCTCATCAAAGGAAGCGAGAAAAAAACGCTTCTTCTCATGAATAAATAGTAGATGATCCTTGGTATCCTGATGCAAGAAGCTGGTTTGAAGCACATTTTGCTGGAAGCGAAAAGGTACTTCAACTGTAGCAAGTGTATCTTGTGCCAAAAGATCAGAGCATAGGTAGAGAACGAGCAATCCCAGGGAAAAGATGTATTTCATGACGGACAGCAGTATTTCCAGGAAGAAGATAATTAATTTTGAGAAAGAAAATGAAATTCTTCTGCTGCCATTAGCCTACATCAGGATAGATTGATGAAAAAAGGAAGCTCTGGATTTGTACCAAAGACTTCCTTCATTTTTTCTACGATCTATTTATGTCTTATAAGTTCGTTTTCTACACAATCCAATCCCACCTATTTAGGGACAGATGTCTCCTCCTGGATTATTGCTAAAACTATTGCCTACCTGAGAAAGCGTACCAGTGGGGCTTAGCGCGATGCCACAATTGGCACTGTTGCTAATAGAGGAATTTTGAACTGTGAGCTGCCCAGCTTGCACAAATATATTTGCAGCGGCAATCGCTCCGTTGATAGGGGAACCGCCTGCATCAGAGATCTCCAAGTAATCAATCTGTGCAGAAAAGCTTGGGTCCAGATCCAGATAAATCCCCACCCAGTATCCCGCAGTACCTCGTTTTCCTTTGATGCTTACAGGATCGGTAGAGGTTCCTGAGATGACAAGATTACCTGCGGTTCCTGGATTGAATATTTGCAAGGCAGCATCGGCATCGGCAATCAGCTCGACTCCTGCTTCGATCTCCAATATGGCTTTGACCAAGTGGGTTCCTCCTTCTAACAGATAAGGTATATCGATTTTTTTCACTGTAGAAGATGCATCCACACTAAATGCCCCCACCAACGGAATGAAGGCTGTATCTTTGTCATTACCCGTAAAGGCAGAACTCATACCGTCTATATTGGACAATGCATCAAAAGGTATGTAAAGCGGATATTCGCTATGCGTTTCAATCGTATTATTCTCACATATCCAAAACGAGAAAAGATTGGATTGGGAGGCAATTCCATTTCCAAGTCCTTCACGGAGGATGGTATTCCGGATGCTCAGCGTACCTTCTCCTCCATCTGTGAAGATGGAAGCTGCTTGCTTTCCTGCAAATACTGGTAGCTGTCCTGCGTGTTCTACTACGACATGATCCAGCAAGTTGTCGCTATCGGAGGTGAAATACAGCCCGCGCCAGCTTCCTCGGCTAGGATTGAGTCCTCGGAAAGTAACGGGTTCCCCCGCTGTACCATTAGCGACTAAGGCAGGTCCAAAACTCCCCGTAACCAAAGCCGCACTGTCAGCAAAGGCAATCGTTACCCCTGGCTCGATGATAAGGCTATCGAGGATGTTGAGTAGGCAGTTTTGAGGGACGATGTAGTCGATCGCAGAAGGCCCATCAGCAAGGATGAGCTTGCGTGTAATGTCCTCGCAGGTCAGTCGTAAGGTATCGCAGGGGATATACTTTTGGACAGCCCACTGCTCAGCTGTATTGATGGCGAGTCGGCGCATGTTGGTGTAGAGAAAGCCCTCCGAAACGAGCATCAACCGCTGCGGGAGCGTACTATCTGTTTCTGTGATCTCATCATAACGGAAGAATATGCCTTGGGACTCAATGTTGTCCCATTTCACGTCACCTACAGCGTAAGCCGAACTTCCAGGATCAATGACGACCCCTTGACTGCCTTGTACACGGACTTTGATACCAGGCATATTACCTGGAGGATCTGTGATTATTTCCCATTCTCCACATAGACTGCTCGCGGTGTTGTTGGGGTTGACAATGGTGGGATCGCAGCTAGTCAAAGCGAATAGCAGGGGTAGAAAAAGTAATAAAATTTTTCTCATATATGTGGCATTCCAAAATAAAAGAAGAGTCGCCCATTTTATAACGGGAAAAGGAAGGGTTTTACATTTTTTTGATTCGCTAGATCGTAAGAAAGGAGATAAAAATTATCCTATGATGCTTAGTGTAAGCCTTCTACCTCGCTTTTCTCTGCTCCTTCCAACTTCAAATCTCGAACGGTCTTTGGGGTGCTAGGAGCCAATGTCAAGGAGGCGAAGATGCCAATGATGGCGGTTCCCATGAAGAAATATTCGGCTGTCAAGAAATAAAAAACGAGGGCGAACAAGACTGCTGCTTCCATACTCGCCCACTTGATGATCAAATAGTTTCTATAACCAAGCATCTTAGCGTTGAGGCTCTTACCTTGGCGGGCTTGGAGGAGGATGGGCTTGACTATGTAAGGGACAGCGAGATAAGCGATGACGACGAAAAATGCTGCCAGGATGTAAAAAAGCATGGTATTGTCTCCAAAGTCCTGCCCTATAGGATCATTTTGATGGAGAAAAAAGGCTACGCCTAGAAAAATAACCATGCCCAAGACCATGGCACCATGGAGGATGCGTAGGGAGAGTTGATCGTTTGATGTGGTGCTCATAAAATGGTGGAATAAAATTTGGGGATCATTTCTTGAAATATATGAAAATATACATTCTAGACATTTTGCCTAAATGACAAATCGCAAACTTAACCTTCCCCACTGCCTTCTCCACCATGTATTTTTTCTGTAAGTTTCCCATTCACCAGATTTCACACAAGTAAAATATAGAGATATCATCGAACATCTTCAATATCCCATCGGTAAGTACACTGCTCCTGAGGTCATTGACACGTCTTTAAGGCAGGAATGGATCATGGATATTCAGACGCTCCCCCAACAGATCTCAGATCAGCTGAACCAAATGACACCTCAGCATTTAGCGACTCCTTATAGGCCTGGAGGCTGGACGGGGCACCAACTCGTCCACCATCTAGCAGATAGTCACATGAACTGTCTGATCCGCTTCAAATTGGCATTGACAGAAGATAATCCGACCATCAAGCCTTATGATGAAGGAGCTTGGGCCACTTTATCCGATACCATGGAGGTCCCACTGGAAGTTTCTCTCCAAATACTTGAGGGCGTACATGCTCGTTGGACTAGACTTCTCACGCATTTTGAGAAAGCAGAATGGACGCGCACCTTTTTTCACCCAGAATCTAAGCAAATCACTAGGCTAGACACGGCGCTAGGGGCTTATGCATGGCATGGCCGTCATCATTTGGCGCACTTGAAGTTGTGTTCAGGAAATTTTCAGTAGAAGAAGAAACTTTATCGCTGGCTAAATTTTATCTACTAATCTTGAATTTTCTATTTTTTTTCCATCGTACCTTGGCAATCCTCTTGTAACTTAGGTGTGTTCATTGCCTCAGATACATACAGGCAACATCTAGGGAAAGAAAAGGATTGAAAATTAGATGAAGTGGAAATTACGTCCCTGCGCGGACAAGGATAGGATCGCGCAACTCGTCGAGGATTTGAGTACTAGTCAGGCTTTTCCCAAGGCTTTAGCAGAGATCTTGGTTCAGCGAGGAATAGAGACGAAGGAGGAAGCCAAAGTATACTTCGTCCCTGATACAGTTCATCTGCATGATCCATTTCTCATGAAGGATATGCGAAAAGCAGTAGATCGCTTGATAGGAGCTTTCCATAATCAAGAGACCTTACTGTTGTATGGCGACTATGATGTAGACGGGACAACGGCTGTAGCCTTGATGGGACAGGTCATGACGGATCTGGGCTTTTCCTATGAATATTATATACCTGACAGATACAAGGAAGGTTATGGCGTATCCTATCAAGGGGTAGATTATGCCAAAAATCAGGGGCATAGCTTGATGATTACCTTAGACTGTGGCATCAAAGCTTTTGATATAGTTCGCTACGCCAATCTCCAGGGGGTAGACGTCATCATTTGTGATCACCACAATCCAGGCGAGAAGCTACCTGCAGCACATGCTGTTTTGGACCCTAAGAGAGTCGATGACTCCTATCCCTTCAAGGAACTCACAGGCTGCGGAGTAGGTATCAAACTCGCTCAAGCACTGGTTCAAGACATGAAAAATCAAGGGCTGCCTCTCCCCTATGAGGATTATGATCCACTTCTGGTATATGGGGATTTGCTTGCGCTGAGCATTGCTTGCGATCTTGTCCCGATCGTAGATGAAAATCGGATCTTGACGCATCTAGGTTTACAAAAGCTGCAAACAGATCCCAATAAGGGCATCAGGGTCCTCATGGATCAGGATGCGCATGGGAGAAATTGGGACATCTCAGATCTGGTCTTTTTCCTAGGACCCAGGATCAATGCGGCGGGTCGCCTCGAACATGCGCATGCAGCGGTGGAAGTACTCATGGGGAAGGAAGAGAACCTATTTGATCTAGCTGCCGCCCTACAATCCTCCAATGACGCACGCAAAGATCTAGACAGACAGATGACAGAAGAAGCACTTGTAGCTATAGCAGAGAACCCCGCGTCTCTGGCTGCGGCTACGACGGTCATGTTTCAGCCTGAGTGGCACAAAGGCGTCATCGGGATCGTCGCTTCCAGACTGATCGAGTCCTACTACCGTCCGACAATCTTGCTGACGGAGTCTGATGGTAAGTTGGTAGGATCCGCACGTAGTGTGGCAGGATACGACTTGTACCAAGCTTTGTCTCAGTGTGACGAACACATTTTGCAGTGGGGGGGACACAAATACGCAGCAGGACTGACGATAGAACATGAGGCTTTTGAAGCCTTCAAATCACGCTTTGAAGAAGTCGTAGAGCAAAGCATCTTGCCCGAACAAAAGGTTCCCATCTTAGGAATCGAAACGATTTTGGAGTTCGATAAACTTGATGCGAGGTTCATGCGGTTGCTTGGCAGAATGGCTCCCTTCGGTCCAGAAAACCGACGACCTGTATTCATGACACAGCAAGTGAACATTCAGGATGCCAGGATTTTGAAAGAAAAACATGTACGATTGAGGGTAGAAAAAAATGGCTGTAGCTTTCAGGCAATCGGGTTTAATTTGGCGCAAAAATGGTTTTCTTTACCCAAGGGCAATATAGACATTGCTTATCAACCCGTAATCAATGAATGGAACGGACGACGATCCATCGATTTACGTTTAAAAGACTTCAAACTATCTCTATGATGAGAACATTTTTGTTGGGCATATGGATGTGCTTAAGCTTTTCTCCTCTTTTGCATGCACAAATATTGAACTGGACCTTTGACAATATCGTCACGGATGTACAGGAGTCGGGCGTAGCCCCCCAATTACTCGCGGATGCCCAAGGCAATCTACACGCTACCTATTGGCAGCAGCTTACAGACCAACTCTACTACGGCTTCCGCGATGTACAGACAGGTGAGTGGACGTTTTCTCTAGTCCCCGACCAAGGCAAGTATGGCTACAGATCCAGCATGAAATTAGATGGACAAGGAAATGTCCAATTAGCTTATTTATTTGACAATCAAGGGGAATCCTCTATCCGATACGCTCAGTTTGATGGAGCAAGTTGGACGATAGAAAATGTAGAGACAGACTCGATTCTAACCAATCAATTCATTGGGATCTATGGATTCGATTCGGAGTTTCCCACCTACGTGCAGCCAAGTCTAGATCTATTTTTCATGCCTGATGGTCGACCTTCCGTCCTCTATTTTGATGGAAATTATAACATCATTGAGGCATGCCCTGATAACAACATATTTCTCATCTATAAGATCTATGCGATGGACATGCGCTATCGCGTAAAAAATGCGCAGGATGACTGGTTTGAGGTCAAGGCCTTCAACGTCCCCCTTACAGGTAGCTGTTTGAGCGATGGCGAACGGTTTGGAGAGTTTTGTCAAATGCATAAGAGGTCAGATGGCAGTTACTATGCCCTAACCTTAGGAATGCATGATGATAAATTACTCCTCTTTAGAAATCAAGACTCAAGTCTGACTTCGTGGGACTTGTTTGCGATTGATTCGCTGACTCGTATTGCGCCCTTTTCGACTAATATTACCACGCGTATGTTTTATGAAAGCTTTGGCTTCATTGATTCCAAATTGCTCAATGACTCCATCCTTCATATCACCTACAATGTTTCCAATCATTATGGTCAAAGCAGTACCAATATTGCAGGTCGCAACACCTATTATTATCTCAGAGTCAATCTCAACCAACTGGGAAATCCAGGGGCCATTTTTCATAGCCAGCCCAATCCTGCTTTCAATCTTCAGACCTTTCAAAACTCGATCACACCTGTCAACGATACTAGCGTCATGCTGGTCTATTACGAGCGTTTTTCGGGGCGTATCATTGAGCAGTATACGACAGATGGTGCCCAGAGCTGGACAGAGCGCATCCTTGGAGACTTTAATACACAAAGCCCCATCCAGTCTACCCTCTCTGGCGATACGCTTTTCCTGATGGCGCATCACAGTGAAAATGACCAACTTTGGTTTGCCAAGCGACACCTCAATGATACCATATGGCAGACACAGTTTTTGACGGCCTCTTTTAGATCGGGAGATATACTGGCCTCGCTTGTCAACCGTAAGGTAGGAGATGATGAGATCCATATCGTGTATGACGAAGCCATAGGTAAGAAGCTTTTTTATGGAATTCGCCAGAGTGGGACCTGGATGCTTGAGGAGATCCCCTTTGTAGCTGAGGCTACAGCGTCGGTGGATCTCATGCTAGATGATAATGGTCAGCCTGTCATCGGGTTTATCCCTAAGTCCAATGATGAGATTAAGATTTTCAGAAAAAATGGAGGAAACTGGTCTCAGGAGAGTGTTGTTTCTGGCCAGTCAGTAGACGATGTAGCCTTGGTACGTGAGGGAAACAATGAATGGGTATTCTTTTTTGATACAGACGAACGCGGCTTGGCTCTAGCGACGAAGCCCTTTTCAGGCTCCACTTGGAGTGTCAGCCTAGTCGATACGACCTCTGCTGCAGTCGGTGATCAGCCCCGCCCAAAAGTGGCTGATGATGGCACGCTCCACGTGGCTTATGTAGATCTCGCGCGTTCACTCATCAAATATGGTGTTCGTGCCCCTGGCGGAAACTGGGAACTATCAGATGTCACGCCTGCCTTCGAGTTTAATCCTGCGACGATTGATTTGGCCTTGGATACATTGGATCAGCCCTTGATTGCCTTCCGCGATGCCTTCGTCGATTCTATCTTTCTTGCCGAATGGAATGGGACAACGTGGGAAAGCGATCAAGTAGAAGGAGAATCTGCTGATTTTACGGGTGTGAATCTAAGCCTAGTCATCTCTGATCTCAACAGCCCTTGGATTGCCTACAATTTCTTGACCAGCGTAGGAGAACTACGACTCGTATTTAGAGATCCTTCGGGTGTGTGGAAGCCTATCTCTGTATTGGCAAATAATGCACAGATAGCAGAACCCTTTGACTTTCATCTAGTAGAGAAAGATTTTTATGTGATCGGGCAGAAAGCACAGATCAACAATCGAGGGATTGGGTTACTTTATGCCAGCGAGGGATTGAGCACGTTATCAGAGCCTGAAATCCTTCAAACTGACTGGCAGTTATTTCCCAACCCTGCCGCTCAACATGCCACACTCGCTTGGGAACATCTTCCTCAAGGACCACTAAATCTAAGTGTATACAACGTAAATGGGCAGGAGGTCTACTTTTATTCAGAAAAAATCGCAAAGGATAAAGGGCAGATCATACTCCATACTAAGGACTGGGTTCCGGGTGTATATATACTTAGTATTCAGTATGATAACCAAGTCGAGACACTGAAAATGTGGGTTTTGCCTTAGGGAAAAAATAGCCAGATAAAAGAAAGTAGCGATGTTTTCAGGACATCGCTACTTTTTTTATATTATGTACACCCGTAATTTTGAAATTATGACACTACGGGCAGAAAATTTAGTCAAAGTCTATCGTCAACGCGCAGTGGTGAATGGCGTCTCCCTCGAGGTGAATCAGGGAGAGGTTGTAGGTCTATTGGGACCCAATGGTGCAGGTAAAACCACTACTTTTTATATGATTGTGGGATTGATCCGTCCCAAATCGGGAAATATTCATTTGGATACGGAAGATATTACCCGTATGCCGATGTATAAGCGAGGACGTAGAGGGATTGGTTACTTAGCTCAAGAAGCTTCTGTATTTCGGAATCTCTCAGTAGAGGAGAATATAAAGGCCGTCTTAGAGATGGGTACCACGCTCTCCAAAAAAGAAAGGGAGCAAAAAACAGATCAATTATTAGAAGAACTCGGAATTACGCATATTCGAAAAAATAAAGGGAAAGTGCTCTCAGGCGGAGAAAGAAGAAGAACAGAGATCGCGCGCGCACTTGCCGTAAACCCCAAGTTCATCTTGCTCGATGAACCATTTGCAGGAATCGATCCTATTGCCAAAGCAGAGATTAGTGAGTTGGTAACAGGTCTGGTAAAGCGAAACATTGGCATTCTGATCACAGATCACGATGTCGTATCGACCCTGAAAATTACCACCAGGGCTTACCTTCTCTATGAAGGTCGTCTTCAGATTTCGGGTACACCAGAAGATCTCGCAAATGATCCCGATGCCAGAAGGTTATACCTGGGGGAGAATTTTCAACTCAATCGCTGATGCTAAAGGTCGTACACAAAGTCGCAAGTTGGATACTCAAACGTCGAATTGAGCAGATGGAGTATTTCATGGATCATCCTCATGATGTACAAGCTCAAGTTTTTAGACATTTGGTAGAGAACGGAGCTCAAACTACTTTTGGACGTACCTATGGCTTGCGTCCCCATACAAGTATCAGTGACTTCCAGTCCCGTGTACCCATTAGTACTTATGAGGAGATCTATCCCTGGATCGAAAAAGAATTTCAAGGAGGAGAGAGCATTCTGTGGCCAGGCAAGAGGAGATGGTTCTCCAAGTCTTCTGGAACAACCAACGACAAGAGTAAATATATTCCTGTCACAGATGAAGCTCTAGAAGAATGTCACTACAAGGCGGGTCAGGATATGCTCGCGATGTACTTTGACCAAAACCCAGATTCTCAGCTTTTTACAGGAAAAGGACTCTCAATTGGGGGGAGCCTTTACGACCATCCCGAAGGACTTCCTATTCGATATGGAGATGTGAGCGCAGTCATCACCGAAAATCTCCCACGCTTTTATGAGCTTGCCCGTACCCCACGCAAGGAGGTAGCTTTTATGAGTAGCTGGGAGGAGAAAATGGATGTCATGGCACGCGAGCTATATGATGAAGACGTGACTTCCTTTGCAGGTGTTCCTACCTGGACCATCGTATTGATTCATCACTTGCTAGATACCTATGGTATCGAAAATGGCGATATCCGATCTATATGGCCCAATCTAGAAGTATTTTTCCACGGAGGCGTAAGCTTTGAGCCTTATCGAACCCAATTTGATCAAGTGATCTCAGGGAAGATGCATTACATGGATATCTACAATGCCTCTGAGGGGTATTTTGCCTTCCAATATGATCTCTCCAAGCGAGATTTACTCCTCCTCTTGGATCATGGAGTCTTCTACGAATTTGTCCCTTTGGATAGATTGGACGAAGCCCATCCACCTGCCTATACGCTTGACCAAATAGAACTCGGTGTCAACTATGCGATGGTCATCACAACTAATGCAGGCTTGTGGCGCTATTTGATAGGAGATACAGTCATTTTCACAGGAAAATATCCCTATACCATTCAAATTACAGGTCGTACCAAACACTTTATCAATACTTTTGGAGAAGAACTCATGGTCGACAATGCCGAGACAGCTATCGCAGATGCAGCGAAGCAAACAGGAGCTATTGTAAGCAATTATACCGCAGGACCTGTGTTTATGGAAGGTAAATCTAAGGGCGGACACGAATGGTATATAGAGTTTGAAGAAGCCCCCAGTTCCCTGCAAGCTTTCCAAGCGCAACTAGATATACGTCTGCGGCAACTCAATTCGGACTACGAAGCCAAGCGCCAAGCCGATCTCGCACTGGTAGCGCCTTGCATTCACGCACTACCTTCAGGGACATTTCATCGCTGGATGAAAAAACGTGGAAAGCTCGGAGGGCAACATAAAGTACCCCGCCTAGCCAATCATCGTCGGTACCTGGACGAGCTTGCAGCTATCTTGGAGCATGAGCGTAGATAGATCAAAAGATGGGCCACACAGTGGACACACAACTCTACGCCCTACCCCTTCCATTTCTAATGATATAATTATTCTTTTTCTAATCGGGCAAGGAGAGAACGACCCGCCTTTACTGTTGTACCTAACGCTACCTCTATATTACAGTCTAAGGGAAGTAAAACATCGATTCTGGAGCCAAAGCGAATAAATCCATATTCCTGACCCTGCCCTACGGAGTCTCCTTCCTCCACATACCACTTGATCCTTCGTGCTAAAAAACCCGCTATTTGCTTGTAGCCTACCGTCATGTGCTCGTTTGAGGTCACAACTAAATTCTGCTCATTCAGCTCAGAGGATTTGGGATTGAAGGCCATTAAGAACTTCCCTGGAAAATACTTGATCATCTCCACCTTTCCTCCAATTGGATTTCGGTTGACATGTACATCGAATGGAGACATGAAAATACTCAACTGCATGACAGGTCCTTTGAAATAATGGGGATCTTCGACTTTTTCTATGACAACCACCTTCCCATTACAGGGCGCCAGTACTGTATATGGGTCTACTGGAGGATCAATTTTAGGATTCCTAAAGAAAAAGAAAATCACCAATGCCAGTACAATACCTGGGATGGCAAGAATATAGGCGAGAATAGGAGAAAGGGCATAAAAGCCAATCCAGAGTATTAGAAGGGTCATCCAAGATAGGGGAATCAGCGCCCTTCCTTCTTTGTGAATGCGAAAAATCATATCTCAGTAAGCAATATAATCCGTAATATGTTTAGGGAATCATCAAAAAATGACGTCCACTTCAAGCAAGATTTTTGCCTCGCTTCTTCCTTGAAAAATCCCTGCATAGATCGTAATTCAACCGCTATTTCCCTAAACTCAATCGCAATCTCTCAGGAATATGGAAGGCTTTTTCACGAATCATTTTCAGATATTATATGGGTATGATAGTAAAAAATATGTGATCATTTATGTGAATCCATGGTAGCCTAGAAATTTAGCCAAAGAATAGAAGGATTTCTACAGATTATTCCATTACATGTGAGATGATTCGTGATAATCATTGTTATTTAGCACGTAAAATCAATAGAGTATGAAAGTAGAACACATTGGAATTGCGATCAAGAACTTGTCAGATTCACATGCATTATTTCTTCGTTTGTTTCAGCAAACACCCTACAAACAAGAACGTGTGGCATCTGAAGGGGTAACTACTAGCTTTTTCCAGATGGGAGAGACCAAAATTGAATTATTAGAAGCAACAAGACCTGACTCACCAATTGCGAAGTTCATCGAAAAACGAGGAGAAGGGATTCATCATATTGCCTTTGAAGTAGCTGATATCCGTGCGGAGATGAAGCGATTGGCAGGCGAGGGATTTCGATTACTCAACGAGCAACCCAAGTCAGGAGCAGATAATAAGTGGGTATGTTTCCTCCATCCCAAGGAGACAAACGGTGTTTTGATAGAACTTTGCCAAAGCAAGGAGCCAAGTACAGAAACACAAGAATGAGGATAGGATAAAAAAATCTCTATGCCTTTGGAGTAGATTTTAGTGACAATCTCTTACAAAAATCTTCCCCTTATATTTTTCATTCCTCAGCATGTATTTGTTAGGGTCCTCACTTAGATAGAACCTATATAGCAAATCCTCTCAAATAGATTCAACCTCATACACGGTTATATGGGATTGAATCGTTTAAAAAGGAGGAATGTCTCCCAACGCACATATTTTCTTAGGCACGTAAGATTCTCAAGTGGAATCAACTACAAGCTGTGAAGATATCCATTTTGAATTACTACCTTTGACAGAGTTTTAGCAAAAATTATGAGGGCAAACCTTAGCAAATTATTCATATTCATCATCTGGCTGTCTATACCTGGTTTCATTTTTGCGCAAACCCCCAACATCCCTGTCGGCCCAGGTGGTAATCCTTTACCTAACTATCAGGAACGTCTCAACCAATTGATACAATCGGGTATTGACCCCAGTGGACTACCCTCGATCCCATTGTCTATCCAGCGGCCTGGACAAGGATTGAGCTCACAGGTTGGTACTCCCAATGTGAATCAACCTCCCAATCCTACGAGTCCTCTAGGAGCTGCCAAGAATCCATCTGGAGACCCTACAAACCCTACACAAGCTCCTATCGAGTTGGAAGGGTCAGATCCTGTTTTGGATGAAGATGAAGCAGCATTTGATTCTAGACCCAAGGAGGTTTCTGAGCAAAACCTAACAAACGTCCAAAGTAATGTATTTGGCCATCGCATTTTTTCCCAACAAGGGTTCGATTTCAAACAGAATTCATCCAATGTGCCTCCAGAGGACTATATCATTGGACCTGGAGATAACTTTTTTATAAATGTTTATAATGGCTCTGAGTTAACTACAACACTGCTCGTAGAGCCCGATGGCTCGGTATCCAAATCCTACATGGGCAAAGCCTATGTCGCAGGTCTTTCCTACGCACAGGCACGTGATCGAATCAAACGATTGGTGCGAAATGTAGTATCCAGTCAGTCTACCATAGAGGTAAGATTGACCTCTGACAGACGCCCCATCACTGTGAATATCGTAGGCGAGGTCTTCAAGCCTGCCAGCTATCGTATTGATGCCTCCACGCCCGCATTCAATGCGCTCTTCGCTGCAGGTGGCGTCAATGATATTGGCTCTGTGCGCAATATCCTGATTAAGCGCAATGGAAAGTTGGTACAAATCGTCGATCTCTACGATTACCTCATCTTTGGACGTACAGAACCCGTTTATCTACAAAATAACGACTTCATCATCGTCCCTCCACAGGGAAAGATAGTCAAGATCTCTGGACCTGTGCGGCGCCCCATGGAGTACGAACTACTTCCTGGAGAGAACTTAAAGCAGCTCCTTACGCTCAGTGGCGGATTGACCTACGATGCCAAAACAAGCAAAGCACAGGTAGCAAGACTAGAAAATGAACGCGAAGTATTGATCGATTTTGAACTCGCGAGCGTCTTATCAAATCCCAACAAAGATTTTCGCCTCACGGAGGGTGATCACATCATCCTGCAAGAAGTCATCAAAGGAGCCTATAATATCGTGCAGGTTTTTGGAGATGTACAGTATCCAGGAACCTATCAACTTACTCGAGGAGATAAGATCGTAGATCTCGTCCTGAAAGCAGGAGGATTGGGCATCGAAGCCTATCGCGAGCGGGCTTACGTAGTTCGAATTGTCCCTAACTCTCGTGAACTCCTTTATATCCCCTTAGATCTAAGTCAAATATTTACCCCTGATTCATTGGTCCCCGATACGAATAATATCAACAACCTCGATCTAAAGTTTTTTGATGCACTCATCATCTTTTCTCAACAGGATTTTTTAGATGATCGTTTCATCGAGGTGGAAGGGCTCGTTCGGGATCCTGGCACCTTTCGTACATCTCCCACTATGACACTCAAGGATCTTCTTTATTTAGTTGGAGGTCCTCAAAAAGATGCAGATTACAATAATATTGAGCTCTCAACAATCACCCGCGCAGAGGATTTGGCCAAGCGTAATGGCAATACAGATGATGAGCAATCATCTGAGCCGAGTGCAGACGATGCCTCCAGTACGGATGGACAAGCACCAGAAGGTGACGCAGAAGGAGCTGTGGAGGGAGGGGATCCAGAAGTAATCCAGCGCATCGCCATTTCTACAGACTGGGAAAATGATCCTGTCATCGACACGTTGCGGGTATACAATTTTGATCGAGTGAAAGTATACTCTAAATATGACTTCATCTTTTTTCAGTATGTAGATGTCGAAGGAGCAGTCAAAAATCCAGGTAGATATCAAGTTAAAAGAGGAATGAACCTCAAAGATATTTTATATCAGGCAGGAGGATTGGAAGAATTTGCTGACGAAAGTGAAATCGAACTATATAAAGACATTGACATCTCAGAAAGAGGAAATTACAATACCCGTACACCTAAAAAAGAGATAGAGCGGATCAAAATTCGAAAGGATTGGCAGACCAGCGAGTTGGCAGACAGTCTATCAGTCGAAGGATATCGAAAGATTGTCGTAAGATCTGAGCTAGACTTTTTCCAACCTGGGAGTGTGGCGATCAAGGGACTGGTCAATAAACCTGGGATTTACGAAGTCTCTCCCAACATGACGCTCAAGGATTTGATCTACATGGCGGAAGGCTTAAAAATTGAAGCTGATTTTGACAATATTGAGCTCTCAAGAGTATTTATTTCCCAGACAGATGATGGACAAATCATTCCTGTTCCCATTTCGCTACAACCTGTAAGATGCAGCCAAAACTGGCAAGAAGATTCTACTTTAGACCAAATCAAAGTCAATGCTTTTGATCAAGTCATTATCCGAAAAAATCCTGACTTTCAGCTGCAAGAAAGTGTCTTCCTCTCTGGCGAAGTATTTGTGGAAGGTGAATACAACAAGAAGCGAAAAGATGAGCGACTCAACTCTCTTGTAGCACGCGCAGGAGGAATCACTGAACTGGCCTACGTAGAGGGCGCCTATATCATGCGTCCCGATAGAGGCCAGATCGCCATCAAACTCAATAAGGCACTGCGCAGACCTAACTCGCGCTTCAATGTACCCCTACTAGAAGGTGATACTTTAGTCATCCCAGAGCGTGTAGACATCGTAGGTATAGAAGGGAATGTCCTCAAACCAGGTACCCAAGTCCTTTACGAGCCCACGAGGAAGCGTATGAAATACTATATAAACCTGGCTGGGGGCTTTGATAGGAGAACTCAGAGAAATAAAATTACGGTCACCTATGTAGATGGACGTGTGAAAAGTTCCAAGCGGATCATGTTGGTGAGATTTTATCCCAAGGTAGAGCAAGGAGCCATCATTGATGTAGCTGTCCGACCTGAAAGAGATAAAAAAGAGCGAGGAGGCTTAAATATCAACCTACAGGAAGTGTTGGCTTCTGCTACCTCTTTGTTGACTTTCTACTTATTGATCGATCGTACATTTGTTAACTAAGCGAGACATCATTTAATTTATCTTATCCATTACCATCATCACCTAGCACATATCTTTTGTGAATATTAAAAAGCTCATAGATCGCCTCCTGGAATACGTCCAGGTACTTCGCAGTCGCCGACTGGTCTTGATTCTATTTTGCATCGCTGGCATGGTAGTTTTGGGTATGATAAGTTTGACGCGCCAGCCTTTTTTTACTGCGATGACGGTCTTTCACCCAGAGGATGGAGCCGAGAAAAGCTCACCTACATCCGCTATCTCCACCCTGCTTGGAAGTGTTCCTGGAGAGAATAGCGAAAGTCGATTTATGATTGGTGTCTTGAAGAGTAAACATTTGAGTGAGCAGGTAGCTGCGGATTCTGTAATGTGGGATGGAGAAATGCAGTTATTAGCAGATCTCATCATTGACAGTCGACCTGACTTCACATCTATAGGAACCTATTTTCAATATCTTTTTACCTTCTCCCACTACGAATATGACTACCGTGGAAAGATTCGATCCGCTGGGAAAGAGATCAGCGGGAGCCTAGGCGTAGAGACGACAGAAGAGGGATTTATCCAATTACAAATCGCCTCCTACAACTCTCGTATTGCCCACATCATCAGCGACCAATATATCCTCCAACTCAATTCTTACTACAGAAAAAGACGTACAGAAAAAGCCAGTCGAAATGTTCGTTTCTTCTCATTCAGAGCAGATTCGATCCGTAATGAGCTAAAAAAAGTAAATGAAAAGCTCGCCTACAGAATCAATAAAAAAATATTTGATTATCGCGCAGAATCTCAGATTAAGATCATCGAGCTTGAATCAGAACAAGGGATCTTGAGCCAGATGTATGTCAATCTCATCCTCGCACGTGAGCAGGCTATGGCTCAGCTGCAAGAAGACATTCCCGTTATTCAGGTACTAGATAGGGCACAGCCTCCCTTTGATATTGTCAAGCCCTCACGGATTTTCTACATTGCCATTGGGCTTTTTCTAGGGCTTTTTCTAGGGGTTTTCATCCTGACATATTCCTTGTTACGTGAAGATGTCCTAGCAATCCTCCAGACCTACATGAAACAGGTAGAAAAAGATAATCCTCAGCCTGAGGGGGCTGAGGATGTATCGCAAGCTGATGAAGGGGTATAAATCCTCCAACTATTATTCTTTATTCTTTCCAGATTCTGTTTGAAAAGCCTCCTTTGGAAGGACCAGTACAAGACCCCAAACGAGGGCGATCAAAGCACTCGTAGTGACACCTGCCCATATGCCGTTATGTGGATGGCGACCTAGTCCTCTGGGCATCGTGACTTTTGTACTCTCACCTACGTCTACCAAAGTCTCTCTAAGCTTCATCAAAACATTTGTCTTCTCTAGCGAACTAGAGGTAGAGAGGGTTCTGAGTTCTTCTTGGCTGGCCTTCAAGTTACGGTACCAAAAGCTGATGTCGTCCTTAGGCGTATCATAAAGTATAGACGTATATCCTTCTGTCAGTCCGTTGGCTTCAAGGTAATTGAGGGCGATCGTGAGTTCCTGCTCTGCCAATTCTACTGTGTTTGCATCAGCCGCATTTTTCAAGTGCCCTGTTACATTTTGATTGATGACCACGCCGTCATAGATACGTATACCAAAGACGACGAAAGAAGCAAGAAGCATTACAACACCCATGTACTTTCTCATCATATTGCAGATTTAAAGGTGGACAAAATATCTGGGAACACATGCCCAATCAAAAAATATGATCTTTAGTATATAAATGATGAAAAAAAAGTTAAAGGGTTGGAATAGAGAAGACTCAAGAGATCATGAAACATACTAAAAATGGTCCAATCGTCTCATGAATAGCTTCTTACAGAAAGGTAAAGGGGGCGAAACTCCATCTTGTAGAAGGTAAGAATAATCTTTTATACCCCTAGCTGCTGCATCTGGCGTTTGAGTACAAGCAAGCCTTGTTTAAGTGTGTGTGGTTTGTAATCTAGCTCTGTCTGAGCCTTTAGGATGATAAAACCCGTTTTGGGTGGGCGTTTGGCTTTTTGCCCCAAAGAAGTACTGTCCGTCTCCGAGATCAGCGATGTATCCAACTCGTATACCTCTCCTACAGTGCGGGCGATTTCTACTACTGACATCATGTCAGGGCCCGAGATATGAAATACCCCTTGTATTTGCTTCATCGCAGCAGTGACCGAGGCTGTAGCAAGATCTTCCGCCAAGGTAGGGCTGCGAAATTGATCATTGACAACCTTGATCTCTTTGCCCGCAAGCAAGGAAGACCTTACCCAAAGCACAATATTGGACCGAGACATACCTGGCGTAATGCCATATAGAAGAATCGTGCGAAGGATCGTATGTGAAATACCTGCATCTTGGACAGCTTCTTCTGCTTTCAACTTTGAGCGTCCGTAGTAATTGACTGGGTTGGGGGTATCCTGCTCTGTGTAAGGCCCATTTTCCCCATCAAAAATAAAATCTGTTGAGATATGGACCATATGACTGCCGTGGACTTTACACAAATGGGCGAGGTGAGTCGTGGCTTCAATATTGACTGCATCGCATAGCGCCCTGTCGTCTTCACATGCATCTACTTGGGTCATAGCTGCTGTATGAATCACGGCCGTGGGCTTGACACGTTCAAATAGTGCCGTGACGGCTTCCTTGTCAGTCAGATCTAGCTTTTCATACGTATAGCCTTCTCGTAACGGATGACGGTTGGCTCCTCGTCCTACGGCTGTTAGTTCTACATGCGAACGATCAGCTAAGAGATTGATAACTTTTTGACCCAAGAGTCCGTTGCCGCCTGTAAGCAAAATGTGTGATGGCATGTGGGGAATTTTTAAATCTTGTGAGGGAGGGCCTAGTCTTCACTTGGACCAAGTTGATACAAATCCTCTCCCTTTACGCTGCACAAAATAAGGCGTGCATCAGGAAATTTATCTTCTATTTTTTCAAAAGCTTGCGCTGCTAAATCCTCACTTTCGTAGAAGCGGTAAGCCACAGCGTAGCGATCTGTTCCATCCCCTCTGCGGATCTTGAGCGTGTGTGGAATATCCACTCCTCTGTTGAGATGATAGATGACACGCTGTTGGGCAAGATCCTGTTCATCTTTCCACTCCGTGACAATCACGTAGATATTTTCGGGCTCACTGCTGATTTCAGAGGGATTTTCCATGATGCGTGCCACCACCTGGCTGTAGCTAGAAGTAGATTGAGCAAAGGATTGACGTCCCTCACTTTCGGTTGCATAGGGATAGGATTCGCGATGTGTGCCTCCGATGATGAGTTCCTGCGCTTGGCGATTGGTAGGCTGGTGCACAAGATGAACATCTGTCAAACTCGTGAGGGCGCCCTCAAAATCTTTCTTCATCTCATCCCAATAGGGGTTGGGTTTAATCTGTCTAGCTTCCTCTCCGATTTGAACCATCTGAATATGAGGCTTCATATTCAGGTAAGGGTATTCTCCATTTTGAGTCTCCCCTTTGGCCCCATCAAACTGGATTTTTAGCTTCAAGGCTTGCGAACCGACCGATTCTGCTACTTCCTCCAGGATCGGAAAAGAACTCAGACCGATAAATTGGCCTTCGGCAAAATTCATCCTAAATCCCAACGCATTCAACTCCCGCATCAGCTCAGGTGCCTTCGCATCTAGATAGCCATCTGGAAGATTTTCAATATAGGGAAGCAGCCGCGCCTCCAATTCTTGGTCTCGATAAGCTATGATATCCAGTATGTCCTGATCTCCACGTATTTCTGCTGTCTCCGATAGCGAACCCACATATCTTTTCAGTTCCTCCAATAGCTCGGGATCATCTTTTACAAGTTCACACATCAGAGGGAATCTGTCACACATCTGGGGTGCCAATCGTGCCTCAGCAGGAGGTAATCCTCTTGTCTCAACGCGATCGCCATCACCTCCTACCTCCGTTTCAGGCTGAGCAGGAGTCGCTTCTTCAGTTATAGGAGTCTTTGAAGAGGTCTGATCAGAAGGTTCAGAGCATCCCATGCCTATAAGGCTTACTAGGAGGAGGAGGAGGATGGAAAATAGGAAGGTATAACGCATAGTGAAAACCGTTCGTATGCAAACAAATATAAAAGGGGTAAGAACTGAATCAAAATACCCGCTAGGGAATGAATGAAAAGACCTTCGCCATGAAATCATGAAAAATATCCTTCGGTGTGTGTGTAGCAAGGTGCTTTGAATCCTTGAAGACTTCTATATACTCGCCTTCAACTATACCCTTGATTGCTTGTCCTTCGACCTCAAATAGCATCACCATCTTTGCATCTTGCTGATATATATCCCAGACAGCAGCGGGAAAATGGGTTCTTAACGCTTGCCACATTCGGTAAGCATGATACGTCGATAAGAGGATCAACTTGGGTTCCTGATACCTCTGAGCGGCGCGCAATCCTCCCCATTTCCCCCACATAGGAAAGACCAGGTTTTCTGTTGGTTGAGAAAATTCATGAGACTGCCAACTTCCCATCTCAGTATGAAAACCAGAATCTACGATCTTTAATTGCTCTACAGGAGCGAATTGGATCCGATCTTCATTTAACATGTAGCTCCCCACAAACTGAACAGATGTCATAAAAGGGGAAGGAGAAATATCTATTTGTGTGGCAGGAAAGATATCCTCTCGCCAAATAATCATAGCGTCAAAGTCCGAAGGCTTGATACGTTGGGGAGAGAGTCTGTACTGGATTAACTGCTCCTCTAATGCTTCTACAGGTGCATTCAGTAAGTCAGAGAGATAGTTTACTAATAGCGTAGCTTCTGGTGCACCTGGACGTAAAGGAAGGGCTCCTATACCGACTTTTTCTAGTGAAAGAAACTGAGGATGAGTGGCAAAGCCCGATTCATCTAGTGGATAGGGAAAAAGTACCACGCCTGCCATTGCTTTTTGGGCTTCTCTGGGCCCCATACTGGGGTGGATCTGAGTGACGATTGCATCTCGATACCTATGCATTTGGCTTATAGAAGCCGTTGGCGCGGCCCATTTTCCCTGTACATGGTGAACTCTATACTTTGCATCAAAGAAAATCCAGAAAGACGAATCTCCTGGAGCATGTTGGATTTCCAGTAGGATATCTGGTCTTTGTATTCCCGAAGGCAGGTCTAGAAAGGACCTATTGTACCAAAGTTTCAATGTTCCTGGCCCTGTAAGCGAACGAAAAGTGAGAGAAATGGCCTGTCCTTGTGTGAGCTGAGACTGCCAGTGGTCTCCGTGAAGCGTCAAGACCTCTTGCTTATCCAACTTGTGCTGTGTCAGCCCTGCTAGTAAGTCTGCCAGCTTGAGGAAGGCCCAATATTCATATAACCTAGGCAGATCCTTGAAGGTGGTTTGAAAAACTGGCAGTTGTGAGAGTGTGAGGTTGCGGTGAAGCCACAAGTACGTTTGAAACCACCGCTGATAAGCTTCAGGCAAATACGTCAGCTGAGGCACGCGCTTGGGAGGGACCGATGAGACCTCCTGAAAAAATGTCTGTTGGAGAAAAAATTGGTTGATCTGATGGAGTTGTTGGCCTATTTCAGATTCGAGGGACAGAGCACCTACCTTTTGTATACACCACTTCACCCATCGGTTGACCTCTGTATCTACTCGTTCCTGCCAGACAGTAGTCGGTATGCGATGATATTTTTTTTGAGGATACTTTGGTGTGATAGGCCTGAGAACCTTGTACGTTGGGAGCGTCTCGGAGCGTTTGTATCGTAGGCTGTGAGGATGCTGACGAATATCGTGGAGCGCCATTTGCCACTGCGTGATCCAGTGTTGCCAGAGGTCAGGGGATGTAGGGAGTTGCATTTGCTTCCTTATCCCAGGTTTGAGGTAGCTATAGGTCGACCCCTGCATCCGAAAGGCCAGTGCTTGCATCCAAGTACTCAAATCCTGGTAAATGGCCTGAAAATCTTCCTTATAATGCAGTAAAGCTGGAAAAATCTCTGTCTCCAACTGCCATAAGCTTTTCCCATCTCTATCTTTTAACGCGAGCGTCACAAAGCCAAGCTTCTGCTGGGTCTGCCAGTGCGTCTGATATAGCTGAGGTCCGATATGCTCGGTCTTCAAGACTTGATCTACTTCGAATGCGTAGGGGGGAAGAAAATCTGTGCCCTCTTTTGCCTTAAATTGTACGCTCCAATACTGGTACTGGAAAAAGGTAGCCTTAGGAGTATCTGTTTCCTCTGTAGATTTCATTCCCTTACTCTCCCATCTACTCGGGATATCCATCGTCGACCCTTCTGATTTTCCCTGAATCAGTCGGAGATGGACCGTGCCTTTTTGAGGATGAGAGAACGTAAATTGCATGAAGGAATGTGAGTAAATGAGGACGAAAGTTTTGTATGGGAAAAAGCAGACAGCATGAACAAGCCTGAAGGTAGGAAAATAATACGGCACATTTTCCCATAAAAAAAGCCCTACTCTCGTAGCGCTTTTTTCATTTTCTATAACCGATCACTACCTATTTCAATCCGATTCCCAACTCATCTAGATTATCTGTCGGTACATTTGCAGGCGCACTCATCATCAGATCACGCCCTCCTGCTGTCTTGGGGAAGGCGATGACATCACGGATGGAAGGTTGATTGCGCATCAGCATGATGATACGGTCCAGACCAAAAGCACACCCCCCATGCGGAGGAGCACCATACTCAAAGGCCTTGAGCATAAAGCCAAACTTCTCGTCTTGCTCTTCCTTGCTAAGTCCCAAAATATCAAAAATCTTGGCTTGCACATCGGGACGATGCACCCTGATAGAACCTGACACTACCTCATTGCCATTCATGACCATGTCATAGGACTGAGCACGTACGCGTTGAGGCTCTGAATACAGATAGTTGAGGTCCTCCTCATGTGGCATACAGAAGGGGTGGTGAGCAAACGTCAGGTCTCCTGTCTCCTCATCCTCCTCAAAAAGTGGGAAGTCTACTACCCAAAATACCGACCACTTAGACTCATCGATCCAGCCTTCTTGTTTGGCCAGATGCAGACGAAGCTGTCCCAGCACCTTGCGCGTTTTTCCATGTAGCGTGTCCGCAACCATAAGGATCAAATCCCCTTTTTGGGCACCTGCATGGTCTGCAATTCGCTGTAGATGCTCGGCATCATAAAATTTATCTACAGAGGATTTGAATGTACCATCCTCATTGTATTTGATGTATACCAAGCCATTGGCTCCTAAGTGAGGCTCTCTAACGAAGTTGGTCAAAGCATCTATCTGCTTGCGGCTATACTTTGCACAACCTGTAGCTACTAGTCCTGCGATCAAGCCGTCATTTTCAATGAGATTATTGAAGACCTTAAAATCCGTTCCTCCCATGACCTCATTGAAGTCTTGGATTTTGCAATCAAAGCGCAAATCGGGCTTATCAATCCCGTAGTATTTGATCGCGTCGCGGTAAGGCATACGGATGAACTCAGGCAGATTCACGTCGAGTACGCGCTGGAATACATGCTTGATCATTCCCTCAAACATACTCAACACATCTTCCTGCTCTACAAAGGACATCTCACAGTCGATCTGTGTAAATTCAGGTTGACGGTCTCCACGGAAATCCTCATCTCTGAAGCACTTTACGATCTGATAGTACCGGTCCATGCCTGCCACCATGAGCAACTGCTTCATGATCTGAGGCGATTGGGGAAGCGCATAAAACGTCCCGTGATGCAGACGAGAAGGTACGAGAAAGTCGCGTGCCCCTTCAGGGGTAGACTTGATCAAGAAAGGGGTTTCGATCTCCATGAAACTCTGGCTGTCCAAGAATTCTCTTGTAGCCTTCATTACATGAGAACGCAGGAGGATATTTTGTGTCATACTAGGACGACGCAGATCCAGATAGCGATATTCCATGCGTAGGTCTTCCAGTCCATCAGTTTCATCTTCGATGAGGAAGGGCGGCAGTTGAGACTCATTGAGGATGTGCAGTTCGGTAGGAACGATCTCTACATGCCCAGTAGGGATCTTATCATTCTTGCTTTCGCGCTCAGCGACGACTCCTTTCACCTGTATCACAAACTCCCGGCCTAGCTTACGCGCTGCGTCATAAATTTCTTTCTGCTCATCCGATTTGATAGAGACTTGGGTAATGCCATATCGATCACGCAGATCGAGAAAGAGGATATATCCAAGGTCACGTGATTTTTGAACCCAGCCACAGAGGCTGACGTTTTGGCCTGCGTGGTCGAGTCGTAGCTCACCACAGCTATGGGTACGAAATGCTGTTTGCATGAAAATTCGATTGTTGTGTGGCAAAATTGGGGAAAAGCTTGGGAAAAGGAAATTATTTTTTCAGCCTAGTGAATCAAGAGGAGAAATAGTCGCTATCCAAATCGTTCGCGAAGGTAATTCATTGCCTGGGGCATATTCATTCCGACCAGTGGTGCCTGCGCATGGGGCAATCGATCGGCGATGGGTTGAGCAAACTTCCGTAGTCCCAGGACAATCACTTCATACTTTGTGAGGTCTACTTGTACTTTGAGTTGATCTACCACGAGTTGTGCCCAGGCTTGTACATCTCCTTCTTGGGCGAGGGCAGACATCGTCATGGTGTAAGGCTCTAGCACTTGATCTCCAAGCACAAGGCCATGCTCTGCACTTAAAATGTAGATCTTCTCGGGTTCGAAGCTTTGCGCATGGGATCGTCCCAACCGAAAAAACTCACTTCGGTATAGCTCCAGGGCAGGCAGGGGATGTGGGGCTTTGCGATTAGCAGAGCAAAGAAGAACGATGCGACTGATGGATGAAGATTCGATGCGAAAAAGTTAAGTGAGAGGTCAGATGTTGAGACGTGAGACAAGAGACTTAATACAGTATATCAAGAGTTTTATGCTATAATTTTCGAGCGTCGTAACAGGATATTTGGGCCCCAGAGGTTAATGCTCGTGACGCTGAAGGCGACGGTGAGTCCTATACTCAGAAGCCAGAAGCCCCATCAGTAACCCTACTCGATATCCGTCGTTAGTTTGAAGCGCAAAATCCGTCCGTTTCCTGCATCGGCTACAAATAGGATGTCACGCAGGTAAGCGACACCACGTGGCTCATTGAACTGGGTCAAGCCCGCACCTGTCCCTCCAAAGGAGACATTGACAAGTCTGCCTGTGGCATCGTTGGGAGGGGCTACGCCCTCGTAGCCATTGTTGGTGAACTGGTAGACAGAATCCCTCGCGGCATCTACTACGAAGAAAAAGGAGCTAGGAAGGGGTCCAAATGTCACATCCACTGGCTCGGTGAATCGAAAAGGCTCATATAAGATGCGGTCAGTAATCGAGGTATCTAAAGCGGGAAATCCAATCTGGTTGAAACTCGCCCCACGCGATCCTGCGACAAAGCGAATGGCCTGCACCCTAAATACTGCTTCTGGGTCCACTGATCCGTAAACGAATTCGTCAGGTGTATTCAAGTTGATCTCGTCAGTCTGAGGAGGCTGAATACGGGTGGCCAATCCCTGAGGCTTCTTGAAGTAGTCTCTAAACTGTCCAAAGCCTGTCACATTTACAGGCACAATAGATAACCACGTATCATCTGTATCAAACTGCAGTACGGCATCATCTGGACCTCCAAACTTCAAAGGATTATTGTTGACGCCATTGCGCGAGACATAGTATCTGTTATTGGCGCGAATGCCGATACCCTTAAACCTGACGATGGTATCGCTGACTGTAGGGATGCCTTGCTTGAAGTAGTAAGGATGAATAATTTTACTTTTGATTTGGCCAAATTTGAGTCCGTAATCCGTTCCATTCTCCAAACTCAAGCGATAAATCGTCGCAAGGGTATAGTCGATATTATTGATCGTCGTGTCAAAGGTCCCAGCAGCCAACAATTCCAATCGACGATCCTGCGCAATGGCTGTTAGACCTGGAATGGCAAATCGGCCCAGTTCATTTCCTGCCTGATCATATGAGACAATTTCTTCCGTAGCGCCATCTGCAATGTAGATCAGTTCGTCCCAACCCGCAATGATGTCTACAGGATATTCGAAGCCATCCCATACAGGCTGAATGGGAACATAGGCAATCTCTCGATCATCAAAAACGGGAATATCTAGAAATTCAATGTCAGTCTTGGTCCCGAAAAATCCTTCACATGCAGCGAGAAATAGAATAGGAAGAATGTATAGCAAACGCTTCATCGCGGAGAAATTGAAATGTTGGAGGGAAAAGAATAGGTAAAACGAGTCAGGTTTATTTTTCGACGGGATTGAGACGAAAGTTAACACCAATCCTGTGGACAGATCCCAGGAAACGGTTGGGAGTGAACCCATAATCTATATACATGGGATGACGTCCTACACGCGAGCGCAAGCCGATTCCTGCTGTGGGGAACGCCTGATCATCCACATTAAACTGGTAACCAGCCCGTAAGTAGAGCAGGTCCATATAAGCATATTCGAGTCCAAATCGGATGCTCTCTGCGTTGTCGGAGGGGTGGTCGAGCTGCAAGGTAGTCATGAGCGACTGCTTTTTGTCTTCACTCTCCCATGGCACCATCGAGATCCCTATTTTGAAAGTCGTAGGAGCAGGATAAGAATCTAGGGTAATATCCCGTGTATTGAATGTGGTATCTACTGCACGAGACCCACGCAAGGTCGAGTTAGGTCCGAAGTTTTGAAGGAGAACAGCAAATCGCAATTTTCTTACATCTGTTTCATACAAAAAGCCGATATCCAAAACACCAGTATTGGCGCGAAACTCTGCGAGCTGTTCTTGCACAAATTTTACTGTAGCACCCCAGGCAAACTGCTGCGTGAGTTGGCGAGCATAACTCAAACCTACAGTGTAATAATTGGCATAAAATAGCTCTCCTGTCCCCTCAGGCTGGAAAGTAGTCCGTACTTCCATCGCCCCAGAGTTCAAAGCACTCACAGAAAGTCCGAGCGTACCAAAATTATAAGGCTTGCTCGCACTCAAAAAGGCATAGTTTATGTCTGCTACCCAGAAGGTATTGGCTGCAGCAAAAGAAAAATTGTCTAATTCTGCCATTCCAGCAGGATTGACATAAGCGGAGTATCCGTCTCCTGTCAGACAGGTGGTGGCTCCTCCCAAGGCTGCGGCACGCGGACTCACTTCGATCTTCAGTGGCGTAAGTGCGGAAATTCCCGCACGTTGCGCCCCCAACTCAGGAAAGATCTTAAGCTGAGCCTGAAGCGAAAGGCAGGTGAGCATACCGAAAAAGAAAAAGAGAGTAAACGTTCTCATAAAAGTAAAAGAGATTTGAGCGCTCAAGTTATGAAATACAACGTGTGTAGAGGTAAAGAAATGATTAAATGTGAAGAATATTTAACGCCTCTGCTCTTTTGATGGGTAGATTTCCGTTATTTCTATAGAAAAATAGCTACATCCTGAACTTCTACACAGTCCTTTTAGTATGTTAGTACACACAAAACGCTGGATTTCTTGACAAAGTAAACAATATATTTAGGTCCAAAAGGTCTCATATCTATACCGATTATAAGTTATTGCAACCCTTCTGATCAACTATTAAGCGATTGATCTTGGATAAGGCAAACATTGCAATCCTAAACAGACTATATGCCATTTTATGAAGGACTAATTACTGGGCTCTTATTTGTAGTTGTCATTGCTACGCCCGTCTTCTTCACCTTGCTTTACAGCACATTATCCTATGGCTGGAAGGCAGGTTTGGCAGTAGTAGGAGGGATCTTTACGGGAGATGTACTAGCGGTTTTTTTACTATATGGCCTAGGAGTCACAGAGATTCTGACAGACCCTTCCTTTCTGTACTATACAGGATGGGCAGGTGCCATCGTCATTCTTATTTTGGGATTCTACTTTGCGTTCAAGCGTAACATCGACCTACAACAGCAACCTGAGCTTCCCAAGGGCCACTATTTCAATTTCTTCTATCGCGGCTTTCTCGTCAATTTCATCAGCCCATTCCTATTTATCGCGTGGATCGGTTTTGTGACCGTAGGTAGTGGACGTTTTCCAGAGGGAAATGGCCCCATCTTATTTCTATCGGGGATACTGGTAGGCATTCTGATTCAGGATACGGCAAAAGTATTTTTGGCACACAGAATCAAGACCTTACTTCGTCCCATCTGGGTACGAAGACTCTACCAAACCGTGGGGGTTGTCTTGGTGGTCATAGGGGTAGGCATTATGTTTAAGATTGTACAAAACCCAGATATAAGTTCATGGGAAATGCTACATACTGGATTGAAAAATTAAACCTGCAAGCCCATCCTGAGGGAGGCTTTTTCGCAGAGTCTTACCGTGCGGACCTTACCCTTTCCGCATCCGCGCTTCCCGCTAGCTACAGCGGAGAACGTGCGGCCTCTACAGCCATCTATTTTCTCATCACAGAAGCGGCCTTCTCTGCCCTTCACAAAGTATCTAGTGATGAAGGCTGGCATTACTACACAGGTAATAGTCCCATTTACTTGACGATTATCTCACCAGTTGGAGAACTGACAGCGGTCGTCTTAGGACCAGATGCAGAATCAGGACAGCAGTTTCAATATGTCGTGCCTGCTGAACACTGGTTTGCAGCAGAAGTAAGAGGGTCTGAAGACGGGCAGGAAGGATTTGCACTGGTGGGATGTACAGTAGCACCTGGTTTTGATTTTGATGATTTTAAATTGGGGAAAAGAGCCGACTTAATCGATTCTTTTCCCCAACATCAACAACTCGTCGAACGTCTGACGAGGAGCTAAATTTTTTAGCCCCTGTTTGAAGGTTCCAACATAGGCTTATTCTACGATTCTTACATTCACCGCAATGTCTTGCCCTTTGTCATTTTGGCTGACAGTAAACTGTACCAAATCATCCTCTTCCAAGTCATTGAAATCTCCCTCTGACATCCATGTATAGTGAAAGTAAAGGTTGTTGGGAGGCATATGGATGAAGCCATAACCATTTTTGAGGCTCAAAACGGTACTTTGTAGCACTTGCTCTTGTCCATTACCAACACGTCGGGGGGAGTAACTCGGACGTTTTTCTTTTGGGATGAAGAGTTGATCCACCATTTCGATTTCTTCCTCATCTTCCTCTTCCATTGCATCATCGATGATCTCGTGCATGGAGACGGGATAGGTTGCTTCATTGAGCAGATCGACAGAAGTGACTGTCTTGCGGTAGCGGCCCGTGCGCTCATCCGTGTATTCAAAATCCCATCCCAAGATCATCACTCGGATACCTAGGGTATTGAGCTTGCGTACCAGCGGGATGTAATCGCCATCACAGGCGATCAAAGCGAGAACGTTGTATTGTTTGTGTAGAGCGAGTTCAAAAGCTTCAAGGGCCATCCATACATCGATTCCTTTCTCTTCGATTCTTCCCTCTTTGATGCGCAAGGGAAGATAGTGCGTGATGACACCTTCAGACATCAAGATATCATCGAATACACGTTCGTTGATGATTCTGTTTTGTCCATTGTGGGCGTAGTCATTGGCATTGAGACGTCCCCTGAAATAGTGAGAGTCTACAATCTTCGCATAGCGGGGATCGATATTTTCTTCGATGGCCACTTGGAGACGAATAAATTCATGTAGACCAGAAATAGAAAGGCGGCTTTTTCTTTCGTGCTCGTAGTTATAATAATTGCTTACGTGTGCGAAATAATTTCCATCATAAAATACGCCAATACGTATGAGATTATCCCTTTGGCTAATTACATCCATATCTAAACTTCTTTGTTTTTCGGTAATAATTTTACCGTTTATCGAATTCAATTCTTAGTCTTTGCTGTGCGAAGGAGATGGCTGCATACGCGTATTTACAGGCATTTTTAGCCCCAAAAAATCCTTATTTCAGGCCCTTGACACATCTATTTCTTAGGTTTTCTAACGTGCTGATTCAGCGCTTTTATTTTTGCGCCAGATGTAAGGTTGGCTATGTGATTGGAAAGAGCGTAATATTCAGAACACAAATCTGGGAAAAAATTGTGATAAAGCACAGGTGGAAAAAGGAAATTCCTTC
>JBCBPW010000065.1:0-38806 GCA_039820545.1 Bacteroidota bacterium | reverse complement strand
CGGAGCTACCACTACCCAAATACACCAGCTGCACAGGTTCTCCCTCACAAGCCTGCAAAGGCATCTGGAAAGCGGAGGTAGGCGTTGGATTGACATTTATCGTCTGAGTGACGGTTTCTGAGTTACAGAAATTATCATCTACTACGAGTGAGATAGACTTGGGGCCTGGAGTCGACCAAGAAACTTGAAGGGGGCCAGGGCCAGTCCCAATAACTTGATCTACAGAAGGTCCAAAGTCCCAGTTATAATTGAGGGCAGGATTGGGTGCCAATGAGTATTGTACAGTAGCAAATTCGTCCTCACATACACTATTATCAGTAAAGAAAGCAACAGGAGGTCCGGGGGAATAGTTAACAAATATAGAGTCGTCAACGCTACATCCATTTTCATCTGACACGCGCAGAACGTAGTTCACTCCAATCGGACTCGACGAACTAGATATCCCGACAGAGGGTTCGGCAGCATTACCTGGACCAATGAATCCAAAGGTACTCGACCAGTTGTAGGTATAACCTGGCACTGACGGTGTACCAATGACGTGGGTTGCATTGGCACAGAGTGTCGTATCATTTCCCGCAATTCCCTCCGCTTCAAATGGATCGAAGATGGTGAGCAGGGGAGAATCACAAGAGAAAATATCGAGAGCAAGAATGATTGTTTCACTTCCTTCCAAAATACCATCACTGATGACATTCGCAGGAACATCAATCGAGTCTTCACCTGCTGGAATCGTGATCGTACTGGGCATATTATAGTCCACTCCATTCGTAGCTGTACCTAAAAAGGTCAAGTTGAATGTCAATGGCTGTGTCGTGTCAAATGTATTGAAGAAAGTAAAATAGCCATCTACACAGTCTTCTCTTGCTTCGGGATTATTAGGATTGTTGAAGTTACGTGCAATAACTCTGGGAGTTGGACTACCACAGGAGAAAGACTCGATGAAGACACCTGAGTCAAAGCTGTTATCTTGCTCGTCGGCTACTGATATATCTAGGGTGTATTCCTCACAGGCAATCACAGGAATGACAGCTTCTAATACAATGGTTCGCCCACTGTATCCTGTTCCCCCTCCATTTGCCTGGAAGAAAGCATTGTTCGTTGCTGCATTCACATTGAAAATAGACACAGGAAGGGTAGTCGCGGGCACTACAGCCACATTGGTCAGGGGGGCATATCCAGGACCCGTGACAAATAATCCCATGACGTCGTTGTAGGTCGCTACAAATGTGGGATACTCGTAGGAGGCAAACATATATCTGATGCGGATGGTATCACAGGATGGACGAATTCGGATTTGAAAGCCGCAAGCATCATTGGTGATATCAGGCGCAATGAGCGCATCGAGATTGGGATCGCCAGGAGCACTGAGGTCTACACCATTACCACCAGCGTTGGGCAATGAGAAGGTAACAGACCCTGAAGTAATGACGACTCCATTGGTCAGACCTGCAGCTGTACCTGTACCATTATATTGTCCCATGGCAGGAAGGTTGCCAGGTGAAGTCCCGATGGTATCACAGTATACAGAGTTGAGAGAGATAAACTCAACACCAGGTCCTACTAAGCCAGAAATGTAATCGGTGTAGGGACCTGCCGTATTGACCGTAAGCTGGGCAAAGCCCATATGGTAAGAGAGCCCCAACAGGAGGCTCAAGCAAAAAAGACGTAGATAGTTCATCATGCACAATGTGTATAGGTTCATGGATGTATAACACAAAAAACAAGGAGCAAGGTATTAACCTCCCGATAACTTGTGCTTATACCCCATAGCAGTTAGCTCTTTTTGTACGAGTGGTCGAAAGTCGCCCTGCAATAAGATTTCTCCATCTTTGACTGAGCCTCCACATCCACACTTGCTTTTCAGTCTTTTACCCAAATCTTTCAAATCACCTTCTTGGCCCACAAAATTATAGATCTTCGTCACCACCTTATTTCCCTTCAATCGCGTCAAGCTGATCCTGAGTTGCTGTTGTTGGGGGGGCAAGGTTTCCACCGCTTCTTCCGCTTCCATCTCATAATCAAAGTCTGGGTCTGTAGAGAATACAACCCCCTCTATTCGCTTCTTCTTTTTCTTGGCCATCTTATCCTATTTCAACTGAAGGTACAATTTTTTCCGAAAAAATAAGAAGTCAGAGGGAAATCCAAATAAATAACTTGCGATATAAAAGTGAAAAACTGGGTCACCAAATTAGATATTTAAGAGCGTACGATTCTACACACACCTCGCGCATAAACTTAGACGTAAAAATCTCGTCCACAAGTTGGTTTTGTGATGAATTTATTTAAAAAAAATTGCCAAGCCCTACAGGAAAGGTATTTTCGAATGTTTCTTAAGGTCCGATGAGAGCACTCAGAATGAAGTGATAACTATCATGTAGACCGCTTGCCATCCTGAAGGGAAACGTATTGAAGCAAGCTCCGACCCAGAAAAGCTGTCATGCTCCCATTGGGTTCGGGAAATAGATGGGGATTAATCTGTGTAACAGGCATGATGCCTTTGATCGCATTCGTAAGAAAGATTTCATCTGCCTGTAGAAGTACCTTCCAACGAATGGGCTTTTCGTCTATGTCTATTTTGAGGCTTTTAGCAAGTTCAAGTACCTTTTCTCGCATGACACCTGCTAGACAGCCCGATGAAAGTGGAGGGGTATACAGTTTTTTTTGCGAAAAAAAGAAAATATTTGCTGAACTGGTTTCTGCGATCTGGTCATCAGAAAATAAAATAGCGTCATCCCAGCCTTCATCTTGGGCGTGTTGAGAAGCTAATACATACGTTAGCGCATTGGCTGTCTTCAGGCCTGAGAGATGATTTTTGACCAGCGAAATCTCTCGATAATCTGTCAGTTTTACGGACTGAGGCTGCTGGAAAAAATCTGTTTTCAAAGCGGCTATTTCAATCAGCACTTCTACGGAATTTGTGGCGGGTCTGTATGTTCCTGCTCCACTTCGAAATACATGAATCCGTAGTCTTCCATTACTAATATCCTGATCATCAATTGCTCTGAAAATATCTCTATGGAGATCGCCGAAAAAGTGATCTACATGATAGTCCATATGGAGTAAGTCCATCCCACGTTGTAGGCGTGTGCGGTGTGCATTCCAAAAAAGAGGCATACCTCGATAGATCCGTATACTTTCGAATAGCCCATCGCCATATTTAAAACTTCGATTATAAAAGTACTGAAGGGCGAGATCCTGACTCAGCTTTTGACCATTGAGAAATAACATATAGGAGGATTAGCATTCGCTAAGGGGAGGTTTTTCAGGAAGAATCCCTTGAAAGCGTACCCTTGAGTTCAGAAAATAATTATATCTTACATGTTCCTGACGGGAATACATGCTAATAATTACGCTTTTACTAACAAATAACCCAAAAAACATGCGCTTCTCTTTGTAGAAGGCAGACAATTGTTTCAAAAAACTTGCAGTATGAAAAAATTCTTGTTGTTGTGTGCGATAAGCTTGACTCTCCCATTGGCTTGGAGCCAGGCAGGTAGGTTGACCCCTGAAAAATTGTGGGAGTTGGGTCGGGTATCTCTCGACGATGTATCCCCAGATGGTAAAATGGTCATCTTCGGGATTACCTATTATGATTTGGGGGAAAATAAGGGAAACCGAGATCTGTATCTGTTGGAGAGGTCCAGTGAGATCGTGAAGAAGGTGTCTGCTTTCGAAGGAAGTGAATTCAATGCGCGTTGGAGGCCAGATGGTAAAAAAATTGGTTTTTTGACGGCTGAATCAGGGACTACTCAGCTTTGGGAAATGAATCCTGACGGGAGTGACAAGCGGCAGGTCTCTCAAATCGAAGGAGGAATCAACGGCTTTTCCTACGCGCCTACAGCCGATCGGATCCTCTTTATCAAAGATGTCAAGCTCGATGGCACAGCCAATGACATGTATCCAGACCTGCCCAAAGCAGATGCGCGTATCATAGACGATTTGATGTATCGTCATTGGAACCAGTGGCATGATTATTCCTATTCGCACATTTTCGTCTCGGAGTACCAAAACGGACGTCTGCAAGGTGACATTAAAGACATCATGGAAGGCGAGAGATTCGATGCGCCTGTTCAGCCCTTTGGAGGAATGGAAGAAATCACATGGTCACCTGATGGAAATTACATCGCTTACACTTGTAAAAAGCTCACAGGGAAAGAATATGCAGTGAGTACCAATACAGACATCTACCTCTACGATGTCAATGCCAATAAGACCCAGAACCTCACCGAAGGGATGATGGGATACGATAAAGAGCCCGCTTTTTCACCCGACGGAACATACATCGCCTGGAATTCTATGGAAAGAGATGGATTCGAGGCTGACCGCAACCGCATCTTTGTGATGAATGTCAATGGAGGAAGCAATCCAAGAGAACTAACAGAAGGATGGGACCGAGATGCCAATCATCCTCACTGGAGTGCAGATGGTCAAACCGTCTACTACTTGACGGGGGAGCAAGCAACATATCAGATCGGTGAGTTTGATGTCGAAAGCAGCCGCTATAAGACCCTAACGCAAGGGGTACACAACTACACAAGCTTTAAGGTGACTGAGGCTGGGCTGATTGCGAGTAAGATGTCTATGTCCATGCCTACCGAGCTGTTTTTTGTAGACAAGAAGGGAGAAGAGACGCAGCTAACCAACATCAATAAAGATGTGTTGGGAGAGTTGAAAATGGGAAAAGTCGAGAAGCGCTATGTCAAAACCACAGACTACAAAGATATGCTCGTATGGGTGATTTATCCACCCAACTTCGATCCCAACCGCAAGTATCCCACACTTCTATACTGCCAGGGAGGCCCTCAGTCTGCCGTTAGCCAGTTTTTCTCCTATCGCTGGAACTTTCAGCTTATGGCAGCCAACGACTACATCATCGTTGCTCCCAACCGTCGCGGATTACCTTCATTTGGACGTGAGTGGAATGACCAGATCAGTGGAGATTGGGGAGGTCAGGCTATGGCAGATTACCTAAGTGCCATTGATGCAGTAAAGGAAGAGCCTTATGTCGATGAGGAAAGGCTAGGTGCTGTAGGAGCTAGCTTTGGGGGATACTCCGTTTACTGGCTAGCAGGTAACCACAACGGACGATTCAAGACATTTATCTCACACTGTGGGGTATACAATTTAGAAAGCTGGTACGGAACAACAGAAGAGATGTTTTTTGCCAACTGGGACATGAAAGGCGCTTACTGGGAACTCAAGCCCAATGCTTCCTATAAATTGCATTCTCCCCATCTTTATGTACGCAATTGGGATACCCCTATTTTGGTTATTCACAGCGAGAAGGATTTCCGTGTACCCATTGGAGAGGGGATGCAAGCCTTCAACGCCGCTCAGCTCAGAGGCATTCCTTCGCGTTTCCTCTACTTCCCCAATGAAGGGCACTGGGTCACAAAGCCACAGAACGGCGTCTTATGGCATCGCGTATTCTTCGAATGGCTCGATGGTTCTCTCAAGCCTGAACTCATGGAAACGAGACGGTAGAAATAGGTAACATTTTTCAAGCTTCATTTTTCAATGATCACCCACGACATGTTTTAGGATGTCGTGGGTGATGTTATTTGTGTCATTTCCTCATTTTTTCCCACCTTTAAGATCCTTAATCTATCTCCTAATTTCATGGAAATCCCCAGCTATCGTCCCCACTTCCTCCTTCGCAATGGCAACGCCAATACGATATTCTCTGATGTTAAGCGCAACAACCACAAACCATTTCCCTACACACGTAAGCGGCTAGAGACACCCGATGGTGATTTTCTGGATGTCGATTATTACAGAGGGGGAAATCCTCGAATAGCCTATATCCTGCACGGCTTAGAGTCCTCGAGTCATGGCTCCTATGTCGTGGGTATGGCCCATCTCCTCAAATCCAGGGGCTGGGACATCGCCGCAATCAATTACCGTTCATGTAGCGGGGAAATCAATCGAACGAAGCGGATCTATTATGCGGGGGCGACAGACGATGTAGATTTTGTCCTTCGGGATTTTGTAGAGGAATATCAAGAAGTAGCGATGCTAGGATTTAGTTTTGGGGGAAGTTTGACGCTCAGGTACGCAGGAGAGCAAAAGGATCAGCTACATCCTCACATCAAGGTCTTGACGGCTGTCTCTGTGCCACTGGACTTGGGAGCCTGTAGCACCCGAATTGATAATCTTAACTCCAACTATGTTTACAAGCGCATCTTCCTTCAGTCTTTTCGAGAGAAAGTACGTGCCAAGTTTCATCAATTTCCCGATACCTTTTATGAAGCCAAGTTGAAAGAGGTGAAGACGATTTTTGACTTTGACAATATCTTCACTGGCCCCCTACATGGGTTTCCTTCTGCCGAAGCATATTATGAGGGATGCAGTTGTATGACGTTGATTCCTTATATCCAACGCCCTACTTTGATTTTGAATGCCCAGGACGATCCCTTCCTTGCCAAGGGAGATTACCGTCCTTATGTGGAGCCCAATCCGCTCGTAACCATGCCTGAGATTGCTTATGGTGGGCATGTGGGATTCTCCTACCTCACACGGAGGCACAACTGGATGCAGGATGTGGTGAGCGAGTGGATGGAAGAAACTACCGCTCAAAAATAAGGATTTGCTTTTTTCGACCCCGATATACCTTGTCCACAACTTCAAATTTATCCCCTGTGTAAGCCCCAATGACTCGTTTCCAAAAAGTGAGAGCTGATGTGTGAGAAGCCAATACAGATACTTCCCATTTTCCTGGAAAGCTTGCAAAAGCCATAAAAGCTACTTTTTCTCCCAATCCCTTACGTCTATATTTTCGGAGAATGAAAAATTCTGCGATGGCCCTAGCTTTAGGATCATCTAGGTATTGTAAGACTGAATTGATCAATACAAATCCTGCATATTTTCCATCAACTTTGACGAGGTAAGGATGTCGATCTTCTTCTTCAAAATATAGATCTAGGTAGGGATAATGGAAAAGCCCATGTGCATCTACGTCGGTTTGTAAGATCTCGCTAAAATCATAGCAATATAACTCTAACAAATGTCGAAGGACGTCCTGATCTGCCTTTTTCGCTTGGGTCAATTCCATATTTATAGAAGCTATGGGGGTAGATAGATGAAAAGGATGTGGTACGTATACGAAATAGATACACAATTAGTGAACCCTAGCGACGAATGTCCAGTATGAAAGGGATATGGAATACATACTGAAGACGAAACGTCTGGGATTGAGAAACTGGGAGATGGCTGATTTGGAAGCAGCCGTGGAGATGAATAGTGATCCTGAAGTGATGCGATTTTTCCCAAAAACACATGATCGTGAAGCTTCCATAGGGATGATTGAAAAGTTTCGGAAGCACTTGGAAGTACGAGGTTTTACTTACTTTGCGGTAGATGAGCTAAAAGGAGAAAGGGCGCTAGGGTTTGTGGGGCTATTTTTTCAAGATTATGCGGCACCCTTCACGCCCTGTGTGGATATTGGTTGGCGGCTTCGAAAGCAGTTTTGGGGTAAGGGGTATGCACCAGAAGCAGCAGAGGCATGTCTAGACTTTGCATTTTCTACACTCGATCTCCAAAAGGTGGTGGCTACTACCCCTTCCATTAACCTTCCTTCTCGTCGTGTCATGGAAAAAATAGGAATGGTGTACCAAGGCCAATATATTCACCCTAAGGTACCTAACCCACATAGTTTGCAGCCTTCTGTTTGGTACAAGATTGAAAAGGGTTAAATCTTTCCAAAAGAGATCGTGTAGTGTAGACACCTAAAATTGCTTGCTATGCTACAACTAGCCTGCTCCAGATATAATCTAGAGGAGACAATGTCCCACATTTTTATTTATGTAGGTACTTGACATGAGAAATTCAACCCCTCAATCATTCAGCGATTCAAACACGATACTAGCTTCCTTGCTTCAGCTTTTCTGCATTGTCTGCCACACGTAGAGGTTCGATTACAGGATCGAGGTCTCCATTGAGGACAGCGTCGAGGTTGTACAAGGTGAGGTTGATGCGGTGATCGGTGATGCGGCTTTGGGGAAAGTTGTACGTGCGGATTTTCTCGCTTCGGTCTCCAGACCCGACCATCGAACGACGGAGCGTATCACTTTCGAGCTTACGCTTGTCCATTTCGATCTTGTAGATACGGGCGCGAAGGATTTTCATCGCCTTCTCAAGATTTTTGTGCTGGGATTTTTCATCCTGCATCGACACGCGCACCCCTGTCGGTTTGTGTGTCAGTTTCACCGCAGAGTAAGTCGTGTTGACCGACTGTCCCCCAGGACCAGAGGCGTTGGTGATTTCTTTGATGATGTCCTTATCTTCGATGACGACATCGAACTCCTCCGCTTCGGGCATGATGGCCACCGTCGCTGCTGAAGTGTGGATTCTTCCTTGCGACTCTGTCTTAGGGACACGTTGCACACGGTGTACCCCCGCTTCAAACTTTAGTACCCCATAAGCATCTTCTCCTGAGATCGTCGCTACAGCTTCTTTGTAGCCTCCCTGAGAACCTTCGTGAATAGAAGTGACCTCAAAACGAAGTCCTTTGGTATCGCAATAACGCTCGTACATTCGGAATAGATCACCCGCAAATAGCGAAGCCTCGTCTCCACCTGCTCCCGCAGATATCTCCAATACCACGTTTTTAGAGTCATTGGGATCTTTGGGAATGAGCATGATCTTGAGCTCTTCTTCCAGTTCCTCTTTTTTAGGCTCTAGCTCAGAGATCTCCATTTTGGCCATTTCCCGAAATTCAGGATCGCTCTCTTCTGCCAGCACCTCCCTAGAGGATTCTATATTGCTAATGACATTTTTATACTCCTCTGTCTTCTTGACGATTTTGTCCAGATTGCGATATTCTATATTCAGCTCCTTGTATCGTTTTTGATCGGTCATTACCTCAGGATCAATGATCTGCTGTTTGACTTCTTCAAATCTGTGGGCAATCTGCTCTAGTTTGTCGAGGATATCCATTGCTAAATTACTTTGACGGACGGTAGGTCGTCCTCATTTGACATTATCACAAATAGAGAATTTTTGATGCGAGCGACTATTTTTTCGCTTCAAAGACTCTCTATTCACTCCATTTTACAAAACTAATTACTTATTTGATATAACCGAATCGCTTGTGAACTTAGCACATAAAAAAAGTTTCGATCGGCGTCTACATCCTGTATTTCCTGGATCTGAGGAAGCGTAATCTCCCGCACGGTATTGTCCCTGAGGTAAATCATACGCATGGTCTGTTCTTTCCAGAAGAATAAATGGTTTTCCAATACTTCAAATCCATTCCAATCTTCTGCCCAAGGAACCTCGACAGCAGATCTGTAAATTCCGTAGATGTCGTAGATCTTGACTTTTGCCTCCGAGATATCCCAGATGTATACAAGATTGGTGTTATCTGTTTTGATGGCTATGGGATCGAACAGTGCCCCCTCTCCGTAGTCCAGTCCTCCGAAGGTCAAACCAGGTTGCGTCAAAGTCGAGTACTTATACACCAAGTTGTCCTGTTGATTGAGGACAAAGATTTCTTCGGCAGGCGTGACGGTCATGTCCAGCGGAAATAATTCGCCATCAGCTGATAGCGAGAGGTCCAACTGGTTGATGGGCTTTAGATTTGTATTGAACAGGGAAATGGTGCGAGACACATCATCTAAAACATAAAGCCGCTGTCTGTTTTTGATCTGAAAAGCCAAAGGATGAATCAAGCCCTCTGCGCGCTGGCTTCGTCCGCCAATGCTTAAGCTGGAATCATAATGCTGAAGCACAAAATACTTCGTGAGCATACTACTTTCTGAATCCAGGGTGTACAAGTTGCCTTCTGGATCAGATGCGATGAGATCGGCTTTATCGACGAGGAGGACAGTATCTACAGGGGAGGCAAAAACAGAATCTAGGTTAATCTGCGCATGAGTAAGGGTAGAAAGTAAAAGGATTCCCCATGTAAATAGCTTCCTCATATGTTTGCGAGTGAAAGGTTGGATTCTTCTTTGGGAAATGTCAATAATTCAGGCCCTTGAGCAGAGATCTTGAGGTAGGAGAAAAAATGAATCCAGTCTCCCAAGACAAAAATATCTGCCTGCTCTGTGAGGGGCAGGTGTACTAAGGCATGGCGGTGACCATATACAAAGTGTCGATAATCAGGTTCTGCTGCGAGGATTTCTTTTGAGTGAATACTGAGGGAATCGTTCAGGGTGAATGGGCCTTGATCTTTATGCTGGTTGTAATCGTGATCGCCTCCATTGCGCGAAAGTCCCAATGCCAGTCCAATCCCAAAATTGGGGTGTAGGCGCTCAAACAGCCACTTACTTACTGGATGGGTAAAAACTTTCTTCATCAACTTGTACCCATGATCCCCTGGTCCCAAACCATCCCCATGCGCGAGATAGTACTTTTCTCCAAAAAATGTACGCGTGATAGGCTGATGATGAATGGCGACCTCAAACTGCGAAGGCAAATAGTCCTTGTACCACAAATCGTGATTGCCCGAAAAAATATGCATCTCTACTCCCGTATCGGCCATCTCTGCGAGCTTTCCCAAAAATCTGACAAAGCCTTTGGGAACCGCATGGCGATACTCAAACCAGAAATCAAATATATCTCCTACGAGGTATAAGGCTCGTGCATCATGCTGGATGGAGTCGAGCCATTTGACTACATGCTTTTCTCGAATGAGGCTTTTTTCTGGGCTAGGAGAGCCCAGGTGGAGATCAGAAATGATGTATACGTTCTCTTTCACTCAAGTACTATTTTACACACCTTCACGATGAGGGGAAAATACAGCCTACCCGCGACACTGGCAAATGATTCTATACAGCAACAAGGCCTTCAAGGTAGATTGTATGGTAGGACCCTTACCAAACAAAGTAAGTCTCACACCCTAACTTTTTCATATAAAAAGAGGAACCTACTTTCGCAGGCTCCTCTGAGTTTCTATGTGTCGGGACAATTAGCCTTCTGGTTTTTCGTCAGGCTCACTATCCGCTGGTTCTTCTGTGAGGTTGACTTCCACTTCTCCTGAGCCGTGAGGTTCGTGACCATTTTCAGATTCATGTCCGTTTTCGCTAGCTACGAATCCATTTCCATTGGCCCCATTTTCTGCTACGAGTGTGGGAGTATCTATGAGTTCAGGCTCCTCTGTCTTGAAGGGACGCTCACCGATCAGACGTACGAGATCCTCTTTGAATAGGACTTCTTTTTCTAGAAGTTCTTGCGCGATGGTCTCGAGTGCATCTTTGTGTTGTGTCAGTAGATCAATAGTACGTTGATAGGCATTTTGTATGATGCTTCTCACCTCCTCGTCGATTACCTTAGCCGTCTCATCTGAGTAGGGCTTGGTGAAGTTGTACTCATCCTGACTGTTGAATGATACCAGACCAACTTTTTCGTTCATCCCGTATAGGCGGACCATGCTGTAAGCCATATTGGTGATGCGTTCTAGGTCATTTTGGGCACCTGTAGACACTTCTCCGAAGATGACTTGCTCTGCAGCACGTCCTCCTAGGGTCATGACCATGCTATCCAGCAATTGAGGAACCGTATACAGGTATTGCTCTTTGGGTAGGTACTGAGCATAACCGAGCGCTGCCAAACCACGAGGGACAATAGACACTTTGACAAGTGGATGCGCATGCTCGGAGAACCACCCAGCTACAGCGTGACCTGCTTCGTGATAAGCTACGATACGCTTCTCATGTGGAGAGATGATCTTACTTTTTTTCTCCAATCCACCGATCACACGGTCTACAGCATCCTGGAAGTCAGCCATATCCACAGCCTTCTTTCCTTTACGTGCGGCAATAAGTGCGGCTTCGTTACAGACATTCATGATGTCTGCCCCTACAAATCCTGGCGTTTGCGCCGCGAGCTTAGAGACATCTACCGTCTCTGCCAGTGTCAATTTCTTCAAGTGCACGGCGAAAATCGCTTCACGTCCCTTGATATCTGGACGATCTACTCCAATCTGTCGGTCGAAGCGGCCTGCACGAAGCAAGGCGGGGTCGAGTACATCTGGACGGTTGGTTGCCGCCATGATGATCACACCTGTATCAGAGTTGAATCCATCCATCTCCACCAAAAGCTGGTTGAGGGTATTTTCTCTTTCATCGTTGCCCCCTGTCATATTCATGCGGCCACGGCTACGGCCTACGGCATCGATCTCATCAATGAAGATGATACAAGGCGCTTTTTCCTTTGCTTGTTTGAACAGGTCACGGACACGAGCAGCCCCCACACCGACAAACATCTCCACGAAGTCCGATCCACTCAAAGAGAAGAAGGGGACTTTGGCTTCACCTGCTACAGCTTTTGCCAAGAGGGTTTTACCTGTTCCAGGAGGGCCTACAAGCAGGACACCTTTAGGAATGTGTCCGCCGAGCTTGGTGAATTTCTGTGGATTGCGAAGAAACTCCACTACTTCCTGGACTTCTTCCTTTGCTTCCTCTAACCCTGCCACATCATTAAAGGTGACATTGACCTTATTTTCTTTATCATAGAGGCTGGCACGGCTCTTCCCGATGTTGAAGATCTGCCCACCTCCTGGACCTGCGCCCATGCGACGCATAAAGAAGAACCACAAAGCGATCAGAATAGCGATAGGGATTAGGATCTGGACAGCTCCACTCCAATCGGTCTCTTCGCTACTGGTAAAGGTGATAGCCTTAACATTGGATCCTTCCTCGGGGATCTCATAAATTTCTTTGAAATTACTCAGGTCATCAGGAAGGGGAATCATCCAGATGTACTGTGGCCCTTTGCTATCTTTCATACCATTTTCGGATGTAGAAGCAGTTTCTTTTCCCGCTTCATTTAGATAGATATAGGCTTTCTCTGCTTTATTGATAACCTCCATCTTCTGGATGTGACCTGCCTGCGCTAACGTATAAAGTTTGGGGCGGTCAATTTCCTGGGCATTGCTTGATGCGTCATTCGTTACGTAGTAAGAGATCAGCAAAAAGAAAGCGAATAATACCAGATAAATCCAGTAGATATTATTATTGGGTTTCGGCGTTTTTCTATCCTTATTCTCTGCCATAAATCGTACACACTCTAGAAAGGTACTATTTCTTGTATAAAACTAACTTAAAGGTAACGTGATTTGTTGGTTTCCCCAACTTATCCGTTGCTCCAAACGATGCACTTGTCGTAAATTCGTGCCAAATATAACACACGGTCGGATGAAAATGTGTCAAATTTTCATTTTCTAATATGTATCAGTGGTTTCTACGGAAAAATCAAAAAGTGTTTGCTTTCTAACCACTGATCCATCTGTATACAATCTCATACATCGTCCACTACACAACACAATAACTTGCGTTAGGTTCGAAACATGGACGCACGAAAACATAAAAAATTGCATGGACCAAGAAATTCGTCAAGTGATGTGGGAATTATTGTCTAAGAGAGGTCCTCAGAAAAGTATCTGTCCCTCTGAAGTAGCGAAGAAATGTTTTCCTAAAAACTGGCGTGTGCACATGGATGCGGTCCGTAAGATCGCATACGATTGGGCTCAAGAAGGGAAAGTCATGATCACACAGCAAGGCCTGCCTGTAGACCCTGCAACGGTTAAAGGACCTATTCGAATTAAAATCAAGAATTAATTTTTTCTTCCCAATCTGCATACAATTGAAGAAGTCCTTGAGAAGTATGTAGCCATGTAAAGGAATTTCGTACAAAGGCCTGTCCTCTTTTACCCATCTCCACCCGTTGATCTGGATTTTGATACAATTGCAGAACCTTATCCGCGAATTCCTTGGCATCCTCTGCTCGATGGACGAGTCCACAGGCATGATCCAGGGCGATATTGGCTTGGGCCGTCGCATCGCTTACGAGGATAGGTTTGCCCAAAGAAAGATACTGGAAGATTTTGTTGGCGTAAGTGGTATCGTGATGAATGTTGCGGTGGATGGGACTCACACAGATCTGACTGGACAAAATATAGGAAGGAAAGCGGGCAACATCTTGCCATCCTTCGAATCGTACATGTGCTTCCAGCCCTTTTTCTTTGACAAATGCCTTGTAGGTAGCATCGGCCACACTCTTTCCTACGATGACAAATTGAATGTTAGGAATCGTATCCACCAACATGGGCAGACTTTGAAGGACGGTCATAATGCCTCGTCTAAATCCCGTTTCTCCTAAGTACAATAGGTTGAATTTCCCTTGAGCCATTGCCTCAATGTCTTCTAGGGGTTGCGCATCCTCATAAAAATCGGCATGTACGGTGTTGGGGAGCGTTACAAATTTTTCCTTAGCCACTTCTACTTGCTCGCAATAGTAATCCCGTGCTTCAGGGGTCACGACTAAAACGGCATCTGCTTCTTTTATCTGGCGAAACTCAGCTTTTTTCCATGCGGAAGGATAGATCAGAAGTTTCCCTTGAAGGGTATTGACATGGGTATAAAACTTCATGATTTCAGGTCGATTTTCATGAAGGTCAATGAAGAGTGGGAGATTCGTCTTTCGGTTGGCTTTCTGCACTGCGGGTATGACCTGCATATCATGGACGTGCAAGATCTGGATACTGTACTTACGAATGAAAGCTTCAATGGGGGGAGCCAGCAGATTATGATAAAAGGGGAGGGTGTAAGCGAGTGCGGAGATGCTTCTGATCTGTGTACTGGCTGGATGGCGAATGACATGCAAACCTTGATAATCTTCTTCTTGAGGCTGAGTCCCTCCTGTATAATCCAGACAAAATAAATGAACACGATGTCCAGCCCTTATGAGTACTTGTGCTTCATTGACCACCCTAGGATCTGGCGGAAAACTATTGTCTAGGATCATTCCGATATCCAACATAAACCTTCATTATTTGACTTGGCCTTGATTCACTTTGTAGAGATTGTGTTGACTTTCGCAGCAAGGATAATCTGGGATAAAAATGGGCATCTTACTACAGAATCTACACGTGCATATAAAATAACTCGTAATCATCTTCATTGAGCATGGTAAAAGGAGAAGAAAGTATACAGGTTGTTGCGCATTTGCTGGTTTCCTATTGGCGGGCTAAAATAAATAAATTTGAGGAAGCGAAGGGGAAAATCCTATTGGGAGAGATTTCGTATGTTAGGTAGACTTCTTGCAAAGCCTTTATGTAACTCTTTTTTATGTGCGGTCGATATACATTTACCAAAGTTCCTGATGAATCCCTAGTTGTGCAACCTGGACAGACGGCCATTCCGCTTAGCCCTCGATACAACATCGCACCCTCCCAGATGTGTGCGGTTATTCCTCAGCACGACGCGATGCATATTCACTATTACAGATGGGGATTGATCCCGCACTGGGCCAAGGATATGAGAATTGGGTATAAAATGATCAATGCCCGTAGCGAAACCTTGCTTGAAAAGGCATCATTTAAGGGACCTGTGAGAAAGGCACGATGTGTGGTCCTTGCAGATGGATTTTATGAATGGAAAAAGTTGCCTAGTGGTAAGCAGCCTTATCGTATCATGATGGAGGATGAGCGTGCTTTTGTCTTTGCAGGGCTATATGCGCGCTGGCGATCGCCTGAGGGACCGGATATTTGGTCGTTTTCCATCATCACGACGGAACCCAACGAACTTACGATGGATATACACGATCGTATGCCCGTGATCTTGGATCAACCTCAACAGGAAAGATGGTTGAATGCAGGAGAATCAGCAGAAGATCTATTGGAAATATTGAGGCCCTATCCTGCCGAGAAGATGAAGGCCTATCCTGTAAGCTCTGCTGTGGGAAATGTACGCAATGATTATGAAGAGTTGATTTTACCCACGTAGGATCATGCTATGGCATGATCAGATGGTGCATGATCGGTTATGATCATCAATAATCGCCCCGTACATGACCATGCTGTAGAATGATCGCTGTAGAATGATCAGCCCGTACATGACCATGCCTTAGCATGGTTCTACAGCATCCCCAACTCCAATTTGGCTTCCTCCGACATCATCTCCATATTCCACTCAGGCTCAAAGGTGAGTTCGACATTGACCTCTGCCACGCCTTCTACCGCTTCTACTTTTTCTTTCACTTCGCTGGGAAGAATCTCTGCTGCTGGGCAAGCTGGAGCTGTGAGCGTCATCAAGACATGGACGTGTCCGTCCTCCTTGACATTTACTTCGTAGATCAATCCCAACTCAAAAATGTTGACAGGGATCTCAGGATCGAATACCGTACGTATTTGCTCTACCGCTTTATCTTTAATTGTCAATGATTCGACAGACATCTTCTTAATTGTTGAAGGGTTGATTTTTTGATGGGTTGAATGTAGTAGAGGGAATGTGAGTGCTTTTTCTATGGATTGTCTCTTTTCCTCTTGGGTCATCCCTGTGCTTCCTTGGCAGCATAAGCCATGGCATAGAGTTTCATCTTCTTGACCATGGATGTAAGCCCGTTGGAACGGTTGGGGGATAGATGCTGACGAATGCCCACTTGATCGATGAATCCTAGGTCAGCTGTGGCAATTTCCTTTGGGGTGTGACCTGATATGACGCGGATCAGCATGGCAATCAGTCCTTTGGTGATGACGGCATCGCTATCTGCATGAAACTGAATCTCGCCTCCATTATAGTCCGCTGTCAGCCATACCTGAGACACACATCCTTTGACGATATTTTCTGGGGTTTTATCTATCTCTGGTAATCCTTCCAAACTTTGGCCCATTTCGATGATGTATTGGTACTTATCCATCCAGTCATCAAATAGAGAAAACTCCTCTACCAGTTCTTGTTCTATTTCTTGTATTGGTCTGCTCATGTCTTACTAACTCTCAATCGTCCGCAAAGTTACGAATCTTTCTACGAAGGATCTTCCCATAAGTTAAGGACTCAAGACCAAGACAGTATCTTGTTTGAGCTTGGTGGTAAGCCAGCTTTGAAGGCGTTGAATCTCAAGGCGTTTTCTGCTTCGTGTCAGACCTGGCTGCCACTGGGCTACGACGGTCATCTGCGTATCCATGGGAGCCTCAAAGTCAGAAATCAAGGTTTGTGGGCTCAGGGATAGAGATTTCAGAATGGGGAAAGCCGCTTTGGCTTCTTTCAAGGTTTCTGTGTAGAGTGCCTCCTCATCTTTGACCTGTGCCTGTAGGGTTTCCAGTTGATCCATACGTGCTTCCAGGGCTTGATAGCGAGGTTCCATCGCTTGCTGAGCCTCGATGGCACTCTGAGAGATCAGCTTTTCCTCATCGAAGGAGACTTGGAAGAACTTCAGCTTATATTTGTCTAGATCATAGTTGAATTTGCTGCTGTCCAAGATCTTGATGGTATCAGGGGATACGGCTCTACCTGAGAGGTAAAACATCAATACATGGGTACTATCCTGATCTACACGATCATATTTATTGACTTTGTGGACTTCGTTGTCGATTTCACTTGCGATGAATTCTTCGATGTTGCTGTTGAGGCGTACGCGCTGGAGTACATTGTAGAAGAAGTATCCACTTGGTACAATGATGAGAAAGACAACGACAGCAATCCAACGTACAGCCTTTCGTCTGGTATGTTCATCGACATACTCTACATAGGGAAAACGCAAGAATCTGACAATGACGTAGGTTGACAGGGCGATAAAGACAGCGTTGATGAAGAAGAGGTACATCGCACCTGCAAAGATCTCCCATCGTCCGTTGGCCAATCCAAATCCCCCTACACAAATCGGTGGCATCAAGGCCGTAGCAATGGCTACACCAGGTATTGCATTGGTCTTATCCTTGCGGGAGGTTGCCACGATACCTGCAATCCCACCGAAGATGGCAATGAATACATCTAGGATCGTCGGCTCTGTACGACTCAGAATCTCAGGGGTGGGGAGGTCGAAAGGAGACAGCGCGAAGTATCCACAGCTTACAATCAGACTAGATGCAACCGCAATACCAAAGTTTTCGATGGCCAGCATGAGATGCTCCCTATCATTGATCCCGATAGAGAGCCCAATGCCGAGTATGGGAGACATCAAGGGAGAAATTAACATTGCCCCGATGATCACTGCGGGAGAGTTGAGGTTCAGACCGATAGAGGCGAGCATGGCACCGCAGGCTAAGATCCAGACATTGTATCCACGGATGGTGATACTGTTGCGAATGCTGACGATGGTACCTTTGACATCTGTGGTATCTCTGAGGTTAATGATCGACCACAAGATGTTCTTTAGCTCCTCCCAGATAACTATAATACTACTTCTCATAGTAGGTTGTGAATTCTCTAAAAACTCCCAAAAATAATAGAAATCGGGAGATGTGTTGGGAGAAGGATATACTTTGGAGAAAAAATGTTGGAAGAATAAGGTAAGATTACCTGCTTGGAATCAGTCATTTATTCAATTCATCGGACTTTTTTATCCAGAAAACTTGATTATTCATAGGTATGATGAGAAATTGAAGCTCGTAAATGTGGCTTTTTTGGCTACTTTCCTTGCGCTGTAATATTCCGTCCTATGTCTTCATCCTCTAGTCCTGATCCTGCTTTGCTTCCTTTTCTCTCAGAACTCTTGCACAAAAATTTTCAGACAGAAACCCGCGAACAAGCCCCTTATCAGTGGTTGTGGGAAAACCTGAAAATCAAATTGGAGGACCTCATTAAACATGACATGGAGCGGCTGGTACAGCTCATGTACAGAATAGATATAGAAGAATCAGATTTTCATCGTGCGATGGGAGAGCCTCAACCTGCCGAGGCTTTGGCGCATGTGGTGATGAAACGATTCTTGAGGAAAGCGTTGCTTCGCAAGCGATTTTCTTGATCAGAAGACACGCTAGAGGACAAAATATAAGACGGCAGAGAAGCAAATCGCTACGACCATTTCTAGCAGACCTGCCCCTAAGTTTTGGTCTTCTGAGATTTCAGTCGCTAGATTAGAATTGCGCAAGATAAAGCGATCAAAGATAAATCGAACAGCGATTAAGTAGACAAATACCACCAGTATATCCATACCCAAAGCGAGCAGATCTGCCTGCCAACTTACAAAGTCTCCTGACACCCCTTTCATGATGATGATCCCAATAGAGATCAGGCCTCCTGCAAATCCCAGCCCTGCGGCGACATTGTCCTTCTCGATTTCGTCATGTACAGCATAAGGACTCAGGCGGACGTACAGCAATCCGAATAAAACCAGACAGACCTGACCGATGAGGTAAAAAACGAAAGCCGTCAAGGCAGAGCCTCCTTCACCGTGAATGGAGCCACCGATGATCAAACCTGTCGCGACATACATCGCACCCTCTACTACGCCTGTTCCAGGATTTTGATCCTTGATGATCTCCTTATCTACAGAGAATTTATACAGGACCAATCGTGCGTTGATGATGCGGGCAACATTGAGTAGGAAAATACCTCCTAGAGAGTATCCTGCCACAGTGACATAATCCATCACAATCGAAATTCCAGGTCCACTAATCGCACCAAGGAAAATGGCTGTTACCGCGATAAAATAACCTGCGACACTCACCGAAACAGCATCATTATCATACTGTGTGAGCTGCTCGTCTAGTTTATAAGAGGAAAACATGCCTTTGAGCCATTTGGCCATGAAAAAGAGGAGGACATATAAGGCTACAAATCCAATATTGACGAGAATAGGCAGAAGATAGTCTGGCATGTTGCTATATGATTGCTAGGTAATATGTCGGAAAATAGAACGGATAGAGGGAAAATAAAAATTTGGGAAAGAAAGTCTGCTCCCTTCTACGTCGATTTAGGCATGCACTTTTTGTGGAGGTTCTGTCGATCCTCCAAATAATAGGTTCCAGTAAAATCGCGGTTTGGCAAGCTCCTTTCTCAGGTCAATATTGTCAAACATCATGGTCATCATCGTTTGCAAAGAAGGGTTGCGGTTCGCTTTTTTTACTACAAAATCAAACAGTTTGGGATATACCGCCAATCGCTGCATTTGGTAGCTTACTTGCAGCTCCTTACCGATTTTTTTGCGAAGCTTTTGCACATAGGGTTGGAGAAATGCCTGGGAAAAGTCTTGGGCTTCGAAAGCGGCCATCATTTGCTCTGCGGCAATCTTACCACTGAGCATGGCATTGCCGATTCCTTCTCCGCTGAAAGGATCGATCAATCCTGCGGCATCTCCCGTCAATATCCAGCCATCGCCCACGATTTCCCTCCATGTAGAACCTAAGGGCAAGCCAAAGCCTCTGAGGGGACCTTGCATTTCGGCCTGCTGGAATCGACTTTGGAATCCTGGATGGGTTTCGATGATCTGATGAAAAAGCTTTTTGATGTTGACCTTTCGTTTGGAGACGATGTCAGATCTCAGACCGAGTCCTACATTTGCCCAGCCATTGGGAAGTGGAAAAATCCAGAAGTAGCCTGGCAAAAGGTCATTTATAAAATGTAGTTCAATGAAATTACCCTCTCGAAAACCTGTCACCCCTTTGTAATAGGCACGAAGACCTGCTGCATGATGTTTTTTGGGAGGATGGACAGGACTTAGGGACCGTTTGACGATGGAGTGAGCGCCATCTGCTCCTACGATCATGCGACTTCCAAATGTCTGTGCTCCATTTTCTACCAAAAAACCATCCGATATTCTTTCCACTTTTTGCACACCACTTCCTGTGTGAAGATGAATATGTGGATGCTTGGCCACTTCTTTGACCAAAAAATCATCAAAATCCCATCGCTTGCTGATGAATCCAGGTGCTTGAGCCTGAGGATGTGTATGGGGATTCTTGAAAGGTACATCTAAGTGCTCCCCACAAGGTGCGACAAATCGTATGCCCCATGAAGGAGTTTTGGTGGGAAGTTTGTAGAGGCGATCTACTAGTTCGGGACGTGTATACTTGAGTACAGAAACAACTTTTCCGCTGAGGGCATCGCCACAAATTTTGTCCCTAGGGAAGTCATCTTTATCGAGTAGCGTCACGTCCAATCCTGAATCAGCTAGGCGTAGCGCACATGTAGCACCAGCAGGACCCGCACCAATGATAGTCACATCTGTTTTCATGATCTGAAGTTGCAAAATATCTGGACAAATACAGGGAGAAATGAAAAAGGGCGAAAGTATCTTCCGCCCCCCAAGATGAAATTAACCAAAAGGAAATTTTTGATGAGAGACTGATGGTAGCTTAGATCTTGGCCTACACGGATAAAGGCAAAAAGCCTAAGTAAACCTACATGATGAAACTCCAACAGCTTTTCAGAGACAAGAGCCGAAGGGCAAAATTATTGCATCAGCCGAGAGACTTGCACGGTTTGGCAAGCCATTTTTTCGTGTTCTTGTAGTGTATCTGCGAATGTATTGGCTGTAGATCGATTGTCGAAGGAACCGAGCGCAATGATAAACTTGGGATTTCGCTCGTCGGACCTTTTGTATTGGAAGGCAAAGATTTCTCCTCGCCAGAACTTCTTGATTTTTCTTAAATCTTTGGCGATGTGTTTGACCTCCTCGTGTGCGGCAACTACTAGGATGAAGTGTGAGGGATCTACTGTTGTACCAATTTGCTCCTCTAGTCCCATTTTTTCCAGTCCAGGTATGTCGTCGCAGTTGGGATTCATCCCTCTTGTGACGCCATGGACAGCTAGCGCATTTGCACTTAAGGAGCTTTCTTCTCCTCTATAGTTCATCGCCAACTGAGGTTGAGTGGGTGGAACAATGTTTTTAAGATGACGATTGAGAATGCCTTGGAGGGTTTGGGGAGCCACAAATCCTTCTACCCGCCCCATGATGTGTCCCTCTGGGTGGTAGATCAAAATAAAGGGAACTTCTGTAGTGGTTTGCAGTTCGTGTAGCTCGCTTGACAGTGGCATCTTACTAGCCTCTGTTTTGTTACAGACAAAAGATTGGTTAAGAAGCGAGACAATTGTTGTATCACTCCATGTTTGCGAGTCGAGTTTCTCAGCCAGTGAACTTCCTTCGTGATAAACATAGGCTAGTAGCGGGCGATACTCGGCCATGGCTCGTACACGGGCGTCTTCATAGGCGAAAGAAGTCCAGGCAACAGGATGAGCCTGAAGAAAAGAAAGGAGCATAAGGGTGAAAAGAGCGGAAAGAGCTAAAATCCGGTTGAGCATATTGACAAGGGCACTAGGGTGAAACAATGGATACCGAAAAATTTATTGCTTTAAATGTGTGTACATTCATAGTCAATAATTGTACAGGATTCTAAACGAATTGCCAATTGTAATTTTGGCTTTATATACAAATATAGGAGATAATTTTCATAAGATTCAAAGATCCATGAAAAAGAATTTAACGAATCACCTATCCTTCTTACGTGAACAGATATTGGGAAATTATTTTTTGGATGCAGCTTAAGTGATTGATTTGTAGTTATTTATTCTCTTAGATAAGTACCGAAACTTATGATTTTTTGCAAAAATGAACAATTCCTAACGCTGATCCTCAGTGGCGTAGGAATTGGCATACTATTTTGGAAATGATAAATGTGAAGAATAACACCCAATTATTCTGCTTTGGCATGATTTTTATTGAGTGGTTTTCTGAATTTTTCTTGGCTCGAGAAAATTGAAAGTAGGAATACCTGTCCCGACCTCAATGATCGGGAGCTTACGAGTTGTTTCTTAGCTATATTTAAAATGGATCCTTAAAAAGGTACTTGATCATTTCCCTTTTCAGGCATGTTCATTTTAGAGGGGAGTGTGATGGTGTTGGGACCAAAACTGCTGTCACCAGGTGCGCCCATTTCCTGTAGGCCGCCTTGCTGCCAGTCGGTGAACTTACCGTACTTCCCAATGAACTGCATCTTGACATTCCCTGTGGGACCGTTACGTTGCTTCGCGATGATGAGCTCAGCTAGGCCTGCCGTTGTATTGCCCTCATCATCAGTCTCAAAGCCGTAGTACTCAGGTCTATAAAGGAACATCACCATATCCGCATCCTGCTCAATCGATCCTGATTCACGAAGGTCAGACAGAACAGGTCGTTTGTCTCCCCCACGCGATTCTACCGCACGGCTTAACTGTGAGAGCGCAATCACACAGACATCGAGTTCCTTGGCGATGACCTTGAGGTTTCGAGAAATCTTCGCAATCTCCTGTTCACGGTTAGAGTTCTTCGAATTGTCACCTTGCATCAGCTGGAGGTAGTCGATGACCACCATTGAGATATTCTTCTCTGCTTTTAGCCTTCGGCATTTGGCGCGAAGCTCAGCAACGGATAGTGCAGGGGTATCATCGATGAAGATATTGGCTTTGGAAAGCGAGCCGATCCGGCTGACCAGTTGCTCCCATTCGTAATCGGCCAACTGACCTGTACGGACCTTTTGGGCATCAAGTTCTGCCTCAGAAGTCACCATACGTTGTACGAGCTGTACGGCTGCCATCTCCAGGGAGAAGAAGGCGACGGCTTCGCCAAATCGCAAAGCTGCGTTGCGTGCCAAGGTCAGCGTAAAAGCCGTCTTACCCATCGCCGGACGGGCCGCAATGATTACCATGTCCGTTTTTTGCCAGCCAGCAGTCATCTTATCGAGATCGGCAATCCCAGACGGAATCCCCGTGATGGAGGTATCCTTCCCACGAATTTCTTCCAGTCGTTCTAGCGTTTTGATCACCAGCTCAGACATACCCTGATAATTTCGCTGCAAGTTGTTCTCCGCAATCTCAAAAAGGGACTGCTCGGTTTTGTCTAGTAGCTCAAAGACATCGGTGGTTTCGTCGTAAGCATTCTTGATGGTTTCATCTGAGACCTTGATGAGAGACCTTAAGATGAATTTCTCTGCAATGACCCTTGCATGGTACTCGATATTGGCGGCAGAGGCTACGCGTGAGGTGAGTTCGGTCAAGTAAAAGGGACCTCCTGTACGCTCAAGTACTCCTCTTTGTTTGAGGGCATTTTTGACCGTCAAGATGTCGATTGGCTCGGAGTTTTGAAAGAGTTCTAGAATCGTATCGAATATCAAGCGGTTCGCATCCTTGTAAAACATGTGCGGCTTGAGCGTATCAATGATCCTGTGAAGGGCGTCTTTTTCCAGCAAAAGGGCACCCAGTACAGCTTCTTCCATATCCAGCGATTGTGGAGGAAGTTTGCCATGCCCTAGCGGTGCCGATGGCAGATTATTTCCCTCTTGGGGAGGAGAGAAATTTTTCGAAGAACTTTTGAAGGGTTGCTCTGCCATATGCCACGATTCTTGTATGGGATCAAAAAGGAGCTAAAAATACATTGCCCCTTTTTGTAGATCAAGCCTGATCAAGGAAGTGTTCGAGTCTCTCCTTTTGACCAAACCATCATATGATCAACCCCCATTTTCCATATGCCTGATCCTCATATATATAGAGATTATCATAGACATTTACTAATTCTAATACGAATAAAATGTGGATATCATTGTGGAATATTTGTGGGGAAATTGTGGCAAATGAGAATTTTATACGGAAATCCAATTATTGATCATAGGAAAAATTGAATACTTTTTCCTTCCTGATTGTGAGTAAAATAAGTGAATGAGTGAGAGAAAAAAGCGTTGAAACCATGGCATCTTTGTCTTACTGGAATAGATTTTATCTTTTGACCGCAACCCAATATCCACAAGTGACTGTGTTGTTTTTATAAAAAAAATCTTCCTAATTGCTGCCGTAGTTGGTTTCTGAGTCCTCAGAATTAAAAGGGAATCAGGTGAAAATCCTGGACAGTTCCCGCTGCTGTAAGCTCCGATCCATAGATCCACTACCGATTCATTTGTCCACTGTCATCAGGATGATGGGAAGGCGAATCTGTAGGGAGTAAGTCAGAAGACCTGCCAATTACACTGATTCGCAGCTATCGGGATAATAGACTCGAATCGAAATGGAGAAGGTGTACCCACGCCAAAGATTAAGATTACATATGTTATATATCTCATATGTAAGAGCTCCACTTCGATCTCACCCCTCTTTTCCTCCTGCGAAAATTGTTTCACGTTCAATTGCGCAGGATGCTTCGAAAAGCTTTTCATGTTTTCCCCCTCAGTTTCTCCATTCTTTCTCAAGTATGGAGCACATGGCTTTTCTTCCTATTTGGAGTATCCCTCCTATCTGCACAAGAAGCTACAGACACTCTCTATCAGTTATCCCCTGTCCAAATTGAAGGAACTACACTCCGTGCAGACGATGAAGCCTTTCATACACAGACATGGTCGGCTGCTGAATTACGCGCTGAAGGGGCTGCTCGAGTGAGTGACCTCCTCGCACAAAATTCGGGCATATTTGTCAAGCAATATGGACCAGGAACACTGGCCACAACCTCTCTGCGTGGAGGAAGTGCGGGGCATACAGCCGTGACTTGGAATGGACTGCCGATTACAAGCCCTATGCTCGGCCAACTCGATTTTAGCTTGCTTCCTGTGGGTTTTGTGGACGAGATGCGCCTAGAATACGGGGGAAATACGGCACTATGGGGTAGTGGAGCCATTGGAGGTACCCTTCATCTGAATAATCAAGTGAATTTTCTGCCTGGTACTCAAATTCAGGTTCGTGGGACGATGGGAAGTTGGGGTATGCAAGATCAATTTGTCAGTCTACAAGCTGCCAATACAAATTTTGCCAGCCGCAGCAGAGTTTTTCGGCAACGAAGCCGCAACGATTTTACTTATCAGGCTTTTCCTGGTGGTCCCATACAGAGATTGTCGCATGCTGGAGTTGCTCAGACGGGTGCTTTGCAGGAATTCTTTTGGCAGCCGAAAAAGGGCCAAAGGCTTTCATTGCACATCTGGTGGCAAGATGTCTTTCGGGAGATTCCTCCGACTTTGGTGCAGACCAAAAGCCAAGCTACACAGGAAGACCAAGCCCTACGCATTTCCTTTAATTGGCACAAAGTACTCGAAAAAGGTGCTTTAAAAGTCCGAGGCGGCTTATTTCGCGAAGCACTCAACTACCGAGACGAGCAAATACGTTTGAACTCTACCAGTAGCTTCTGGACGGGCATTGCTGAAGTGGAGCGACAAAGATTCATAGGCAAAGCCCATCAGTTCACACTGGGCTTGAACCATACTTGGACACAGGCGGAGATCGCCGCTTATCAATCCAACCCACAGCAACATAGTTCGGCTGTGTTCCTGGCGCATAGCTGGCAACAAGGAAAATGGAAGTGGAATGGAAGTCTGAGACAAGGTATCATAGATGGGAATATACTGCCGATGGTGGGGAGTGGGGCTTTACGCTATGAGGTCAAACCTTCCTTTCTGCTGCATATGCAAGCGGCACGCAACTATCGTGTACCGACTTTCAACGATCGATTTTGGAATCCTGGTGGCAATCCCGATTTACTGCCAGAGAGTGGTTGGAGTCAGGAAGGAGGTTTTTCATGGCAAATTTTAGATAAGGGTTGGAAAGTCAACTATCAATCCATTGTATTCAACCGTAACATTCAAAATTGGATTTTATGGTCCATCCAAGAGGGAGATTTTTTCTACTCAGCCAACAACATTGCGGAAGTGTGGAGTAGGGGATGGGAGCAGAAGCTTTCGGCTGAGATTCCTTCCTCTCGAAGTACTTGGGCATTCTCTGCCAGTCATCATCTCACCAGATCCACTTATCAAACAAGCCTATCGTTTCCTGTCATCTCGGAGGGAGACCAGCTAGTCTATGTGCCTGTACATCGCCTGCTAGGGAATCTAAACTATCAGAGAGACAGATGGAGTATACGCTACATGCATCAATTTACTAGCAGTGTAGAAGCGCTCAGGTTCACGCAATTGCCTTCGTACCACCTAGGACATCTACGTGCGCAAGGGAACATCAACTGGCGGAAATGGTCGGGAGAGGTTTTTCTGGCGGTAGACAATGTGTGGAATGCAGCCTATCAGGTCATTGAGTTTCGTCCCATGCCTGGAAGAACCCTAAGAGTGGGAGTTTCTACTTCCTTTGATCAAGCAAACCATTAACTATTAAATATTTAGCTACATGATGCGATACATTTACCTTACCGCATGCCTATTGTTGGGTGCCACTTTGAGTCAGGCACAGACATTGGTCGATTTCGAAAGCTTCAATGTCCCCGTAGATTCTTTTTTCAACGGAAGTGACTTGAGCGGAGGTTTTACAGAAGGAGATGTTTTCTTTACAAATTCCTACGTCCCTGATCCTCAGTTTCCCTTCTGGTCAGGCTGGGCGATATCTACCAAGACTGACACTGTCACAGCTGGATTTACCAATCAGTACAGTGCCTTTCCTGGAACAGGTTGGGATGGATCAGAGACCTATGCTGTGGCTTACAGATCTAGTCCCCCACGTATCAAGCTGTCGGGTGCACTGCAAGGTGGACAACCAGAGGGCGTCTACTTGACCAATGGCACCTATGCTTACCGTAGTATGACGGAAGGAGACCAGTTTGCCAAGAAGTTCGGAGGGGTTGATGGCAACGATCCTGACTTTTTCTTTGTGACGATCAAGGGTTATCAGGATGGGCAGCTCAAGACGGACAGTGTGGACTTTTATCTGGCTGACTTCCGTTTTGCGGACAATTCCCAGGATTACATTGTCAAAGAGTGGACTTACGTAGACCTGACAAGCCTTGGGAGAGTGGACAGTGTGGAGTTTTTCTTCACTACTTCTGATGTAGGTGTCAATGGTCCCAATACACCGTTTTATGTATGTGTAGACAACTTGATACTCCGTGACAACAATTCTACTTCTGTCGATGTAGATGCGACATTGCCTTTCCAGCTGTATCCTACACGTGTAAATGACCAGATCCAGGTCGTTTGGGAGGGTATAAATGAAGCTACATTGGAGATCATGGATGTACAGGGTAGAGTTTGGTCAAAAGAAATCATCCGTCAGGGCTCGCAATCTGTATACGTTTCTGATCTTGCCAGCGGGCTTTACATTGCGCGTGTGAGATCTGGGCAGCAAGCAAAAGCGATGAAATTCTGGAAGGAATAAGATTTTCATCTTGTTAATGTAGTGGGCTAGGGCGACGCATGCGTTTTCCTGGCCCTTCTATTTCAAAACCACAAGCAGAGGACAAAAAAAGTGGCGAATCCTGAGATCATCGAATATATCTGCGCAAAGTATAAAAAAATGTCCTCCTTTGAGGATGTTTACAAAGGGGGATTTTCTCTAATTTGAAGCCCTAATTAGGAGGCTGAGTGAACATTCAATATACTTCAATCTAAACAGTCTCTGAGAGATGGGATAACATGAACAGCTCAAACTTTAACTTTTTGGGGATTCTACTTTTTTGTGTCTTTGCCTTTCATGCATTGTTGTCTGCTCAGCCTTGTATCCGTCCCAAGCCTCAGTTTCCACAATGGAGGGTGTACATCAAAGGGGAGACAGGGACGTTGATTGCGGGGGATCAAGGAGGAGAAATCAATCTGATGCCTATGGCGCTGGGCTTCTTAATTGTCCCACCCAATGGAAATTTCTTTGCACAGCTAGGTCTTAATTCACAGGTTGGATTGGAGGAGCATCCATTCATCGCTGGACCTTATATTCAGTTAGGGAAATTTCTTAATAATAAGTTGAGAGACCATCGATGGTACCTGAGCGTCAGAGCGCAAGGCAGGATAAGACTGAGGGATCTTTTCCCCTACAATAGAGAATTGATTTCAGAAGGGCGTAGTATATCCACCTATCTCATGCTTTCTTATGTTTATCCCATTGCCCCTAGACTTCGGATGTCGTGGACCCCTTTTGCTGAGATCATTCGTGTAGAAGGAGGCAATGTAGCTGCGGGTGTGAATCCAGGGGTGAATGTGGGGATTGCGTATAAACTGGGGCGCTGATCAGCATCTTCTCTCATGTACTGGTCCCTTTAGTTTGTAGCTGAAGCTGTATCATATTACGAATTATAAGTGGGGTAGGGTCACCTTTATCAAAAATTTCTTGATCCCATCTTTCCTTTTGTCGCTAAGCTACCAACCTGCTATCAAGAGCGCGTATTTCTTGTGAGGAAAAGGTATATTCTTCCCAAATATAAACTACTCGCAAGATGAGATCCCATAGATTGACATTCCCTAATAGAAAAGGTCTTCAACTTTCTGCCGTTTTGGACGTTCCCATCGGCAACAAGCCTAGAGCTTATGCGCTATTTGCGCATTGTTTTACCTGCGGGAAAAATCTTCGTGCGATTCGAAATATCAGTCTGTCCTTGACTCAGGCAGGTTTTGCCGTATTGCGATTTGACTTTGCTGGAATTGGAGAAAGTGAGGGAGCCTTTTTTGAGACTAATTTCTCCACCAATGTCAGTGACTTACTAGATGCAGCTTCCTTTTTGGAGCAAGCGTACAAGGGGCCTCAGTTGCTGGTAGGGCATTCGCTAGGTGGGGCGGCAGTATTGATGGCAGCTTCGGTCATAGACAGTGTACAGGCTGTAGCTACGATTGGTGCCCCTGCCGAACCCGAGCATGTCAAGCACCTATTTACAGCCATCGAGCAAAGGGTTCGAACAGAAGGGGAGGGACAGATTTTGATTGCTGGAAGACCTTTTGTGATCAAAAAGCACTTTTTGGAAGACATAGAGTCCATCACCTTGAAAGATGTGATTGCCCAGATGAAGAAGCCCCTTCTTGTGATGCATTCTCCTCAGGACAACATTGTGGGTATCGAAAACGCCTCAGACATCTACCATGCGGCCTGGCACCCCAAAAGCTACATGTCTCTGGATGGGGCAGATCACTTGCTTTCAAAGAAAGCAGACTCTCTATATGCAGGGCAGGTCATCGGTTCGTGGGTGTCGCGCTATGTAGATATGGAGGAAGAGACACCGCTTTTGACAGAGATACAGGCAGTCATCCGTACAGGGACAACCTTTACGACTGAGGTACGTGCGGGAAGCCATACATTTTTGGCTGATGAGCCGCTCTCAGTGGGGGGAGATGATTTGGGGCCGACGCCCTATGACTTATTGGTAGCGGCACTTGGGACATGTACAGGGATGACGCTCAGGATGTATGCCGATAGAAAAGGGTGGGACCTACAAGAAGTGAGGGTGCATCTACAGCACAGCAAAGTATATGCGGAGGATCAGGGAGAGGTAGAAAGCAAGAAACCTATGATAGATCACATCGAGCGGGTCTTGGAGTTGGAGGGGAATCTAAATGAAAAGCAGCTTCTCCGCTTGGTAGAGATCGCTGATAAGTGCCCTGTTCATCGGACGCTGCACAATGAGATCAAGGTAGAGACGAGATTAGCTTAGATCATTCTTGAGAGAACATTTTTCATTGTTCAGGAAGCTTATGCTGGTGCGTCAGGTACAAAATGAAAAATGAAGCTATAAAAACTTAAAGTTTACGGCGAGGCTAGAAAAAACGGCGACTTTTTGGCCTGCTAGTTCGCCTGGGAGCCAGCGAGGCATCATACGGATGACGCGTAGGGCTTCTTCATCGCAGCCGAAGCCGATACCTTTTCGGATTTGTAGATCGGTGATCGATCCGTCTTCTTGGATGACGAAGCGTACAAAAACTTTTCCTTCTACTTTTTTGCGGAGTGCATCTTCGGGGTAGCGAATGTGACTGGAGAGGAACCTGTAGAGTGCTGCTTCACCTCCTGGAAAAGCAGGCATGACATCTGCATCAACCAAGGGCTGGTCCACATTGATGGAGGGACGTGAAGCAGAGTCTGATTGCATGGGACTGCTGGTCTGTACGACCGTCTCACGAGGATCGTAGGCATTCTCTTGTGCCGCATAGCTTCCAGGATCGTCGGAGATAGCGGTGACGAGGAGCATATAATCCTGCACAGAGCGAATGGTGTCTACGCGTTTTGTGTAGGAGTCTTGCACCAAAAGTGGAGCCTGGGTTTCTTCTAAGAGTGAGGCTACTTTGCTCCTGGTAAGGGTAGCTATTTCATATACAGTAGATTCCGCAGGCTGTCCTGGGCCATACAGGAAATAATATCCTGAGCCTAAGGCTGAAAAAAGCAGGAAGGCGGAGCCTACCACCCAAGTGATGATACGGCTCCTCCTTTCTTTTCGCTCTTTCAAACGAATAAATTCGATTAAACTCTCATTTCCTGGCGGAAGTTCTTTCATCATTATAATTGGAATTTCTCCCTGAATTCTTTGTAAAACTTCTGGCCCATCACACGCTCAAATGCCAAGTGTGCTGCTTCGATCATATCGTCGTTTGAGCAGTCAGCTGAGGTGAATCCCACAAATGTGACATCCATATTTTTTGAGAGCCCCCATTTGCGCTTCTCGTGTACTAGGATGTTTTCTTCGTCTAGGGCTGCATGTGATACCTGCAACTCTCGTACCTCTTTAAATATTTGTAGAATAAATTTTAGATCATTTGAAGAAAGTTCTTCTACACTTTTCTTCTTGTCCAGTCCCAATCGCTTGATCTGGTCCTTCAATGTGCTACGCTCGATGAATGGACGGTAATAGTATTTACCTTCCTTGGCTTCGCTCATTTCAGAAAGCTTGTGATAGAAAGCCAACTCTTTTCTGTACACTTTGTAGAAATTCTCAGTCAACTGCTTATCCTCACCTTCTGCAGGTAGCATACGCAGTTCGTACAATTCACTGTCTCCTTTGAATGAAACGATCTTAGATTGGAATTCAGTATCTGGAAGATCACGGCGCAGCATGAATACATCTCCTAGGCTGATCAGCTTCTTTCCTGATTCTTCTTTTTCCTTCTGGGCAGTCTGTGCTACAGGGGCAAGGGTCTGAACAGCTGTCGCAGGCACTTTGGCTTCTGCTTTTCCATTGGACTGTGCAGTCACAGGTACGACTTCTGTTGCCTTCACCTCCTCTTTGGGCGTAGGGGCGGTTTGTACTACAGGCTTTGCCTTAGGTACAGGTTTTTCCTCATTCACCTCAGCTTCTGAAGCGAGGGGCTCCTCCTTGACAGGTTCGGGAGCAGGCTTCGACTCGGGCTTGTCTACTTTGACGGGAGGAGGAGAAACCGATTTATTCATTTCTACAACGGGAGCTTCTGCGACAACTTCTGGCTCAGGTTCGGGCGTAGACATTTCCTCTTGGGGCGCGTTGTTCTCGTCGATTACAGCTACTTCCTGCTCCAAGGATATCTTGGAAATAATTTCACTGATGTTCCACTTGATGACGACTTCAGGAATGCCCAGTTGTTCTCCTTTTTTGACGAATAATTCTTCGTACTTTTCCTGATCAGCAGGATTGACACAGGCTTGCTGCATTTCCTCAAACAAGCTTTCGCGTGCATCTTTTTTCTGCAGCTCTGCCTGAATTTGCGCGCGTTTGGCAGCCTCTTCGCGTTTGCGTTCTTCGGCTTTGGCCTTGTTGTCCTCAGCTTGACGGATCAGATCCATCCGAGTCAAAGCTCCACGAAGGATCGCTTCGTATTCGTTGCGCTCATCGTAAGGTTGGACTTGGGTCAAGATCTTACCAATCGCAAGTTGTTTGTCCATATACTCCTGTAATACAGGGTTTTGTAGATATTTCCCAATTAGGAGGACGCGCTTGATATTTTTACGGGCGATGGCTCCAGCACCTATCACCTCTTTTAATTTCTCTTTATTTGAAGCCATCAACTCCGTAAATCGCTCTTTACTGAAAGAGAGCTGACCTTCAAGTTGGACATGGTCACTTTCTTGAGATACAGTGAAGATATAATCCGAAGAAGGGCTCAGGATTTGGTGGGCAAGATCTGTCTGTCCTCGCATATTCAGTGAGAGCCCTGCTGACTCAAACTGCTTCATCGCTTCGCGCAGGATATGCTCCATACCTGTGTTGGGGCCGATTCCTCGAAGGATGTCGCTGTGCGTATGTTCGGTAGCAAAGAGTGCCTCTTTCCCCTCTACTTCGTCATCTACATCTCCTAGTTTGACCATCCACACATTGACGACATCGTCCAATGCTTCGATGACGAGATTGTAAGAGTTGACCAATTCTTTCCGCTCGACCATCCCGTGAAGGTAGGCCAGCGCGAGGTTTTCAGCGTGAACCATTTGGACTCGATCCCCCAACTTTCCTTTGATGGTATCAATGACTCCTTGTTTAAGACCAGGCTGGGCTTCGGAGGGATAAACCATAGAGACAGGGATCTGCTCCATAGGCGTATCTAGCTCCTGGCGGTAGGCATTTAGGATACCTTCCCAGTGCTTATCGATCACTTCGGGGATCGCACGTCCTTCATAAGGTAAATGGAGCTTGTCGTCAAAAGTCAAAAGGCGAGGTTGAGATTCGGGAGGGTTCATCCCGATGAGCAATTTCTTGCGGGAGAAAATAAAGCAAAGCATGTTTTCCGGAACAATCATGATGACTCCTGGTGTTTGGAATGAAATCGAATTTGAGTTTGGCGAAAAGCGAAAGAACCTGCCTGATTTACAGGGAGTAAGGATTAAGTTGATTTTAAAGTAAAACAAACACTGTGCAATTGTGGAGCTGGAAAACACGAATGGCGAAAAAAGTAAAGTGGGCAGTCAAATAGGAAGGCTCAAAAAGAAAAAGACTTCCGTGCTAATTGCACAGAAGTCTGATATATGTTTATTCTCTAAAGGGATCTTTCGGGGATCGAATCATTAAGCAACTGCTTCGCGGATATGCGCGAGGGCTTGTTCGAGATCTGCCACGAGATCGTCTCCATCTTCAATCCCTACGGATAGGCGAATCAAGGTGTCTGAAAGACCCGCTGCTTCGCGTTCGGCCTTAGGGATAGAAGCATGCGTCATACTTGCAGGGTGTCCAATCAAGGATTCTACTCCCCCTAGGCTCTCTGCCAAGGCAAACAATTTTGTGTTGCCCATGACCGTAAAGGCGTCCTCCATCATATCTCCTTTGAGCGTGAATGAAATCATGCCGCCAAAACCGTGCATTTGTTCCTTCGCAATCTCATGTCCAGGAAAGTCTTCGAATCCAGGCCAGTTGACGGTGGCTACTCTTGGATGATTTTTGAGGAAATGTGCGACCTTTGCTCCGTTTTCACAATGGGCGCGCATGCGCAGGTGAAGGGTCTTGATGCCGCGTAAGGTCAGGAAGCAGTCCTGAGGACCTGGGACGCCTCCGCAGGCATTTTGGATGAACTTCAGGTGTTCGTCCAGCTTTTCATCTTTGACGATGACAGCTCCCATGACCACGTCTGAGTGTCCACCGATATATTTCGTGATAGAGTGTAGCACCATATCTGCACCCAGATCGAGGGGGTTTTGCAAGGCAGGTGAAGCAAACGTATTGTCAGCGACGACCAAAACTCCGTATCGCTTTGCAATATCCGCTACCCCTTTCACGTCCACTATCTGGATCGTAGGATTGGTGGGCGTTTCTACCCAGATCATCTTGGTATTTTGGGTGATCAGGTTTTCGACATTCGACAGATCACGCATGTCTGTGAAGTGAAACTTGATCCCGTAGTGAGCAAATACCTTGGTGAAAATGCGGTAACTTCCTCCGTAGAGGTCGTTGGTAGAGATGACTTCATCCCCTGGACGTAGATATTTGAGGATGGCATCTACAGCCGCCATACCTGACCCAAAACAGGAGGCAAACTGTCCATTTTCTAGGGCAGCCAATGATGCTTCTAGCGCATGTCGGGTAGGATTTTGAGTACGGGCATACTCGTACCCTTGGTGATCACCAGGAGCTGCTTGCACATAGGTACTCGTTTGGTAGATAGGAGTCATGATGGCTCCAGTAGAAGGATCGGGTTCTATCCCTGCGTGAACGGCTTTAGTTCCAAATTTCATTTAATTTTTGTTGATTTATCTACAACCAATTGACAAAAAGAACGGTAAAATAAAGAAGATTTGTTTCAATTCTGATACTCGATGGCAAAATTAAATAGCTCTGAAAAGAAGATTCTCGATGATATCGCTAAGTGGAAAGCAGATAATCCCAGCTTTCTGAACCGTGCGACCGACTTTGTAAGCAAGCCTATCAGCTGGCTTACAGATAAACTAACACCTGAAGATGTGAAAGGTTCTGTCTCCGGAGTGACAGAAGCAATCGTCGAGAAACTTCGCGACGTATCCCAGTGGACGGTCAACCCACAGGAAGTGATTGAAGCCACGAAGGAGTTTGAGATAGGAGCCAAAACCATCGAGGATCTCAAAAAAGCTTCTATTCATGACTTAGATCATGTGGCGCAATCCCTTATCGAAGGAAATACCCGCATGGCGACGCTCAGTGGGGTAGGGACAGGATTGGTGGGCTGGCCAGGTTTAATTGCGGATTTGCCCGCACTCTTTACTTTTTCTGTTCGCACCATCAATCAGATTGCCCTTTCTTATGGCTTCAACCCCAATGATCCTGAAGCCAATCCCATAGACCGTGCATTTGAAACGGAATATATGATGAGAGTGTTTAAGGTAGCGACTTCTTCTGATAAGGTAGAGAAGCAAAAAGCACTCGGAGAACTGAAAGATTTTGAGGCAGGAAGGCATTCTGATGTCTACAACTCTGTCATGGGTGACTTCACCAAGAAGCATCTAGGGCGCAATGCGACGAGCTTTGTTTCACGATTCATCATCAAAGAGATCGTCGAACGTACCATCACCAAGAAAGCGGTCGGTCTAGTGCCAGGCTTGGGTGCAGTCTTTAATGGCGGCTTTAACTATGTGTACATCAAGGATGTGGGAGATGCAGCCTTTATGCTATACAGAGAGCGTTTCTTGATTGATAAGAAGGGGAGAAAGAAGACGATCATTGTCGATATAGAGTAGGTATCTTAGTTTAAAATACAGGAAAGCCAGGTCTTGAAAGGGACTTGGCTTTTTATATTTAGTAGACGCGAAAGTCTGATCTTCGTTAAGCTCCTTTTTACCCCATAAGACCTCATTTTTAAAATTCTCTCCAAGTCTAAAAACATTTTTCATTATTCTTAGTCTATTAATGACCAATAGTCAATAATGCTATGCCAGGTAAAAGAGCTACACCTGAAATTCGGAAAAATCAGATCATCGCAGCTGCGGATTTGGTCCTATTGGAGGCGGGGATTGATGCATTTACCATAGATCAGGTGATTGCGAAAGCAGGTATTGCGAAAGGTACGGTATACAATTATTACAAAAATAAAGATCAAATGTTAGCTGAACTTGGAGTCAAGGCCATCAAGTTGATGTATGAATACTTCGAGCGGCATATTGGGCAACATGCGCATAGCGTAGACAAAATCAAAGCCTTGTGCCTAGCCTGTTACCAGTTCAACAAGCACTATCCACAGTACTTTGAATTGATCTCCTACATGGAAAGGCCAGAGTTTGATATCAATACTACAGGTTATCTCAAGCTGAGTCAAGGCTTGCAACGCTTTACAGAGCGATTGATTCAAGAAGGTCAAGCCAGACAGGAATTGAGACCTAACCTAGATGCGGCCACTACACATTACATCATTTGGGCCTGCTGTGTGGGCGTAGTGGAATTTGTAGATACGAAAAAGAGACTTTTGGCCAATCATCATGAAATAGACCAAGAGCAAATGGTGAAGACATTTGCAGAAATACTGACAGTAGGTATGGCTATATAATTTTTTTTAGTGAATTAATGACTAATAGTCAATAACTATTTTCTCAATTTTGAACCTTTTACCCCATCAGATATGATTCAAACAGCAACGATCGAATTTCTCAAGGATTTGAAGCAGCACAATGTGAAAGCTTGGTTTGATGAAAATAGGAAGCGATATGAATTGGCTCGGACAAATTTTCTAGAGGTGAACGAAAGGTTGATTCAGGGAGTGGAATCCTTCGATGAAGGGATTGCACGGGCTGCATTGGAACCCAAGAAAACTATCATGCGCATCAATCGCGACATCAGGTTTTCGAAAGATAAGTCGCCCTACAACCCCAGATTCTTTACTTATCTGGGGCAAGGAGGGAAGTCAGCACCTTTTGCTGGGTATTACCTCCAAATTGCGCCAGGTGAAAGCTTTTATGGAGGAGGTCTTTTCATGCCCGACAATAAGATACTCCTACGTGTCCGATCAGGTATTGAAGCCAATCTGGCTGCTTGGGAGGAAATCGTACAGGACGACCAATGGAAGCAAGTTTACGGTGAGCTTTTATCCAATGGGAAATTGACAAGACCTCCGAAGGGGTTTGACAAGGATAGCCCTGCCTTAGAGTGGATCAAATGGAAAGGCTTTTATGTCAGCAAGGAACTCACAGATGAGGAAGCAATCCAAGAGGGTGTTGTTGAGCAGATTGTGGAGAATCTACAGGTGCTTCGTCCACTTGTGGCCTTTTTGAATGAATCGATTAATCAATACGCCTAAACCCATGAGTAAACACAAAATTATAAAGCCTAACAATAGGATAGAGCGAATCAGAAATCGCTGGTATGTATGGCAGCATCGTTTTGGGGCCATGCGATACACAGGTTTTGTAGCCTTGTTGGCTAATACGATCGGACGGATTGAGCACAGGCAGATCCATAAGAAGAAGGCTGCAGGTGAGACGATCTGGGTAGATGATGTATTTGCCCCTCCTGTGGATGAAAAAGCGTATGCACAATACGATTATATACCTGCAAATATGGAGCCTCAGACTGGGCGGAAGGTGCGGAAGGCAAAAGTCATGAAGCAGGAAGCTTATCCTACGACAAACTATTCATTCAAATATAGAATGCCACCTATATCTGGGAATACACTGAATGGAGTAGGAGAGGAAAAGTCAAGGAGGGCCAAGCAACCATTTTTCAGTAAGGGGTATAGTGGTCCATGGAATAAACTCGAACGACTGTTTCAAGGAATCAATAAGCCAGCTTTGGCCAACTTCATCCTCAAGATCTTTTGGATGGACAGAAAGAGGGTAGGGGAAGTGGCTAGCGTACAGAGGGAGATTACAGACAGAGATGCCATGTCGCAGGAAGTCAAAGAGCTGGCCAAAAAACATGGGGCAAATTTGGTAGGAATTGCAGAACTGAAAGATCACATGCGATTTGAAGGCTTTGACCTGCCTTTCTCCTATGCGATTGCGATTGCCATACCGATGAATAGGGAAACGATGGTCCAAGCCCCTACGCATGGCACCTCTCTCCATATCCAGGAGACGTATAAAAAGGTAGGGGAAATTGCCATTAAGTTGGCCCACGACATTAGGAAGATGGGCTGGCCAGCGAGGGCTTCTACCAACATTTCTCCTGATACCTATGAAATTCTACATATTCCCGTAGCAGTCGATGCAGGCATTGGCACCTTAGGTAAGCACGGTTCCCTAATCTCCAAAACGTTGGGTTCTAATATTCGACTGGCTACTGTGTTGACAGACTTGCCCTTATCTGTAGATGGACCTAAAGAGATTGGAGTAGATGAATTTTGTCTTTCTTGTCAGATTTGCTCTACAAATTGTCCACCGCAAGCCATCTTTGATACAAAGAAAATGGTCAGGGGAGAGGAAAAGTGGTATGTAGATTTTGATACATGCGTACCCTATTTCGTCGAGCATGACGGTTGCGGCATCTGTCTAGAAGTATGTCCCTGGAGTGAAGTAGGGAGAGGGCCATTAATCTCAGATAAGATGCTGGCCCGTTTGAAGAAGGAAGAACAATAGGGGATAGAGGTAACAGATACTATTGTGGTATAAGTTCGGCTTCATTTTCAGAATTTGTAGTAGTAGCCTCTGGCGCAGGTACTGCAGGTAGAGGGTTACTTCCAGCAGGTATGGTGTTTAATACTGTATCGACCGCAGCTAATTCAGTACTACTAGTAGACTCTGTTCCTGTAGCTTCTTGCATATCCTCTGCAGCAGCTTCAGGTGCATGAGTTTCTGTTTCCGTTGTACCTACAGGTTCCGTTCCTACAGCTTCTGGCAATTCAGCTACTGTGGCAGCTGGTGTTATTTCAGGTACATGAGTTTCTGTTTCCGTTGTACCTACAGGTTCCGTTCCTACAGCTTCTGGCAATTCAGCTGCTGCGGCAGCTGGTGCTATTTCAGGTGTATCAGCTTCTGTTTCCGTTGTACCTACAGGTTCCGTTCCTGCAGCTTCTAGCAATTCAGCTGCTGCGGCAGCTGGTGCTATTTCAGGTGTATCAGCTTCTGTTTCCGTTGTACCTACAGGTTCCGTT